>DAIENX010000058.1:0-18698 GCA_027340875.1 Elusimicrobiota bacterium
CTCCGCGTCCCCGGCATAGGCGAGGCAGGTGTTCTTAGCCAGGCCCCGCTCCATGCCGAGATGCCGCGAGAAATCTTCCGCCAGCGGCCGCATTACTTGCGGGCTACTTTTTCGCGCTTATCTGCCTTCTCCGCGGGTTTCTCTTCCTGCGCGGGCGCCGCTGCGGCCGCGGGCTTCGGCGCCGGCTTGGGCATGAACCGGGCGCGCAGCTCGGTCTCTATCTCCTTCGCCACGTCCTGGTGCAGCCTGAGGTAGTCCTTGGCGTTGTCGCGGCCCTGGCCTATGCGGTCGCTCTTGTAGATGTACCAGGTGCCGGACTTTTCCAGCAGGCCGCACTCCACGCCCATGTCGAGCAGGCAGCCCTCGGTGGAGATACCCTCGCCGTTGACCATCTCGAACTCGGCCTGGCGGTAGGGCGGCGCGACCTTGTTCTTGACCACCTTCACGCGGATGCGCGCGCCGGTAACGACTTCGGCCTTCTTGATGGTCTCTATCTTCCTGATGTCCATGCGCACGGAGGAGTAGAACTTGAGCGCGAGGCCGCCGGGCGTGGTCTCGGGGTTGCCGAACATCACGCCTATCTTGTGGCGGATCTGGTTGATGAACATCACGGACGTCTTGGTGGACGCCACGATGGAGGTGAGCTTGCGCAGCGCCTGGCTCATAAGTCTCGCCTGCAGGCCCACGTGCAGGTCGCCCATCTCGCCCTCTATCTCGGCCTTGGGCACGAGAGCGGCCACCGAGTCTATCACGATGATGTCCAGCGCGCCCGAACGCACCAGCTTCTCGGCTATCTCGAGGGCCTGCTCGCCGGAGTCGGGCTGGGAGATCAGCAGGTTGTCCACGTCAACGCCCAGCTTCTGCGCGTAGATAGGGTCCAGCGCGTGCTCGGCGTCTATGAACGCGGCCATGCCGCCGTTCTTCTGCGCCTGCGCTATCACGTGCAGGGTCAAAGTGGTCTTGCCGGAAGCCTCCGGGCCGTATACCTCTATCACGCGGCCGCGGGGCAGGCCGCCCACTCCGAGCGCCAGGTCCAGGCTCAGCGCGCCGGTGGGTATGACCTCCACCTTCATCTTGGCGCTGCGCTCGCCCAGCTTCATGATGGCCTCTTTGCCGTAGCTCTTCTCTATCTGCGACAGCGCCGCTTCCAGCGCCCTGCTCTTCTCGTCGTTAACCATGATATAGAACCTCCGTGTAATTTAAATCCTATGCAAATAGTTTACACTCTCATCCCGTCAAGGGCGTGTCGGGATAAAAATCGTGAAAAAATATTTTTTCTGACAGACGCTCACCATGTATTATGTTAACATTTTCCCTGAAAAAGTAAAGTCCACTTTTGGAGATGTTTCCCAAGAGATAAAGCCCTTCGCATGCAAAGGGCTTTATCTGGCGCGCGCACTATACTGGCAACCTAGTTCCGCTTTTTTATGCGTTCAACAACAGTGGTACTAGGGCGGGACCGAGCAACTTTTACAGGAATAAATAAGCCTGTATTCGCATCTCGGCCAATCAAAAATGATTTGCCTTTAGCCATGGCACACCTCCTTCTTGTTAAAGATCCATGAGCCCATGCTCACAGCTACTACCCTTGTAGTATAAAGGATTTTCCCGTGTTTGTCAAGTATTAAGGAGATATTGACTTTAGCACTTTAATATATTATCCTTTATATATGCACCCTATACAAGAGAAGCTCCTCAACCTTTCCAAGGGAACGAACCTCGCCCAGATCAGCCTGCGCGAGATGGCCGCGGCCATCGGCCTGCCGGCCGAGTCCCCCCAGAAGATAAAGCACCATCTGCAGCAGCTGGAGAAGAAGGGCTTCCTATCCATAGACCGCGCCAAGGGCCTGATGGAGAAGGCTTCCCTGCTGCCCGGCCTCGCCAGCGGCCTGCTCAAGGAGGCCTCCTCGCTGTTCTCCATACCCATAGTCGGCACCGCCAACTGCGGACCCGCCACTATCTACGCCGAGCAGAACTTCGAGGGCTTCCTGCGCGTCTCGGGACGGCTGCTGGGGCGCTCGACCCCGGCCGGCCTGTACGCCATAAAGACCAACGGCTCTTCGATGAACCGCGCCGAGATAGGCGGCAGGAAGATAGAGGACGGCGACTACGTGGTGATAGACAGCGGCAGGCGGGAGCCGGCCAACAACGACATAGTGCTGGCCATCATAGACAACAAGGCCACCATAAAGCGCTTCATTGACGACAGGGCGAACGGCCAGGTGATACTGAAGGCGGACTCCTCCTACGACTACGAGCCCATCTATCTGCACCCGGACGACGACTTCCTGATAAACGGCAAGGCCATAGCAGTCATCAAGCACTGAAACTCCGTATAACGCCTCCGCGGCAGGGCCGCGGTTTGACCTGAGCGGGCAAATTTGAGTAGTATTAGGGCAGAACAGGATTTATCCAAGGAGAACACATATGGCGAACCCTAAATTCATGAAAGAGATGCAGCCGGACGCGGACCTGGGTGCCGTTATCGGCAACGAGCCCGTCGCCCGCCCCACCGCGGTCAAGAAGATCTGGGACTATATCAAGAAGAACGGCCTGCAGGACAAGGTCAACAAGCGCAACATCAACGCCGACGAGAAGCTGCTGAAGGTCTTCGGCGGCAAGAAGCAGGTCACGATGTTCGAGCTGGCCGGCATACTCGGCAAGCACCTGAAGTAAACGGTCAAGCCACGGGAAAAGACCGCCCCCCGCCCGGGGGCGGTCTTTCCATTGCCGTACCCGGCCCCGGGACCGGTAAAGCCGCCCATGGAGCAGAAGAAAGCCCCGGGGACCAGCCTGTTCTCCAGGCTCCTGGTCCCGACCATCCCCTCGGCGAACAAGCCGCCGCAGAAGCTGCGCTTCGCGCTGCAGCTGGCCTTCCTGCTGCTGATAGCCCTGATAGGGCTGCAGTTCCATAATTTCGTCTCGGCCATACTGGAGGGGACCGCCCTGCCGCGGCGCCCCCCCGGGGTGGAGGGCTTCCTGCCCATCAGCGCGCTGATGAGCCTGAAGCTTTTTCTCTCCACGGGCGAGATACACTGGGCCCACCCCGCGGCGCTGTTCATACTGCTGGCGATAATAGCCATGTCCTTCGCGGTGGGCAAGTCTTTCTGCGGCTGGCTCTGCCCGTTCGGCTTCCTCTCCGAGCTGCTGCACAAGGCCCGGAAGCACCGCGCCCCCGCGGCCAAGCCGCCCGCGGACTGGCTGGACTACAGCCTCGGCGCGGTCAAGTACATCATCCTCGCCTTCTTCGCCTTCGTCATCTTCATATCGATGAACGCGGACAAGGTACGGGCCTTTCTGGGCGACGACTACAACAAGATAGCCGACATCAAGATGTACTTCTTCTTCGCCCATATCAGCTTCTTCGCGGCCATGGTGATAACCGCGCTCTTCGTGCTCAGCTACTACCTGCCCTATTTCTGGTGCCGCTACCTCTGCCCCTACGGGGCACTGCTGGGCCTGGTCTCGCTGGCCAGCCCTTCGCGCATCAGGCGCTACGACCCGCCCTGCATCTCCTGCGGCAAATGCGCCGCGGTCTGCCCGCAGCGCATAGCCGTGGACAGGAAAACGGCCGTATATTCGGACGAATGCACCTCCTGCGGCCTCTGTCTGGACGTCTGCCCCGCGCCCGGCTCGCTGGAGCTGCGGATCTGGAAGACCAAGCTGCGTATAAAGACCATATTGCTGCCGCTTATAGTGACCGCGATCTTCTGCCTGGTGACCGGCTGGGCCATGCTGGCCGGCCACTGGAAGAGCGGCGTCACAGAGGACGACTACCGCAAGCTGGGCGTTTTCTACGACAGCCTGGAGCACCCTTAAGTCCTATGCGGAACGGGGGCCTTTCGCTTCTAGGCAGACCCCGCCCACATTGTTAGAATATTTTCTAATATCTCCGCGGTCTCACGGCCGCAAGGACCACCAATGAAGAATAAACTGCTGATATCACTTTCCGCTTCCCTGGCGCTTTCGCCCTGCGCGATGGCACTGGACGCCGGAGTATCCTTCGACGGCGGCGGCTCGCTGGCCGCTTTTTCCAGGCAGTCCGGCATACCGGTGCCGCTTCCCGGCCTCCGCGAGGCCGCGGAGCTGCCCGCCGTCTGCGCCCACGGCGCCGCCGGGTCCCTGGACGGCGCCGCCTTCGCGGCGGCCGTGGCCGCCAGCGACGTGGTCTACGTGGGCGAATCCCACGACCAGGCCAACGACCACCTGGCCCAGCTGGAAGCGCTGAAAGCCCTTTACGCGGTCCGCGGCGCCAAGGTCGCAGTAGGCTTCGAGATGCTCAACGTCACGCTGCAGCCCGTGCTGGACGAATACGCCTCCGGCGCCATCACCGAGGCCGAGTTCCTGAAAAAGGCCGACTGGCAGAAGGAATGGGGCTTCGACTTCAACCTCTACAAGCCCATCTTCGACTTCATCCGCGGGAACAAGCTCTCCGCCGTCGCCCTTAACCTGCCGAAGAAGGTGGTCTCCCACATAGCCATGAAGGGCCTGGACGCCCTGCCGCCGGAAGAGGCCGCCTACCTGCCTGCGGACATGCAGGTCACGACCAACGCCAGGTACATCGCCTACATAAAGGAATCCTTCGACGGCCACATGTCCGACATGTTCAAGTTCGAGAACTACCTGGCCGCGATGTCCGCCTGGAACGAGGCCATGGGCGCCAACATGGCCGCCTTCCTCAACGCCAACAAGGGCTACGCGGGCCTGGTAGTGGCCGGCAGCGGCCACGTCATCTACAACGCGGCCATCCCGGCCTCGCTCAAGGCCAGGGCCCCGTGGGCGAAAGACCTCTCCTTCTTCATGAAGGGCGCGGACTCCTGCCCCGCCGCGGTACAGGAAGGCGACGCGGACCTGGCGGACTTCGTCTGGTACGTGCCGCACACCGCCGAAGAGGAGAAGGGCCTGCGCCTGCCGCTCTGAGCTGGAACGCCCCGAATAAAAAAGCCGCCGGAAGGCGGCTTTTTTATTTACCAGGATGGGCGCCCTAGCCACAGCTCTTGAAGAAGCAGACCGACAGCGGCGGCAGCGTGAGGTTCAGGGAGTAGGGCTTGCCGTGCGCCGGCGCCGATTCCGCGTCCATCCCTCCCATGTTCCCGAGGCCGGAGCCCCAATAGGCCGTGGCGTCGCTGTTGAGCATCTCCTTCCAGAAGCCGCCGCGCGGCACGCCGACCCTGTAGCCGTAGCGCGGCACCGGGGTGTAGTTGCAGACCACCAGCACCGCCTCGGCGGGGTCGCCGTTCCTGCGCAGGAAGGCGGAGACGCTCTGCTCGGCGTCGTTGGCGTCCACCCATTCGAAGCCGTCCGGACTGCAGTTCTTGTCGTGAAGGGCAGGTTCGGCCGCGTAGAGCGCGTTCAGGTCCCTGACCCAGGCCTGCACCCCTGCGTGCTGCGGGTAGACGGCCTGGTGCCAGTCCAGGCTCTTATCGTGGTCCCACTCGGCCCACTGGCCGAACTCGCCGCCCATGAACAGCAGCTTCTGGCCGGGCTGCGCGTACATGTTGCCGAAGAGCAGCCGCAGGTTGGCGAACTTCTGCCAGTCGTCGCCCGCCATCTTCTGCATCAGCGAGCCCTTGCCGTGCACCACCTCGTCGTGCGACAGCGGCAGCACGAAGTTCTCCCCCCACGCGTACAGCATGCGGAAGGTCAGGTCGTTGTGGTGGTAGCGGCGGAACACCGGGTCCTTGGAGAAATAGCGCAGCGTGTCGTGCATCCAGCCCATGTCCCACTTGAGCCCGAAGCCGAGGCCGCCCAGGTAGGTGGGCCGCGAGACCATAGGCCAGGCCGTGGACTCCTCGGCGTAGGTCTGCGCGTCCGGGAAGTTCTCGTATACCACGTGGTTGAACTGCTTCAGGAAGGCTATGGCCTCCAGGTTCTCGTTGCCGCCGTACTTGTTCGGCACCCACTCCCCGGCCTTGCGGGAATAGTCGAGATACAGCATCGAGGCGACCGCGTCCACGCGCAGGCCGTCTATGTGGTACTTGTCCAGCCAGAACATGGCCGACGACAGCAGGAAGCTCTTCACCTCGTTTCGGCCGAAGTTGAAGATGGCGCTGCCCCAGTCCGGGTGGAAGCCCTGGCGCGGGTCGGCGTGCTCGTAGAGGCAGGTCCCGTCGAACCTGGCCAGGCCGTGCGCGTCGGAGGGGAAATGCGCCGGCACCCAGTCGAGTATCACGCCTATGCCCGCCTGGTGCAGCTTGTCCACCAGGTACATGAAGTCCTGAGGGCCGCCGTAGCGCGCGGTGGGCGCGAAATAACCCGTGGTCTGGTAGCCCCAGGAGCCGTAGAAGGGGTGCTCGGTCACCGGCATCAGCTCCACGTGGGAGAAGCCCATGTACTTCAGGTAGCCTGGCAGCTCCTCGGCCAGCTCGCGGTATGTCAGGAAGCGCTCGGGGTCGGCCGGGCTGCGGCGCCAGGAGCCCAGGTGCAGCTCGTAGATGGAAACGGCGCTCTTAAGGCCGTTCTTGGAGCCGCGGACCTTCATCCAGTCAGCGTCCTGCCACTCGTACTCGAGGTCGGCCACCACGGAGGCCGTCTTGGGGGCCTCCTCGGCGGCGAAGGCCATGGGATCGGCCTTCTCCGCGGAGAAGCCGTCGAAATTGGAGACGATGAAATACTTGTAGTTCTGCCCCGGCTTCACCCCGGGGACGAAGCCCTCCCAGATGCCGGAGCTGCCGCGCTGGTGCAGCTGGTTCTGCGACTTGTTCCAGTAGTTGAAGTCGCCGGTCACGAACACCTGTTTCGCGTTGGGAGCCCAGACGGCGAAGTGCGTGCCGTCGCGCCCGTCCACGGTGGCCGGGTGGGCGCCCAGCTTGTCGTAGAGCCTCAGGTGGTTGCCTTCGTTGAAGAGGTAAAGGTCCTGATCGGTGAGCAGCTTTATATCGTTAGCCATGGTGCCGTCCTCTATGCTGAATAATACAATATTGCCAGCCTTGACTACTTTTCTGCGGCAGGCGCTTCCGTTTTCAGGCCGAATGAATCCGGGATGTCCTTCGCCAGCAGCTGCGGATACCTATCCTCCATGCCGTTGGAAAGCAGCTTCTCCGTGAGATTATCATAAAGCAGCAGCGGCTCCTCGCCGCCGGCGAAGCGGATGGCCGGTTCCTTCTGCACCCAGGACCCGAGAACCAGCAGGTAACGGGAATCGGGGGACCAGAGCACGCGCGCGTCCCCCTCCTTCCGGAGATGGTTGGCGTCGCCCGACTTGTATACCTTCCAGGCCGGCGCCAGCGCCCAGTTCCTGCCTACGGAGAGCATCACGTTCTTGTCCGGAAAGCCGTAGAAGTTCTCCAGCACGGCCACCCACCTGCCGTCGGGAGAGACGAACTTCCTCGCCGGCACCCGGTCCCCGCCCCCGAGCAGTAGCGGCAGCAGCAGGCCGGCCGCCATGCCCAGCAGGACCAGCGCCGCAGCGCCGCCGAGAAGATATTTCAGGATACGCTTCATGCTATTTTACCCGGGCGGACATATCCGTAATGATAACAAAAAGCCGCGGCCGTGAACCCTTTCACATTGGGCCGCAATAGTTGCTACTATAGTCGCATGCCTGAAGAGACTCCCAGGCCGCACAGGCGGCGCGTACGCTACTCCGGCACGCACCCGCGCCGCTTCGAGCAGAAGTACAAGGAGCTGGACCCCGCGAAGTACGCGGACCAGATAGAGCACATCATAGCCAAAGGCCTCACGCCGGCCGGCACCCACCGCCCCATCTGCGTGGAAGAGATCCTGGAGATACTCTCCCCGAAGCCCGGCGAGACCGCCTTCGACGCCACGCTGGGCTACGGCGGCCACGCGCGCAAGCTGCTGCCGAAGCTGCTGCCGGGCGGCAGGTATTTCGCGGTGGACGTGGACACGGTGGAACTGCCGAAGACCGAGGCCCGCCTGCGCGCGGAGGGCTACGGCCCCGAAGTCCTGACGGTCAGGAAGATGAACTACGCCGGCATACTGGGCCTGCTGGGCGAGGCCGGCGGCGGCTTCGACTGCGTGCTCGCGGACCTGGGCGTCTCGTCGATGCAGCTCGACAACCCGGAGCGCGGCTTCACCTACAAGGCCGACGGCCCGCTGGACCTGCGCCTGAACCCGGAAAGGGGACAGCCCGCCTCGGAATTCATAAAGGCCGTCACTGCCGACAAGCTCAGGAGCATCCTGGAGGAGAACGCCGACGAGCCGTTCGCGGCGCAGGCCGCGAAGGCCATAAAGGAAGCCCCCCTCCCCGTAAAGACCACCTCGGGCCTGGCCAAGGCCGTGCGTGCCGGCCTGGCTTCCGTGTCGCCGAAGCTCAAAGAAGAAGAGATCAAGAAGTCCCTGCAGCGGGTGTTCCAGGCCCTGCGCGTAGAGGTCAACGGCGAGTTCAGCGCGCTGGACCGCTTCCTCGAGGCCCTGCCGTGGGCCGTAAAGCCCGGCGGCAGGATAGCCATACTCACTTTCCATTCCGGCGAGGACCGCCGGGTGAAGAAATCCTTCTTCACGGGCGAAGAGGCGGGCGTCTACTCCTCCGTGGCGCAGACCCCGGCCCGCCCGTCCGCGGCCGAGCGGCGCTCCAACCCGCGCTCCTCCTCGGCCAAGCTGCGCTGGGCCGTGCGCTCCGACAGGCCGGCCGGAGGATCATGAAAAAACTTATGGCCCTGTGCGCCGCCGCGGCGGCCTTCGGCTGCGCTTCACGTCCGGCGGTCACCGGCTCCATGGAGAAGGCCGCCCGCCAGGTCCTTAACCAGTCCGAAGCCGGCAGGAAGGCCGTGGGCGAGTACGACCGCTACAAGAAGGAGTTCGACAGGTACGGCAAGCTGGCCGGGATCCTCAGGAAATACCACGACAGCAAGACCCTCGACGACTCGGACCTGCTGGAGGTGCTCAGGCAGACCGGCGTGGTGAAGGGCGCGCCCGCTCCGAAAGGCAAAAAGCCGCCAGGACAATTCCCCGTGCGGACGTACAAGGGCGGCTTCCGCTGGCCCATGGACGCGGGCATAGTCAGCTCGGAGTTCGGGCCGCGCTGGGGCAAGATGCACCAGGGCACGGACATCGCGGCCGACATGGGCGTGCCGATAAAGGCCTCGGCCGCGGGCGAGGTCATCTATTCCGGGGACGGCATCTCAGGCTACGGCAACGTGGTCATCCTGCGCCACGACAGCGATACCACCACCACCTACGCCCACAACAAGGCGCTGAAGGTGCGGGTGGGCGAGAAAGTGAAGGCCGGCCAGCTGATAGCCCTGCTGGGCTCCACCGGCCACTCCACCGGGCCGCATCTGCATTTCGAGTTCCGCAAGGGCGACGCCCCGGTGAACCCGCGCACTATCCTGCCGACGAGCAGGTTCTGACCCTTCGCCGCGCTCACGCGCGCGCCGCCCTGAACGCCTGCAGGCGCGTAGAGGTTTTTGTTTGTATGGGGTTCTAGTCGCCGCAGAAGATGCCGATCGCGCAGAGCACGTTCTGCCCTGACGGGGTGGAACCGAGGCTTTTGGAATCGGCCGGCCGCAAGGTCTTCTTGACCGTCTCCATCGAAACGCCGTCCTTCGAACCGATGACGAGCCCCTTTACCGCCAGGTTAACCGGCGTAGCCGGCAGGTAAATCACCATGGCCGCCATGGCGGCGGGATTCCCTTCGGCCGCGTTCTTCTCCACGTACATATAGGTTTTACCGCTCTCGTAGACCGCCGGCGCCACGACCCGCAGGACGGCCTTCTTGGTCAGCACGCAGGCGCCGTGCAGGCCGAAGGTGTCGGGGCAGCTACGGACCGCGTCCTCGACCTGGTCGTTGACGAAATATTTGTGCTCCAGCGCGGCCAGGTTGTTGCTCTCATAACCGGAGGCGGGCCCATGGGTATCGTCGCGCAGCGCCAGCAGGTCGTTGAAGTTGATATCCCTGCCCACCAGGGCCTTGAAATCCTTCTCCATCTTCACTATCTCTTTGCGGCTGGCCGGCTTATCGTAGTTATGCGGGGCTTTCATCTTCTGCGGGTCCACTATGTTGAGCGCCTCATAGAGGCTGCAGTTCTGGGCCCGGCACTTGTCCAGCTTGGCCTGCTGGGCCGCGGTGATCTTCTTGCCGTTCCAGACGAAATTGCCCTCGGGAGCCGGGCCGTCGCCCATGCTCGGAGGCGCCGTGAAAGTGAGCTTCTTCTTGGGGCCGCGCGCCTCGGGCGCGGGAGGGGCGCCGCCTAATTTCGCTTCCGACAGCTCCACCCCGCCCTCCTGGTCGCCCTTCCTGCCGGAACCGCCGTCGTAAACGGCGCCCATGCCGGACGCGTCCATGTCCTTCATTTTCCCGTACTTCTTATTGGCGGCGGCGGAGATCTTCTCCTGTTTCTTGGCGCGCTCCTTCAGCTGTTTGGCCTCCTCTTCGCCGTTCTGCGGCCGGGGCGCCAGCGTGATGTTCTGCTCCTTCAGCCAGGCTATGTCGTCCTGGTCGTAGATCCCTTTGTCCACCCTGGCCTTTATAGCGGCCAGCTTGTCCCGCTTCTCCTGGACCGCGGCGGCCGCGGCCTCCCCGTCCTTGAAACAGGCGCCGATGTATTCCAGGTCCCCGTCGCTCACGGCCAGGAGGGCCTTTCCGTCTATCTTGCCGCGCGAGACGGACAGCTTGTCCTGCGCCTTGCCGCAGGCGCGCAGGGCCTTGTTCAGCACCTTGGTCTGCTGCTTCGCGTCCAGCTCGTCCCAGCTGCTCTCGTCCTCGTCCGTGAACGCCCCGATCCAGCGCCAGACCGTATAGTCCTGCGACACTTCCGAGCCCCAGCGGACCTTGACCGCCTCCCCGGGGAAGGCGGGCTGCGCCAGGAAAAGGACCGCAAGGACGAGCAGCTCTATCGGTTTCATATATGGATACTTATCGATTAATAGCCTACCAGAGGGCGGGCCAACTTTCAAGGCCCATTCCGCATCGCCTGGACCGCTGACGATAGGGGAGATCACCCCCCCCCCCAAGAGGCCTATTACGGACCCTCGGCCGGTACCGCGGCAGCCCCTGCCCCGCGCTCCGGAGTTCTAGCCCTAACCGGCTCTTGCATCGTCCCTCCCTTAGTGGTATGCTCTCCTTGGGGGTTCAGGGTAAGTCACCGATATACACGCCGCCGCCCGCGCCAGCGGGCCGGACGCCCGCTTATAATCACAGGGGGAGCTATGCTATTGATGAAAAGAGAAGAGCTCAAGGAATTGATGGACGAGCGGATGGGGCCCTGCGTCTCCATCTACATGCCTACCGTAAAGGGGAGCATCGAGACCAGGCAGAACCCGATAAAGTTCCGCAAGCTGCTGAAGGAGGCGGAGTACAAACTGGCCGCGTCCGCGGTGAAGCGCGCCGATATCGAAGAGCTGACCGCGCCGGCGAGACGCCTGCTGCTGGACAACATGTTCTGGCAGTACCAGAACGGCGGGTTGGCGGTGTTCCTGTCGCGCCGCGTCAGGCGCGCTTTCACGCTGCCGCTGGAGTTCTCCGAGATGGCCGCCACGGGCGACAGGTTCTGCGTCAGGCAGCTGCTGCCGCTGTTCGCCGAGGACGGCCGGTTCTGCGTGCTGGCCCTGAGCCAGCGCTCGGTCAAGCTCTACCAGTGCAGCCGCTACAGCGTCTCCGAGCTGGACCTGCGCCAGGCGCCGAAGAGCATAACGGACCTGCTGGAGCTTAACCCCGGGGAGAAGCAGCCGCAGTACCACTCCAACACGGTGGGGCGGGCGGCCGGAGCCCGCGGCCAGACCGCCTCTTTCCACGGCGGCGCCGAGGACGCGGACGACGCCAAGGAGAACGTGCTGTTCTATTTCCGCAACGTCAACCGGGCGGTGAACTCCATCCTGAACAACGCCGGCGGACCGCTGGTGCTGGCCGGGGTGGACTACCTCACCCGCATCTACGACAAGGCCAGCACCTACCCACGCCTGGCCGCCGGGCGCATACCGGGGAATCCCGCGGACCTAAGGCCGGAGGAGCTCAAGGACAGGGCCTGGGGAGTGGTGAAGCCGGAGTTCGAGCGCGAGGCCCGGACCGCCGTGGAACAGTACGAGCGGCTGCAGGGCACCCCCCGAGCCTCCAACCACCTGGCGGCCATCCTGCAGGCGGCCGGAGAGAGCCGGGTGGGGACGCTGTTCGTCTCCGCGTCGGAGCAGCGCTGGGGTTTCTACGACGAAACCTCGGGGGTCATGGACCTGCACGGCAAGCCCGAGGCCTGCGATATGGAGCTGCTGGACCTCTGCGTGGCCCGGACGCTGGACCACGGCGGCAAGGTCTACGTGCTGGAAAAGGAAAGGATGCCGGGGCTGGCGCCAACAGCGGCCATCTTCCGCTACTGAGCCGGGAAAAGAGAAGGCCGGGCGCTTACGGCGTCCCGGCCTTTTCACGTCCCGGCACGGCTAGGCGGCGGCTTCCTCCGGGACGGGGGCTTTACGCAGCACCGCACGGGCGCTCTCGAAGATAACGGTCAGCGACAGCAGCAGCAGCACTGCGCCTATCACGGTGATCAGGTTCATGCCGGACTTGGCCAGCATGCTGACCAGCGCCCAGACGGTCATGACGGTCATGAAGACCGCCGGCACCAGGATGATCCAGAGCGCCTTCACCTCCGTACGCTTGGCCCAGATGTAGATGATGACCAGCACCAGCGCGGCCAACAGCTGGTTGGTGACCCCGAACAGCGGCCAGATGAACTTCCAGGCCGGCACCGCGGCGCCGTCCGGCCCGGTCACGCTGATGTTCAGCAGCACTATCGGCAGGGCTACCGAGACGGCGGTGGAGAGCAGCCTGCTGACGACGGAATTGCCGGTATCGGTCAGCTCCTGGAAGATGTAGCGGGCTATGCGCGTGGCGCTGTCCAGCGTGGTCAACATGAAGGCCGAGATCACCAGCAGGCCGAACACGCGGCCCACGTCGGGGCTCATCCCGAGCAGCTCGGAGAAGCGGCCGAGACCCGCCGCGAAGATCTGCGCCGGGGCCGCCTTGGCCAGCGCGTCGCCGGGGGCCAGCATCATTATGGTGCCCAGCGCTATCATGGCCACCACCGCCTCCAGCGCCATGCCGCCGAACCCGATGATCTTGGCGTCACGGGCCGAGGCCAGCTGTTTCGACGTGGTGCCGGAAGCCACGAGCGAGTGGAAGCCGGACACGGCCCCGCAGGCCACCGTGATGAACAGGAACGGTATCATGTCCCCCACGGCCGGCGCGGAGAAACCCTTCAGGGCCGGATAGGTTATGTGGTAGCCGCCGAACATGACCCCGACGAGGCCGATGAACAGCGAGGCATAGAGCAGGTAACTGGACAGATAGTCGCGCGGCTGCAGCAGGAACCAGACGGGCAGTATGGACGCGACGAAGCAGTAGCCCATCAGCAACCAGACCCAGGCTCCCTTGCCGAGCGACAGGAACGGGAACTTGAAGCTGAGCAGCATGAAGGCCCCAAGCGCCAGCAGGGCTACCGCCGTGGAGGCCTTCAGCCCCGTCTTGGCCCGGTAGACGGCCAGGCCGAAGGCCACGGCCACCGCTATATAGGCCAGGCTGGTCTCGGCCACCGCGGCCTCCTTGGCGAAGGCGTCAGCCGTGATGTCGGCGAAGACAGCCACCACGTACATCAGCGCCAGCCAGGTGAAGAGCAGGAACAGCTTGTAGGTGCGCCTGTTGATGTACTTGCGCGCGATCTCCGAGATGGAGCGGCCGCTGTGGCGCAGCGAGATGATCAGCGAGGAGAAGTCGTGCAGGCCGCCGATGAAGATGGTGCCGACCACCACCCAGACCGCGGCCGGCAGCCAGCCGAAGGCCGCGGCCGCGATCAGCGGTCCGACTATCGGCCCGGCGCCGGCGATGGACGAGAAGTGGTGGCCCAGCAGCACGTACTTGTTGGTGGCGACGTAGTCTATGCCGTCGGCCATCGTTGCCGAAGGGACCGGTTCGTCCTTCAGCACCGAGTAGCTCTTCTCCAGGAAGCCGCCGTAATAGCGGTAGCCCGCCCAGAGGGATACGAGGATGACGATAGCGAATATTGCCATAAAACCGTAGCGGTCCCTTGAGCACGGGACCGGCCGCGCCGGGGATCAGAATCCCCGGGAGCGGCGGCCGAACCTGACCGTCACAGAGACACGGTGGGTGTTGCCCAGGTCCCCCATAGGGGAATAGGCGTAATCTATAAGGTAGCTGGACATGTCCATGCCCAGGCCGGCGGAGATGCCGGAGGAGTCGCCCGTGGCGGCCGTACGGTAGCCCAGTCTCATCGAGAAGGCCGCGCCCTTGTCATAGGAGGTGGTCATCTCGACCCCGGCGTTGCCGTAGATCCCGGCATCCCTCAGATAATTCACGTCGGTGAAGAAAGCCGCGCTCTTGTGCATGCGGCGGTCGCGCCCGAACGGCAGGTGATAGGCCCCGCCGAGCCTGACGTTGAGCGGCAGCGGGTCGGACCGGCTCCTGAACTTCAGCGGCCCGCCGAAGTTCTGCGCCGAGAGGCCGAAATCCAGTTTTCCCGGGATAGCGGCGTACCTCAGCCCGCCGTCCAGCGCGAGCGCGGAGGCGTTGGCCGTCTCCAGGCGGCTTGAGATGTACTTGGCCGCGAACCCCAGGTCCAGCCGGGAGGCCACCCGCCGGGCGTAGCCCAGCATTACGGCGGCATCGGAAGCCGAATAGGAGGCGGAGAGGTCGTTGCCGAACTTGTCGTACTTGTCTATGGAAGGGCAGTCCAGATAGCTTATACCGAAGCCCACCACTCCTGAATACCGTTTGGCGGCGAAGGCCAGGCTGGAGTAGCCGATGTCGCCTATCCAGCGGGCATGGGAGAAGAACAGCTCGGGACCTGTCACCGCGGCCAGGCCGGCCGGGTTATAGAACAGCCCGGAAGCCCCGGAGAGCGCGGCCCCCGTCTCGCCCAGCGCGGACGACCTGGCGTCCACGCCTATGCGCAGGAACTGGCCGCCGGATACTCCCTCGTCGGCGGAGAAGGCCGGCAGCGCCAGCGGCGCCAGCGACAGCGCGGCCAGAACGCAACCCGCGAACAGCCTGCGACCCATCATGTTCGTCCGCGTCATCGTATTATCACCACCTTGCCGGATTTCTTGCCGCCGGCGGGGGATTTGACCAGGTATATGTAGACGCCCGAGGCGACGCGCGAGCCGGACTTGTTACGGGTGTCCCAGAAGCAGCGTCCGTCCAGGTCGTCGTCGGACAGCTCCCTGACGAGCCCGCCGGCCAGGTCGTAGATCCTGATGGTGGAAGCCTCCGGCAGCGACTCGAACACTATTCCGTCCCCGAGCGACGACTGCCCGAACAGGCCGGGACTGCCCGGCTTGTACGGGTTGGGATAGGCGAACACCTTGGAGATCGGGCCGGCGTACGAGATCACGCTGGCGAGCGCGTAGATGGAGAAGTGGCGGGTGTCCAGGTACACCGTCTTGGCCGCTCTGTCCAGCACCGAGTTACGCTGCAGCACCCACTCGAGCGTGGCCGGGTCCAGCAGCAGGATGCGCAGCGTGCCCACATCCACGGCCGTGCCGTCCACTATGCCGTCGTTATTGGCGTCCAGGTAGGCGAACTTCACCCGCGCGGGGACGGCGAAGCTGGCCGTGTCGAGGGCGCCGTACATGTCCCAGCGGCGCAGCTCCACCACGCCGCCGTTCAGCAGGCTGCCCAGGGTCATCCTGGCCGTGGCGGCCGTCAGGTCCGAGCTGCTGATCTCCACCGGCGCGGTGGCCGCGCTGGTGCTCAGCGAGATGTAGTCGTCCGCGGCGATGGCGCCGGCGGGGATGGTCACGCTCAGCGTGCCCAGGCCCGGCAGCGGCGCGCTGACCGTCAGGGCCGCCGTTGCCGTCGAGTAGACCTGCGTCACGTCCGCCGGCAGGTAGTCGGTGCGGATGCCGGCCGAGGTGGCGCTGGAGGCGCTCAGCACGCCGTCCGAGTTGTAGGCGAACGCCGCATAGTAGTAGGTGGCGGCCGCGCGCAGGCCCGTGTCGGTGTAGGTCGAGACGGTCAGCGCGTCGTTCCAGCTCTTGAGCGTGGTCCACGCGACGCCGTCGGCCGAGCGGTCCAGCCGGTAGCGAGTGCCGCCGTTGCCGGTCCAGCCCAGCGTTATCGTGTGCAGGCCGGTGGCCGAGGAGGTCAGCGCCGACGGGGCCAGCGCGTACGTGACGGCCGACGCCTCGGAGTAGTCGCTCTCGCCCATCGTGGTAACGGACCTGATCCGGCGGGTGTAGCCGGCGTTGGCGCTGGACAGCCCCACCTCGGTCCAATAGGTGGCCGCGGCGCTCAGGCCGGACGCCAGTATGCCGTTGGTCGAGGTGTAGACGTTGAAGGACAGCACCCCCGGCACGGAGTTGGTCCACGACCAGTTGATGGTTCCGGTGCCGGCGGCGGCGGCATAGAGGACCGGCGCTATCTGCACCGTCATCGTGCTTTCCACGAAGCTGTAGTCCCTGCGGTTGCCGTTGGTAGCGGTGGACAGGCCCAGCGTCTGGAAACCATGCTGGTTTATAGCGCCGATGCGGTAGGTATACGTGGTCGACGTGGCCAGCCCCGAGGCGGAGATGTCCAGACCGGAATCGAGATAATGGTTCCCGGTCACGCTGGAGAGGAATACCCACGGTCCGTCCTCGCCCATGGTCGTTGAGCGCTCCACCCGGTACTGGGTGGCCGGCACCTGTGGCTCCTTCCACCAGAGGCCTATGGTATGCGCGGTGATGGTGTCGAAGCTGACGTCGTTGGGCGGCGTGGCGAACGTGGCGCCGGTGAACGGAGTGGTGATGCCCCCGTAGACGTTATAGCCCGTGGCCGGGGCGGCTTGGACAGGCCCTATATACCTGGTATGGGTGCTGTTGGTTATCAGGTAGTCCAGCGTGTACTCGGCAGTGGCGGTCCCGGGTATATAGGCTATCCCAAGCACGAAATCGCCGTATTCCTCCGTGTGGCTGTCAATGCCTATCTCGTAGCCGCTGATGTAATCCATGCTGGCGTACGTGCCGGTTGACTTGGCCCAGCTCCATTTCAGCGAGGTGTCAGTCACGGCGGTCACTTCGACGTCGGGTATTGGCGGCCTGGTGAGCAGCTTTTCCAGGGCGCTGTAGGCGTACGGGTTATAGGCGTCGTCCGGGGTCTGCAGGCCGTCGCCGTTTATGGCCCCGATCTTGAAGTCGTGCTTGGTGTTAGACCGGAGCCCAGTCACCGCCGTAGGCCCGCTTACTATCGAGGAGGAGAACCACACGCCGAAATCGGCCGAGGTCTGCAGAGCCGTGGCGGTGGAGTACTTTATCACGTACTTGCTCGCGGAGGTAAGGTTCCAGGTAAGATTGACGGAATCCCTGAACACGTTCTTGAACTCCGGGAAGACGGGAGCGCAAGTCGACGGCGCCACGGCGTAGGTATAGCGCTTGTAGGCCGTGCGGCCGGCGCTTTCGGCCAGGCCGACGGCCTTTATCCAGCGCGAATGCAGGGAATTGGCCGTATCGGAGCCGTTAAAGGCCTCTATCCAATAGGTGGCGGAGGCGGCCAGGGACTGCATTACCTCCCCGGTCTCGCCGGCGGGCGGGTCGCCGGCCTCGGTGGAGGTGGCGCGATAGACGTTGAAGCCCGTGATGCCGGTACCGGCCACGGAGGCGGGATCCCAGCGCCACTCTATGGTGTAGGACGAGATCGCTACGCCGGTCATCGTCATGTTGAGCGGCGGCGTGGTGGCCGTCAGGACGGTGCTGTAATAGCCCGGGGAGAGCTCGTTGTCGCCGTTCACCGCGCCTATCCTTATGCGGTAGGACTTGTTGCTCATCAGCGCGACGGTCTGCCACGGCACGAAGGCGTCCCTGATGCGGTAATAGCTGGCCCCGCCGTCCGTAGAGCCTTCCACCGCGTAGGCCGTGGCGGTGCTGTAGCGCCACTCGAGATAGGCGCTGGTGGCGGTCACGGTGCTCAGCGTGAACGAGTCGGGCGGGATGGCGTTGGTGTACTTGGCGATATGCTGCGAAGCCGCGCTCTCCGCGGCGCCGGTGTAGGAGGTCAGCCACCTGGTATAGGGCTTGTTGGGGCCCAGGCCCGTGTCCGTGTAGGAGCTGGTGGCGGAGCTGAGGGTTATCTTGTTCGCGGTGCTGGAGGAGTACAGGTAGTACCCGTCCACCCCGGCGACCAGCGGCCACTTCCACTCCAGGCTGGTAGTGGAGAGCGCTATGCCCTTGAAGGCGGTGGCGAGGTCGTCGCCTCCCAGCGCGTAGAACGAGAAATGCGGCACGTCGGCGTAGACGGTCTTAGTTCCCGCGTTCAGCGTGGAGTTGGGCAGCTGGTTCCAGAGCAGGGCGGAGGTGTCGAGGCCGTAGAGCCTGAGCGTGCTCACGCGCACGCGGGTGCCGTCCACTATGCCGTCGCCGTCCGCGTCGGGATAGGTTATGGCCACCCGCGCGGCGGAGGGCAGCGTGGCGGTGGAGGCTATGCCGTAGACGTCGAACAGGTGCAGCTCCACGATATTGTCCGGGACCAGCGTGGCGTCCGTCAGCCTGGCGGTGGCGTCGTCCAGGGCGTTCTTGGAGACGTCGACGGGAGCGGTAGCGGCGCTGGTGCTTATCCAGAAGTAGCCGTCAGGAGTGCCGGCGGGGATCGTGACCGTTACCAGCCCCGGGCCCGGCAGCGGCGCCGTGACGTTCTTCGCGGAGTCGGTGGCGAAGACCGCGGTGTACATGGACGGCAGCGGCAGCGTGACCCCGTAGGTGACGGCGCTGGAAAGGGATATCATGCCGTCGTCGTTATAGGCGCCCACCGCGTAATAGTA
>DAIENX010000059.1:0-8514 GCA_027340875.1 Elusimicrobiota bacterium
TATAATCATAATCCTGTTTTCAGCCGCGATGATCCTTGTTCAGATGGTTTTCGAAGCGTTTCCGTTGAAACATGGAACTAAAAGAAATCCTTGAGCACCACATCGTAGATCACATCTGGTCCTGGATACACCTCGGACCGCTGAAACTCCCTCTTTCCAGGCATTTGCTGATGATGGGCATCGCGTCCCTCATCCTGCTGGTCGTCTTCCCGCTTATCATCCGCAGCCGCTCGAGGGCGCTCGCCCCGTTCCGCGCGATGATCGAGATCATAGTGCTGTTCATCCGCGACGAGATAGTCATCCCTAACCTCGGCCACCACGGCGCCGGCTACCTGGGCTACTTCTCCACGCTGTTCTTCTTCATCCTGGTCATGAACCTGCTGGGCCTGGTGCCCTACGGCGCCACCGCCACCGGCAACCTGGCCGTCACCGCGGGTCTGGCCATCACTACGTTCTGCCTGATCAACTTCGCCGGCATCCGCGAGCAGGGTCTGCTGGGCTACGTCGGCCATATCGTGCCGAAGGGCGTGCCCGGCTGGCTTTACCCGCTGCTGTTCCCGATAGAGATCATCGGCCTCCTGACGAAGACCTTCGCGCTCTGCATCCGTCTCTTCGCCAACATGATAGGCGGGCACATCGTGATACTTTCCTTCATCAGCTTCATCTTCATTTTCGGCTCGTTCGGCCTGGGTATCGGGCTGGGCGTGGCCCCGATCTCGGTCGGCCTGGTGCTGTTCACGATGATGCTGGAGCTCTTCGTGGCCTTCCTGCAGGCCTACGTGTTCGTGTTCCTGACGGCCATCTTCACCGGCGCGGCGATGCACCCGCACTAGCCTGCGGCTGTGCCGCAGCGGGCGCTATGCGCTTCGGACGGCGTGAGATTTTGAAAGCGGTTTTAATATTACACGGAGGTAGTATACAATGGACCTGACATTCATCGGACTCGGCTATATAGGCGCCAGCCTCGGCGCGGGCATAGTTCTCCTGGGCGCTGGCCTCGGCATCGGCAAGCTGGCCGCCGCCGCCCTCGAGGGCACGGCCCGCCAGCCGGAAGCCGGCGGCGCGCTCCGCACGACCATGATCATCGCGGCGGCCCTCATAGAAGGTCTCGCGTTCTTCGGCCTGGTCATCTGTCTGCTGGCCGTGATGAACTTCGCGATGCCCAAGGGCGAGGCCGCTGCCGCCAACGCCCCGATAGAAGCGCACAAGTAAACCGAACCTAACGGGGAGGGGACGCCGGCCGGTCCGAACGGGACCGCCGGCTCCCGCCTCCCGACTGGAGCTGCTATGGAAGCGTTGATACGGCCGGAATTCGGCCTGATGTTCTGGACCATAACCTGCTTCGTGCTGCTGGCGCTGCTGCTTTCGCGCACCGCCTGGAAGCCGCTGATGGCGGCCATAGACGAGCGCGAGCGCGCCATCAAGCACGACCGCCACGCGGCGGAGACCGCGCGCGCCGAGGCCGACAAGGCCAAGGCCGAGCTGGAGGCGAAGCTGGCCGAGATGAAGGCCGAGGTCGCCCGCAGGCTGGAGGAGGCCCGCGCCTCCGCCGAGAAGGAAAAGGACGCCCTTATAGAGGAAGCCAGGCAGAGCGCCGGCGCGATAGTGGAGTCCGCGCGCCGCGAGCTCGAGGCCCAGAAGATAGAGGCCGCCCGCGAGCTGAAGAACAAGGTGGCGGAGCTTTCCGTGATGGCGGCCGAGAAGATCCTGCTCAAGCAGCTGGACCACCGCGCCAACACCGATCTGGCGGCGAAATACCTGGCCGAGATAGAGAAGGAAAAGCCGGAGATCAGCCTGGGGAACAACTGATGGACGTGAACGCCAGGATACTCGCCAAGCGCTACGCCCGGGCCTACATGGCCCTGGACGGCAAGCCCTTCGGCGCCGCACTGGAAGCGCAGGCCAAGGGCAAGCTCGACGGGCTGGCCAAGGTCCTGGAGACGGCCCGCCCGCACATGAGGGCCCTGACCCACCCCTGCGTCAACTCCGCGGTGCGGCTCGAGGTGCTGGCCAAGGTGCTCGGTCCCGCCAATTCGGGACCGGCGGCCGCCTTCGCGGCGCTGCTGGTCCAGCAGGGCCGCTTCGGCCTGCTCGAGGAGATAATGAAGGACTGCGGCCGCATCTACGACGCCTTCCGCGGGGTCGTGCGGGCCGAGGTCTACAGCCGCTTCCCGCTTTCCGAGGGCGAGGTGAAGCGTATCGACGCGATCCTGGCGGCCTCCACCGGCGCCAAGATAGGCCTGCGCCAGGAGCTGGAGGAGCGGGTCATAGGCGGTTTCGAGATAAAGATCGGCGACACGCTGATAGACGCCACCGCGCGCGGCAAGCTCAGGGCCCTCAGGGCCGGCCTGCTGAACTGATAGGCCGTCCGTACGGCGCAGCCATAGCTAACGAGGAATTATGATACGACCTGAAGAGATCACCGAGATTATAAAAGGGCGCATAGAGAAGTTCATCCCCGAGGCCCAGCTGTCCGAGACCGGCCAGGTGCTGCAGATAGGCGACGGCATCTCCCGCATCTACGGCCTCAACGGCGCCGTGGTCGGCGAGCTGGTGGACTTCGAGGGCGGCGTGCCCGGCATGGTGCTCAACATCGAGCGCGAGAACGTCGGCGCCGTCGTGATGGGCTCGGACACGCTGATCAAGGAAGGCGACCGCGTGAAGCGCACCGGCCGCGTGCTCGACATCCCGGTCGGCCCGGAGATGATAGGCCGCGTCGTGGACGCGCTGGGCAACCCGCTCGACGGCAAGGGCCCGATCAACGCCAAGAAGCGCCGCCCGGTCGAGGTCATAGCCCCCGGCGTAGTGGAGCGCCAGCCGGTCAAGGAGCCGCTGCAGACGGGACTCAAGGCCATCGACGCGATGATCCCGATAGGCCGCGGCCAGCGCGAGCTGATCATAGGCGACCGCCAGACCGGCAAGACCGCCGTGGCGATAGACGCCATCATCAACCAGAAGAACGAGCCGGCCGACAAGCGCCCGATCTGCATCTACGTCGCGGTAGGCCAGAAGGAGTCCACCGTGGCCCGCGTCGCCAAGACGCTCGAGGACAACGGCGCGATGGAATACTCCATCATAGTTTCCGCTTCCGCCTCGATGCCGGCCTCGATGCTTTACCTCGCCCCTTACACCGGCTGCACGATAGGCGAGGAGTTCATGTGGAACGGCAGGCACGCGCTGGTGGTCTACGACGACCTCTCCAAGCACGCGCAGGCCTACCGCCAGATGTCGCTGCTGCTGCGCCGCCCCCCGGGCCGCGAAGCCTACCCCGGCGACGTGTTCTATCTCCACTCCCGCCTGCTCGAGCGCGCCTGCAAGATGAACGACAAGAACGGCGGCGGCTCGCTGACCGCGCTGCCGATCATCGAGACGCAGGCCAGCGACGTGACGGCCTACATCCCGACCAACGTCATCTCGATCACCGACGGCCAGATATACCTTGAGTCGAGCCTGTTCCACAGCGGCATCAAGCCCGCCGTGAACGTCGGCATCTCGGTCTCCCGCGTGGGCAGCTCCGCGCAGATCAAGGCCATGAAGCAGGTGGCCGGCCAGCTGCGCCTCGACCTCGCGCAGTACAACGAGCTCGCCGCCTTCGCGCAGTTCGGCAGCGACCTCGACAAGGCCAGCACGGACATGCTCAAGCGCGGCCAGCGCATGGTCGAGCTCCTGAAGCAGGACCAGTACTCCCCGATGCCGGTGCAGGAGCAGGTGGCGGTGCTGTTCGCCGGTACCCGCGGCTACCTGGACGACGTCGACGCGGACAAGGTCAAGGCCTTCGAGGCCGGCCTGCTGAAGTTCCTGCGCGACTCCTACGCCAACCTGCTCACCGACATCATAGAGAAGAAGCAGCTGGACGAGGCCCTGCAGAAGCGCCTCGGCGACGCGATAACGGACTACAAGAAGAAGCACGGCTGATGAAGAGATACCTGGTAACGGGCGGCGCCGGCTTCGTCGGCTCCAACTTGGCCTTCGCTCTCGAAAAAGAGCGCAAGGCCTCCGTTACCGTGCTGGATAATTTCTCGTCCGGCGACTGGAAGAACCTCTCCGGCTTCGGCGGCGGAGTGATAACCGCCGACGTGCAGGACGCCTGCTGGCACGACAAGGCCGGCGCGGCCGACGCGGTCTTCCACCAGGCCGCGCTGGTCGACACCACGGTGGCCGACCAGCGGGCGATGATGGAGGCCAACGTGGACGGCTTCCGCAGCGTGCTGGAATACGCCGCGAAGAGCGGCGTGAAGCGCGTGGTCTACGCCTCTTCGGCGGCCGTCTACGGGAACTCCAAGTGCCCGATGCACGAGGACCAGGTCCCGACCCCCGAGAACGTGTACGGCTTTTCCAAGGCCGTGATGGACAACGTGGCCCGCGAGTTCGCCGCCGCGCACAAGGACGTTACGGTCGTAGGCCTGCGCTATTTCAACGTCTACGGCCCGCGCGAGTACTATAAGGGCAAGATGGCCAGCATGATCTTCCAGCTCTACCGCCAGATGAAGGCCGGCAAGCGCCCCCGGATCTTCAAGTACGGCGAGCAGACGCGCGATTTCGTCTACGTCAAGGACGTGGTGCGCGGCAACCTGAACGCGCTGGACGCCAAGCGCTCCTGCGTCTGCAACCTGGCCACCGGCAAGCCCGGCAGCTTCAACGAGGTGGTCGAGGCGCTGAACAAGGCCATGCGGACTGACCTCGCGCCGGAATATTTCGACAACCCCTACTCTTTCTACCAGAACAGGACGCAGGCGGACCTCCGGCAGGCCAAGGCGCTGCTGAACTACCGTCCTGAGTGGAGCCTGGCCGACGGCATAGCGGACTACGTCAAGATCATGGAGAAGGAGGCGGCCGCGGCCGTCCACGTCTGATTTATGGCCTCACTTCGCGACATACGCAAGCACATTTCCTCGGTGAAGAGCATCAAGCAGATCACCTACGCCATGAAGATGGTGGCCGCGGCGCGCATCAAGCGTGCGCAGGGCGCCATCCTGGCCTCCCGCCCGTTCGCTTCCGACATGGACCGCCTGATAGAGGACCTGTACCTGGAGCTGGGCGACGAGGCCCTGGCCGGAGGGGCCTCCGCGCTGTTCGAGGAGCGCCCGGCCGGAGGCCCGCTGTGCCTGGTGCTGGTCACCGCCGACAAGGGTCTCTGCGGCTCGTTCAACTCCAACCTGCTGAAGGCGGCCACCGCCTGGCTGAAGGCCAACCGCGACCGCCAGATCTTCGTCTTCGTCGTGGGCCGCAAGGGCCGCGACTTCGTCAGGCGCCTGAAGGGGCTGAACATGCTGGTCGTGCAGGAGCTCGTCGGCATCTTCCCGAAGGCCGGCTACGTCCACGCGCAGCTGCTGTCCGAGGCCATCCTGAAGCTTTATTCCGAGAAGCCGCTGGAGAGCGTGACGCTGATCTACAACGAGTTCAAGTCCATGGTGGCGCAGCGCATAGTGAACGACCAGCTGCTGCCGCTTAAGAAGCACATCCTCGAGAAGACGCACGGCGAGCGCCGCGCGCAGGGCGAGTTCTCGTTCGAGCCGCGCAAGGCCGACCTGCTGGCCGCGCTGCTGCCGCGCCACATAGTGGCCCAGCTCTACCGGATGCTGCTCGAGTCGCAGGCGGCCGAGCTGGCCGCGCGCATGAGCGCGATGGAGGCCGCCTCGAAGAACGCCTCCGAGCTGATAGACGACCTCACTTTGAAGATGAACAAGACCCGTCAGGCGATGATAACGACGGAGCTCAACGAGATAGTCAGCGGCGCCGAGGCGCTCGGCGGTTAGGTGCTGGTGGATAGTTTTTTAAGGAGACAGGCATGAACACCGGAAAAATAGTGCAGATAGTCGGGCCGGTGCTGGACATAGAGTTCCAGCAGGGCCAGCTGCCGAAGATACTGAACGCCCTCAGGATCCATTACAAGGAAGAGGGGCAGGAGAAGGTGCTGGTCGCGGAGGTCGCGCAGCATCTGGGCGACAACACCGTGCGCGCCATCACGCTGGGCCCCACGACCGGCCTCGGGAAGGGCATAGAGGCGAAGGACACCGGCGCCCCGCTGAAGGTGCCCGTCGGCGACGCCTGCCTCGGCCGCCTGATCGACGTGCTGGGCGAGCCCAAGGACTACCGCGGGCCGATCCAGACGAAGGAACATCTGCCTATCCACCGCGACGCTCCGCCGCTCACCGAGCAGCGCACCACGCCCGAGGTCTTCGAGACCGGCATCAAGGTCATCGACCTGCTGGCCCCGTTCATGAAGGGCGGCAAGGTGGGCCTGTTCGGCGGCGCCGGCGTGGGCAAGACCGTCGTCATCATGGAGCTGATCAATAACGTGGCCCGCGAGCACTCCGGCTGTTCCGTGTTCGGCGGCGTGGGCGAGCGCTCCCGCGAGGGCAACGACCTGTGGCTCGAAATGCAGGAGTCCAAGCTTTCAGACGGCTCCACCGTGCTGTCCAAGACCGCGCTGGTGTACGGCCAGATGAACGAGCCCCCCGGCGCCCGCGCCCGCGTCGGCCTCACCGCTCTGACGCAGGCCGAGTACTTCCGCGACCAGAAGGGCCAGGACGTGCTGTTGTTCCTCGATAACGTGTTCCGCTACGTGCTCGCCAACGCCGAGGTGTCGGCGCTGCTGGGCCGCATGCCGTCGGCGGTGGGCTACCAGCCCACGCTGACCACCGAGATCGGCTGGCTGCAGGAGCGCATCACCTCCACGAAGAAGGGCTCGATCACCTCGATCCAGGCCGTCTACGTGCCGGCCGACGACCTGACCGACCCCGGCGTGGCCAACGTGTTCACGCACCTGGACGCCACCGTCGTGCTGTCGCGCTCGATAGCCGAGCTCGGCATCTACCCGGCCGTGGACCCGCTGGACTCGACGTCCCGCATCCTGGACCCGCGCGTGATCGGCAACGAGCACTACACCGTGGCCCGCGGCGTGCAGAAGATCCTGCAGCGCTATAAGGAACTGCAGGATATCATCGCGATCCTCGGCATAGACGAGCTGTCCGACGAGGACAAGCGCACCGTCAACCGCGCGCGCAAGATACAGAAGTTCATGTCGCAGCCGTTCTCCGTGGCCGAGAAGTTCACCGGCCGTCAGGGCAAGTACGTGCCGCTGAAGGAGACGATACGCAGCTTCCAGGAGATCCTGAGCGGCCGCCTGGACGACCTGCCGGAGCAGGCGTTCTGGATGGCCGGGGGCATCGACGAGGTCGTGGAGCGCGCCAAGCAGCAGCAGGCCGCCTGAACGGGTTGAACGATGGAAAAGAAGCGCCTTCTGTTGACGATAGTGACCCCCGAGAAGACCGTGGTCTCGGAGAAGCCGGTCGATTTCGTCACGATACCCGCCGTGGGCGGCGAGATGGGGATACTGCCGGAGCACGCGTCTTTCGTGGTGCAGCTCCAGGAGGGCGTCCTGCATTACAGGGACGGCCAGCACACAGAGGTGTTCGCCGTGCTTAACGGCTTCGCCGAGGTCCACAAGGACCGCGTGCTGCTGCTGGCCGAGGCCTCCGAGCTGGCCAAGGAAGTGGACGAGGAACGCGCCAGGCAGGCTTATCGAAAGGCCAAGGAGTCGCTGTCCGTGCGCGGCGCGGACCTGGACCTGGAGGAGGCCGGGGCCGCCCTGAGGCGCGCCGCGGTGCGCCTGAAAGTCGCGGAGTTCCGGAAGAAGCACAAGATACACTGAGGCCCGCCCTGGGCCTGGTGAACGGCCGCCGCCCGACGAGGGCGGCGGCTATTTTTTCGCGGTGTGGACGGCCGCCGGGCCGGGGAAGAGGCGGGCGTGGGACGCGGCCGAGAAGCCGGCTTCCCTGAGCAGCGAGGAGAAGGCGTCCGCCGGATAGAAGCTGAGTATGGTGTCCCGCAGGAAGGAGTAGGAGTCCCTGCTTTTGGGAGAGACGAGGTTCAGCAGGCCTATGGCGGTCCTGACGTAGAGGGACATCGGCAGGCGCAGCAGAGGCGTGCGCGGCACGCTGGTCTCCAGATTGACGAAGGCTCCTCCCGGGCGCAGCACGCGGCGGAACTCCCGCAGCGCCTCCAGCAGCTTCTCCCTGTCTATGTTGAGGTTCCTGGCCGCGAAGGCCATCGTCACCAGGTCGAAGCTGGCGTCGGGGAACGGGAGCTTCTTGGCCTCGGCGCGGACCAGCTTGGCGCCGGGAAGCTTCTTGGCCGCGAGCGACAGCATCGCCTCGTTGAGGTCCGCCCCGGTCAGGCGGATCCCGCCGCGGGCCTTCAGCAGCGCGGCCGACAGGTCGCCGGTGCCGCAGCAGACGTCGAGGACGTCCGCTGCCGCCGGGACGGCCGCGAAGGCCGCCCGCGCCGCGGCAGCGCGCCAGCGGCCGTCCAGCCCGAGCGTCAGGAAGGCGTTAGCGGATTCGTAAAAAAGGTAAATGCCATCGTAGAAACCGGTTATCCCCTGTTCCGTTTTCGACGGCATTTATTACTGCGGAAAAGAACGATGAACTACTTCTTCTCTTCTTTGTTGTCGTTCTCGGCCACGAACTTCTTGATCTCCTCGAAGCCCTCGATGATGAGGCGGGCCTTGGA
>DAIENX010000071.1:0-24961 GCA_027340875.1 Elusimicrobiota bacterium
GACGACTGAGGAACTTCCGGATTTAGTACAAGTGATTGCACTTTGTCTCGGCGGCGCCACGTGGACCGGAACGCAAAACGCGCGGGGACCTGTCGCTTCGCTCCATCCGTCCACACCGTGGCCTCGCTCATCATTCGGGCAAGAAAGTGTCGCTTCGCTCCACGCGGCGCTGTGCAAGCCTCGCCCTCACGAAGGTTTTGCTAACCCGGTCCCAGCGTCGCCGCCGGGGGACTGTTCAAGTGATTCCCGGAAGAACCTAAAATAAAAAACCCCGCTTTGAAGCGGGGTTTTTTACCGGCGCCGGAGGCTCTCAGTCGCCGCTCTTGGCGTCCTCTTTCTTCTCCGCCTTATCCCCTTCCGTCTTCTCTTCCTGGGCGGGCTTAGCCTCCCCTGCGGGCTTTTCCTCCGCGGCAGGCTTGACCGCCTCCTCGGCGGGCAGGTTGGCCAGCGCGTCCTTGGCGTCCTGGACGAAGAAGCTGTCCGGGTTGTCCTTCAGGAACTTCTTCAGCGCCGCCCGGCCGCCCTCCACGTCGCCGTTCACGACCTGTTCCACCGCGGCGGTCAGGCCGGCCTTCTCGTCGGCCAGCTTCTTCTGCGCGCTTTCGGAGACGGTGTCCTTCCAGTAGGGCGCGAAGGCGTCCTTGTTCTTGTCGGCCCCGCGCACGGCGGCCACGGCGCTTACGCGCGTCTTGGACTGCAGCCTGGTCTGCACCTTGGTCTTAAGACCCTTGAGCATGTTGTTGTACCAGGACTTCCAGCCGCCCTGATCCGCCGCCTGTACCGTTCCCACCGCGAACATCAGCGCCAGCGCTGCTATGATCTTCTTCATGGCTTTACCCTCCTCCCGCTACTTCGCTATCAGCTTGGCAACCTCGGACTGGTTGCCGTCCATCTTGACCGCCTTGTCCGCAAAGACCTTTGCATCCTCTTTCTTGCCCATACGGGCCGCGTTGCGGGCCAGGTTGAGCCAGATGCCCGCGTCGGCCGGATCGGCCTTGGAGGCCTTGAAGAAGTAGTCCTGGGCCTCGTCGTATTTCTTCTGCAGGTAGCGCAGGCTGCCCATGTCGTTCAGCGCCCCGGCGTTGTAGGGCTCCTTCGCCAGCACCTTGGCGAAGCTGGCGTCGGCCGAGTCGTAATCCCTATAACCGGCGTGCAGGATGCCCAGGTTCAGCGCGGCGCCGGTGTCGTCAGGGTTCTCCTGCAGTATGGCGCCGTAATACTTCTTCAGGTAGTCGTAGCGGGCCTGCGCCAGCGCCTCTATGGCGGCCTTCACCCTGGCCGCGAGGCCCGGATACTCGAATTTATCGCCCTCGGCCTCCGGCAGCGTCACGGGCTCGAACTCCGTCAGGGCCTGGCGCACGTCTATCACGTTGGCGTCGGCCTGCGCCTTGCGGTACATCTCCGCGGCGGAGACCACAGCGTCGTAGAAGCTCTTGCCCACCATCGTCGTCTCGACGCCCACCCAGAGGGTGTTGCCGTGCTTTATCAGGTATTCCTCCGGTATGCCGACCTCGTTGGCGTCGGTCTTGCCGGTGTCGAACATGATGGCTATGTGGCCCGGCAGGTCGAGCAGCGCGGTATGCAGGCCGGCGGCCTCGAACAGCGTGGCGAACAGGGCGGTAAGGTCGTCGCAGTCGCCGCTCTTGAGCTTCATCGTGTTGCGCGGGAACTGCACCGTGTCCAGCACCGGCACGGAGGTCGACTTGACCGTCGAGTAGGGGCTGACCGGGTCGGCCATGTAGGTCACGCCCATCTCGCCCACCGTCTCCCATACCATCAGCGCGTCGAGCAGCGATTCGTTGATGTCCTGTCCGTCGGACAGCTCCTTCTTGTCGCGGAGCGCGGCGGCGCGGAAGGTCATGATCGGGCCGTCCTTCACGGTAATGAAGTTGGCCAGGCGCGCCGGGTTGTCCCAGACTATCGCGTTCTTGGAAAGGACCTTGACCGGCTGGTTCAGCGTGAAGGTCTTCTCGGCGCCGTCCTGGTAATAGGTCAGCGTCAGCTGGCACTGTATCGGCGTGTCCTCGACTATGCTGAGGATGCGGTTGTTAAGCACCGCGGAAAGCGGCACCTCCGCCTGGGAGCGGGCCTTCACCTCGGGGACCACGGTGTCGCTGGGGAAGTCCATGAAGTCCTTGAAATTGAAGGAGAGCTTCACGTTGGTGAAGTCCGTGTCGGTATTGTTCTTCACGGTCACCTTGCCTACCGGGTTCTTCTGGTAGTACTTATAGTTGGCCGAGAAGATGAAGTTGAGCGCCGTCGGCACTATCTCCATGGGCGCGACGTTCTTGTTGACCGCGGCCGGGGCGGCCGCGGCGGTTTCCGGGACTTTCGGGCCCTTGTAGTAGACCTCCGCCGGGGCCGAGAGGCCGCCCTGCATGCCGCTCACCGAAAGCGCGGCGGCGTAATAGTAATAGGTGGTGTCCGGGGCCAGGGAAGCATCCTCGAAGGACATGTCCTGCGCGGCGCCGATCTCCTCCGTGTCGCCGCCCGCTCCGACCGCGCGGTAGACCTTGAAGCCCTTGGTCCAGGCGTTGGTCCTGGCCTTCCAGGAGAGCTTCACGTTCTTGTCCTCCGCCTTGCCGGCCAGGGCCGTGGGCTCCTCCGGCAGATAGCTGATGTCGAAGGCCAGCACGCGCGACATCGCCGGGTCCGAGACGTAGATCCTGTCGTCGGCGAAGGAAAGCGATTCCGGCTCCCAGAGCTCGCGCTCCCCGCGGCCGCGGGCAAAGAAGCTGGCCGTGAACTTGCCGTTCGCGTCGAAGATCTTGACGTTGAACGCGCCCTTGTCCAGGATGTAGAAGAAGCCTTTGCCGTCGTAGACCAGCGAGGCCGGGTCCTGCAGGCTGCCCGAATCGTCCCAGAGCTTAACGAACTTGCCCATCGAATCAAGGACTATCATCTTCTTCAGCTTGGAATCTAGGACGTAGAGGTTCTTGTTCTCGTCGCAGACCACCGAGACCGGGCTCTCCAGCGTGACGTTCCCCAGCTGCGGCCCTTTGGCGAACATGAACATGCCGTCGCCGCTGAAAGCCTTGATCATCTTGTTCCTGGTGTCGGCGACATAGATGTTGCCGAGGGAGTTGACGGCGATGGAGCTGGGAGAGCGGAACTCGCCCTCGCCGGAGCCGCTCTCGCCGAACATGTTATCGTAGGTGCCGTCGGGGTTGAAGATCTCCACCCTGTCGTTGCCGGTGTCGGCCACGTAGATCTTCCCGCCCTTGCCGACGAAGATGCCGCGCGGCGAGCGCAGCTGCCCCTGCTGCTTGCCCTCGCGGACCAGCGTCTTCTTGGTCTCCCCGTCGAAGAGGTCCAGCTCCCTGGCCTTGGGCATCCAGGCTATCACCTTGCCGCCCGGGACGGCGGTGAACACGTCCGCCTCGTACGGGAACTTGGCGGCGGGGCCTTTGGCCATGAACCGGTCCAGTATGGCGGCCTCCTTGAGCCTCGGGCCCTTGTAGGCTGTCTCCACCGTGATCAGCACGACCTTCCTGTTGTCGGAATCGCAGAGGTACAGCGTCCCGTTCCTGTCTATGGCGATGTCGCAGAGGTTGCGGAACTCGCTCTTACCCTTGCCCCGCGTGCCGAAAGTGCCGACCTTATCGCCGGTCTCGGAAAGCTCCATCACCTTGCCGTCCTTGGCGTTTATCGCGTAGGCGAAACCGTACTTGTCGAAAGCCGCCCCGTTATTGGGCATGTTGTACTCTTTCAGCAGCTTGCCGGTGCGGTCGTAGCGCTGCAGCACGCCCTTGTCCGGGTCTGACACCAGGATGTCGCCCGCCCGGCTGAGGGAGATCTTGGCCGGCTTGAGTTTGGCGGAACCGTCCTGCTTCGCCACAGGGAAGCCGTACAGGTAGATGCCGTCGGCGTTGAACACGTCGACGCTGGAGTTGCCGGTGTTGGAGACGTAGACCCTGTCGTCGGGGCCGTAGGCTATGCCCTCGGGGGATTTCAGCTGCCCGGGATCGCTGCCGCCGCTGGAGAACGTCCACAGCAGCTTGCCGTCCGCGTCGAACACGGCGACGCGGGAGTTGCCCGTGTCCGCCACGTAGATGCGGCCGTTCCCGAAAGCAACCGCCTCCGGGGACTTTATTCCGCCCTCCATCTTGGCGAGCTGCTTGCCGTCGCCGTCGAACGCGAATACAGCGTTAGCCTTTGAGTCGGCCACGAAGATCCTGCCCGGGGCGACCGCCACGGCCGAAGGCCGCTGCAGGGCCTGGCTCTGGACCAGGCTCTTGAACTCTATCTTCTCGTAGGCGTGGACGCTCGCGGCCGACGCCAGCAGAACGGCAGAGAATATCGTACGGATCATTACAGCCTCCCCTTTTTACGCGCGGAAGGCCGCCTGACGGCGGCCGACCCCACCGGGAGCGGACGTCGGCCCCGGTAAAGGCCTTACGCGCATATTCTATTAAATATTCGCTGCCGGTGCGCAAGCGCGGCCCGCGCCGGGCCGCCCTGGCTTGCCTCCTTCGCGCGTTTTATTTTATTATTATTAAGTCGTCACTTCCGCACATAAAACTGGAGCATTCACCGTATACTATGGATATTACCTTCTTAAAACGCTTCGTCACGACGTCAATAGGCAGGAAGGCGGTCATGGCCCTGACGGGCCTCATGCTGGGCGGCTTCGTGGTGGTCCACCTGGCCGAGAACCTCCTGCTCCTCAAAGGCCAGGCGGCCTACAACGGCTGGGTGGAGATGCTGCTCTCCAACCCGGCCACTCCGCTGCTCGAACTGGGCCTTCTCGCTATATTCGTGGCCCACATCATAACCGGCGCCTGGGTGCGCGTGGAGGACTTCCTGAACGCCCCGCGCGGCTACGAGGCCCGGCGCTGGCAGGGCGGCAGGACGATAGGCTCGGCGACGATGCTCTATACCGCCGCGGCCATCCTGCTGTACCTGGCCTACCACCTGCTGACCTTCCGCTTCGTGGACCACTCGATGGGCTTCTACGAAATGGTCACGGCCGCTTTCCGCAGCCCGGTATTCGTCGGCATCTATGTCGCCGGAGCGCTCGCGCTGGCGCTGCATCTCAGCCACGGCATGCAGAGCGCCTTCCAGACGCTGGGCGTCAACCATCCCAAGTACACGCCCGTCATCAAGACCGCCGGGATGATCATAGCCGTCGCGATGCTGGGCTTCGCCCTGATCTCGGTGCATTTTCTGCTCAACATGGACCTAAAGGCCGCCGAAGCCGGCTTCCCGGTCACGGTGATAAAGTAACGGAGGAACGATGAAACTCGAAGCCAACATACCCGACGGCCCCATAGAGAAGAAGTGGGACAACCATAAGTTCAATCTCAAGCTCGTAAACCCCAACAACCGCCGCAAGTACGACATACTCGTGGTGGGCTCCGGCCTGGCCGGCGCCAGCGCGGCCGCGGCCCTCGGCGAGCAGGGCTACAACGTGAAGATCTTCATGCTGCAGGATTCCCCCCGCCGCGCGCATTCGATAGCGGCCCAGGGCGGCATCAACGCGGCCAAGAACTATCCCGGCGACGGCGACTCGGTCTGGCGCCTGTTCTACGACACTGTCAAGGGCGGCGACTTCCGCTCGCGCGAGGCCAACGTCTACCGCCTGGCGCAGATCTCCAACCAGATCATAGACCACTGCGCGGCCATAGGCGTGCCGTTCGCCCGCGAGTACGGCGGCCTGCTGTCCAACCGCTCCTTCGGCGGCGCGCAGCTCTCCCGCACGTTCTACGCCCGCGGCCAGACCGGCCAGCAGCTGCTGCTGGGCGCCTATTCCGCGCTGATGCGGCAGGTGGCGGCCGGCACCGTGACCGTCTTCCCGCGCCGCGAGATGGTGGACGTGGTGCTCAAGGACGGCCGCGCGCGCGGCATCACCGTGCGCAACCTGGTGACCGGGGACATAGAGTCCTACTCCGGCCACGCGGTGCTGCTCTGCACCGGCGGCTACGCCAACGTGTTCTACCTCTCCACTAACGCCGCCAACTGCAACGTCTCCGCCGCCTGGGCCGCCTACAAGCGCGGGGCCGGCTTCGCCAACCCCTGCTTCACGCAGATCCACCCGACCTGCATCCCGCGCTCCGGAGAACACCAGAGCAAGCTGACGCTGATGAGCGAGAGCCTGCGCAACGACGGCCGCGTCTGGGTGCCCAAGACGAAGGGCGACACGCGCAAGCCCGGGGAGATACCGGCCGAGGAGAGGGATTACTACCTCGAGCGCCGTTATCCCGCCTTCGGCAACCTGGTGCCGCGCGACATAGCCAGCCGCGCCGCCAAGATGGAGGTGGACGGCGGCAAGGGCGTCGGCCCCAACGCGCAGTCCGTCTACCTGGACTTCGGCGACGCTATAAGGCGCAAGGGCGAGGACAAGATCCGCGAGGCCTACGGCAACCTCTTCGACATGTACTACCAGATCACCGACGAGAACGCCTACAAGGTGCCGATGCGCATCTACCCGGCCCCGCACTACTCGATGGGCGGCCTCTGGGTGGACTACAACCTGATGACCACGGTCCCGGGCCTGTTCGCGCTGGGCGAGGCCAACTTCTCGGACCACGGCGCCAACCGCCTCGGGGCCTCGGCCCTGATGCAGGGCCTGGCCGACGGCTTCTTCGTGGCCCCTTCCACCGTGCCCGGCTACCTGGGCGCCAACAAGTTCGAGCCGGCCACCACGCTGGACAAGGAGTTCACCGAGTCCGCCAAGCAGGTGCAGGACAGGATCAACCGACTGCTCTCGGTAAAGGGCGAGAAGACCCCGTCCGAGCTGCACCGCCAGCTGGGCAACGTGATGTGGAACGACGTCGGCATGGCCCGCACCGAGGCCACGCTGAAGAAGGCGCTGAAGAAGATCCCCGAGATCCGCGAGGAGTTCTGGAAGAACCTGAAGACCGTCGGCGCGGACAAGGACGTCAACCAGACCCTGGAGAAGGCCATGAAGGTGGCCGACTTCCTGGAGTTCTCCGAGCTGTTCGTGCGCGACGCGCTGGAGAGGAAGGAATCCTGCGGCGGACATTTCCGCGAGGAGTCCTGCACCCCGGAAGGCGAGGCCAGGCGCGACGACGAGAACTTCTCCCACGTCTCGGTCTGGGAGTACCAGGGCGAGGGCAAGGAAGCCGCGATGCACAAGGAGCCCCTTGCCTTCGAGAACATCAAGATAGCCGTGCGGAGCTACAAGTAAACCGGAGACCGACATGAAAAAAGAGAAACACTTCAACATAACCGTACGCGCCTGGCGCCAGGCCGGCCCCGGGGAGCCCGGCAAGATGGTCTCCTACAAGGTCAAGGACGTGTCCCCCGACATGTCCTTCCTCGAGATGCTCGACGTCCTGAACGACGAGCAGCTGAAGAAGGGCGACGCCCCGATAGCCTTCGAGAGCGACTGCCGCGAGGGCATCTGCGGCTGCTGCGGCCTGGTGGTGAACGGCGACGTGCACGGCCCGGACGAGCATTCCACCGTCTGCCAGCTGCACATGCGCCGGTTCAAGGACGGCGACGTGGTCACGGTGGAGCCGTGGCGCGTAAAGGCCTTCCCGGTCATCAAGGACCTGGTGGTGGACCGCTCCGCCCTCGACCGCGTGATGCAGGCCGGCGGCTTCATCTCCGTGAACACCGGAGCCGCGCCGGACGCCAACTCCATACCGGTGGACAAGGACAAGGCCGAGGAAGCCATGGACTCCGCCGCGTGCATAGGCTGCGGCGCCTGCGTCGCCTCCTGCCCCAACGGGGCGGCCATGCTGTTCACCGGCGCCAAGATCTCCCAGCTCGCCATGCTGCCGCAGGGCGAGCCGGAGAGGCGCGTGCGCGCGCTGAACATGGTAGCCGCGATGGACAAAGAGGGCTTCGGCAACTGCACCAACGAGTACGAGTGCGAGGCCGTCTGCCCCAAGCAGATCAAGGCCGCCAACATCGCCCGCATGAACCGCGAGTTCCTGCTGGCGAACCTGTTCTCTAAGCGCTGAGCCCGGAAGGGCCCGGCAGTCGGCGCGGGACCCGCTTCGGCGGGCCCGCGCTTCATTATCAGAAAGGAGAGACCCATGCCCGAGTTCAAGTACGCCGAACTTTTCGAGAACGCCAAGCCCAAGTGCTCCTTCCGCCTGGTCACGAAGGAGGGCGTAAAGGTGACGAAGGCCGGGGACCGCGAGGTCCTGGAAGTCTCCCCGGGAACGCTGACGCTGCTGGCCCGCGAGGCCATGCGCGACATCTCCTTCCTGCTGCGCCGCGCGCACAACGAGCAGGTGGCGGCCATCTTCTCCGACCCCGAGGCCTCCGACAACGACAGGTTCGTGGCCTACTGCATGCTCGAGAACGCGGCTATCTCGGCCGGGTTCGAGCTCCCGTTCTGCCAGGACACCGGCACCGCCACGATAGTGGGCAAGAAAGGCGAGCAGGTCTGGACGCGCAGCAACGACGAGGAGCTGCTGACCAAGGGCGTCTGGGAGACCTACACCGGCGAGAACCTGCGCTATTCCCAGAACCTGCCGAAGGACATGTACGCGGAGAAGAACTCGGCCAACAACCTGCCCGCGCAGATCGACATCTATTCGAAGCCCGGCATGACCTACGACCTGCTGTTCGTGGCCAAGGGCGGCGGCTCCGGCAACAAGACGATGCTCTACCAGGAGACCAAGGCCACGCTCACCCCGGAGAAGCTCAAGCCTTTCCTGGTCGAGAAGATGAAGGCCCTCGGCACCGCGGCCTGCCCCCCCTACCATATAGCCTTCGTGGTCGGCGGCACCTCCGCCGAGATGTGCCTGAAGAACGTCAAGCTGCTCTCGGCCGGCTATTACGACGGCCTCCCGGATAGCCCGGGCGAGACCGGCCGCGCCTTCCGCGACCGGAAGCTCGAGGCCGAGCTGCTGGAGGCCTCCCGCCATATCGGCTTCGGGGCGCAGTTCGGCGGCAAGTACTTCGCCCACGACGTACGCGTGCTGCGCCTGCCCCGCCACGGCGCGTCGGCGCCCATAGGCATCGGCGTCTCCTGCTCGGCCGACCGCAACGCCTTCGCCCGCATAGACCGCGACGGCGTCTGGCTCGAGGAGCTGGACCGCAACCCCGGCGACCTCATCCCGAAGGAGATACGCGCGAAGTACTCCTCCTGCACCAACTGCGTCAGCGTGGACCTGAACAGGCCGATGCCGGAGGTCCTCAAGCAGCTTTCGCAGTACCCGATAGGCACCAGGCTGTCGCTCAACGGCCGCATAGTCGTCGCGCGCGACCAGGCGCACGCGAAGTTCAAGGAGCTGCTGGACGCCGGCAAGCCCCTGCCGGAGTACCTGCTCAGGCACCCGGTCTACTACGCCGGCCCGGCCAAACAGCCGAAGAACAAGGCGTCCGGCTCGTTCGGGCCCACCACCGCCGGCCGCATGGACTCCTACGTAGAGCTGCTGCAGTCCAAAGGCGCCTCGATGGTGATGATAGCCAAGGGCAACCGCTCGCAGGCCGTCACCGACGCCTGCAAAAAGAACGGCGGCTTCTACCTGGGCTCCCCCGGCGGTCCGGCCGCCCTGCTGGCCGACCGCAACATCAGGAAGGTGGAGCAGCTGGACTACCCCGAGCTCGGCATGGAGGCGGTCTGGGCGATCGAAGTGGAGGACTTCCCGGCCTTCGTCCTGGTGGACGACAAAGGCGGAGATTTTTTCAGGAACCTTAAGTAGACGGAACTTCTATCGAGAGCGCTGTTCCAGGCGGATCATCGGGGACTGAACCCCGCGTTTCACGCCGAGGGAAATGCCGCGCGGCGGTCGCTATAGCCGCCGGCACTCGCATTTAAGGAGGCCTATTGTTCAGGATCTCCGGTCCGGACGGCGACGCCTGGCTGGAAGCCGAGGCTTCCGGGCCGGGACCGCTGTTCGAGGACCTGGCCCTCGGCCTTTACGCCCTCAGCTGCGGCGCGCCCGGCATAGCGCCTGCCGAGTCCCGCCGGGTCTCGCTGTCCGCGGAAAGCCCGCAGGCGCTGGCGGTGGCCTTCCTCAACGAGCTGGTCTTCCTGATGGACACGGAGGGCTTCGTGGCCTCCTCGGTAAAGGCGGAGGTTTCGCTGGCCGTGGGCTGCGCCGTCGGCGCGGAGCTCGCCGGGGAAACGGGCGCTTTCGCCCGGCGTAAGGGCATACTGGTGAAGGCCGCCACCTACCACGGCCTGGAGGTAGCGGAAAAGGACGGCCGCTGGAAGGCCAGGGTGATGCTGGACATATGATAGCCGGTCTAAAGCGGCTGGACGAGTTCAGACTCGAGGTCCCCGCCTCCTACAAGGAAGGGATGAACGGCCCCGCCGTCATCTACGCCGACGCCGCTATAGAGAAGACCCTGGAGCCCGGCGCGGTGGAGCAGGCCGCCAACACCGCCACGCTCCCCGGCCTCGCGGGCCCGGCGCTGGCGATGCCGGACATACACTCCGGCTACGGCTTCCCTATAGGCGGCGTGGCCGCTTTCGACGCGCGCGACGGCGTGATCTCCCCCGGCGGCGTCGGCTACGACATCAACTGCGGCGTCAGACTGCTCTCCTCGTCGCTCGAGGCCCCGGCCGCCGCGAAGAAGCTGGAGGACCTCGCGCACAAGCTCTATTCCGGCATACCCGCCGGCGTCGGCGCGGGCGGAGGATTGCGTACCGCCAGGCGGGAACAGGAAAGCCCGCTGACCGACGGGGCGGCCTGGGCGGTCAAGAACGGCCTCGGCCAGCGCGAGGACCTGGACTTCACCGAGTCCGGCGGCGCGCTGCCCGGGGCGGACCCGGGCGCCGTCAGCGCCCGCGCGCTGGAACGCGGCCTCGGACAGCTGGGCACGCTGGGCTCGGGCAACCATTTCCTGGAGGTGCAGGAGGTCACGGACATCTACGACGAGGCCCGCGCCTCCGCTTTCGGCCTTTTCAAAGGCCAGCTCACCGTGATGCTGCACACCGGCTCCCGCGGCTTCGGCCACCAGGTCTGCTCCGACTATATCGAGGTCATGCGCGCGGCGGCCCGCCGCTACGGCATCGCGCTCGCGGACCCCCAGCTGGCGGCGGCCCCGTTCCGCAGCACGGAGGGACAGCGCTACTTCGGGGCCATGCAGGCCGCGGCCAACTACGCCTGGGCCAACCGGCAGGCGCTGACCGGGCTGACCAGGGAGATCTTCCAGAAGGCCTTCGGCCTGGGCGCGAAGGCGCTGGACATGCGGCTGGTATACGACGTGGCCCACAATATCGCCAAGCTGGAGGAGCACTCGATAGGCGGAGCGAAGACGAAGGTCGTAGTCCACCGCAAGGGAGCCACTCGCGCCTTCGGGCCGGGCCACCCCGAGCTGCCGGCGGCCTACGCCGCCAGCGGCCAGCCGGTGATAATCCCCGGCGACATGGGCCGCTGCTCCTTCCTGCTGGCCGGCACCGCCAAGGCCATGAGCGAGACCTTCGGCTCTTCCTGCCACGGCGCCGGCCGCCTGATGAGCCGCGGCGAGGCCATGCGCCGCGCGCGCGGCCGCAGGATAGCCGACGAGCTCGCGGCCAGGGGCGTGTGGGTCAGGGCCTCCGGCAGCGGCACGCTGGCCGAGGAGATGCCAGAGGCCTACAAGGACGTGGAAAGCGTGGTGAACGTGGTGGCCGGGGCCGGCATAGCCGTCCGAGTGGCCAGGTTCCGCCCGCTGCTGGTCATAAAGGGCTGACCCGGCCGATTTGTCCGGCAGGCCTTCTTACCGCTATAATTATCCTCCGACGCGACGACAGATGAACCAGAAAGAACGCATAAGAGTGCTTTACCTGATGCAGGACCTCTCCCCGTTCGGGGCCCAGAGGATAGCCCTTTACACCGTCAGGAGCCTGCGCAAGGACATTTTCCACGTCACCGTCTGCCCGTTCGGCAGCGACGACACCCTGGCCCCGGAGTTCGCCGCCGCCGGCGCCGAGATAGTTCCGCTCCGGGGACGCTTCTACCCCGACGTCTTCGCCTGGTTCAGGCTGGTCCGCCTCCTCTTCTCCGGGAAGTACGACATAGCCCATACCTGCCAGCCGCGCCTTTCGATGCCCCTGCGCCTGCTCACGCTGTTCATCCCCCGCCTGCAGATAGTGCACGCGGTCAACAACCCGTTCTCGTCGGAACCCTGGTACGTCAGGTGGCCCGACCTGTTCACGATGCCGCTCTGCTCGGCGCTGGCCTTCAGCTCCAACGGCCTTATGACCCGGGAGCTGCGCGAGCGCGGCCAACTGTACGCGAGACCGGTGGCCATACCGGACGGCGTCGAGCCCGCCTCGGGCGACGGCGGCCTGCGCGGAGAGCTGGGCATCGCGCCCGGGGAAAAGGTGGTCTGCTGCGCCGCGCAGCTGACGCGCCAGAAAGGCCAGGACATACTGATAAAAGCCTCGGCCGACCTCAAACGGCGCGGCAGGGACATCAGGCTGCTGCTCGCGGGGGACGGCCGCGACATGGGCCGCCTCAAGTACCTCGCGGTCTCGCTGGACGTCAGCGACCGCGTTATCTTCCTCGGCAAGCGCACCGACGTAGGCCGCGTACTGGCGGCCTCTGACGTCTATGCTTCCGGCTCCCGCTGGGAGAGCTTCGACCTGGCCCTCGGCGAGGCCATGCTGGCCGGCCTGCCCTGCGCCGCCACCGAGATCCCCGGCCACGAGGACCTGCTGCTGGACGGCGAGACCGGCATAGCCGTGCCGCCCTGGTCCCCCGGCGCGATGGCTTCGGCCATCGAATGGCTGCTTTCCAGGCCCGACGAAGCGGCCAGGCTGGGAACCGCCGCCAAGGCCCTGATACGCAGGGAATACAGCACCGCGGCCATGGCCGAGAAATACCGCAGGCTTTACATGGAAACGGTGGCCAAGAACTACTGAGCCGGCCGCACGAGCGCCAATGAAGCCGCCCGCCGTCAAGGCGGGCGTTCTCATTCACGGCGGCCAAGCCGGCTTCAGGCCGGGACCGGCGCGTCCTTCTTCACCAGCTGGGTCACCCACCAGGCGCCGGCCAGGGCCAGCAGCAGTCCCGCCAGCTGGTAGACGTGCAGCCGCTCTATGCCGAAGGCGTGCGAGAGCAGCGCGGTCAGCACCGGGTAGGAGAGCACTATGGCGGTGGCCTTGGACAGGTCCATGTTCAGGATGGCCCGGTACCAGAGCACGTTGTTCAGCGCCGTCAGCGCCACGCCGAAGACCAGCAGTATGCCGAGCAGCTCCAGGCTGGGCGTGAACAGCGCGCCGGGCCGGGCCGCCGCGAAAGCCACCAGCGGCAGTATCCCGAGGGACGCGAACAGCGTGCGGGCCGAGGCCACGAAGACGTGCGAGAGCTCGCGCGGCAGTTTTTTGCTGAAAAGGTGCGAGATCTGGTAGAACAGCGGCACCGCCAGCACCATCAGGTCCCCGGTCCAGCGCACGGTGAAGCGCTCCTTAAGCGCTATCAGCATAGTGCCCGCCAGCACCAGCGAGGTGCCGGCCAGCTGGCTCGGCGTGACCTTCTCCTTCAGGAAGATCCCGGCCAGCACCAGCGCGTACACCGCCTCCACCTGGCAGAGGATGGCGGCGTTGGCCGGAGTGGTGTATCTAAGCGCCGTGACCAGCAGCGCTATCGGCAGCGCGCTGCCGAAGAAGCCCACCGCCAGCAGCCGCGGCCAAAGACCGGGGCGGAAATAAGTCTTGAACACCCCGTTCCTGGCGATCCAGGGCAGGAAGCAGGCGAAGCCTATGGCCGAACCCGCGAAGGCGTAGAGCGCGGGCGAGATGCGCCCGGCCGCCAGCCAGCCGAATATAGGGAAGAAGGAATTTATGCAGACTGTAAGCCAGATGGCCGCCAGCGGGGAAATGTTGTTCATCGTATACAGAGCCGATGCGGTGCAGGGGCCGGACGTCAGGCCCCTTATTGCCGGCCCGGGTTCTGGTTCTCCATACTGCGCCGGTCCCAGGTCTCCATATTGCGCAGCACCCGCTCGAAGCCGACAGGCCTGATGGCGTCCGGCCCGCTGAAAGGACGCTGCATTACCACTATGAAGTGGAACACCAGGCCGAAAGCCGCGGCCACCAGGCCTATGATGATGCGCGTGGACACGGCCGGCGGCATCACGAAGGTCAGCGCGATGCTGATGAGCGCGCCGAAGGCCGTCACCAGCCACAGCGTCCCCGGCACGGTGGTGCGCCCGGCCTGCAGGCGCTCCCTGCGGCAGCGCGACATCTCGTTGGCGCGGGCCCAGATCTCCCCGAGCAGCACTTCTTCTCGCCCCGACCTCGGCTCTATCCGCGCCGTGAGGCGGAAGGCGTCCTCGAGCTTGGCGAGGCAGACGGGATTGGAATCGCCGCTGGCCATCATCCCCCATTCGTCCTTCAGAACGCAGTCTGCATAAGCGCGCACGCCGTCCCTGGCCGCGGAAGCGCTCTTGCCCCCGTAATAGGCCAGGTTGCGCCCCAGCAGGGCTACAGCGGTGGCCTCGTTCATGGCGGAATTGTCCGCCGCCTTGTACGTCTCCCAGACGGAGATGGCCATGAAAGCCAGGAGCAGCGAATTGATGGTAGCCACCACCCCCATCGACTGCATGGCGAAAGAGACCTGCGCCTCGCCGAAAGGGATCCTTCTTATAGACCTGAAGAGCGAGTAGGCGAGGTTGGCCGTTATCCCCGCTCCGGCCATGACCAGCAGGGCCGTAAGAACCTGAAGAATATTGTCCGCCATATCGTCGGCACCGCCCTTAGTACTGACGGGTCCGTATTTAAACGATCCTCCCGCGCGCGGCCAGTTAAAGGCCGGCCTACGCTATAATAACAAAAAGAAGGGCGACCTTCAGCGGGCAGGTTCCGGCGCGGTAATTTATATAATGGCTGTGTACTCCAGATGAAAACCTATCATTTCTTTCCTGTCTTCCTGCTGCTGGTGGCCTCCTATATCGGCCTGCACTTCTACGCCGCCCGCTGGCTGACCCGCGGCTTCGCCATAGCGGCCCCGGCCGCCGCCTGGCTGCGCCTGCTGCTGCTGGCCGCTGCCTTCACGTCCCCCTTCATAATGTTCCTGAAGCGCTTCTACCACGGCCACGCGCTGGAAGCGCTGTACGCGGCCGGCTACGCCTGGATGGGGATAATACTGCTGGCCGCCTTCATCTTCGCCGTCTCCGACCTCGCCGCGCTGTTCATAAGGAACGCGGCCTGGTTCCAGCCCCGCCAGTACGCCTTCTTCACGCTGGGCGCGCTGGGGCTGGTGCTGGCCTGGGCGGTATACGGCGGCCAGCGCACGCCGCCGATAAAGCCGGTCACCGCGGCCTTCAAGGACCTGCCGCCGGAGCTGGACGGCTTCAAGATAGCCCAGATCTCGGACATGCACGTGGACTCCTCCTGGAAGCTGCGGCAGTTCGCCGGCATAGTGGAGGAGATAAACGCCGCGAAGCCCGACCTGGTGCTGGTCACCGGCGACCTGATAGACCCCGGCATAGCCTGCCGCGAGGACCTAAGGGAGCTGACGGGGAAGATAAACAGCCGCCTTGGCCTGTACGGGGCCCTCGGCAACCACGAATATTATTACGGCCTCGAGAACGCGATGGCCTGCTACAAGGCCTTCGGCATAAAGCTGCTGAAAAACGACGCCGCCGACCTGGGCCCCCTCCGCCTCATAGGTCTCGGGGACATACATACCGAGCACCTGACCAGGGAGGACGTTAAGAGAATACTTAACGCCCATAAGGACGGCAAGTTCACCCTGCTGATGTCGCACCAGCCGGTCTTCTATGAAGATATAGCCTCCACCGGCGAATACATGGGCTTCTCCGGCCATACCCACAGGGGCCAGATCTTCCCCTTCCATATCTTCACCCGCCTGTTCTACCCGGACTTCTACGGCCTTTACCGGGTAGGGACCAGCGCTTTCTACGTCACCTCCGGTGCCGGCACCTGGGGCCCGCCCCTGCGCTGGCTGGCCCCCTCCGAAATACCCCTGATAACCCTGAAGAAAGGCTGACCTGTACCTGGGCAGCCGGACCTCTTGCCGGATAGTCCCATTTTCCCAGTTACCAAAGGGCCCACGCGGGCCTAGTCTATTTAACTCCGGCCCACTGGGACCTGCGTAACTTGTGGTTTTTTCCTCCTGTGATAGACTATAGATGTAGCCAGCACAAGGAGGAAGTAGATGAACGGCACCATAAAGAACCTCGCCCTTACCACCATCCTTTTAGCGATATCCGCCTCCGCATATTCCTCGGAGACCGATCCCTGCTCCGGGATCAACGCCCTTGCCACCACCAGGGGCATAGCCTCCAACCTGATGATAGCCAGTCTTGTGAACAGCCCCAATTCAGAGATCCAGTCCTGCGCTATACGCGCCGCCGGCCGGACCAAGAACCAGGAGGCCGCCGCCGCCCTGCTCGATAACGTAAGGTCCTACACGGGAGCCCGCAACACCAAGGGTCACTACGAGGACAACCTGAAGGCCAGGCTCAAGGCCATGGACTCCATCTGGGCGCTGGGCGAGATCGGCAACCCCGAGGTGATGGAGAAGCTGCTGAAGCTCTTCAACGAGTCGGACGACATAGCCAAGATCAACATGGCCATAGGCGCCGGCAAGACCAAGTCCAGCGGCGCGTCCAAGTTCCTCTACGACCTGGCCGCCAAGGCGAACGAGAGCAACGTGGTCCGCGCCGCGGCCTACGAGATGCTGGAGCAGCGCAGCGAGCGCGGCCCGGACCCCAGGCTTTCGCCCTATAACGGCATGGAGAAGGGCGACCTGATCTATACCGGCGGCATCTTCGGCATACCGCAGGGCTGGATCGGCGACATGCCGGTGGGCCACGCGGGCATCTACGCCGGCACCGAGGTCAAGGACGGCAAGATCGTAGTGGTCATCTACGACTGCGTACCGGACAACTTCAAGCCCTACGGCGGCGTCCGCAAGATCTATTCCTTCTATAACTTCACCCACCACACCATCTACGCCTTCTACGGCAACCGCGTCCCCAAGGTGCGCCCCACCGCGGAGCAGCGCGACAAGATCGTGGCCGCCGCGGCAGCCGTGGTCGGGCACCATTACAGCGACACCCACTTCACCCAGAAGGGCCCGGTGGACTTCGACTGCGTGGGCTACACGGAGTACGCCTACGAGAAGGCCGGCCTGAACCCCACCCCCAACGACCAGGAGACCGGCTGGGGCTGGCCGCTGACCCCGGCGGAACAGTACGCCGCCACGGTGGCCAACGTCCGCCCGCCGCTGGCCGTACCCTACGCTGCCCAACCTGCGCCCGTAGTGTACACCCCCTCGCCGGCCATCATCACCAACGGCGCGGCGGCCCTCGGCAACGCTTTCGGCATGCCGATACTGCCTACCGTCCAGGACCACACCGTCGCGGCGCCGGTAGCCGTGAACTGAGATCCTGACGGCGGAATATATAGCCATGGCCGAAAGACCTCTTCTGGCCTTAATGCTGGCCCTGACAATCTCAGGGCCAGCCTGCGCCCAGGACTTTTCCTCGCTCTATTCCGCCCCCCTCCCCCGCCCCGCGGCGGAACTGCCCTCCGACAGGCACGCGGTCACTTACCAGTTGCAAGGCCTGCTGACGGTATACCCCGACAGGACCGTGCTGAACACCCCTGACGGGCGCGTCTTCGCGCTGCAGCTCTCCGCGGAGGAAGCGGCCGCCTTCGACGACCATCTGGTAGAGGTCTGGGGCAAGGCGGAATCCTCGGACGACGTCGGCACGCTGAAGGTCTACAGCATAAACGATTACTCGCCCGACCCGCAGGCCCCGGAACTCCCCCCTTACAAGTCCAAGTTCCGCCCCGCGCTGTTCGAAGGCGCCGCGGACGGCGGGCTCAGGGTCTCCAATATGCGCTGGACCAACCCGGAAGCGCAGACGCACGACTTCACCTGGGAATCCGCAGTGATACGCCCGGAACTCATAAAGGAAATATATTTCGTCACCAAGGTGCAGCCGCCAGGCATAGCCGGGCATTCCCTGCTGTTCTACGAGTTCGAGGACGGGGGCGTCGTCTCCGCCGACGGCCGGAGTTCCAGGGGCTTCTTCCTTTCGGTTGAAGCCTACGCCCGCGAAGGTCAGGCATATTCGTTCTTCTCCGGCTTCAAGAAGACCTACGGGATAATCTGGCTGCTGACGAACTTCGAGGATTACGCGCTGCTCAGCGCTTACAGCGGCGACTGGATGAATTTCTACCCGCTGCTGGCCGACAGGGAAGGGAAGATAAAGATGGTGCAGGATACGGTGGAGCAGGCCACGCTGAACCGCGAAGGCGAATGGTACCATTCCACACGCAACAACTGCACCAACAACCTGGTGATGATGATCAACCACGCGCTGCCCAAAGACCGCCAGGTGCGCATGTGGACCATCCCCCACCTCATCTACAGCATCTACGCCACCACGCCGCCGCTGGTCCCGGGACATCTCCACCGCAAGGGCGTCCTGGGGGAGAAAGCCTTCACGCTGGACAAGGACAATTTCAGGGACTTCATACCGCTCCCGCAGCCGCCGGTACCTCCGCAGGAGCCGGCGCCGCTGAACGTCTCCCCGTCTCCCACTCCGGGAACCTGACAGCGGGGAATTTGCTAACATATATCTATCGGGGAGCTTGGTAGTTACCAGGCTGAGAGTTCCGGTGTTGCCGGAAGACCCTTAAAACTTGATCCGGGTAATACCGGCGGAGGGAAAATGAAAGGGTCCATGCGACTATTGCCGACTGCAGCCATGCAGCCGGCTTTTTTTCGTCATTTTTCCTTCAAAAAAGGAAAACATGACGCAACTCGAAGCCGCCCGCAAGGGCAAACTGACGCCTGAAGTAGTTACCGCCGCAGCCCGCGAGAAGGCCGAGCCCGGCCTCCTGCTCAGGGAGACAGCGGCCGGCCGCGCCGTGGTCCCCGCCAACGTGAACCACAGGAACCTGTTCCCCGCCGCCATCGGCCGGGCGTTCAACTGCAAGATCAACGTCAACCTCGGCACCTCGGACGGCCGCTCCGGCCTGAAAGAGGAGCTGAAGAAGCTGGAGCTGGCCCGCCGGCTCGGCGCCGACGCCGTGATGGACCTGTCCACCGGCGGCGACCTGCCCGGCATACGGAAGGAGATCCTGGACCACAGCCCGATGCCCGTGGGCACCGTGCCGGTGTACGAGGCTATCAAGCGCGCAGGCGGCGTTAAGGGCCTTACTCCCGCTCTGCTGCTGGAGGTCATAGAAGAGCAGGCCGAGGCAGGCGTGGACTTCATGACCGTGCACGCCGGTCTTCTGCGCGAACATCTCCGGCTGGTGAAAGGGCGCACCACCGGCATAGTATCCCGCGGCGGAGCGGCACTCGCCCGCTGGATGGAACTGCACCGGGCGGAGAATCCCTTCTACGAGCTCTTCGACGACATCTGCGCGATATTCCGGAAATACGACGTAACGTTCAGCCTGGGCGACGGCCTGCGGCCCGGCTCGCTCGCGGACGCCTGCGACGCGGCCCAGTTCGCCGAGCTGGAGACGCTGGGCGGGCTGGTGGAACGCTCGCGCGCGGCCGGCGTGCAGGTGATGGTGGAAGGCCCCGGCCACGTGCCGCTGGACAAGGTGGCGATGAACATGCGGAAGGCGGAGAAGGTCTGCCACGGGGCGCCCTTCTACGTGCTGGGGCCGCTCGTCACGGACATCGCCGCGGGCTACGACCATATAAACGCGGCCATAGGAGGGGCGCTCTCGGCCTGGAACGGCGCCTCCTTCCTCTGCTACGTCACCCCCAAGGAGCATCTCGGCCTGCCGGAACTCGAGGACGTGCGCCAGGGTATCGCAGCCTCGAAGATAGCGGCCCACGCGGCCGACATAGCGCTGGGCCGGCCCGGCGCTGCGGAGCGGGACCTGGACATGTCCCGCGCGCGCTACGCCTTCGACTGGGAGAAGCAGTTCTCGCTAGCGCTCGACACGGACCGGGCGCGCTGCTGGCACCAGGGCGACGTGAAGAAGAAGTACTGCGGCATGTGCGGACCGGATTTCTGCTCCATGCGCGCCTCGCGCAGGCTCGGGAAGGGGGCGAAGAAGCGCCTCGTCGGGGCCGCGGCATGAAGGCCCGCGCTCTTACCATAGCCGGCTCGGACCCCGGCGGCGGGGCCGGGATACAGGCGGACCTCAAGACCTTCGCCGCGGCGGGGGTGTACGGGCTGTCGGCGATAACCTCGGTGACGGTACAGGACACCCGCAGGTTCTCCGGCGCTCTGCACGTGCCGCCGGAGGTGGTGGCGCGGCAGGCGGAGGCCGCGCTGGACGACATCGGGGCCGACGCGGCGAAGACCGGCATGCTGGTCTCGGCGCCGGTGGTGAAGGCCGTCGCCTCCGTCCTGCGCGCGCACCGCGTGAAGAAGCTGGTAGTCGACCCCGTACTGGCCTCCAAGAGCGGCAGGCCGTTGCTGGAGCCGCGCGCCGTGAACGCGCTAATCAAAGACCTGCTGCCGCTGGCGCTGGTGGTCACTCCCAACGCGCCGGAGGCCGAGGCCATTACCGGAATAAAGGTAACGGACGCGGACAGCGCGTGCCGGGCCGCGAAGGCCGTCCGGGAGATGGGACCCGCCTTCGTGCTGATCAAGGGCGGCCACCTGGACGGCCCTTCCTGCGAGGACCTGCTTTTCGACGGGAAGGCTTTCACGGTCTTCCTCTCGGCGCGCGTTAAGACCGCGCATACGCACGGCACCGGCTGCACGCTGTCGGCGGCCATAGCCGCCGGGCTCGCGCTCGGCCTGGACGTGTCGCGCGCGGTTAGCCGCGCCAAGCGCTACGTGGACGGCGCGATAAAGCACGCGCCGGGGCTGGGCTCGGGCGCCGGACCGCTGGAACATTTCTGGGAGAAGCCATGAAGATAAGACTGAACGGGAAAGAGGCAGAAATAGGCACGGGCCTCACCGTGGACGCTTTGCTCGCGGGCATGGCCGTAGTGCCTAAAGCCGCGCTGGTGGAGCTGAACCTCAAGGTTCTCCGCAGGGAGAGCTGGCAGAAGACCGCGCTGAAGGAAGGCGACGCGGTGGAAGTTTTCTCTTTCGTCACCGGAGGCTGATATGGAAGACACTTTCAAGATAGCGGGCAGGACCGTGCGCAGCCGCTTCATGCTGGGCACCGGCAAGTTCCACTCCGACGAGTGCATGACGGAGGCCATCAGGGCCTCCGGCGCGCATATCGTCACCGTGGCGCTGCGCCGCGTGGACACCGGCGCGGGCGGCGGCAACATACTTAACAATATCCCCCCCGGCCGCATCGTCATGACCAACACCTCCGGCGCGCGCAACTCCGCGGAGGCCGTGCGCATAGCGCGGCTTTCCCGCGCCGCAGGCGCCGGGAACTGGACAAAGATAGAGGCCATACCGGACAACAAGCATCTCCTGCCGGACAACTACGAGACCATAAAGGCCACCGAGGTATTGGCGAAGGAAGGCTTCATCGTGATGCCTTACTTCAACCCTGACCTGGCCGACGCCCGCCGCCTGCGGGACGCGGGCGCCGCCTCCCTCATGCCGCTCGGCGCGCCGATAGGCACCAACAAGGGGGTCACCACGCGCGAGCTGATAAAGATACTCGTCGCCGAGGTGAACCTGCCCGTGGTCGTGGATGCGGGCCTTGGCAAGCCCTCCCACGCGGCCGAGGCCATGGAGCTGGGCGCTGCGGCGGTGCTCGTTAACACGGCGGTGGCCGCGGCGGGTGACCCGGTGCGCATGGCGGAAGCTTTCGCCTTGGCCGTTAAGGCCGGGCGCAAGGCCTATCTAGCCGGCACCGGGGCGGTAAGGGAACTGGCCGCGGCCAGCAGCCCGCTGACTGGCTTCCTCAGATGAGCTTCTTCGACAGGCTCGAAGCCGCAAGACCGAAGGCGGCCGCCCTGATAAAAAGCGCGGACGAGGGCGCGGTCCTGCGGGCTCTAGGCGAAGAGCGCACGTCCGAAGCCGGCTTCGCAGCATTGCTCTCCCCAGCCGCCGTGCCGCTGCTGGAAGATATCGCGCGCCGGGCGAACGCGCTGACCGTACAGAATTTCGGTCGCACGGTATCCCTATACGCCCCGCTCTACCTCGGCAACTACTGCGACAACGAATGCCTCTACTGCGGCTTCAGGCGTTCAAGCTCCATAAAGCGCGGCAAGCTGTCCTACGAAGAGGCCGAGACCGAAGCCCGCGCGCTGGCCGCCTCCGGCATCCGCCACGCGCTGCTGCTCACGGGCGAGTCGCGCGTACAGACCCCGGTGGAGTACATAGGCGCCTGCGCGGCGCTGCTGAAGGGACTTTTCGGTTCGCTGTCGGTGGAGATATATCCTCTTGAGACGGCCGAGTACGCGCGGCTGGTGGAAGCCGGTGCCGACGGGCTCACCCTCTATCAGGAAACCTATGATGAGGAACTATACGCCCGCCTGCACCGCGCCGGCCCCAAGCGCGACTTCCGCTACAGGCTGGACGCTCCCGAGCGGGCGTGTCTTGCCGGTATGCGCGCGGTCGGCGTAGGAGCGCTGCTGGGCCTCTCCGACTTCAGGCTGGATGTCTTCTGCGCCGGCCTGCACGCGGCCTGGCTGCAGGACAATTACCCGGCCGCGGAGATCAGCGTCTCGCTGCCGCGCTTCCGCCCGCAGGGCGTGGGTTACAGATCCGGCGGCCGCGTCAGCGACAGGGACCTGGTACAGGCCATGACGGCGCTGCGCCTCTTCCTGCCGCGCGCGGGCATCACCATCTCCACCCGCGAGCCTGCGGAGCTGCGTCGCCATCTGATAGGCCTCGGCGTCACGCGCATGTCCGCGGGCTCGCGTACCGGCGTGGGCGGCTACGCAAAGACGCAGAAGAGCGGGGAGCAGTTCGCCATAGCCGACGGCAGCGGCGTGGAGGACGTTAAGGAGATGATACGTAGCCGCGGCTGTCACCCGGTGATGAAGGACTGGCAGGCTTTATAGGAGAGAATATGGCTAAGCTTAATTTAGACGGGCAGCTCTACTGCCTCACCAGCGAGGAACATTCCAACGGCCGCACGGTCATGGAGACCGCGGAGGCCATGCTGGCCGGCGGCGTTAAGATACTGCAGTACCGCGAGAAGAACAAGCACAAGCGCGCCAAGCACGAGGAATGCCTGGTGCTGCGGCGGCTGACGAAGGAACGCGGCTGCCTGTTCATAGTGAACGACGACATCGATATAGCGCTGGCAGTGAAGGCGGACGGCGTCCACCTGGGACAGGACGATATCCCTCTCAAGGCCGCCCGCGAGCTGACGGGGCCTAAGATGAGCATCGGCATATCCACGCACAACCCGGCACAGGCCAGAGCGGCCGTGCAGGGAAGTGCTGACTACATTGGCGTGGGACCCATCTACGCTACGAAGACCAAGAAGGACGTCTGCCCCGCGGTTGGTCTGGAATACCTGGACTACGCGGTGAAGAACGTCAGTATACCTTTTGTCGCGATAGGCGGGATAAAGCTGAACACTATGCCGGAGGTGCTGGCGCGCGGCGCGCGGTGCGTGGCGATGGTGACGGAGATAACCGGAGCCAAGGATATAACCGCCGCTGTCCGCGAGGCGGCCGGGCTGCTGCGATTCAGTCGGCGAAGTGCGCGGCGCGGTTGATAGGGCCGGCGGCGAAGGCGGTCAGGAGGGCTATGGCCCAGGGGTTACCGGCCACGGCGGCCTTGGCCACTTTCAACACGGGTATCGGCGCCAGAGCCAGCATGGTGACGCCGCAGTGGAAAACGAGCTTGATAGAATCCGCGGCGATCACCCCGCGGTCCTGGCCGCTGCCGATGTCCCAGCGCAGGTTGGCGCCGGCCCTCTCCACGGCCGGGAGGTTGCTGTAGAACAGCAGCGCGCCGAACACGGCGCCGGCCGCGGCCTTGCCGAAGGCCTTGGACTTTTCGGTGCCCTTCAGGTTCCCGGCGCGCAAGGCCTTCCAGTTCTCGCGGCGCATCTTCGCCCAGAAATCCACGGCCTGATTGACGCGGCCGTAGCCCACCTCAGGCGGCCGCTGGACGGCGCCGGATGCGCGGAAATGCTCCGTCACCGCGGGGACGCGCGAGGCCAGCGGACGGGAAGAGGATTTCTGCGCAGCCGCAAGCTTTGACGGCGCGGTACCGCCGGCGACTACGGGGACGGCAACCGCCCCGCGCGAGGAGGAACCGTCGAAGAACCGGGCCGAGCCTTCGGCCGTGGCCAGGTCCCCGGACAAAGCCGAGCTCCGTATATTTTCCAGCCTGCCGGCGGCCGCGGCGGCGGTCTTGCCGGGCTTGGCGGCGGCTTTCAGGTATTCACAGCCGCCCTCGGCGAGATAGCGTATTTCGGAGGCGAACTCCGGGGCAAGGTATTTGGCGGCGGTCGTGGCGTCCGCGGGCTTAAGGCCGCAGTTCCTGTAGCGGACCAGCAGTTCAGAGACCTTGGTCTTCTTCTCCGCCAGCTTCGCGGCGGCATCTGGGCCGCGTTCCGCTGCCACGGCGCCCAGGAATTCCGGCGTCATGGCCTTCGGCAGGGTCAGAGCCTGCCTGGCGGACCAGGGAGCGGCGGCCTCCGGGTAACCCGGCTGCACGGCGTAAAGCCGCGGCGCGCAGATCAGCGCCAGCGAAGTTAGCAGCAGGGTTTTCCTTAGGGAGTTCATTCGCGAATATAGTGTAGCTCCGGGCGGCGCGTCCCGGGAGCGTCCAAATGCCTACCCTGGCGCAAAAAAAGGGCCTATCCTCGGATAGGCCCTTTCTCTTCAGATAAGGAGCTTTACAGTTGCCGCCGACAAGGATTCAGAACTTCTTCTTGAGCGTTATGCGCTGGGTACCGCCAAGGTCCCCCTGCGGGGACATCGCGTAGTCCAGGTCCATGTTCAGCAGGCGCACGCCCGCGCCCGCCGTGAAAGCCCCGGCCGCGTTCCGGCCGGCCGCCCCCGCACCGTTTATTCCCCCGCGCAGGCAAAGCCCGGACGCGCTCTCCGGCCCGCCGAACAGCGCGTACTCGGTACCCAGACTGAACGTGGTGGTCCTGTCATAGACGTAGTTCTTGGCGTCCAGGTTCAGCGTGAAGCCCTGCAAAGGCATGAACATGATCCCGGCACTGACGCTCAACGGCAGTTTCTCCCTCTGGGAGATATACCTTATC
>DAIENX010000073.1:0-9448 GCA_027340875.1 Elusimicrobiota bacterium
ACTGCACGCCGTCGAGCATGCCGGCCACGGTGGAGGCCGCGCGCGTCCCGCCGAAGTCCATCGAGGCGGTGCCGGTGAGCATGCCGTGCACGCCGAAGATCCACATGCAGGAGAAGCCTATCAGATAGGAGGCCACGGCCGGGCTGTGCGTGTGGCCCAGCCAGAATAGCGCCACGATCTGGCCCAGATAGAAGATGAAGGCCACCGGAGGGCGGCGGCTCTGGAACAGCTTGTCGGAGATCACGCCGCAGAGCATGCCGCCGACTATGCCGCCGACGGTGATACCGGTGCTGGCTATCGAGAACAGCGCGCTGCCGTGCTCTATCTTATGCACCTCCGACAGGAACGGTACGAACCAGAGCAGCAGGCCCTGCCTGACGAAACCGGTGCAGAACTCCGAGAAGATCAGCGTGACTATCACCGGGTTGGTGAAGACGCGCTGCATCAGCTCGCCGAACTTCGGGGGCTCCGCGTGCGTCTCGTGCGAGGTGGCGTCGCCGGTGTTGAAGTCCTTGAAGCCGGCCTCGCTGGGCTTGTCCTTGACGAGGAAGAGGTCCACGAGGAACATCAGGAAGATGGCGGCGGACGGTATCAGGAAGACCATGTACCAGGGAAAGTAGGAGAGTATCCAGCCGCCCACGGTCATGGCCAGGAAGTAGCCGCCGGAGATCATGATGCCGAAGATGCCGCCGAACACGCCGCGCTCCTTGACGTGGAACCACGGGGCGTTGACCTTCACCACGCTGAGTGCGCCGAAGGACTGGAAGTACTGGTTCACGGCGTAGAGCAGCGACATGCCCACTATGATCTTGGTCGCCCAGCCGTTGAGGAACAGCAGGCCGATGAGGAGGTTCAGGGCCGAGGCGCCGATAGCGCCGAACAGGATGGCCTTTTTGCCTCCGATGCGGTCGGCCAGCGGGCCGTTGAACATGACGGAGAGAGCGTAGGTCCAGAAGCCGGCGGTGGCGATGATGCCGAACTCCCCCTTGCTGAGGTGGAACATGTCCATCATGCCCTTGGACGCCACGTTCAGGTTGTAGCGGCCCATGTAGAAGGTGGCATAGGTGAGGCCGAGGGGGAACCAGTTCAGGAAGCGCCTGCGGCGGTATTCCAGGGGATGCTGGGGGATCTCTGACATTTTCTGCTCCTGTTAGCTTGTTAGGATGCGTAAATTATATAAATTCGCGCGGCCGGTATGCTGTAAATTCCCTGTAAGGTCAATAAAAAGACCCGCGTCCTTTCGGACGCGGGTCTTTTTGCCGTGGGAAGTTCCTTAGAACTTGTAGCCCACGGTGATCCCGGGCAGCCAGGCGTAGGAGTTGTACTTGCCCTTCAGCGAGGTCGAGGCGGCGTGAGAGCCGATCCGGCGCTCCATGAAACGCAGGTACAGCAGCGAGCAGTCCACGCTGAGGTTGCTCTTGTTCCAGCCGGCGCCGGCGGCGAAGGCCAGGCGGTTGGAGTCGGGGACGCGGGTCTCGAAGTACTTCTCCTTGACCGGGGTCTGGTCGAGGAAGGTGCCGAAGCGGAGTTTCCAGGCGTCGGAGTACTTGTACTCGGTGCCGAGGCGCACGGCCCAGACGCTCTCCCAGTTCTTGTGGTCTATGGACTGGGCGGCGGCGCCGCTGTCCTTGGTGTAGTCTATGACTACCTGGTGATAGGTCGCCCAGTCGGTATAGTCCAGCTCGGCGGTGAACACGCCCTTGTCGCTGTAGCGGTAGGCCATGCCCAGCTGCAGCATGTCCGGCAGGGTCAGCTTGGTGCTGGCGTCCCTGTCCGTGGCGCCGTTGGCGGTCAGCGGGGCCGGAAGAGGAGCGTTGATCTTGCCGTCCACGTTGATCTTGACCGGGGCGCGGTAGCTGGCACCCCAGGAGACCTTGTCCACGTCGTACTTCAGGGCCAGGTTATAGCCCACGCCGTTGCCGTCGCCCTTAAGCGTCTGCTCGAACTGGATGACAGGCTGGCCGCCGTAGTAGGTGTTGGCGGGTATATAGATCCACTTGTTGAGGGTCGCGTCTATCTTGACGTAGCTGACGCCGGCGGCCACGGAGAAGGCGTCGGTGACCTTGTACGCGCCGCTGAGGTTGGCGTTCACGGTCTTGATCTCGGACTTGGTGGCCGTGGTGCGGGTCGCGGCGGTGTTCTTGTTCCATTCGGTGGAGAGGCCGAACGGGGCGTTGACGCCCAGGCCCACGGAGAACTTGTCGCTGAGCTTGTGCGTGGCGTAGAAATGAGGGGGGACATGCGTGGTGCTCTTTATCTTGTCGGTCGTGCCGGGGGAGACATGGTGCTCCATCGAGGGCATGATCATGACCGAGCCCAGGGAGAGGTTGGTCCCTTCCAGGGAGGTGATCGCCGCCGGGTTGTACCAGGCCGCCGAAGCATTGTCGGCCACGGCCACGAAGGCGTTGCCCATGCCGTTGGCCTTCGCGTCCTGCTCTGCGAGGCGGAAGCCCGCGGCGTTGGCGGAAACCGCCGCGCCCACGATCACCGCCACTACGGATGCTGATATCTTCATCTATTTCCTCCTAACGATTTTAACTTCTGCCGAAATTATACAAAAATCAAGGCCGTCCTTGACTTAAGTTAAGAAAGCGACCACAGCTTGACCGTCTTGTCGTTGGATGCCGAGGCTATGTACCTGCCGTCGGGGGAGACGTCCACGCCGTAGATCTCGTCGGAGTGCCCCTCGAAGGTCTTAAGGCAGGCGCCGGTGGCCGGGTCCCAGAGCTTCACCGCCGAGCCGCCTCCAGTCGCCACGTATTTCCCGTCGTGGGTGAAGACGGCGCAATTGATCCAGTCGGTATCTTTTACCGAGCCCAGCTCCAGCAGCTTGTCCATGTCCCAGATCTCCAGCCGCTTCTCCATGCCGGTGGCCACCGCCAGGCGCTTGCCGTCCGGGGAGAAGGCAAGCCCGCGTACACCGTAGGTATAGGAATCGTTGTCCTTGAGCAGGTCGCCGGACTGGGCCAGGATGCGCAGCTCCACGCCCCCGGCGGCTATGAGCCCGTGCTGGGATACGGCCAGGGCCTTGATATCGCCTATCTTGGGTTTTAAGGAGCTTTTATGCGAGCAGGAGGGGGAGGCGAACACGTTTATCTGGGTGTCGTCGGAGCCGGAATAGAGCAGTTTGTCGTCCGGGGAGAAGGCCAGGCAGTTGACCGGGGCGCTGTGTTTTTCGGCCTGGCCCAGCAGCGAGCAGTCCGCCGTCTTCCAGATTTTGACGGTCCTGTCCCAGGAGGCGGTGGCGAAAAGGTCGCCGTCCGAGTCGAAAGCCACGGCCCTTATGTCGCCTTTGTGGGCTTCCAGGGCCTGGATCTCTATGCCGTCCGGGACGTCCCAGAGGCGCAGGTAGTTGTCCTCCCCGGCCGTGGCCAGGAACTTTCCGCAAGGGGAGAAAGCCAGCGCCAGGACGCCGTCGGCGTGTCCGGTAAGTGTCTTTAAAAGGGCGGTCTGTTCCATCGTTCCCCCGTTAGGTACTGCGATAATCTATATTATTTATGGCCCGGATGAAAAGGGGTTTTGCGCGGAAAGAGGGCTTGACTCTGTGTCTGGAACGTTGACGCGGCAACCGGGGGGGCTTGCGCGCGGGCTATCCGCGTGCTATACAATTGTAGAGACGCTTCAGGTCCCGGAGGCCGTATGAACGGATCCCTAATGTCAGCCGCAGCTTTTATGCTTTCTTTCTGCCTGGCCGTTCCCGTCGCGGCGGCCGGGAGCCGTGCGCTCGGCTCTGCCGGGCTGGCCCTGGAGGCCCAGCCCTCCCAGGCCGTACCTCAGCCTTCCTCCGGACTGCAGGGGGAGCAGGCCCCTGATATAGACTTCTTCGGCTATTTCGGCTACGGGAAGTCCCCGGAGGCCGAGCAGCTATTCGAAGAGAAAGGGATGAAAGGCATTGAGGACGTGGTCTTCTCTCAGGACCTGGGGCCCATCAAGAACGCCTACCTCAAGCCGCGCATCTCCTTCCTTACCGGCCGCGGCACGCGGGTGTACGTGAGCGGGACAAAGGCGGCCAATTGCCCGGACGGCGGCAATTCCTGCAAGGACAAGGAGAAATTCTTCCTCGTGCTGACTACCGAACGCAACGAGAGCTACTTCGTGCGGGCCATGGAGATACTGAACTGGGGCCTCTTCATGAGCGGCTCGAAAACGGTCTCCGTGGACGGCGAGAACTACGTGGTCAAGGTCTACGCTAACGCCTCCGACCCGGCCAACAGCAAGCTGGAGATAACGGGCCCGCGCGGGGCTGCGTTGAGCTCCAGCCTGAAGGCCGTCGGGGACGCCGTGGCGGATAAGGGCGTGGACGTCAAGCTCGGGAAGAGCTACAAGCTGGCCTACGGCAACGAGATCGTGCAGGGTCCGCAGGGGGCGAAGTTCACCTCCAGGATGCTCCTTCTGCTGATGCCGTTCCCGGTGGTCGACGCTTCCTCTTACTATATTTTCAACGCCTCGGACATCCGGCCGTCCGGCGTCTCCTTCCCTTCTTTCGAAAAGGGCTTCGGCTTCAGGCTGGAGGGGACGAAATTCTCCATCTACCGCCTCTGAGCGGCGGCGGCGTGAAAGCAGAAGGCCGGGGGAAACCCGGCCTTCTGCTTTGGTGTATGCGCGGGTCCTGCCGGCGGTTTGTCTCGTCAGGCACGGGGTCGGCCCATTGTCGCTTCGCTCCACTCCCTCGCCGCGCTGCGCAAGCGGCTTTGGTCCGCGACGGCCTTCCTCGCCAAATCCGCCGCCCCCCGCGCATAATTAGTGGCAGATTTCAGTCGGTTTGGGAGTTCATCCGGGCGTCCTGTATATAAAATTATATAATGGGTTAGGGGAGAACTCCCCGGAGAAGGTAAAATGCCGATTTTAGAAGATATAAGGACCGTATTCGAGAAGGACCCGGCCGCCCGCGGTACGCTAGAAGTGCTGACCTGCTACCCTGGCCTGCACGCGGTCTGGATATACAGGTTCGCCAACCGCCTTTGGCGCGCCGGCCTGCTGTTGCCCGCCAGGCTGCTCTCGCATTTCGCCCGTTTCTTTACCGGTATCGAAATACACCCCGGGGCCACGATAGGCCGCCGTTTCTTCATAGACCACGGGATGGGCGTGGTGATAGGTGACACTACCGAGATAGGCGACGACGTGCTGATCTACCAGGGCGTGGTCCTCGGCGGCACTTCCCTGCAGCACAAGAAGCGCCATCCCACGCTCGGCAGCGGAGTGGTCGTCGGCGCCGGAGCCACCGTGCTCGGCGCTATCCGGATCGGTGACAGGTCCCGCATCGGGGCCGGTTCCGTGGTGCTGCAGGACGTGCCGGCGGACACGACCGTCTTCGGCGTGCCGGCGCACGGCTCGCGCGGAGGGGCCAGGCACGGGGCGCAGCTCGACCACGACAGGCTGCCGGACTACTGCAGCGAGGAGATGCGCCGGGTGCGTGCCGAGATAGAGAAACTCAAGAAGGAGCTTTCAGGGAAATGAACTATGCCGCCGATATGTCCGGACTGGTGGGCCGTACCCCGCTGGTGAAGATAAACAGGCTCTGCTGCGCGACCGGGGCCTTGTTGCTGGCAAAGCTGGAGTTTTTCAACCCTTCGTCCAGCGTGAAGGACAGGGCCGCGCTCGGCATGCTGACGGACGCCGAGGAAAAGGGCCTGCTCAAGCCGGGGGCTATGGTAGTCGAGCCCACCAGCGGCAATACCGGCATCGGCCTGGCATGGCTCTGCGCTATAAAAGGTTACAGGCTGGTCCTCACGATGCCGGACACCATGAGCGTGGAGCGGCGCAAGATCCTGCACGCTTTCGGCGCGGAGATAGTGCTCACGCCGGGGACGGAGGGCATGGCCGGGGCGGTGCGCAAGGCGGAGGACCTGTTGGCGTCCAGGCCCGGCGCTTTCATGCCGCGCCAGTTCTCCAATCCCGCCAACCCCGCCATCCACGAGCGCACCACCGCCGAGGAGATCTGGTTCGACACCGATGGGAAGGTTGATATCGTGATAGCCGGGGTCGGCACCGGAGGCACCATAACCGGCGTGGCGCGCTGCCTTAAGAAGCGCAAACCCGGAATTCAGATCGTAGCGGTGGAACCCGCCGCCTCGCCGGTACTTTCCGGCGGAAAGCCCGCCCCTCACCGCATACAGGGCATAGGCGCCAATTTCATACCGGAGAACCTGGACCGCGCCTTAGTGGACGAGGTGCTGCCGGTGGCCGACGCTGACGCCGGCGTAGCCGCCAGGCGGCTGATGAAGGAGGAGGGCATATTGGCCGGCATTTCCTCCGGGGCGGCCGTGCATGCCGCCGCGCTGGTGGCCCGCCGGGAAGTCTCGGCCGGCAAGACCATCGTGGTCATATTACCTGACACCGGAGAGCGTTACCTGAGCACCTGGCTTTTCGAGGACCTGCCGCCGCAGGGGGTATAGGCCGGATGAAGCTGGCTACACTCTGCTATGTCCGCAAGAACGGCCGCACGCTGATGCTGCACCGGACCAAGAAGAAGGACGACGTGCACGAGGGCAAGTGGAACGGCCTCGGCGGAAAACTGGAGCGGGGCGAGAGCCCCGAGGAATGCGTGGCGAGAGAGGTGCGCGAGGAGTCGGGCCTCAGGATCAAGGCCCCGGTACTCAAAGGCGTGCTTACCTTTCCAGACTTTGCGAAGGGCGAGGACTGGTACGTTTTCGTGTTCACGGCCACCGGCTTCAGCGGCGGGCTGATAGACTCGCCGGAGGGGGAACTGCGCTGGATCCCCGACCGCGCCCTGCTGAAGCTGAACCTCTGGGAAGGCGACAGGGTATTCCTGCCCCTGCTCCGCCGCCGCGGCCTTTTTTCCGGCAAATTCCATTACCGCGGCGGGCGTCTTGTTAAGTACAGCGTCGAGAAGTATTAGAAGCGGCCGGCGGTTAAGCCGCTGGCTGCATTACAGGTAAGCCACAGATCATGTCCAAACCAACACTCGCCCTCGGCCTCATGAGCGGCACTTCCGCCGACGGGCTGGCGCTGGCCCTCTGTTCGTTCTCCGGGCGCCGGCTGGAAGTCCTTGAATTCCGGGATTACCCTTATTCCGCGGCCCTGCGCGCCAGGATACTCGCCGCCAAGGACCTCAAGGCCCCGGAGTTTTCGGCCCTTAACTTCGAACTCGGCCGCCTCTGGGCCGTAATGGTGAAGCGTTTCTGCTCCTCGCGCCGGGTCAGCTACGGGGACATCGGCGTTATAGGCTCGCACGGCCAGACGGTCTGGCATTCTCCGGGCCGCCGCGGGCATACGCTGCAGATAGGCGAGGCCGCCTTCATAGCCGAGGAGACGGGCCGCCCGGTGGTCTGCGATTTCCGGCCGGCCGATATGGCCGCCGGCGGCGAAGGCGCGCCGCTGGTCCCTTTCATGGACGAGTACCTTTACGGCGGCGGCCGGCCTACCGCTCTGCAGAACATAGGCGGCGTTGGGAACATCTCCTTCGTCGGCAGGGGCGTCCGCACCCGCGGCTTCGACACCGGTCCGGGCAACTCGCTCATGGACACGGCAGCTTCGCTCGTCTCAGGCGGCCGCCTGTCCTATGACAGGAACGGCGCGCTGGCCGCGGCCGGCAGGGCTGACGAGGATAAGGTGAGGGAACTTCTAAGGGCTCCCTTCTTCGGGCGGAAGCCGCCCAAATCGCTCGACCGCAGCGAGTACGCGCTGGCCTTCCTGAAGAAGAACTTCGGTCGGGAACTCGGCTGCCGCGGCGCGCCCGACCTGCTGGCCACGCTGAACCTGTTCACGGCCGCTTCCATAAAGGAAGCCTTCTCGCGCTTCGCCCCTCGCGGCGCCCGCGACCTGATAGTCAGCGGGGGCGGGGCGCTGAACCCGGTGCTGCTGCGCAATATCTCCCGCCTGCTGGAGCCTGCCGGCGTCAGGGTCCGCTCAACCGCCGAGCTCGGCATGCACCCTCTGGCGAAGGAGCCGGCCTGTTTCGCGCTGCTGGCCCTGCTGGCTCTGCGCGGGCGCGTCAACCACTGCCCTTCCGCCACCGGCGCCCGCGGTCGCAGAGTGCTCGGCAAGCTGCTGCGCCCGGCGGTATGAAAGGGCGCTCCGCTTCCGGCCAGGGAACCCTGTCCCTGATGATGCGGGCGTTCAAATACCGCAACTACCGGCTCTTCTTCGGCGGCCAGGGCATTTCGCTCATCGGCACCTGGATGCAGCGCATAGCCATGAGCTGGCTGGTCTATCGTCTTACCGGCTCGGCCATGCTGCTCGGCGTAGTAGGCTTCTGCGGCCAGATCCCCACCTTCCTGCTTTCCCCTATCGCCGGCGTCCTGGCCGACCGCTTCGACAGGCACAAGATACTGCTGGCTACGCAGAGCCTGGCCCTGGTGCAGGCCATGACGATGGCCTGGCTGACGCTCTCCGGCCGGGTGCAGGTCTGGCACATAATAGGCATCAGCTCCTTCCTCGGGCTGGTCAACGCCTTCGATATCCCGGCGCGGCAATCCTTCGTCATAGATATGGTCGAGCGGAAGGAGGACCTCGGGAACGCGATAGCGCTTAACTCCTCGATGTTCAACGCGGCCAGGCTGGTGGGGCCTTCCGTGGCCGGAGTGCTGATAGGCCTGACCGGGGAGGGGGTCTGCTTCCTGCTGGACGGCATCAGCTACATGGCCGTGATCGCGGCGCTGCTGGCCATGAAGGTCCCGGCTCCGAAGCCGAAGCCCGCGGGGGAGCCTGCGCTCCGCCGCCTGCGCGAAGGCTTCGGCTATGCCTTCGGCTTCGCCCCGATCAGGCTCATAATCCTGCTGCTGGCGCTCACCAGCCTTACCGGCATGCCTTACACCGTGCTGATGCCGGTCTACGTGAAACAGGTCCTGCACGGCGGGCCGGGCACGCTGGGCTTCCTGATGGCCTTCTCCGGGGCCGGCGCGCTGCTGTCGGCCGTGGTGCTGGCCTCGCGCAGGAGCGCGGCCGGGCTGGAATCCCGCATTCCGCTGTCCACGCTCACTTTCGGCATAGGCCTGCTGCTCGTTTCCGCCGCTCCCGGCTTCCCGGCCGCCGCGGCCGCCATCGCGCTGGCCAGCTTCGGCATGATCAGCCAGATGGCCTCCTCCAACACGATCATCCAGACCGTGGTCGACGACGACAAGCGCGGCAGGGTGATGGCCATCTACGCCATGTCCTTCATGGGCATGATGCCCTTCGGCAGCATACTGGCGGGCTGGGGCGCCAGTCGTATCGGGGTGCAGCATACCATAATGATCAGCGGCGCGGTCTCCGTGCTGGGCGCGGCCGCCTTCTATTCTCGCCTCGGCGAGATACGCGAGAGCGTCACTCCGGTTTTCCGTCGCCTGGGGATAGCGCCGGAAGTGGCCGCCGGCCTGGAGTCGGCTTCGGAGCTTACGGCCCCGCCCGAGGACTGAAGTCAGGGCCGGCCGACGCCGAATTTTTGTAGAATTTCAACAGCATGGAAAAGCACGGGGCCGCGGCCCTTTCCGGAGAGATCAAGACCATC
>DAIENX010000075.1:0-4014 GCA_027340875.1 Elusimicrobiota bacterium
AGCATTTTCCAATCCAGAAATGAGCCTGAAATCTCCCGACGACGCTCCGTCGATGATTTCTAGCCTTGCCTCCCTGATTTGCGTGATTTTCCGCCTCCGGCCACGCGGTTGAACAGCCGGCGTTTTTCTTCCTGCATGCGCTCCGCGCACTCGTTGTCGCTTTCAGCCGCCGCCACCTTGTCGAGCTGCTCGAAAGTTACCCCTTCCTTTAGATATTCCCATGCTTGCGGTATCTTCTTCAGGGCTTCGTAGGGCGTCTGGTAGATCTCGTACTTGCGCGACCGCTTGCCGCGTCCGTCCACCAGGACCGTCGCGAAACCGCAGGGCCTGTGATAGTTCAGGTAGCGGTTGAAGGTTCCCATGTAAAACCTGTTAACCGCCTCGGCGTGCCGCCCGGCTATGTGCCAGTAACCCATGTGCTTGCGGATGACGCTGCCGTTCTTACCCTCCACCAGCGCGTTGTCGTTGGTCCTCCCGGACCGGGACTTGCTCTGCGCTATCAACTGCCGTCCCAGCAGCGCCGCCACGTGGCCGTTTATGAATTCACTGCCGTTATCCGAATGGAAGCCGCGTATGCGGAACGGGAACAGCGACATGGCGCTTTCAAGCACAGAATCCATCCAAACCTCGTTTATGGCTTCGGCGCAGGCCACCACCTCCCATTGCGTCACCTCGTCGACCAGGTTGATGCTGAAGACGCCTTTGACGCCGTCCTGGTCGCCCTGGTGGACGGTGTCCACGCGCAGGTGCCCCGGCTTGCCGTCCGGGGACGGCTTGCGGCGCACGCCTATGGCCACGTTCACGCTGCGGGTCTTGCCCACTATAAGTGCTTTCGCCCTGTAGGACGGGGTGGCGCGCAGGTTGTAGATGTGCGATATGGAAATATCCTTGAGGCGGGCAAAGCGTTTATCCTCGTAGTCCGTGAACTGGCGTTTGAAAATGGCCTTTGTTGCGGGTCCGCTAAGGCGTCCGTGGGCGTTGTCCGTTTCTGCCAGAAGCTCGGTGTCTTCGCGGGTGTATGTCGCCGTAAAACTGTTGCGCCTCGCGGCCGCTGCGCGAAGGGTACCGGTATACAGTTTTCGTCCCAAAAGCCTGTTCAACTGCGGCCTTGAAAAGCCGGTGGCAAGCCGCATGTATTCACGCACCGGGCCTTTGTCCTTCTTGGATAATGAAAAGTATGCGAACCGGTGCACGGCGGACTCTATCCATGAGTATTTGTCCTGCCTGGACAGGCCCTTGAACTTCCAGCCTTTGGCGGCGGCAAGGAAGCGCCTTAGCTGCGCCACGGTTTGTATCGCGGAATCGTCCATATTTACGGTCATGGCTACAGATTATGGACGGAACCGGCCGGTTTTTCAATATGAGCCTGATTTCAGGCTCATGTTGCGTTGGAAACACGGGAGATTTCAGGCTCATCTTGCGTTGGATAATTCTCCGGTGTCACCGCCCCGCTTGAATTTACTATGATTGCTGTATCCCGCGCGACAACGGAGAGAACATGATAGCCAAAGCAGAAAACCGCAACCCCTGGAGCTTCGTCCCCAGCACCTATTTCGCCGAAGGCCTGCCGTACATGATAGTCAACACGCTGGCCGTCATCATCTTCAAGAAGATGGGCGTCTCCAACGCCGAGATCGCGGCATGGACGAGCCTCCTGTACCTGCCGTGGGCGATAAAGATGTTCTGGGGGCCGCTGATAGATATGTATTTCACCAAGCGCGGCTGGACGATCTGGACCCAGGCCCTGATGGCCGCGGGCCTGACGGCGGCGGCGCTGTCGCTCAGGTCGCCGGACTTCCTCTACCTGGCCACCGCCTGCTTCATGGTGATAGCCGTGTTCTCGGCCACGCACGACATCGCCGTGGACGGCTTCTACATGATAGCGATGAACGACCGCGACCAGGCCTTTTTCGTAGGCATCCGGGCCTTTTTCTACCGGGTGGCCATGCTGACCTGCACCGGGGGCCTGGTAGTGCTGGCGGGCTCGCTGGAGGCCAGGACCGGGGTGGCGATGAGCTGGGTGCTGGTGCTGCTGGCCGCCGCCGCCATCATGGGGGTCCTGTTCCTCTACCACTGGCTGTTCCTGCCGTACCCCGCTGCCGACATGCCGGACCGCTCCAAGGCCAGCCAGCTGGCCGAGTTCGGCGAGATCTTCGCCGCGTATTTCAAGCTGGAGAACGTCTGGATCGGGCTGGCCTTCATCCTCACCTACAGGTTCGGCGAGGCCATGCTGGGCAAGATGACGGCCCCTTTCCTGCTGGACAAGGCGGAGGCGGGCGGCCTGGCGCTGGCCACTTCCGACGTCGGGGTGATATACGGCACGGTAGGCCTCATTTCGCTGATAGCGGGAGGCCTGCTGGGAGGGTGGATAATCTCGAAGTACGGCCTGAAGCGCACCATTTGGCCGCTGGCCTTCATGCTGAACGCGCCGGACCTGGTCTACGTCTACATGTCCATGCATACCGCCCTGCCGCTCAAGTTCGTCTACGCCCTGGTGGCGGTTGAACAGTTCGGCTACGGCCTGGGGACCACGGCCTTCATGTTCTACATGATCACGCTGACCGGGGAGAAGTTCAAGACGGCGCATTTCGCCATCTCCACCGGCATCATGGCCTTCGGCATGATGATCCCCGGCTTCGTCAGCGGCTTCCTGCAGCAGCGGGTGGGCTACCCGGAGTTCTTCGTCATAGTCTGCATCGCCACTATCCCGGGCATGCTGCTGATACCGTTCCTGAAGCTCAAGGACGGCGCCAAGGCGGCATAAATAAGCCCCGGCTCCAGAACGCAAACCGCGGCGTCGCGCACACCGTGCGCGCGCCTCATCACTCGGCCCTCGCGCTATAATGCAAGCTCGGGCCTCCGCGAAGGGTTTGCGCTCTGGAACCGGGGCTTTCTACGGCAAATAAAACAGCCCGCATAAGCGGGCTGTTCCGTTAAGGCCTTTTTGTAAGGCTCAGTCCACCTTTATGCACTGCACGGGGCAGTTGGTGGCGGCGGTCTTGCAGGCGTCTTCCTTGCCGGCGGGCACGTCGCCCTTGACCACGGCCTTGTCGGCGTTCATCTCGAAAACCTCGGGGCAGTCGTTGGCGCAGAGGCCGCAGCCGATGCAGGCGTCAGTATCTATGGTAGCTTTCATTTTATACCTCCGTATAGTCGCTGCAAAATCTTACCCCTTTATTATATTAAACTTGCAGGGCGGGGGGCCAATACCCAGAAGCGGCTATTCGCTTATGCGGCGGCCCGAGGCCTTGTCGAAAAGGTGCATATTGCGGTAATTGAAGCAGAGCTGCACCGCGCTGCCCGGGCTGCGGTCGAAGAACGCCTCCACGGTGGCGAGCAGCCTGGTGCCTCCGATGTTGAGATAGAGGTTCTCGCGGTGGCCCAGCAGCTCGCAGACCTCCAGCACGCCCTCCATCTTCTCCGAGCACTCGGCGCCCTCGCGCCCCACCAGCACGCCGTCGGGGCGCACCCCGAGGACCACCTCGTGCCCGTCGTACCTCTTCGGGTCGTGCAGCAGGAAGGCCGGCACCGAGATGCGGATGTCGGCGTTGGAGAAGTAGACCCTGTCGTTCTCGAGGGCCAGCTTGCCGTGCACGAAGTTCATCGTCGGGCTGCCGATGAAGCCGGCCACGAACAGGTTCACGGGCTTGCGGTAGACCTCGATCGGCGAGCCCACCTGCTGGACTATGCCCTGGTTCATGATCACGATGCGGCCGGCCAGCGTCATCGCCTCCACCTGGTCGTGCGTGACGTAGATTATAGTGGCGTTGAGGCGCTGGTAGAGCTTGGCTATCTCCACGCGCATCTCCTCCCGCAGCTTGGCGTCGAGGTTGGACAGCGGCTCGTCGAACAGGAATACCTTGGGCTTGCGGACTATGGCGCGGCCGATGGCCACGCGCTGGCGCTGGCCGCCCGAGAGCTGCTTGGGCATGCGCTGCAGGAACTTCTTGAGCTGCAGGATGTTCGCGGCCTCCTCGACGCGCGCGTCGATCTCGCCCTTGTCGGTCTTCTTGA
>DAIENX010000077.1:0-24694 GCA_027340875.1 Elusimicrobiota bacterium
CAACGAGGTCTACGCGGCCGGCGCCACCGCGGCCGAGGACTGGGTGGAGCTCTTCAACAACACCGCCTCCACGATAACCCTGACCGGCTGGAAACTGGTCTACGATCAGGGCTCCATAGACCTGCCGGGACTTGAGACCACCGTCTGGACCGGGACCAGCGTGGATACGGTGAACGTCAACGGCTTCTTCGCGGCCGCCCCGTCGCTGGACCTCAACGGCGCGCAGAGCTATCACCTGATCCTGAAGGACTCCGGCGGCAACGTGGTGGACAGGGTGCAGTGGCCCGCGCTGCAGTCCGGCCGCTCGTTCGCGCGCGTCACCGACGGCAACGCCGACTACTTCGACGCCGATCCCACTCCCACGAAAGGCTACGCCAACGCGATAGCCACCGATCCGGTCAAGATAAACGAGGTGGCCTACGGCGCCCTCGCGGACCAGTTCATAGAACTCTACAATACCGGCGCCTCCACGCCCGCGCTGGCCGGCTATTGCCTGCGCGGCTCGTACAACGGCCGCTTCAGGTTCACCAGGAATATCTACGCCCGTTCCTACGCGCTGATAGACGCCTCCTCCCTCAGCGACGAGGCCCTGCCCTACGCGTCGGTGTTCGGCGCCTCCGGCCTGAACCCCGCCGGGGACTTCGTGGCGCTGGAGAACGCGGCCGGGCAGACCGTGGACCGGGTGACCTGGCAGTCCGGCGCTAATTACTCGCTGCGCAACTACAAGTCCGCCCTGGTCAGCGCCGCGGCCTGGGCGCCGGCCAACGCGTCCGGCTCCATAGGCAGGAGCCCTTCGGAGGGGTCCGACACCGGCAGCAACGCCGCCGACTTCGCGGCTTTCGCTTCCGCCACGCCGGCCTCGCGCAACAACGGCGCCGGCCAGGGAGCGGCGAATACGCTGGCCTATCCCGCGGCCTCGCAGATACTGCCGCGCCGGTTCCCGCTGCGGCTGACCCTCGGCGCCGATTCCTCGTCCGGTACCGGCAACTACCTGGTGCTTACGCGCACCGGCGGCGCGGCGGACAACTACTCGCCGCATCTCTACCGGCTGGCCGACATCGGCTTCGCCCCGGCCTCGCTGGCCGCCCAGTCCACCTCGCAGCTGGGGATATCCTTCTACGACCAGGACGGCCGCGGCCTCTCGGACGGCGCGGCGTACAAGCTCGTCCTGAACACCGACAACGGGGCGGTCTCCGCCCCGCCCGTGGTACGCGCGGGCGTGACCTACGACGCCGCAGTGCATTCCGTAAGCGCCGCGCCCACCGCGCCGCTGAGGCTGGGCGAGGGCTATTCGGGCTCGATGGTCTCCATCAAGGTGGACGATACGAGCCTTTCCGGGCGTAATTCGGTGGCGCTGGCGAGCGTCACCGTGCGTCTGCTGGACCCCGGTCTCGTTCCTCTGAACACCGCCCAGGCCAGGAGCCTCTTCTCCGGCGTTTCCCTGGTGAAGGACTCGGCCGGAGGCACCAGCGGCCTCTACGAGTCGGGGTTGGACATCCAGGTGGCCGCCTCGCTGCCGAACGCCGGCATCACGCTGGACGCCTCCGGAACGCTGCTGCTGCCGGTGCCGCCGGCCGCCGCGGCCTGGACGCCTGCCGCCTCCACGGCGGCCTACTTCGTGGTCTTCACCGCCGCGCAGTACGCCTCCACGCAGACGCCCAACGCGTTCCGCGTAAGCTTCGATCCCGCCACGGACCTGGTGCTGACCGACGCCCCCAGCGCCGAGCCGCAGGCGCCCGCGGCCGGCGCGGCGGTGCAGACCTCCTCCACGGTCATCATGGTGTCCGCCAAGCCGCCCGCTGGCACCTTCTGGCCGTTCGACGCGGGCACGCAGGCCGGCGTGACGGCGCCAGTGGATTACTACACCGGCGGCCTGGTGCAGTCGGCCGTCTACGTGCCGGGACTGGACGGCACACTGCGCGGGCTGAGGCTGGACGGCACTTCCAAGTGGGATTTCCTGACCTTCCCGCTCAGTTCCGTGAAGACCTCCCCGATGGTGCGCGAGGAGTCCGGCGGCGTATACCTTTACTTCGCGGACGTGGCCGGCGACATCTACAAGATCAGGGACAACGACGCCTCCTCGCAGCAGATCTGGAAGCGCCAGCTCGGCGTTTCGGTGGTCTCCAATCCGATAGATTCCAGCGCCAAGCTCTATTTCGGCGCCGCCGACAACAGGGTCTACTGCCTCAACAAGGCCGACGGCTCCGACTGCCTCGGCTGGACCTACGACGCCGGCTTCACCGCGCCGATCTCGGGCACGCTGGCGCTGGACGACCGCACGCCGGGAGTGAACGCCTCCTGGATAGGCCTGGAGGACGGCAAGGTGGTGCGCTTCCTTACCGCTTCTGGGGCCATCTCCAGCTGGTTCCAGACCGGCGGCGCCATCAAATCCTCGCCGTTCGCCGACGCCGCCTACCTGGGAGGCAACAACCTCTATATAACCTCCACCGACGGCAAGCTCTACGCCAGGACCTCGGCCAATCTGACCACTCAGCCGGCGAACTGGATGGACTTCGTTTCCGGTTCCCCGATCTACACCTCGCCGTTCAAGGACCTCGATACCGGCAAGTACGTGTATTTAGGCAACGATGCCGGCAGGTTCTACAAGGTGGACGCGGCCAGCGGCACGGAGGTCATGAGCTTCCAGGCCGGCGGCCCGATACGCTCCTCGCCGGTAGTGATCCCCGGGACGTGGCTGGGTCTGCCGGCCGGAGAGGATTACGCCTATTTCGGCTGCGACGACGGCTATATCTACGCGGTGAACGTGAATACGGGCCAGTTGAGGACCGGCTGGCCCGTGCCCACCGGCGGGCCGGTGCGCGCCGATCCCGTGATAGACACCGGCAGCCTGACGCTGATAGTCGGATCTTCGGACGGGAAGACCTACGTGCTGTACATCGGGCCCTGAGACTGTCGGCGGCGCTGGAACGTTGTTTTTTTAGGAAAGCTATATGAAACGGCTCATCTGCGCGTTCTTTATGGCGGCCTTGCCGCTCTCGTATAACTGCGCCGCCTTCGCGGCCGACTGGCCGATGTTCAGGGCCGACCGGGCCCGCACCGGTTATCTGCCGGAGCAGGCCTATCCGCCGCTGACGCAGATGTGGGAGTTCCAAGTTCAGGGCGACGTGGTGGCGGGCCCGGTGGCAAGCGGCGGAATGGTCTACGCGGCCGCGCGCTCCGGCAGCGTCTACGCGCTGAACGCGTACACAGGCGAGCTCATCTGGGACTATTCCACCAACGACTGGGTGGACGCCCCCCCGACCGTGTCCAGCGGGACGGTGTACGTGCCGTCGAGGGACGGGCATCTATACGCGCTGGACAGGCTGACCGGCGGCGTCCTCTGGAGCGCCGCTCTCGGAGGCCCGTCTATCTCCAGCCCGCTGGTGCTGGACGGCAAGGTGTACGTGGGCGTCGGGGCCCCGCAGAACATGCTGAAAGCCTTCGACGCCGCCACCGGCGCCCCGCTCTGGCAGTACGCGGCGCTGAGGCCGCAGCCGGTGGAATCGGCCCCGTCCACGGACGGCCGTACTGTCTATTTCGGCTCCAACGGGGGGAGGGTCTACGCGCTGGAGAAGGACACGGGCCAGCCGGCCTGGACCTTCTCCGGTACGCAACAGACCATGGGGAGCTTCGGCAGCGGCGCGCTGCCGGTCAGCAGCGGGTCCGTTTACGCCCTGCCGGGCCACGACGAGAGGAGGCTGCTGCGCTTTTCGGCCGCTGACGGCAATCAGACCGCCGAGAGCGCCCCGTTCGCCGAGCTCGTAGGCCAGGCCAGCGAGAACGAGGTGACCACCCCCGTGATCTCTCCGTACGGCGTGTTCGCCGGGGCCGGTTCGCGCCCGCACCATATCTACGCCTTCGACCCCTAGTCGCTCTCCGACATAGCCTTCAGTTCCCCTTCGGCGGGCGGGACGCTGGCCTTCGGGGTGCTCTCGTCGCCCTCTATGGCCAACGGCGTGATGTATCTGGGCACGGTGGACGCCCGGATGCTGGCCGTCAGCTCTTCCGGCGCCGTACTGCAGTCCCTGGCGGTCTCTTCGTCGGTCTATACCTCCCCGGCCGTTTCGAACGGCTGGGTCTACGCCGGCACCATGGGCGGGACCGTTCTGGGCTTCAAGGCCGCCCTCGCCGCCTCCATCTCCTACCCGGCGACCTACCAGGTGGTGGACGGCACGGTGCCGGTGCGGGGCTGGCTGCGCAACCCGGCCCTTTCCGGCTACCTGCTGGAGTACGGGCAGGGTGAGGCGCCGGCGTCGTGGACCACGCTGGTCTCCACGACGGCCTCCTCCGAGGTGTCCGGCGGCCAGCTGGGCTCCTGGGACGTCACCGGGCTGGCGAACGGGCTTTACACGCTGCGGCTGACCGCTTCGGAATCGTCGCCGTCGGGTTCGCTGCCGCGCGGCATGGTCACCGCGAGAGTCAACCACAGGCCTCAGCCGCCCGTCTCGCTAGCCGCCGCGGACAATCCCGGAGACAGCGGCAACAGGCTGGCGCTGTCCTGGACGGCTTCGCCTTCGTCGTGGGTGACGGCCTATAACGTCTACCGTGCCCCTGCCGGAGGGGGGTTCTCCTATCTGGCCGGCGTCAGCACCCCGGCCGTGAGCTATCTGGACGCCACCGCAGTGACTGGCTCTACCTTCACTTACGCGGTCCGCGCCTTCGACGGCTACGATGAATCCGCGGATTCTCCGTACGTATCCGCTTTCTCCGTCAACGATAATCCCTCCTCCGATGTCGTGGCCCCGTCGGCTCCGCACGCCCTGGCCGCCGCGCCCGGCGCGGCCGGAGGCTCGGTGGACCTGTCCTGGACTGCTCCGGGCGGCGATGGCGACGTAGGCGCCGCCGCCGGTTACGAGATACGCTACGCCACCTGGCCTTCCTTCGACTGGGCCACGGCCGCGGTCTGGAAGAGCACGCGTGCCGCGTCAGGACCCTACGGCACGGCCGAGATCGAAACGGTGCGCGGCCTGTTCGGAGGGGTGACGTACTATTTCTCGCTGGAGGCCTACGACCTCAATTCCAACTATTCCGTTCCCTCCGCCGCCGTTTTCGCGGCGGCGACGCGCGACCTTGTCGCGCCGGGGGCCCCGGGCGGGCTTTCCGTGGCCGATAGGCCCGGCGACCACGGCGGGGCGCTGACGCTGTCCTGGACCCGCTCCGCGGACGACGGCGCCGGGGCCGGCGACGTCTACGGCTACAGGGTGTTCCGGGCCCTTCACTCCGGAGTGCAGCTTTCCACCTCTCCTTACGCCGAGGTGGGCGCCGGTACGGCGGTCTATACCGACACGTCCGCCCCGTCGAACCTTAAGTTCTATTATGCCGTGGCGGCGTTCGACAGCACCAACCTTTCCACCGCGACGGCCGAGGCCTCCGGCATCTCCGCGGACAACTGGCGGTTCTTCGACAAGTCCAACGGCGGCTCGGTGCGGCTGACCGACGGCGCGGAGGTCAGCATCCCCGGAGACGGCGCCTCCCAGAACGACAACCTGCTGGTGACCCGGTTGGACCAGGCCGAGTATTTCGGGACCTCGGCGCGCGTGAAGGCGGACACCGGCGGCGCCAGGCCCACCGGCATAGTCTACGAAGTGAAGTTCGAGAATCCGTCCACGACGCTGCTGAAGCCGGCTGTGATCTATCTTCCCTACACCGACGCCGAGACCGCTTCCGTGCCGGCGGCGAGCCTGCGCGTCTATCTGCTCGACGGCGCGCGCTGGGTGCTGATGAACACTTCCAAGGCGCTGCCGGAACAGCATAAGGTCAGCGCCGAGGTCAAGCATTTCTCCGTGTACTCGCTGCTCGGCTACGTGCCTTCCGGGGCGCTGCTGACCTCCGACCGGGTCTACACCTATCCCAATCCGGCCCGCGGAGATACGCTGACGTTCAGGTTCCTGCCGGCTGACAACTCCGACGTGACCATCGACGTGTACAACGTGGCCGGCGAGAAGGTGGCCAGGCTGGCCAAGGACTCCTGTCCTGGCGGCGTGACCTCGGAGATAGTCTGGCGCGTGGCCAACGTGGCCAGCGGGGTGTACGTGTACCGGCTGGAGGCCAGGAGCCCTTCGGGCACCAAGTCGATCACCAAGAAGCTCGCCATAGTACATTAAAGGGAAGGACCAGGGGATGGATATGCCGAGAGAAAGCGAATCGAAGAGGACGTGGCAGACGGCCGCCGCGCTGCTGGCGGCCGTATGCCTCTGCGCAACGGCCGCGGATTCCCGCGCGGCCAGGATCTACCCTTCCGCCGGCACCACCTCCGCCGCCTTCCTGAAGATAGGAGTGGGGGCCCGGCCCTCAGCTATGGCCGGGGCCTATACCGCCCTTTCCGACGACGCCTACGCCGTTTACTGGAACCCGGCCGGTCTGGCGCTGGGCCCGGGCAAGACGCTGGTCTTCACGCACAACGACTACTTTCAGGGACTGGGGCAGGAATATTTCGGCTTCACGCTGCCGGGCGAGGAGACCGGCCTGTTCAAGAGCGGCCCGCTGGCGCGCGGCACGCTGGGCCTGGGTCTGGACTATTTTTACACGCCCAAGGACCTGGAGCGGCGCAGCGGCCTCAACGAGGCCGACCCGCTGGTCCCGATCTCGCCCGTGGAGGGGAAGTTCAGCGCCTACGACATGGCCTTCTCGGCCGCCTACGGCTTCAGCTACAGCCAGGACCTGCGCCTGGGCGCGGCCCTGAAGTTCATCCGCCAGAGCATAGACAACGACGCAGGCAACACCGTAGCGCTGGACCTCGGCGCGCTCTATGATTTCAACTGGCTGGACAGGCAGTTCACCGCCGGTTTCGCGGTGCAGAACTTCGGGCCTGGAATAAAGTTCGTTTCCCGGAGTTTCGACCTGCCGCTGACCTTCAGGGCCGGCGTCTCCCACCGGATCTATCAGAAGGGATTGCTGCTCTCGGCGGACCTGGTCAAGCCGATAGACAACTACCCGTCGCTGGCGTTGGGGCTGGAGCACCCGCTGCCCGGCGGCCTGGCCCTCAGGACCGGCTACCGTTACCGCCAGCACGGTAACGAACTGGGAGCCTGGTCCGGCTTCGCGGCGGGCCTCGGCTTCGTCTACAACCAGCTCAGCTTCGACTACGCTTTCTCCCCGTTCGGCGATCTCGGCTCTGCCCACCGCGTCTCGCTGGCTTTCAGGTTCGGGGCCCCGCCCAAAGCGGCGCCCAAGCCGCCTACCGGAGCGGAGCCGGCCGCGGAACGGGTAGAGGGAGCGGCCTTAAGCTACGAGGTCACGCTCCTGCCGCTGAAGATCTCCAACCTGAGCGCCGAATTCGAGGTAAAGGCCTTTTCCGACAAGGCGGCGCTCAGCGGCATGGAATTCAGGACCAGGCAGCGCGGCGGAGGAGAGCCGCGGCTGGAGGTGATGGAAGGCGCTTTGCCGCCGGGACTGCGCGCGGCCCTGCCCGGCGGCTTCACGCCGCTCGCGGCCTGGCAGCTGGGTTCGGGCTTTGCCGGGGTCAGCGGCGATATCAGCATGACCTTCCGCTTCCTGGAGCCGGCCGTTAACTCTGGCGAGACCTGGTTGTTCTATATGACCTCTTCCGGCTGGCGGCGGGTGCCGGCGGAGAAGGGGGGCTGCGACGGAGGGATCTGCGAGCTCTCCGGGAAGGTTCCGCTTAGCTCGCATTACGCGCTGGCCGTGAAGAACTAGTATTCCCCCAGCGTGCCGGCCTTCCTGGCGCGGCGCACCGAAAGACCGAACAACCAGACGGCGGCCGGGGCGAGCGCCGCGTCGAAAGCGGCCAGCGCCAACAGGTCGCCTTTTATCGCGCCCAGGCCCGACCCGCCGTTCAGCGCCAGTTGGAAGGCCCTCACCGCGTAGGTGACCGGCAGAAGCTTCGATACCGCCAGCAGCCAGCCAGGCAGCACCGTTACCGGGAAGTACACCCCGCCGAGCAGCCCCTCGAAATTGTTCAACAGCCAGGCCGCCGGGTTGCCGCGCTTGTACAGCATCACGAAGCAGGACGAGATCACACCGAGGGACGCGAAAGCGGCCGCCGAGAGCAGGAAGACCAGCGCGGCGGCCAGCCAGTTCGCCTGCGGGAAGCGCAGGCCGAAGACGAAGAAGCCGGCCAGCGCGTAGACCAGCAGCTCGAACGTCGCGAAGACGAAGTTCCAGGCCGACAGCGCGGCCAGCAGCGGCAGCGTGCCCAGCGGGGTGGAGAGCGCCGCCTCCAGCGTGCCCTGGGTCTGCTCCAGGCGCAGCCTCTCGGCGTACGAGCCGGCCCCGGTACCTATGTAGCCGAAGAAGGCCAGCGACGCGAAGGCGTAGGCGAAGTAGCTGCAGCGGTAGGGCGCGAGGTCGGGCGCCAGAGCGTCCCCGAACAGGCGGCCTATGAAATAGAAGACGGCGAGGTTCGCCAGCGAGGCCAGCGCCCCGAGCGCGAAAGACAGGCGGTAGCTGCTCTCCGTCAGGAAGTCCCGCCTGACGAAAGCGAGGATCAGACGCGCAAGGCTCATTGCCCGCCCCCGCCGCGCACGCGGCCTTTTTCCAGAGCCGCCACCCTGGGCGCGGCCTCGCGCAGCAGGCCCGGGGAATGCGAGGAAAGGATAACCGACGCCCGCCTGCCGCGCTCCTCTATCAGCCCCAGCAGGCCGTTGACCGCGGCGGGGTCCAGGCCGCGGAAAGGCTCGTCGAGCAGCAGGAAGACCGCGGGGCGTGAGAAGGCCCGTATCAGCGATACCTTCTGCATATTGCCCTCTGACAGGCGGTCGAAGCGGCGTTCCAGCTCCGCCTCCGGCAGGCCCAGCCTGGCGGCCAATTCCCGGGCCAGCGGCAGCGAACGAGCCGGCTCCAGCCCGGCCAGCGAGCCGAAGAAGCGCAGGTTCTCGGCAGCGCTCAGGCGGAAGTAGAAGCTCCTGGGATTGGGAGGGCAGAGGGAGACTAGCTTCCTGAGGTCGGCGGGGCCGGACTGCCTGCCGCCGGAGCTTATGCTCCCGCCGTCGGCCTCCAGAACCCCGGCCAGGGTCTTGAACAGGGTGGTCTTGCCGGAGCCGTTGGGGCCTTCCAGGCCAAGCACGCCCGGCCCGGCCGCCAGGTCCACGCCGTCCAGCGCGCGCAGGGCGGCGCCGCCGCTGAACGGCGGCGGCGGGAAGACCTTGACCAGCCCGCGGGCTTCCAGTATCACGCTAGTATCATAGCACAGAGGCGCCCGCGGGCAGAAGCCGGACCGGGGCGCCTTTCGCCGGCGGTCCTTTTATTATGATAAAATATATAGATAACTCCGCCCCTGAAGCGGGGGAGTCTTTATTTTAGCAACGGCAGCATGGAGGATAATGATGAGAATACATATAGTGGCCCGCAAAATTAAGATGACCAAGCCGATAAAGGAGTTCATCGAGAACAAACTCGAGAAGCTCCACGAGTACCTGGACAACATAGTCTGGGCGCAGGTCATAGTTTCCGTGGAGAAGAAGATCCACGCCGCCGAGGTGATCGTGCACGCCGGCCACCAGACGATGAAGGCCGCCGCCGAGTCCGACGAGATGTACTCCGCCATAGACAAGGCGATGGACAAGATGGAGTCGCAGGTTAAGAAGTACAAGGAGCGCTTCACCGACCACCACGCCGCCGAGGTCGCCGACCTGGGCGAGTTCACCACGCTGGTCGGCCCCGAGATCCGCTTCTCCGTGGTCAAGGACGTCCCGCTGAAGCCGATGAACAAGGAAGAGGCCGTCATCGAGATGGAGAAGCTCGGCTTTAACTTCTGGATGTTCCAGGACAGGGGCTCCAAGCAGCTGCAGGTGGTCTTCAAGCGGCTCGACAGCACCTACGGGCTGCTGCAGCCGGTGAAGAAATAAGCGGCGAAGCCCGATGTCAGTGCAGACCAAGCCGGCCAAGCATATCACCGTCCGGGAACTGCTCAGGTCCAGGGGCAGGATCCTGGGCCTGAAGGCCGTCGCCGGAGCGGGGAACCTCAACCGGCACGTCACCGTCAGCGAGATAAACCGCCCCGGCCTCGCGATAGCCGGCCACATGGAGCAGTTCCGCGCGGAACGCATCCAGATCATAGGCCAGGGCGAGTACGCCTACTGCCAGAAAGAGGATTCCCGCCGGGTCTCGGCGAACCTGCAGAAAATGTTCTCCGCGCAGGACATTCCGTGCGTGATAGTGACCGGCGGCGCCAAGCCGCTGACGGTGATAAAACAGGCCTGCGCGAAGGCCCGGGTCCCGCTGCTGACCACGACCTCCGACACGTCGGCGTTCATCCGCGAGCTGACGATGTTCCTGGACGATCAGCTGGCGGCCATCACTTACGCGCACGGCGTGCTGGTCAGCGTCTACGGCCTGGGCGTCCTGATCCAGGGCGACTCCGGGGTGGGCAAGTCGGAGTGCGCGCTGGAGCTGCTCAAGCGCGGACACATCCTGATAGCCGACGACGTGGTCGAGGTGAAGCGCCGCATCGGGTACATGCTGGTCGGCAACTCGCCGAAGAACATCAAGCACTACATGGAAGTGCGCGGCCTCGGCATCATCGACGTGGAGCTGCTGTTCGGCATAGGCTCCACTATGGACCAGTCGCTGATAGAGATGCACGTGAAACTGGAGAGCGTGCCGTCCGGTTCGCTGGCCAACTACGACCGCACCGGCCTGAAGGCCGACAGCGTCAGCATCCTGGAGGTGCCGGTGCCGTCGCTGCGGCTGCCGGTGACCCCGGGCCGCAACCTGGCCGTGCTGATAGAGGTGGCCGCGCTGAACCAGCGCCTGAAGAACCAGGGCTACTTCGTCGCGAAGCGCTTCAACGACAGCCTGATACGCGAGATGGGGAAGAAATAGATGGCCAGGACCGGAATAAAGGGCAGGATATTCATCATCACCGGCATGTCCGGCGCCGGCAAGAGCCAGGCGCTGAAGTCCTTCGAGGACCTCGGGTTCTACTGCATCGACAACCTGCCGATCTCGCTGATCCCGCAGTTCGCGGGGCTGGTGGGCGACAGGCGTTATCTGAGGAACGTGGCGCTCGGTATAGACATCCGCGAGGGCCGCTTCTTCAAGGATTTCATCCGCACGCTGGACAACCTCGGCAAGCTGGGGCTGGACTACAAGATCATGTTCCTCGACGCCTCCGACGAGGTGCTGATGCAGCGCTTCTCCGAGACCCGCCACCGCCATCCGCTCGGCAAGAACATCGCCGCGGCGGTCAAGGAGGAGCGGCGGCTGCTCTTCGAGCTGAAGGCCCGTGCCAACAAGGTCATCGACACCACCAAGCTGACGCTGGGGGAGCTCAAGGAAGTCCTCTCGGCCGCGCTGGAGCTGAAGCGCACGGCGGAGATGAAGCTCTCGGTGATCTCCTTCGGCTATAAGTACGGCATCCCGCTGGACGCCGACATCGTGATGGACGTGCGCTTCCTGCCCAACCCGTATTACGTGGCCTCGCTGCGGAAGAAGACCGGGATGGACGCGTCCGTCGGGGTCTACCTGCGCAGGCAGCCGGGCTTCAAGAGCTTCCTTAAGTCCTATACCGAGCAGATCAGGACGCTGCTGCCGCTCTACATCAAGGAGGGCAAGTCCTATCTTACTATAGCGATAGGCTGCACCGGCGGCAGGCATCGCAGCGTCTACATAGCCAGGCAGATAGCCGAGACGCTCTCCGCGGGCGGCTTCTCGGTCTCCGAGTACCACCGGGACATCCGCAAGTAACGCCGCGCCGGAGCGCGGCCGGAGTTCTTATGATAAATATCATCGTCATTACGCACGGGGAGTTCGGTGCCTACCTGATAGAGGCGGCCGAGGGCATAGTGGGCGCCCAGCACGAGGGTCTGAAGAACGTCTCCATCTCCGCGCGCATGACGCTGGAGCGCGTCAGGGAGGCCATCTCCTCCGCGATAGAAGAAATGCGCTCCGACGACGGCATGATCTTCCTGATAGACATGCCCGGCGGCACGCCGATGAACGTGGTGCTGCCGCTGGCCAAGGACATCGCGAGGAGCGCGGTGATCTGCGGCGTCAACATCAACATGATGACCTCCGCGTTCGCCTACAGGCAGTCCCTGGATTTCGACAGGCTCGCGGTCAAGATAGTGGAGGACGGCCGGAAGGCCGTCTGCGAAGTGAAGAGCCTTCTGATGAAGAAGTGAGGACGGCATGATAATCCTTTACAGGGTCGACGACAGGCTGGTTCACGGCCAGGTGGTGGAGGGCTGGGTGCCGCTTTTGAAGGCGGAGGAGCTGGCCGTGGTGTCCGACGAGATAGCCGCCGACGAGATGCGGCAGACCATAATGCGCTTCGCCACGCCCGAGGGCGTGGACCTGAAGATAATGACGGTGGCCGACGCCGAGACCTATCTCCCGGAGGCGGAGAAGTCCGGCCGGCGCGTGCTGCTGCTGCTGCCGGGCCTCGCGGAGGCCGTGGCGCTCTCCAAGAACGGCGTGAAGATGCCGTCCCTTAACATCGGCGGAATGCACTATTCGGCCGGCAAGAACCTCTCGATAGGCAAGGCCATCTTCCTGAACGAAGCCGACTGCGCCGCGCTGCGCGAGCTCTCGGCCGCCGGCATACAGATAGAGGGACGGGGCGTCCCCTCCGACAAGCCGCTGAACCTGATGGAGGCCATAGCCTGACCATGGGAACCGCGCAGCTCAACGGCGCCGCGGGAGGGCGGATTGCTTAAGGCTCTCGTCTCCTCGGCCCTCGCCGGGCTGCTCGGCCTGGACACCGTCCAGGCGGGGCAGTTCCTGCTGTCGCGGCCGGCGCTGATCGGGCCGCTGCTGGGCTGGCTCAACGGCTTTCCGCTCGAAGGGGCCCGCCTCGGGGCCATCATCGAGCTGCTGTACATGGATTTCATCCCGGTGGGCGGAGTGGTGCCGCCTAACGGGGCGGTGGCCGCCGCGGCCGCGGTGCTGGCTCACGCGGCGGGCGGACTGGCGCCTTCGCTGGCCTTCTTCATCGGCCTGGCCGCCGGCTCGCTCTTCTCCCCGGTGGAATACAGGCTGCGCGCGGCCCGCTCCTCCTGGGGGCGGAAGCTGGACGCGCAGGTCATGGCCGGGGATCTCGGCCTCGGCCGCTGGGTGACGTTCTCCCTGGCTTCAGAGGCCGTGGTCACCGCGGCGTTCGTTATGTGCTGCACGGCCGCCGCCGGCCTGCTGGCCGCGGTCCCGGGGGTCGCCCGCCTCTATCCCGGCACGGATTTCGCCTATTCGCTGATGCCGTGGCTGGGACTCAGCGGGCTCTATTTCAGGTTCAGGACGCAGATCTACAAGAAAGGATAAAGATGTTCGGGTCGATGTTCGTGAGGTCGTTCTTCATGCAGGCGGGCTGGAACTACGAAAGGTTCCAGAACCTCGGCTTCGCCTTCACGCTGCGGCCCGCGCTGGAGAGGATCTACCCTGACCGGGAGAAGCTGAAGGCCGCGCTGCTGCGCCATCTCCAGCTGGTGAACACTCAGCCTTACATGGCCTCCTTCGTGGCCGGCAACGTGGCCCGCATGGAGGAGAAGGCGGCGGCTTCCGCGGACCAGGAGGCGGCCCTCAAGAGCCTGCCCGGGGTCAAGCAGGCGCTGGCCTCGAGCTTCGCCTCGATAGGCGACAGGATCTTCTGGGGCAGGCTGAAGCCGATGACCACGCAGATCTGCCTGCTGGTCTGGGCCGCCGGCGGTTTCTCGGGCTGGCTGTTCACCGGGATGGATTCAAAGGCCGGCATGCCGCTGCTGCTGGCGGGCCCGCTGACGGGGATAGTTTTTTATTCCGCCTTCGCGGTCTACTGGCGCTGGCGCGGTCTTAAGACCGGGTACGCCTGCGGCGGCACCGCCGCCTGCGGCCTCGACAGCGTCAACTGGACCAGGATGATACGCAGGCTCTCGGCCGCCGGCTTCGCGATGTCGCTGGCCATATCGCTGCTGGCCCTGGGCATGCTGCTGGCCCTGAGCGGCATTTCCTGCGCCCCGGGCGGGATAGCCATGAGGGCCGGGGCCGTGCTGGGAGTGCTGGTCCTTCACCGCGTCTGCCGCGCCACCGGCAGGTCCGTGTTCTTCGCGGCGGCGGCTCTGCTGTTCGCCTCGCTGCTGCTGTTCAGCGTTTTCGACTTCAGGCCTTTCGAGCTTTACATATGACAAAAAGAACGATCAAGATCATCAACGAACTGGGCATACACGCCCGCCCGGCCGGCATGATAGCCAACACCGCCTCCAGGTTCGCCTGCGACATAAGGCTGGTGAAGGACGGCATGGAGGTCAACGCGAAGAGCATCATGGGCATCATGACGCTGGCCGCGGGCAAGGGCAGCGCGATAGAGATAACCGCTAAGGGCTCGGACGAGGGCGAGGCGGTGGCGGCGCTCGCCGATCTGTTCGAGAAGAAATTCGACGAGGATTAACGCTACAGGGGAATTATGCTGATAAAGAAAGGGGTGCCGGCCAGCCTCGGAATAGCCATAGGCAAGGCCCATATCGTCAAAGAGGAGAACATCCTCATCGAGCAGAAGGACGTTCCGCCCGAGAAGATCAAGGCGGAGGTGAAGCGCTTCAAGGAGGCGCTCGACAAGACCAAGCTCGACCTCGACGCGATACGGGGCAAGATCCTGAACGTGCTCGGCAAGCAGCACGCCAAGCTGATAGACGCGCACCACCTGATCCTGCAGGACCCGCTGATCACCAAGGAGGTGCCGAAGCTGATCGTCTCCAAGGGGATGAACGCCGAGTTCGCTCTCTCCGAGATACTCGACAAGGCCGAGGAACAGTTCGAGAAGATAGACGACGAGTTCTTCCACGAGCGCAAGCACGACATCTTCGACGTGGGCAAGAAGATCATCTCCAACCTGGTCAACAGCAAGAAGACCTCGTTGAAGGACCTGAAGGACCCGGTCATCATCGTGGCGCACAACCTCTATCCGTCGGATACGCTGCATATCCGCGAGTCCAACAAAGTGCTGGGCTTCTGCATGGACCTCGGCTCCAAGTCCAGCCATACCGCCATCTTCGCGCAGAGCATGGGCATACCGGCCGTCGTCGGACTGTCCGACATCAGCCGCCAGATCCAGAGCGGCGACACTCTGGTGGTGGACGGCGAGCAGGGGATGGTCATCATCTCGCCCACCACCGAGATCATCGAGAAGTATAAGGTGCGCAAGGAGGAGCTGCAGAAGCAGGAGCACTTCTTCCACCGCCTGAAGGGCCTGCCCGCCACCACGCGCGACGGCCACAAGATCAGCCTGATGTGCAACCTGGACTCCGCCGAGGACGCGCCCGAGCTGCCGGCCGTCAAGGCCGAGGGCGTGGGCCTGTACCGCACCGAGTTCCTGTATATGAACCGGGATTCGGTGCCTACGGAGGAGGAGCAGCTGACCGCGTATTCCTCGGTGGTGAAGGCCGCGCCGGGGATCCCGCTGACGATACGCACCGCCGATATCGGCGGCGACCGCGCCACCCAGCTCGGCATCAAGGGCTTGAAGGACGAACGCAACCCTTTCATGGGCTTCCGCGGCATCCGCCTGTTCATCAAGTACCCCGAGCTGCTGAAGACGCAGCTGCGGGCCATCTACAAGGCGAACACCGAAGGGAACATCAAGGTGATGATCCCGATGCTGTCCTCGGCCGACGAGCTGCTGACCGTGAAGCGCATAGCGGCCGACGTGAAGACCGAGCTGGCCGAGGAGGGCTTTAGCGTCGGCAAGGACCCCGAGTTCGGCGTGATGGTGGAGATCCCGGCCGCGGCCATCATTCTGGACTCGCTGCTCGGCGAGATCGACTTCGTCTCGATAGGCACGAACGACCTGGTGCAGTACACGCTGGCCGTGGACCGCATCAACCAGTACGTTTCCGAGCTGTACGAGCCTTTCCACCCGGCGGTGCTGCGCCTGATAAACCTGGTGGTGCAGACGGCCCACAAGAAGGGCAAGCCGGTCTCCGTCTGCGGCGAGATGGCCTCCGACCCGTACGCGATACCGCTGCTGATCGGCCTCGGCGTGGACATACTCTCGGTGCCGGCCAAGATGTACCTGCGCTCCAAGCACTCGGTCCGCTCGATGAGCTTCGAGAAGTTCACCGGCATAGCGCAGCGCGCGCTCAGCATGGCCACCTCCGACGAGATACGCCGGCTGGTCGAGGAAGAGGTGAAGTGAATGCCGAGCAGTGCCGTGGCGGGGCAATGGCGCAGAGGGTACTCGCGCAGGGCGAGGCTTGCGCAAGCGCCGAGCCCGAGCGGTAGCACGCGCACGGTGTGCGCGATAGCGTGCCCGAAGCGTCATTGCCCCGGCATGGCGCGACTAAAGTTCTAAGAATAGCAACATGAAGATACGCAACTTTTCCATCATAGCCCACATCGACCACGGCAAATCCACGCTGGCGGACCGCTTCATACAGCTGACCGACACCGTGCCTGACCGGCAGATGAAGGAGCAGTTCCTGGACGGCATGGAGCTGGAGCGCGAGCGCGGCATAACCATCAAGGCCAAGGCCGTGCGCATGCTGTACAAGGCCGACGACGGCGAAGAGTACGTGCTGAACCTGATCGACACCCCCGGCCACGTGGACTTCTCGTACGAGGTGTCCCGCGCGATGGCCGCCTGCGAGGGCGCGATACTGCTGGTGGACGCGTCGCAGGGAGTGGAGGCCCAGACGCTGGCCCACGCGCACCTGGCGCAGTCGCTCGGCCTCAAGATCCTGCCCGTCATCAACAAGATAGACCTCGAGCACGCCGACCCCGACGCCACCGAGGAGCAGATCTGGGAGGTCCTGAAGAACCCCGTGGAGGCCTCGCGCATCAGCGCCAAGGACGGCCGCGGCGCCAAAGAGGTGCTGGAGCGCGTCATAAAGGAGATACCTCCGCCCGAGGGCTCGCCGGAAAGGCCGCTGAAGGCGCTGGTCTTCGACTCCTTCTACGACGTCTACAAGGGCGTCATCATCTATACCCGCGTGGTGGACGGCGAGCTCAAACCCGGCCGCCACATCTCGTTCTGGTCCAACGGCAAGTCCTATAAGGTGGAGGAGGTCGGCTACCTCAACCCCAAGATGCAGAAGTCCGAGTCCATACGCACCGGCGAGGTGGGCTACATAGTGCCCGGCATACGCGACATCCACGAGATAAAGATGGGCGACACCATCTCCGAGAAGGAGAGGAAGATAGACGCGCCGCTGCCGGGCTACAAGGACGTCAACCCGGTGGTCTACGCCGGCTTCTACCCGGTCAATACCACGGACTATACCGCGCTGAAGACCGCGCTGGAGAAGATCAGCCTCACCGACTCCTCGTTCACTTACCAGGGCGAGACGTCGAAGGCCCTGGGCTTCGGCTTCCGCATAGGCTTCATGGGGCTGCTGCACCTCGACATCATCCGGGAGCGCATAGAGCGGGAGTTCGACATACCGCTGATAGCCACGAACCCCAACGTCATCTACAAGGTGCTGGCCAAGACCCATCACGCCTCGAAGGAGTCGAAGTACGTGGAGGTGACCAACCCGGCCGACTTCCCGCATTACGGGGACGTGCTCGACATCATGGAGCCGTACGTGCACGCCAACATCATAGCGCCGCTGACCTACATGGAGGGCATCATTAACCTCCTGAAGGAGAAGCGCGGCGAGCACCTGAAGATAGAGTACATCTCCACGACCCGCGTGATCGTGGAGTACCTGCTGCCGCTCTCGGAGATCATCATAGACTTCTACGACAGGCTGAAGTCGGTGTCGAAGGGCTACGCCTCGTTCGACTACGAGCCGTTCGAGTACCGCTCCTCCGACATGGTGAAGATAGAGATGCTGCTGCACGGGGACGTGGTGGACGCCCTCTCCTTCATCACGCACAAGACCAAGTCGCTCTCGGCGTCGCGCCAGCTCTGCGAGAAGCTCAAAGAGCTGATCCCGAAGCACATGTTCGAGATAGCGGTGCAGGCGCAGGTGAACGGCAAGATCATCGCGCGCGAGACGATAGGCGCGCAGCGCAAGGACGTGCTGGCCAAGTGTTACGGCGGCGACATCACCCGCAAGAGGAAGCTGCTCGAGAAGCAGAAGGAAGGCAAGCGCAAAATGAAGCTGATGGGGTCGGTCGAGATCCCTCAGGAGGCCTTCATGTCGCTGCTCAAGATCAGCCAGGACAAATAGCCGCGCAACCGCGCCCCTTTCAGGGCCGTATGCCTTGAGGGGGCGGGCCGGCGCGGGCGGAGACATACATCATGGAAGAAAAACTTTTCTGGATAGGCGTGCTGATGGGCGCGCATCTGTTCCTCTCCCATCATTTCAAGGACAAGGGCAGGTTCAAGGCCGACAACCGCTTCACGCGGGGCTGGCACGCCGTCTTCGCGGCTCTGGCCGCCTTCGTGGCGGCCGTGCTGCTGTCCGTAAGCCTCGACAACAGGCGCGGGGACGTGGTGACCTCCATGCTCTTCAGCTGGCGGCAGCTCTCCTACGGCCTGCTGGCCGCCGCGGCCGCCGCCTCTTACGCCATGTGGAGGGGGCTGGCCGGCAAGACCAAGCTGAAGGACGGCATGAACGTCACGATGAAGGAGGACATGGAGTGGTCCGAGACGGTGTTCTCGGCCGTGCTGCTGGCCTCGGTGGTCATGTACCTGTTCATCCAGGCCTTCAAGATCCCGTCCGGTTCCATGGAGAACACGTTCCTGATAGGAGACCACCTGTTCGTCAATAAGTTCATCTACGGGTTCAGGGTGCCGTACACGCACAAGAAGTTCCTCGCGCTGCGCCACGTCAAGCGCGGCGACATCATCGTGTTCCAGTTCCCGTCCACAGACCCGCGCGAGTTCCAGTGCGGCGGCAGCCAGTATGGCAAGGATTTCATCAAGCGCGTCATCGGCATGCCCGGCGACACCGTGGAGGTGCGCGACGGCCAGCTCTACATCAACGGCGACAAGGCCGGGGAGGAGCCGTACGCCCGCTACGCGGACGCCTTCCGCTATCCTAAGGCCACGGGGAAGGTATCCCGGGAGGACTACCAGTCATACTGGCAGGACCGCATGCTGGGCAAGATGTTTTCGGAGTACGTGCGCGACAATTTCGGTCCGGTCACCGTGCCGCAGGGCCAGTATCTGGTCATGGGCGACAACCGCGACCGCTCCTGCGACTCGCGCTACTGGGGCGCCGTGCCGGACTACCTTATAAAGGGCAGGGCCTGGTTCCGCTACTGGCCCCCGTCGCGCATAGGTTTCCCGGAATGAAGGTCACCGAGCGCCTCAAGGCCGGCGGCAAGGTCTTCTCCTTCGAGTTCTATCCCCCAAAGACGGAGGCGGACGCGAAGCGGCTTTTCGACGCGGCCAGGGAGCTCAAGACCCTTTCCCCTGACTTCGTCTCGGTCACCAACTCCTCGGCCGGCACCCTGCCGTACCGCACCGTGGCGCTGTCCGGAGTGCTGAAGAACGAGATAGGCCTGGAGGTCGTGGCGCACCTGACCTGCCTGGCGCATACGCGCGCCGAGATCCTCGAGATAGTCTACGGCCTCAAGAAGATGGGCATCGAGAACGTGCTGGCGCTGCGCGGCGACAGGGAGAACGTGGTGGGCGAGCCGCCCGGGGATTACAAGTACGCCTCCCAGCTCGCCGCCGATATTGCCGCGGACGGCTGGTTCTCCGTGGGCGGAGCCTGCTACCCGGAGAAGCACCCGGAAGCCGCCACGCTGCAGGAGGACATCGCCCATCTCCGGGAGAAGACGGCGGCCGGGACCTCGTACCTGATAACGCAGCTCTTCTTCGATAATTCGCTTTATTTCGGCTTCCTGGAGAAGACGGCCGCCGCCGGCATTTCCGTGCCGATACTCCCCGGGCTGATGCCGATCACCGGCTACCGCCAGATACAGAAGTTCACCCAGCTGATGAACGTCTCGGTGCCGGCTGCGCTGCGCGCCGGCATAGAGCGCTGGGACGGCGACAAGGACGGGATGTTCAAGTTCAGCGTGGATTACGCCTCAAGACAGGCCGAGGAGCTGCTGAAGGGCGGGGCGCCGGGCCTGCACCTGTACACGCTGAACCGCAGCAAGGCGGCTATCGAGATACTCAGGAACGTCAGGGGCGGGGCGCTTAAATAAGGGGGCGGGATGGAGACGGTTCACAGCGGGTCTGCGAGGGCCCTGGTGGAGTTGCAGAAGAGGGACACGGCTATAGCCGCGCTGAAGGCCAGGATCGCCGGAGTGCCGGTAAGGCTCAAGGCCGTCAATGATGCCTTCGAGGCGAAGAAAGCGGCCATGAGCGCCGCCAGAGAGACCCTGATGGCGCTGCAGTCCAGGAAAAAGGACTCGGAACTCCGGATAGCCGAGGCGGAAGAGGGGATACGCAAGCACCAGCGGGAGCTCAACATGGTGAAGGACAACGACGCCTTCAAGGCCCTGCTGAAGGAGATCGATAACGACAAGGCCGCCAAGGACGAGCTGGAGACCGGAGTGCTCGAGCTGCTCGAGGAGATAGACAAAGCCTCCGTGAAGGACAAGGCCGAGCAGGCCGAGGTGGCCGTGGTAGCGGCGCAGCGCGACAAGGAAGCCGCGGCGCTCGAGGCCGAAGGCCGCGAGGCGGCCGGGATGCTCTCCGAGGCGGAAGCCGGCAGGGCCGGGGTGGCCGCCGGCATCGAAGCCGACCTTCTGGAGCGCTACGACGCGCTGCGGGCCAGCCGGGCGAACCTCGCGGTAGCGGAGGTGCACGCGGACCAGGCCACCGGCAAGCTCTCCTGCGGAGGCTGCCATATGGGCCTGACGCCGCAGAAGGCGCTGGATGTAAAGAAGCACGATACCTTCGCCGTCTGTCCGGAATGCAGGCGCTGGATGTACCTCGAAGCGACGATAAAAGGGTAGCTGATGGGTTTCGCCGGGAATTTTTTCGATGAAAATTCCCCCGCGCATAGCGCGGGCGCTGGAGGCGCGGTATACTGGCCAATGGCCGTGCCGTATCAGGCGCAATGCGCTTCAGACGGCCACCCTCTCGGGCGCTGCGCGCATAGCGCTTGGCCCTTAGGGCAATGCCCATGCCGCATCAGGAGCTATGCTCTTCAGGCGGCCGACCCGCTGAAGCGGGGAACCCTGCAAACAGGGTTCGGGATAAATTTTCAGACCGCGGACGGAGGGCCGCTCTTCCCGAAAGGGAGGGGAGGAACTTCCGAACTTCACAGGGCAGGGTGCCGGTTCAAAGCCGCTAAGCGGCCATAGGCCGGGAGGCGGGGGCCATATCCCCCGTCGACGGACAGCGCCACAGAGAACATACCGCCCGCAAGGGTAAGGGTGAAAAGGTGCGGTAAGAGCGCACCGCGCGCCGGGCGACCGGCGCGGCAGGGCAAGCCCCTCCTGAAGCAAGGCCAAAATCGCGCCATGGACTGCCCGTCCGCCCTTCGGGGCAGCGCGGAGTGGGCCGCACTAGATAAATGGTCCTCCAGATGCCGCAAGGCATTGGACAGAATTCGGGGTACAGTCCGCGGTCTGAAAGAATTCCGGGTTCGTCCCCGGGCCAGGTCTCAAAAACAGGGTCGGCCACACCGTGGCCGCCCTTCCGCGCCTCAGCCCTCGCGCTTATGCAAGCTCGGGCTTCCGGCACGGTTTTTCGACCTGGGCCCGGTTCCGAACCCTACATGGCGGGAACTTGGCGGCAGGCTGATAACGGGAGCGGGTGGCGAGGGTTCGCCTTCGCAGGGGCCTCGCGAGCGCGAGGCTTGCGAAGCGACGAGCACGAGTGAAAGAGCGAGGCCACGGTGTGGCCGCGCGTACCCGGAGAAGGCAACCCTCGACAGGACCCGCGGACTTGCAGGCCTGCCGGCACATTAAGGGGAAACTTATGGATTCACTGGCGGCGAAGATACCGGAGATAAAGTACTCGTCCGACGCGGGGGAGATACCGTGGGACGACGCCGTGGTCTGGAGCCAGATGCCGCGGGTGGGGCCCCGCGTATACGAGTGGATAGAGGGTTCGCATATCCGCTACGTTTCATGGAGCAACGGCCTGGTCAACATCCTGCCGGACAATAGTTCCATCCTCAGCTCGCATTGCCAGTGCATAGTGCTTCCTTCCGCTTTCGTCTGGGTCGGCAAGAACGTCAAGGTGGGCTGACGCCGTTGACCGCGGGCGCCGGTAAATAATAGACTTGGCCTTAAGAACTCCCTGAGGGGTGAAGATCCGCATGAGAAACGTATTGCTGGCTTCGCTGCTGCTGGCCGCCGCAGGCCGGGCGGGCCTTTGTTTCGATCTGCCGGCCATGAAGGCGGGGGATATAAAGGCCGCGGAAGCCGTGGTCCCGGCCGCGGCAGGCGCTCCGGAAGCCGGGGCGAAGACCGCCAAAGACGGCTGGGATTTCCGCGACGAGACCATCTATTTCCTCCTCACCGACCGCTTCGTGGACGGCGACACCGGCAACAACAATATCTACGGCGACGAGTACTGGCCCGGCAACCTGAAGTACTACCAGGGCGGAGATTTCAAGGGGCTCATCCAGAACCTTGACCATATCAAGGCCATGGGCTTCACCGCCATCTGGATAACCCCGCCGGTGATGCAGCCGCCCGGGCGCTACCAGAGCCAGGACGGCGGCTACGACGCGGCCGGCTACCACGGCTACTGGGCCTGGGACTTCTCGAAGATAGACCCCCACCTGGAGTCCAAGGGCGCGGCCTACCGGGACCTGATAGACGCGGCCCACGCCAAGGGAATAAAGGTGATACAGGACGTAGTGGCCAACCACGGCCACGGCGGCTACGTCAGCTCCGGGGTGAAATGGTTCGCCGACCGCGGCCGGCTGTCCGGCCTGGGCCGCTCCTTCGACTATTACAACGACCGGGAGAGCTGGTTCAACCACGGCGGTCCCGCAATAGCCGACCTGCTGGACCTCAACGACAGCAACCCGGAGGTGCTGAAGTGGTTCCTGCAGATCTACGAGAGCTACCAGGACATGGGCGTGGACGCCTTCCGCATAGACACCGTGGCCTGGATGAAGCCCGAGTTCTGGAAGGGCTTCACCGCCGGCCTGCACGGGCACAAGAAGGATTTCTTCATGTTCGGCGAGGTCTGGACCAACGGCGACTTCAACTGGCTGGCGAGCTACACACACCTGGCGCCGGGCGACCCGATGAACGCCGGGATGAGCGTGGTGGACATGCCCTCCTCCTCCATGGGCACCTGGGGGCAGATGGAGCAGGTCTTCAAGGGCGGTGATTACCGCCGGGCGGCCGAGCTGCTGAAGAACGACTCCAAGTACGGGGACGCCAGCTACCTGGTGACCTTCCTCGACAACCACGACAAGCCGCGCTTCAACGGGCCGGGCTGGGACGGCAGCGCCGCCTCCACCGAGCAGTATTTCGACGCGCTGAACTTCTATTTCACCGCGCGCGGCATACCGTGCGTCTATTACGGCACCGAGGTGCAGATGGTCGGCGGCAACGACCCGGACAACCGCAGGATGCTGGGTCAGGACGGCATACAGCGCGCCAAGAGCGACCCGGTCTACAACCACCTGCGCAAGCTGAACGCCGTGAGGAAGGCCAGCGCGGTCCTGCGCAAGGGCAAACAGACCACCATCTACGCGGAACAGGACCAGTTCGCTTTCAAGCGGGAGTACGGCGGCAAAGCAGCCTATGTCTTTCTGAACAAGGGCTGGGGGAGCTCCGTGATAAACGCCGGCGGCGTGGCCCCCGGGGACTATACCGACCTGTATACCGGCCAGACCATATCGGTCAGCGGGAAAAGGGCCGCGGTGGAGGTGCCCGCCCACGGCGTGCGCGTGCTGGTGCGGGACCCGGAGGGTCAGCCCTGGAAGCTGGACGGCTGGGATTCCAGGCTGCCGCGCGGCTCGAAATAGCGCCTATAGGACTTCGTACGGAATGCCCGCCCGCCCGGCGGGCATTTTTTTTCGGCCGCCTGTCCCGCTCACCGGGATATTTGTATAATAAAATCAGATTTTCGCGAAGATATTACGGAGACGACATGCCTAAACTCAAGATAAACGCCGCTATAGTGAAGAAGAACGCCGCGCTGTGCAGGAAGCGCGGCATCATCATGCCGACCTTCAAGCAGATGAAGGACCCGAACCTGATACCGGAGAAAATAAAGAAGGCCCTCAAGCCCGTCGGCCTCTGGGACATCGAGCCCATCAACCTCTTCCGCATCAACTGGCACAACGACCCCAAGACCGGCGGCTTCGGCCCGGTGAACATGCTCGAGATACCGCGCGAGATCACCGGCATCAAGGCCCGCGTGGTGGGTCTCGTCGGCAAGTACTTCCCGACCGGGGCGCACAAGGTCGGCGCCGCTTTCGGCTGCCTCGCGCCGCGCATGGTGACCGGCGAGTTCGACGCGCAGGCGCAGAAGGCCGTCTGGCCCTCCACCGGCAACTACTGCCGCGGCGGCGCGTTCGATTCCAAACTGCTCGGCACCACCCCGGTGGCGATACTCCCCGAGGGCATGTCGAAGGAGCGCTTCGACTGGCTCAAGAAGATAGGCTCCGAGGTGATAGCGACCCCCGGCACCGAGAGCAACGTGAAGGAGATCTACGACAAGTGCTGGGAGATCAAGAAGACACGCAAGGACTGCGTGATCTTCAACCAGTTCGAGGAGATGGGCAACCCGACGTGGCACTACCACGTGACGGGCGCCGCGCTGGAAGAGGCCTTCAACGTCGTTAAGGGCCCGAAGAGCCGCATGGCCGGCTTCTGCTCCGCCACAGGCTCCGCCGGCACGATAGGCGCGGGCGATTACCTGAAGAAGAAGTTCCCCGGCTCTTTCATCACCGCCAGCGAAGCTCTGCAGTGCCCGACCATACTGCAGAACGGCTTCGGCGAGCAC
>DAIENX010000090.1:0-37373 GCA_027340875.1 Elusimicrobiota bacterium
GTCCCTCAGGCCGGCATTATACGCCTGGGTGGTATCCACCGGTTGCGGCTGCGGCTGGGGTTGGGATTGAGGCTGAGGCTGCGGACCGGGATGGCCGCCATTGCTGCCACCGGGGCCGCCGTTGTTGCCGCCAGGACCGCCGTGGTTGCCGCCGGGGCCGCCGTGATTGCCGCCAAGCTGCTGGCCGTTAAATTCTTTCTGCTCTTGTATGAGCTGGTTTACGGCGCCGCCGATATCCGACAACCGCATGACGGAGCCGTCGGCAGCGAACACCATGCTCGAGGCTATCAAAAGAGAAGGGAGCAACGACACCGCGTGGAAGGACTTTTTCATCAATATACCCCTGTATACCGGTTTTTTTCGTAATTTCGATAAATGCATTTGTAAACACACCCCAAATTGCCCCGTTATTTCGACAGCCACTCCGCGAATTCGTCCCACTGCGTGTCCGCCGCGAACTTGAGCTCCTTGTAGGCTTTCTTCTCCAGCAGCACCGGCGGCAGGTAGACCGCTATACCGTTGGAGCTGTTGAGCGGCCAGAGGCTTTTCTTGTTTATGACCACCAAGTCGTCGGAGATGAAGCGCGTCAGTTTTTTGGCGGCGGCTTTCACGGCCGGGTCGGAGGCCTTGCCGGCGGCCAGCGAGGCGAAGTCGTAAAGGTCCTTGTTGCCCAGTGCGTCGTAGGTCTGCGCGGCCTTGCGCGCCTTGACCAGCGCGGCCTTGTCGCCGGAGCGCATGGCGGCGCGGGCGAAGGCGTCCATCAGGGAGGCGAGCTCGCCCGCTTTGCCGGCGCGGATGAGCGAATGGGTGGAGATGAGTTTCTTGTCCACCAAGTTGCCGGCCAGGAAGGCCTTCACGGTGCGCGTGCCAAGCTCTTCGGCGCCCATCGCGGGGGCGGCCGCCAGCGCGCCCAGCACTTCGCGGTAGTTGTAGCCGTCGTTGGGCTCGGTCTGCTCGGAAGCGGCTATGTAATCCACCGCGCCGCGAATTTCGTAGGCCACCTCGGCCATCTGCATCAGGCAGGCGTCGAAGGCCAGCAGGTCTATATGCCCCATCCCGGCCAGCGCGCGGCCCAGCTGAGGGGTGTCTATGTTATGGCCGGTCTCGTCGTCGTACGAGATGCCCTTCTCCGGGGCGGGGTCGCCCTTGAGCCAGCCGGAGCCGTGGTTCCAGACCACCAGCATGTACCTGCGGGCCGGGTATTCGCGCTTGGCCCACTCCACGAACTTCTCCAGTTCCTTCACGTCGCCCATGTCGGCCTGGCCCAGGTCGGCCACGGCTTTGGAATTGACTATGGCGGGATCCGCGTCGCGGGTTATGCAGAAGCGCCGGACTCCGGTCCAGTCGCCGTTGGAGGCGTCGAAGCCCTTCATGCGGCCCACCTGCGCCACTATATTGACCTTCGGCCCGGAGCCCACGGTCTCCATCTCGTTGAGGTCGCTTATGCCGTATTTCTCCAGGTTGTTCTTGGCGTTCATGAAGACCATCACCGTCCACTCCTTGAGCGGAGGAGGCGGCGGAACGGCGAGGGCCGGGATGGCCGCGGCTTCCACGGTATAGGTCTGCCCGGCGAAGTCCAGCGCCGGCACGGCGCCTGTATCCGCCGCCGCGGCAGCGCCGGCGGAAGAGAGCACAGCTATCAGCACGCCAAGTTTTTTAAGCATTGATCAGTCCTTTTTGTTCCCTGGGATCAATTCCTGCCGTTCCAAATGGTCTCCAAACATTCATTCTCGACCCTGGTCGCGGCGGCTTTAGCCGACTCTATGTAACGCTGGTCGCGGACGGAGGCGGCGGTTGCGGCCGCCGCCGGGGCGGGGCGCTCGGAGCGGACTATATAAAAGAAGCCGCCGGAAGCCTCCCGCAGGAGCGAGGAGAAGAGCACCGGCCTGCCGCCGGCGTTGAGCCTTTTCACCTCTGCGGCCATAGCCCGGCCGGCCGCGGCCCTGCCGCCGAACACCGCGCTTACCGCAAGATCTCCGTTCTCGCCGGCGTCTGACAGATAAGCTTCCCGTTCCGCCTCCTGGATGGGGCCGGAACCGTCTACATAAGCGGACTCCTCTTCGATGTCCCGCAGCGCGTCACGGAAATCTGCCGTAGTGACCGACGCCGGGGCCGCAACCGGCTGGACCGGAGCAACCGGCGCTGCGGCGGGGGCCTGCGCCGCCGGCGGAGCCGTGTTGATCACCACCGCCGGACTTTCCTGGCGGTATGTACGCTTTGCATTGTCCATCAGGACGAAAACGCTGGACGATATTATCACTATCGTAAGGATCTCGGTCAGTTTGTTCATATCAGCTCTCCTCAAATAAATCAATCTGGTCAATCAGCCACCATAACGGTCAGGAACGCCGCGAAAGCCAGGCCGCCCACCAGAAGCACCGCCGCTTCAGGAGCCACTACAGCCGCCAGTACCGCTGCGCCGACCACCAGCAGCCCGCCGCCTATCACGCGGGGGTCGGTGTAGGGGTTATCGAAGCCTTTGTTGGCGCCCGCGTTCATGCTCTTAAGTGCCGGGGGGGCCGTTACGCCAAGCTTGGCGTAATCCTTGGCCGGAGCGTTGACCCTGGCTTTTTCCACCGGCGCCAATTCCCCCTTTATCTCCACCGGGGAAGCCGCCGCCATGCGCGCGGCGGTCTGCATTTCGGAAAAAGTTTTGCCGCTGTCCATCCTGGAGCCTTCATAGTTATAGCCGGCGGCCGAGGCCGAGCCGGAAAGCGCCAGGGAAACCGTAAGGAGAAGTATCGTCTTTTTCATAATTTTCGTCTGAACCAGTCCTTTGTTTTAAGTTCCGTCCACGATAATATTTTAGCCCGCCCCTGGCCGGAACGCCTGAGGCGCGGGGCCCATCTATTCATGTTATTAGCCCCCCCGCTCCTGCCCCGGCGGCTTACGCCGGCAGGAGAACTAAAAACGATGTTTTATGACGCGGCAAACGGCTAAAGAGAGCCGCGCCCCCGGGGAGGCTCCGGGAGCGCGGCGGGCCATTATCTCTTTCGACCTCTCCTGATCACTTCGACGCGGTTTTGTATTCCAAAATCGTCGCCGTCGCTATCATTACTTTCTCCATGACTGTTTTTCCCTTATAAATATCGTTTTCCGCTAAACTCACTTTAAGCTGCAACTCATCAGGACGGGAGCCTCGGGAGCCATATAATCGCCGTTATCAGAGTACACTGTAAAATAGGCCGGGAACGTTCCGGACTGCCCGCCCGTAAATATGGCCTTCGGGAGAGAGAGTTCAAAACCTTCCCATGCGGTGGCGTCGCTGTAAAACTTCATAAACGAATATTTAGCCTCGTTGACGCGCATGATCCTCTCAAAGGTGAACTGCGCGGGCAGTTTTGTCGACATATTCAGCGGCAGACTGTCTTCAGGATCCGCCAGGACCAGCTTGGCTCCCTTCTCGCTTATAGTTCCCTTGAGCGCGGCTTTCTGTCCGGAAGAACACTCCAGCGACAGCCGCTTCGCTTTAGCGGCCGGGGCCTGGATCACGGCAGGCGCCGGTTCCGGCAGCTTTACGGATATCGCGCTGACTTCCCGAGGCGTCATCCTCTGCATGCCGGAGAAGTCGCCCGCAGACGCGCCGCAGACCGTCCCCAGTAGAATCGCTGCCAGCATTGTTTTTATCGTGTTATTCATAATTTTCTTTTCTCCTTGTTCACCCGCTGTGCTGTATCGTTCTTCCCGGATCTGCTTGTCCAGGCGCGTGAAGGCTTTCTCCGGCCGGGCCGGCTTACTTGACCTTCAGCATGTCCACGGCGCCGATCTTCTCAAGACCGTCCACGGTCCGGCTGATCTCTATGCGGGACTGCCAGCGCTGCATCTGCGAAGGTATGTTGTGGAGGGTGAGCGTGGTCACCAGTTCCAGCTTGCGGTCGGGACCGGCCTTGCGCGCCAGCACGCCGCCTTTCAGCGACAGCGCCTTGAAACCGGCCAGGGACGGCTTGGCGTAGGAGTGGGGGTAGTTGTCGAAACTCTGCGTATTGTCCACGGAGGAGACCAGGGCCATGCCGGGGGTCAGGATGTCGCGGTCCTCTACGAACTGGTTCATCAGCATGGCGTCCGGGTCGGCGGCCAGCTCCGAGCCGGCCAGCGGCTTGCCTTCCACCAGCACGTCAACTACGGCGTCGTTCATTTTGAGCAGGTTGACGGGAGTGTTATCGGCGGCGTAGCTCGCGAGGGCGGCTTTGCCCTGCATGCTGAGCGCGAAGAGCATGGTGTTGTCAGCCTTGGAATTGACGTAGACGGCCACGTCGAAGTTGTCCAACTTGGCGCCCTGGACGCCGTCGAAGGATTCGATGGCCGGTATCAGCAGGCGGCCTGCGCCGTCTATCTCCACCGGAACGGTGCGGCTGCCGCAGACATGCGGCTGGGGCCAAAGGCCGGAGCGGTACATGCAGTTTACGACCAGCCTGGCCTTGTAGTCGGCCAGGTTGACGGAGTTCTGCTCAACCTGGAGCTGTACGGCCTTAGCCTGCAGCAGCACCTTCGCGGCGCTCTGCGCCTGCGGGATTGGCAGAACGTCGAAGGCGGAAGCCTTGGCCGCTATATCGGAGGCCTTCAGGCTCTGCAGGTCGGCCAGATCGGCCGCCTTGGCGCCCGCGGCGGCCAGCATCAGTATCATCGCTATCATTCCAGTCTTTTTCATGATCTTCTCTCCTTATGTATGCCGGTTCGCCGGCCTCATTAATAGTTTAGCTGTCCCGCGGGATTTCCGCCTGAGGCTGAGGTCACATCCCTGCGGCGTATTTCGCACTATTCGTTTTGCCCCGCCGGCTTACGTGGCGTGACGCGCCAGAAACGCTGTTTCAGTACGTGAAGCGGCCTTATAAAGGCACCTGGAAGCAGGAGACTCCGGCGGCGGTTCTGCGCCAACAGTCCGCTTACGGTGAAATCTACCTGTTTTGGGACCGCTTTTCCCAGGGCGGCCAGGGACCGGTCGTGAATATAGGACAAATAGAGGGGCGCAATACCCGGGCGAAGTCGAGTATTGCGCCCCCGTAACCCTGCCGGACCGCGCTTAGAGTGCGCAGGCGTTGGCGCGGATTATGAGCAGCTGCGCGTCGAGGGCCGCGGCTACGCTCTCCACCTCGTAACCGGACAAGCGGGTATAGTCCGGGGTGCCGGCTATGGAAGCGGCCAGCTTGTGCAGACGGGCGGTGAAGCGCTCCATGCGCATAAGTTCCGTGCGCAGCGCCATGCCGTCCAGCTCCCTTATGGCCTCCTCCATGCCGTACAGGGCGCCCTCGATGCCGAAGGAAGCGTCAGCCACGCCGCGCGTGTACGCCTCGGGCGCCTGGCCGTTGACGGCCATGGCCACGGTCTTGAGCCGCCCGGAGTGCATGCGCGACAGCCGCACGGCGCTGTCCAGGAAGGAATTGGGGGAGAGGCTCTTCTCCTGTGCCGCGCCGGTCTTATGCAGCGCGTCGTAGACGGGTTTGGCCACCACCACGTCCGTCACATAGTAATATTTGGCCAGGCCGAGGGCGGTGTCCGCCGCGTCCATCCCCGCCGCGTCCACTATGACCGTCCAGGGAAGCGTCCCGTGGACGGTTTTGAACTTATAGCCGGCCTTGGTCAGATCAGCGAAAACAATATCGATGAATTGATTGTCGTCGATGTCCCAGGAGATGACCACTTTTATCTTGTCGTCGGCCATGTCGCCAGTTTTTATTTTGCGCAGGGCCATGTTCTGCTGGTTGTTCAGCTTCTTTTCAGACCTCTCCCGCATCTGGCCCACTATGAAGTCCCAGCAGGCCGGGGCCACGTCGTCGCTGCCCGCCCAGCCGGGGTTGGAGTACTGGATGCCGCTGCTGGACAGTTCGTTCATGTCTACGGTGTAATTGTTATCGTAGTTGGAATCCCACTGCCCGTTGGCGAAGAAAGCCAGCTCTATCTTCTGTATCCCGCGGAAGCCCAGGTTGTCGGCCAGGGTGATGTAGTTCTCGTGGATCATCGCCGGGGTCATGAAGCCCGTGCCGTGCCACTCTTTGCCCAGCTCGATGTCGCGCGTGGACAGCTTGGTCCGGCCGTCCCCGCCGTAATACGAGACCATGACCCGCGCGGTTATCTTCTCGGCCCCGCCCAGGATGCCGCTTTTCTTATAGCCGATGATCAACCGCGTGTCCATCATGCCGCTGCCCACCGTGGCCAGCACGGCCGGGCCCCTGTTGACCACGTGCACCTTCTGATAACCGTAATCCACCGGATAGTTGGACTTCTCCAGCTCCGGCATGGGGATGAAGACCCCTTCCTGCGCCTTAAGGTCGGCGGCCCTGAGGCCGTTGAGTTCCGCCCCGCCCGCGGCCAGAGCCGCGCCGGGCACCGCCGCCATCATCACCGCCAGCATTATCTTCTTGTTCATTTGTTCCTGTCCTTTTCTGTGAGTTGATGGGGAACAGTGGTCTCCCCTGGTGTCCGGCAAAGCAGCTCTGCAACCGCCGGTCTTAGCGGCGCCCGCCTTCTGGCGCCGGGTCAGTTGCGGCACTTGACCGGCGCGAAGTAATAGGAGTAGATCTCTCCGCGGTTATCCCCGGGCACGATCCTGGTAATGATGTAGCCCGAATTCATCCTGACGGACATCACGCCCGTCTCCCAGTCAAGACCAAAGGATTCGGCGGCGGCGGAACCATTGGAGAATTTCGCCGGGTTCAGCGACACACGTGTGCTGCAGTAATCCACGACGAGCCGCTCTTCTCCGATCTGGAACACCGCCGGGCCGTTTACGTTGAAGAGCGGCCCGCCGTCCGCGTAAGGGTTCGGCAGGGGCTGGCGTTGCCCGACAAACGCCGCGCGCATTATCAGAGGTTTTCCGAGACCCATCATGAAAGACCTGCCCTCGAACATGCCGGTCAGGTCTGACTCCGAGGGTTGGGCGCCGGTATCGAACAGGCGCTTTAGTTCGACAAAAGGATTTGCCGGCCCCGCCGCGGCGTCTTTCAGCGCCGTTCCGGAGAACAGCGGCCCCGCGTCGTCCAGGACTTTGTCCAGGCAAGCCAGGCGCTCAATAGCGGCCGGTTCCGGGACTTTGATCTCTTCAGCCCTTTCCAGTTCCAGGCCGTTCATCGCGACGGCCGCTCTCTCCAGATCTCCGGCCCGGGCGGCGCCCGCGGCTGAAACAAGTATCAGTACCGCCAGTATCTTCTTCATAATTTATGTTTCTCCTTATATTTACCGGAACGCCTTGCCGTTGCTTGCCAGTCATTGTCCGGCTACATGTATAGTTTATCCGCAAGGGGGCCTTTTCGCATGAGGCCGCGGTCCCGTCCCGGCGGCATATTTCGCACTACGCTCTTTGCCCCGCCGGCTTACGTCCGCGCACGAACTGCGATCGCTGTTTTGGCACGCAGGCTGCCGCTACGCGCCCGCCCCTCACCGCATGCAGATATACTTGGCGAACGAGTAACCCGCGCCGGGGGTCTTTATATAACCGCCCATCTTCCCGTTCTTAAGCTTGTAGCCGCCGTCCATGAGCTGTTCCTCTGCGTAGAACTGGAACAGCGGGCCGTCGGCGTAGGAGCCGGAGTGCGGATCGACCACGTTGAATTTGCGGAACCCGACCAGCGAACTTCCGGCCTGGGGCGTGTAGCCCGGCACGGCGACGTATTTTTCGGTGACGTAGTCCATCATGTCGAACGACAGGTACATGGTGTCCCGGCCGCTGAACCTCAGCGTCAGCTTCTCCAGATCGTACGGCTGGTTGTCGTCCACGCCGTAGCACTTAAATTTGAATTCCGCCCGCCTTTCCACCGCTGCCGCGGCCTTCGGGAGCGGCACCTCCGCCGCGGGCATAAGGGCCAGGTCCGCTGTCTTCATGCGCTGCAGGTCGGCAAGATCGGCCGCCTTGGCGCCCGCCGCCGCCAGCATCAGCATTACCACTATCATTCCGGTCTTTTTCATGTTTTCCTCCTTAAAATCGCCGGTCTTGCCGGCCTGCCTCATCACTCCAGTAGCTGAATTCAGTCCGCGTTCTCCCCGCGGCTGCCGTATTCGGGATCCGTGCCCCTGCCGCCGGCGCCAGGCTCAGGTCCCTTGCCCTCAGGCGCTGCAGGTCGGCTATCTCGGCCGCCAGCGCGCCCGCGGCGATTCCCGCCATCACTACCGCTATGATCAGTCCTTTCATGGTGTCTTCTTCGCTCCCCGCTTTCCTCCGGCCCGCCGCGCTGACCGGAGGTCTTCTTCTTCACTCTTCCGCGTCTCAGTCGCTGTCGCTTTCCACGATGCACTCCATGTAGTGGTAGGTCTGGGTCATGTCGGCGCCGGGGCCGGGGTCCACGCAGCTGCCGGCCGGGACGTCCTTCATGATCTTCAGGAACTCGTCCCACCTGGTGGCTCCGGCCCAGGCCAGCTGGTCGTATCTGCGGTTATAGCCCTTGAACGGCAGGTATACGGCCAGGCCGTTGGAATGGCCGGCGGGCAGGTTGACGGTGGCGGCGTCGATAAGAAGCCTGTCGCGCAGGACCGTCATCAGGTTTTCGGCCCTGCCGGCCAGCGCGGGATCCGCTTTGGCCGTCCTGGCGGCAAAATCATACAGATCGCGGTTGTCATCATAGGCATAATGGCTGGTGCGGAAAATCTTCAGTTTCAGCCGCGGCTTCAGGTCGGAACCCAGCAACGCGTCGGTCCAGTTGTTGAAGGCGTCCATGAATTCCGGCAGGGCGGACATGCGTACCGCGGAGATAGTGACCTTGTCCTTGCGGGAGCCGTAGAAGCCGGCATAAGCGCGCACCATGGCGGCGGCCAGCTGTTCCGGGCTCTTTTGGGCGGCGGCGAACTCCGGCAGGAAGCCGTCGTAGGGGAAGCCGAAGCCCGGCACGGTCTCTTCGGAGCCCACCACGTAGTCCGCGTGACCCTTGACCTCGTAAAGCAACTCCGCCATCTGCATCAGGCAGGCGTCGTAGGCCAGTATGTCCACCTTCCCGATGGCGCGCAGGGCGGCGCCAAGCTCGGGGGTGGAGATATGGTTCTTGGTCTCATAGTCGTATGAGATCCCTTTGGTCATCTCTGCGGGTACGGTGTCCTTGGAGGTGATCCAGCCGGAGCCGTGGTTCCAGATTATCAGGGCGTAATGGCGGGCGGGGAAGTTCTCCATGCCCCAGCGGGCGAAGTCAACAAGGTGCCGCCAGTCGCCCATGTCCACGTTCGCGAAAGACTGCAGCTCGGGGGAACTTATCGTCATTTCGTCGGTGTCTAGGGTAACGTAGTAGCGGCGCGAGCCGGTCCAGTCGCCGTCGAAGTGCACGTCGTTATCCTGCCCGTTCATGCGTCCTATCTCGGTGACGATATTGAGCGAATCCCCGGAACCGGTAAGTTCCATCTTGTTGAGGTTGTAAAGACCGGCCACCTCCAGATCGTTCTTGCCGTTTACATAGACTAACACGGTCCATTCCTTAAGCGGCTGAGGAAGGACGGGGGATATGGCCTGGGCCTGCGGCTGGATCCAGCCGAAAGCGCCTTTAGCCGGGACCGGCGCGGGAATAGCGGGATCAGTCGGACTGCCGCTCCTCGCGCGCAGGGTCTCAAAAGCTCGGCCGCGTCCTGCCGCCAGGGCCGGAATCGAGAGCGCCAGGGAAACCATCAGGAGAAGTATCGCCTTTTTCATGATTTTCATTTGAGCCAGTCCTTTGCCTGAAGTATCGTCCACAACTATAGTTTAGCCAATGCCCGGCTGGAAAGCCTGAGGCGCGTGGTCCCTTTATCCATGTTATTGGCCCCCCCGCCCTTACCCCGGAGGCTTACGCGCGGCCGAGTATCAAAACCGAGGTTTTGCAACGCCGGCGGCAGCATGAAGAAAAACCGCGCCCCCGGGAAGGCCCCGGGGGCGCGGCGGACCGTGGCGGACGCCATGGTCTGCTGGAGCAATACGGCTACTCGCGGCAGGCCTCGTTGTCCATTATCGGCGCCGGGGAAAGCGACAATTCCGAAACCATTATGGAGTACGTCTTCACCGTTTCCGCCACGCCCCTCACCAGTATCCTCGCCTCGTACGAGGGACCGCCGCCGCAGGACCATTCTACGGTATCCATAGCCGCCGCCGTATCCGCGTCCAGGCGCTGCGCCACGTATTTCCTGGCGCTCTTGATAGCCTGCGGGCTGTCCGGGATCCTTTCAAGCTCGTACCTCTTGATAAGCTCCCATTTATCCCCCGCCGCAGAAACGCGGCGTACCAGGATATCCCCGTATGAGTCTCCCTCGTCGGAAACCGTAAGCTCTATCTTGACGTCCTTTGAGAGGAACCGCTTGCGGGCCATAGCCTTGAACTTTCCCATGTCCTCATACGCGCTCTTCTCTCCGCCGGCGGCTTCGACATAGGCCGGCACTGCCGGGACCTTCGCCGCTTCCAGCTGGGCCGGAGTGAAGCCGAAGCTTTCCAGGCCGCCGCCGGCATAAGCCGCGCCCGAGGTTATCAACGTCAGAACCGCCGCGAGTATCGCATTCTTTTTCATCTCATTGTCTCCGTGTCCTTGTCTGGCTTCCCGTGCTCTCAGTACTGGCGGCAGCCGTAGAAGTCGTGCTGCGCGAGCCGCTTTATGGAATCAGGCGCGAGCAGGCCGTCATCCATGTTGAGCATTCTTCCGTAAAAGATCTCTACGGACGCCCTGTCGCCGAACACCTGAAGGGTAATCAGCCGCTCCGAGGCGTAATCGTAAGTGGAGAAAGCGGAGTTCCACTTAACGCGCCCCCCGATGAGGATCAGCTCATCGTTGCGCCAGACCCCGGTGTTAGGGTTGAGGTTGGGCAGATTGCTCCCCAGGTTGTAGAACGCGTTGTTGACGTTCCTTAACACAAGCTGCTTTCTGGGCCTGCTCCCCTCAGAAATATCCAGCGTCAGGCCGTCGCATTTGACAACGGGGCGCCAGGTCGTCCCGGCGGAGCGCTCTTCGGCGGATCCGGCTGAAACGTCGGCGCTCTTGATATCGTCCTCTATAGTATGTCCCACGGGGTAACCGTAGAGCTGGGCTGGCAGCAGCTTCTTCTTGACGGCGTCCTTGTACGCCTTCTCGCTGCTGAAAGTCACCACGATCGCCTGTTCGCCGCCGTGCCCGAGCACCTTAAGCCCGGTCACGCCCGGTATAGCCATGAGCTGCGCCCTGTGCATCTCCATGACCGCGGAGGCCGAAAGAGGGGCTATCTTGTCATTCTCTATCGTATGTCCCACGGGGTAACCATAGAGCTTAGCGGGCAGCAGCTTCTTTTTGACGGCGTCCTTGTACGCCTTCTCGCTGCTGAAGGTGACCACGATCGCCTGCTCGCCGCCGTGCCCGAGCACCTTAAGGCCGGTCACGCCGGGTATGGCCATGAGCTTGGCGCGGTGCATCTCCAGGACCTCCGCGGCCGAAAGAGGAACTATTTCCGGCCTCGGAACTGCGACCTTCGCCTCCATGGCTTGAGTCATATTGACCCTCTCAAGCGAAACGGCCGCGGCCGCTTTTTCAAGATCACCGGCGCGGACTACGCCCGCCGCGGAGACCAGTACCAGCATCGCTATCATCTTTTTCATAATTTCCATTTCTCCTTATTGTGTTACCGGAAGCGCCTTGCCGTTGTTGTCCTCTATCGTCCGGCTGTATACATAGTTTACGCTGCGAGCGGCCTTCTCGCATGAGGCCATGGTCCCGGAGAACGGCATTTTTCGCACTACCGCCGTTGCCCCCCCGGCTTACGCCCGCGCACGGACCATATCCGAAGTTTTAGTACGTTTACGTACGCGGCGCATGCGGTGCTCATCATCGTTTTCCTCATGACTTCCCTTCTCGCTCGCCCGTCCGTCGGTCGCCGTCGAAGTGCGCGTCGTATCCTGCCCGTTCATGCGGCCTATCCCGGTGACGATACTGAACAAATCCCCGGAACCCGCGGGGATAGCGGGATCAGCCGGACTGCCGCTCATCGCGCGCAGGGGCTACGGAACTCCTCCGCGTCCTGCCGCCAGGGCCGGCGCCGCGAACGACATAGAAACCGTCAGGAGAAGTATCGTTCTTTCCATGCTTTTCATTTGAGCCCGTCATTTTCCTGAAGTACCGTCCACAACTAAAGTCTAACCAGCGCCCGGCTGGATAGCCTGGGGCGCGGAACATATTTGTCTATGTAATTGGACCCGTGGTCCTTACCCGGCAGGTTCACACGGGCTGGCGGACGAAAAAGCAAGTTTTTGGACGCCGAAAAGCGTGCGTCTGGAACGCCGCGCCTACCATGCGGCCATCCCGGAGCCGCCGGTGAACCAGATATAATCGGCCGGCGGCGGGGCTATCTCCGCCGGCTTCCCGGGAGCGGCGGCGCCGGAGACGTAAACTGAGACCTGCGAGATCCCCGGCACAGCGGATTTTATCCGGGCCGGCACCCCCGCGTTGTACATTATCCGTCCGTTGCCGGTCAGCACCAGCAGGGAATAGTCCGGATTTTCGCCCAGAAAGCAGATAATGCGCGCGGCCAGCGCCGCGTTCCAGGCTGAAATGGAGAACAGATAGTTCTCCCACTCGGTCCTTTTCGCCGCGCTGCCCGCGTAAAAGCTTCTTTTTAAATACGCCAGGTACGGCTTATCCGCGTTCATGCGGATATCCTGCGGCAGCATCGCCCTTTCGCCCCGGTCAAGGGAAGCTATTCCGCCCTGCGCCAGCTTCGCGGGCAGGCCGCGCGGCAGATCAAGGGCCAAGACCTTCAGCTTATGTTCCCGGATATAAACGAAAAGCGGCTTGTACGGCGTGAAAGCGGCTTGTCCGCTCCAGGCGGAGCCTGACAGGAACTCCTTCTCCGGTATCCGGCCCGCGAGATAGCCGTCCAGCAGACGCTGGCTGCCTGAAGGCACCATTTCCAGCCCTACCGCGACGCGGCCGCGCGCTTTTACCATCATATCGAGTATCTCTAGCCTGGCCAGCTGGCTTCTGGCGGATCCGCCGACCTCTCCGGCGTAAACCACGCGGGCGCCGCTTACCGCGTCCTCGAAAGCTGCCCTGGAAAGCCTGGTGCCGACGCGGGGATTGACCACGGCGAAGACGGGACTGTCGAACATCGAGAACGAAGGGGCGCCGGCGGCCGCGCGGCCTGGGCCGCCCGCCAGCAGCAGGGAAAAGCAAAGCACCGCTCTCATATGTCCGTCATCCTGATCTCCGTGCGGCTCAGACTTCCCAATATATGAACGCGCTCGCCGGGAACCGCACGAGCTGCGCCAGCTTCTCCCGGCCGAGGCTGCGCTCTATGGCCAGCGCCTTGTGGCAGCCCGCGATATAGAACAGCCGCTCCCTGGACAATTCCTCAAGTATCCGGTCCCTGAACCCTCCGGTGAGCGCCTCTTTTGAGCGCGCCTCCAACTCCCAGAGCAGCGCGTCGAAAACGCGCAGTTTTTTCTCCAGGTCTCCCGCGCTCTCCAGAACGGAATAGTCGCGCGCGTCCAGCGCGCCCGCGCTCCTGCGCTTTTCGTAGGGGACCAGGGTGGCCAGGCCCTCGTTCATGGTGAATTCCATCACGAATTCCTTAAGATCCCCAACCGTCCTCGCGGCGGCCAGGTCCGGCAATCCGCGATAATATTCGAAACCCAGGTGGAAAAGCTCGTGCGGCAGGGAAAGGAGGAGTTCCCGTCTGTCCGCCAGGAAGCGCCCGTCGTTAAGGTTCACTACCACCTGCCCGTCCAGCGCTATACCGTCGCAGCCTCCCAGCGCGAATCGCACCACGGCCGTCTCGCAATAATCCTGCGGCAGATACCGCAGGTGCAGGGACAGGAACTCGTCGCGGATGGCAGGCTCGTTCTCCTTCAGGTATTTCAAGGCGGCCGCCAGTCCGGCGCGGTTCCCGGCAAGCCCGCCCAGACCCGCTTCGGGAGAGCCTTTTCTGAAAGCCTGCGCCAGGGTTTGCGCGGAAAGCGGCCTGGAACAGTATCTGCGGCTGTGACTGACAATAAGCCGGTAGGCGGTATGCCCGAGCAGTTCTTTCAGTTTCCCGGGCGCGGGACGCTCAAGATACTCCAGCGCGGCCTCGGCCGCGGAGTAGTCCATCTCCACCTTTTGCGCCATAGTTATGAAGTTACAGGCAAACCGGCGGACTTCGGAACTTCCCAGGCGCCCAGCTCGGAAGCAGTCCCCTTTATCCAGAAGTCATCGGCTGCCGCGATGAAAGCCCTGTCCCGCGGGGAGGCGGCAGCCAACAGGACCAGCGCCCCTGTCACTACGACATCCCTCATATTCTCCTCCGTCCGCCCGCGTTCCTAGTACGCCTTCACGAGGTCGAGCCGCACTATCCGCTGCAGCCCGTCTACAGACCTCTCTATTTTCGCGCGGCCGCGGTAGCTCTCGGTCACCGTGTATGCCGTGCCCAGCCGGAGATCTGCAAAGAGCGACCAGCCGCGGGGGCTGTCCGCCCACTCGACCATCACCGCGGAGCCGAACTCCAGCGCCCGGAAAGCGGCCAATGAAGGCTTGGGATAACTGTGCTGGGCGTTATCCAGGCTCTGTATCCCGGTAAGGGGGGTCGCCAGCACCACCGGGTCTATGTCTTCGCCCGGGACGTGCGCGCTGTCGACGAAGGCCATGAACCTGGAGCTCTGGTCCTGCGCCATAGCGGAACCGGCCAGCGGCTTGCCTTCCACCAGCACCTCCACCTTGGCGGCGTTGAGCTTCAGCAGGCTGATGGCGCCGGTCTTGCGCGCGTAGGCAGCCAGGCCTTTCCTGCCGCTGGCGCCCAGCGTGAACAGCCAGTCGCGCGGATCGCCCTTTCTGGCGACGGTCACGCGCAGATCGAAGTTGTCGGGGTTCGCGCCGCGCGGGCCGTCGAACGCCTCGATGGGCGGCAGTATAAGCCTGCCGTCGGACGTTATTTCCACCGGCAGAACGCGGCTGCCGCAGACGTGCGGCTGCGGCCACAGGCCGGAGCGGTACATGCAGTTTACGATCAGCGTGGCCTCGTAATCCGCCAGGTTCACGGAATTCTGCTCCACCTGGAGCTGCATGGTCTTGGCGTCCACCAGCGTCTTGCCTTGCGCGTTTCCATGAACGCCGGGAAGCGCCGCCTCTATCCCGGCCAGACCGGCCCTTATGCCGGCGGCGGTGACCCCGCCCAGCGCGTCGAAATCCGCCGCCCTCGCTCCGCCGGCCATGCACAGCACGGCCACGATCATCAGATATTTTTTCATATTAGACACTCTTCAGGTGGTCTCCTTTATATTTTCCATGCCCCGCGCGCTTTCCCCGGCAGCCTACAGGAGACTGGCGTTGGCACGGATGATGAGCAGCTGCGCGTCGAGCGCCGCTGCCGCGCTCTCCACCTCGTAGCCCGACAACCTGGTATAGTCCGGGGTGCCGGCTATGGAAGCGGCCAGCTTGTGCAGGCGGGCAGTGAAGCGCTCCATGCGCGTAAGCTCCATACGCAGCGCCATGGCGTTGCGCTCCTTTATAGCCTCCTCCATGCCGTACAGGGCGCCCTCTATGCCGAAAGAGACGTCGCCCACGCCGCGCGTGTACGCCGCCGGGACCTGGCCGTTGATCGCCATGGCCACGGTCTTGAGCCGCTCGGAGTGCATGCGTGACAGCCGCACCGCGCTGTCCAGGAAGGAATTAGCCGGGAGCCCCTTTTCCGGCATATCCCGCATCTGGGCCACGATGAAGTCCCAGCACTGCGGGGCCACCTCATTGCTGCCCGCCCAGCCGGGGTTGGAGTACTGGATGCCGCTGTTGGACAGATCGTTCATGTATACGGTGTAATTGCTGCCGTAGTTGGAATCCCACTGGCCGCCCGCGAAGAAAGCCAGCTCTATCTTCTGTATCCCGCGGAAGCCCAGGTTGTCCGACAGGGTGATATAGTCCTGGTGGATCATGGCCGGGGTCATGAAGCCGGTGCCGTGCCACTCCTTGCCCAGCTCGACGTCGCGCGTGGACAGCTTGGTCCGGCCGTCCCCGCCGTAATACGAAACCATGACCCGCGCGGTTATCTTTTCCGCCCCGCCCAGGACGCCGCTCTTCTTATAGCCGATGATCAACCGCGTGTCCATCATGCCGCTGCCGACGGTGGCCAGCACGGCCGGGCCCCTGTTGACGAGGTGCACCTTCTGGTAGCCGTAATCCACCGGATAGTTGGACTTGACCAGTTCCGGCATGGGGATGGAAACGCCTTCCTGAGCCCTGACGTCCCCGGCCTTCAGGCCGTTCAACTCCGCCCCGCCCGCGGCCAGCGCCGCGCCGGGCGCCGCCGCCATCATCACCGCCAGTATCATCTTCCTGTTCATTCTGTTATCCTCCTGATAATTTTTTCCTGCACCGCCGCTCTCTTGTCTGCCGGCCTTCTTCAGTCGCGCGGGGTCAAGTCCATAAAATAATAGGTATAGAGCGTCTTCAATATACGCCCGGAGGCGGTATCCTTCTCGGTGAACTTCTCGACCAGATATTCCCCGGCTTTCCGTTCCTCGATGATCTGCTGGATACCGTTGTTCCAGTTCATGACAGCCCGGGCTTCCGGGAAAATCATATAGTTGCGCTGCGGAGACTCCGGATGGCGGCGGACCCCGAAGGCGAAACTATAGTAATACGGATACTGGAAGAGGTGCTCTAGGCCTTTAAGCGCCCTTTTGTTGTAGTACTCGATGTCGTTCTCTATAAAACCGATCGCGAACCTCTCCTTGCCGGAAGAGCCGAACAGCGGGCCCTCGTCCGTTGCGCCGGCCGCCTCGTACTCCGATACCTTGACCACCATTCCTATCATGGCGCCCTTGGCGACCGTGCCGGCGGCCGTGAAAGTGCGGCCGGCCTTAATGCCGGTCAGGTCGGCCTGGGTGGCCGGGACGCCGCGCTCGAACAGGGCCTTCACCTTTTCGTAGCTGGTGGCGCCGGGCAGCCCCAGCAGTTCGCTGGGAGCCGTCTTGTCCATTTCGCCCAGCGCTGCGGCGGCGGAAGGTTCCGGGACCTTCATGTCCGCGGCCCGTTCCAGTCTGAGGTCAGTCAGGGCGGCCGCGGAGGCGGCGCTCTCCAGGTCCCCGGCCCGGGCGAGGCCCGCTGCCGAGACCAGTATCAGTATTGTCAGTATCTTTTTCATTTCCTCTTCTCCTCCTATGAGTCCCGGATTCGCGGAGCGCCTTGCCGTCATTTGTCCGCTGTTCTCCGGCCGTGTATATAGTTTAGCCGCAAGCGGCCTCCCTCGCCTGAGGCGGCGGACCCGACCCGGCCCTGTATTCTTTCCCATAGCTTTTGCCCGGGCGGCTTACGCGCCGGAATGCAGTAAAAACGCGGATTAGTTACGCGAAGCGGCGGACCCGAAAGACCCGTGAACCTGATCGGGGGGACCGGGAAGACCTGAAACTTTATGGACCGCGGCGCATCTAATAGATGAGACCCGACTTTCGCAAGGACGCAAGAATGAATCCAGACCCGGAAACCCTCAAATCCTATATCCTGCCCGCCGGCGTAGCCGGCTTCCTCCTCTACCGCTACCTGCGCTTCAGAGCCGTCAAGAAGCGCCTGCCCGGCCTTGCCGCTGCCGGCGCGGTGTTCGTGGACGTGCGCTCTCCGGCAGAGTTCGCCTCCGGCAACAGGCCCGGGAGCCTGAACATCCCGCTCGACGATATAACCGGCGGAGCGAAGAAACTGGATAAGACCCGGACCATAGTGCTCTGCTGCGCCTCCGGCGCCCGCAGCGGCGTAGCAGCTGGCATCCTGAAGAGCATGGGCTTCAAGAACGTGATCAACGCCGGGTCCTGGCAGAATACGCTTTAAGACGCGTGCGGAGCCGCGCCCGGTTTTTATAGAATCTGTCCATGAGGAACCTCATCTTCCTGCCGCTGGCCGCGCTGCTCGTTTCCTGCGCCACCGTGCCTTACACCAACAGGCACCAGTTCAATATCATCTCCGCCCCGGAGGAGGACAAGATGGGCCTCCAGGCCTGGCAGGAGGTGCTGTCCAAGGCCAAGCTCTCCGGCGACGCCCGGGCGGCCGCGATGGTGGAGCGCGTGGGACGGAGGATAGCCGCCGCGGCGGACCAGCCGGGCTATGACTGGCAGTTCAAGCTTATCGACGACCCGAAGACGGTCAACGCGTTCTGCCTGCCCGGCGGGCGCGTGGCCGTCTACAGCGGCATACTGCCGCTGACGCAGGACGAAACAGGCCTGGCCGTGGTGATGTCACACGAGGTCGCGCACGCGCTGGCCCATCACGGCGCCGAACGCATGAGCCAGGGCGAACTGGTGAGCCTGGGCGGGACGGCCCTGCAGATGGGCATGTCCAACAAGGACCCGAAGGTGCAGCAGCAGGTCATGAACGCCTTCGGCATGGGCGCCAACGTCGGAGTGCTGCTGCCGTTCAGCCGCAGCCACGAGGCCGAGGCGGACCACATAGGCCTCATCCTGATGGCCAAGGCCGGCTACGATCCGCGGGCCGCCGTCCCTTTCTGGCAGCGCATGGAGGCCTCCGGAGGCAAGAAACCGCCGGAGCTGCTCTCCACGCATCCATCGGACGCTCAGCGTATAAAGAAGATAGAGGCGGAGCTGCCGGAAGCCCTGCGTTATTACCATCCGCAATAAGGCCCTGCCCGGAAAATGAAAAGCCCCCGCGGGAACGGGGGCTTTTTCGCGTCCGGCCGGCGCGGCCTCAGCCGACCATTTCGCCGAGGCTGAACATCGGCATGAACATAGCGATGACGATGGTGCCGATGACGACGCCGAGGAAGATCATGATCAGCGGCTCGAGCATCGAGGTGAGGCCCTTCACGGCCGTGTCGACCTCCGTGTCGTAGAAGTCGGCTATTTTCGTGAGCATCGTGTCCAGGCCGCCGGTCTCCTCGCCCACGCTGATCATCTGGATGACCATCGGCGGGAAGATGTTGGCCTTCTTGAGCGGGTCAGAGATGCGGCCGCCCTCCTTGATGGACTTCTGGCTGCCGTCGATGGCCTCCTCGATGACCTTGTTCCCGGCGGTCTTGGCCACCGTCTCGAGGCCCTGCAGGATCGGCACGCCGGACTTGATCAGCGTGCCCAGCGTGCGGCTGAACTTGGCGATGGCCACCTTCTTGAGCAGGATACCGAATATGGGGAGCTTCAGCGCTATCTCGTCCACCTTGCGCTCGCCCTTGGGCGTCTTCATCCACTTCTTGAAGCCCCAGACCCCGCCGCCTACCGGCGGGATCATGAACAGGATGTAGTGCCTGAGGAAGTCCGAGATGTTTATCAACTGCTGGGTAATGAAGGGCAGCTTGGCGCCGAAGCCGGCGAAGATGTCCTTGAAGATCGGGATGACGAACACGATCAGGAAGATCGTGATTATGCCGGCTGCGCTGAACACCACTATAGGGTACATCAGCGCGCTCTTGACCTTGCCCTTCAGCGCTTCGTTGGACTCGAGGTAGGCGGAGAGGCGCTCCAGGATGGTGTCCAGGATGCCGCCGACCTCGCCGGCGCGTATCATGGCCACGTACAGCTCGGTGAAGGCGTTGGGGTGCTTCTTCATCGCGTCGGCGATGGAAAGGCCGGCCTCGATGTCGGTGCGCAGGTTGTTCAGCACCAGCTTGAAATTGGGGGCTTCGGCCTGCTCTGAAAGTATCGTGAGGCCCTGGACTATGGGCACGCCGGAAGAGACCAGCGTGGAGAGCTGTCTCGAGAAAATGACGACGTCCTTGTTGTCTATCTTCCCGCCCAGCTTGCCCTGCTTTCCGGCCTTGCCCTTGGCTGGCTTTATCTCGGTGACGGAAAGGCGCTGGCCGCGCAGGCGGCCCAGGGCCGCCTTTTCGTCCGCGGCCTCTACCGTGCCTTCGGTCTGCTTGCCTACGGAATCTTTGGCCTTATACGCGAATAGCATCGTTCACCTAGCCGGTGGTGGAAAGCGACTTCTGCAGCAGCTTCTTGAGGTCCTCGGGATCGGTGGAGCGGTTGACCGCCTCCTGGTAGCTGATCTTCTGTTTCTTGTACAGCTCCACCAGGGACTGGTTCATCGTGACCATGCCGAACTTGCCGCCGGTCTGGATGATGGTCGGGATCTGCTCTATCTTCTGCTCGCGGATCAGGTTGCGGACGGCGGAGTTGGCTATCAGCACCTCGCAGGCGAGCGTGCGGCCCATGCCGCTGGCCAGCGGCAGCAGCTGCTGGGCGAAGACGCCCTGCAGCACGAACGACAACTGCACGCGGATCTGCTCCTGCTGGTGCGGCGGGAACACGTCGATGATGCGGTTGATGGTCTGCGAAGCGTCCGAGGTGTGCAGCGTCGCGAACACGAGGTGGCCCGTCTCGGCGATGTTCAGCGCGGCGCTGATGGTCTCGAGGTCGCGCAACTCGCCGATCAGGATCACGTCCGGGTCCTGGCGCAGCACGTGGCGGAGTGCCGCGCCGAAGGTCTCGGTGTCGGCGCCGACTTCGCGCTGGTTCACGATGCTCTTCTTGTGCGTGTGCACGTACTCTATCGGGTCCTCGATAGTGACGATATGGTAGTTCCTGTGCTCGTTGAGGTAGTCGATCATCGACGCGAGCGTCGTCGACTTGCCGGAGCCGGTGGGGCCGGTGATCAGCAGCAGGCCCTTGTTCATCTTCATCAGCTCGTACACCACGGGCGGGAGGTTCAGCTCGTCGAAGGTCTTGTACTTGCTGGGGATGGAGCGGATGGCAGCGCCGACCACGCCGCGCTGGCGGTAGGCGTTCATGCGCAGGCGGCCGAGGCCCTTGATGCCGAAGGCGAAGTCCAGCTCGTTGGTGGCCTCGAAGCGCTGGCGCTGGGCGTCGGTCATCAGCGAGAAGATCAGCGTCTGACACATCTCGGGGGTGAGCTTCTCGAAGGGCGTGGCGATAAGCTCGCCGTCGATGCGGAGCATCGGCGTGGCGCCGGCGGTGATATGGATGTCCGAGGCGTTCTTCTCGTGCATCATCATGAACAGTTCGCTCATCGTTACCATATATGTTCGCTCCTGATCCCGTACTTAAAAATCCGTCTAGTCCGACCCCGTCACGCGGATGACCTCTTCCACCGTGGTCTTCCCGTCGAAGAGCTTGCGCAGCGCCGACTCCCTCAGCGTTATCATGCCGTTCTTGTGCGCCACCTCGCCTATCTTGGCGGAGTCGGCTTTCGCTATGATCAGCTGCCTGATCTGATCGTTTATCTCGAGCACCTCATGGATGCCCATGCGGCCCTTGTAGCCGGTCTGGGAGCAGGTATCGCAGCCCCTGCCCCTGAACAGCGTAATTTTACCATTTTTTATATTATTATCAAGGAGCGCCTTGGGCACCCCCAGGCTGACCAGCAGGTCCGGCGTGACCTCGTATGGTTCCTTGCAGTTCTTGCAGATGCCGCGCACCAGGCGCTGCGCCACCACCATCAGCAGCGTGGAAGAGGTCAGGAACGGCTCCACGCCCATCATGCCTATGCGGGTTATCGCGCCGGGGGCGTCGTTGGTATGCAGCGTGCTGAACACCAGGTGGCCGGTCATCGCGGCGTTGATGGCTATCGACATCGTCTCGAAATCGCGGATCTCGCCGACCATGATGACGTCGGGGTCCTGGCGCAGGAAACTGCGCAGGCCGCTGGCGAAGGTCAGGCCCACGTCCGCGTTCACGCCCACCTGGTTGATGCCCTCCAGCTGGTACTCGATCGGGTCCTCGATCGTGACTATGTTCACGTCCGGCTCGTTCAGCGTGGCGAGAGCCGAGTAAAGCGTGGTGGACTTGCCCGAGCCGGTGGGGCCCGTGATCAGGTTGATGCCGTGCGGGGCCTTCAGGCACTTGGCGAAGATGGCCAGGTTCTCCGGCTCCATGCCGAGGTCCTCGAGCTTGAGCTTGAGGCCCGAGGAGTCCAGGATACGCATGACCACCTTCTCGCCGGGTCCGCAGGGCAGTATGGACACGCGGAGGTCTATCTCCTTGTCCTCTATCTTCAGCTTGGTGCGGCCGTCCTGCGGGATGCGGCGCTCGGAAATGTCGAGCGTAGACATGATCTTCAGGCGGCTGATCAGCGCGTTGTGGAATTTCTTCGGTGGCGACGGCTGCGCGTGCAGCACGCCGTCGATGCGGAAGCGGACCTTGGTCTCCTTGTAGGTCGGCTCGATATGGATGTCCGAAGCGTGCGCCTTGATGGCCGACGAGATGATCAGGTTGACCATCTTGACTATCGGGGCGGCCTCGCCGGTGGCGTCGAGAGTGGTGATGTCCTCCCCTCCGCCCTTGCTCTCGTCCTCCTCCACCAGCGAGATCTCCGTGGTCCCGTTGGCGGTCTTCAGCAGGATATCGTCCAGCGCTTCCTTGGCGGTCTTGGTGCCGTAGTTCTTGTCGATGGCGGCGTTGATGTCGGACTCGGCCCCGAAGACGGGCTTGATGTCGAAGCCGGTCATCATCTTCAGGTCGTCCAGGACCACGATGTTCAGAGGGTCCTCCATCGCCACCTTGAGCTTGTTCTCCGTCTTCTCCACGGCCACGAGGCCGTAGCGGCGGGCGATGTTCTCGGGGATGATCTTCAGTATATCGGGCTTTATCTCCACTGCCGAGAGGTCCACGAACTCTATGCCGAACTGCTTGCTGAGGAACTCCAGGAGCTTCCGTTCCGCTATGAACTTCTTATGGACCAGCAGCTGCCCCAGCTTGCCGCCGCTGGTGCGCTGAAGCTCGAGCACTTCGGCCAGCTGGGCGGACGTGATAAGGCCTGAGGCCACCAGCATCTCGCCGAGGCGCCTTGAAATATTTACGGATATGCCTTTATCAGCCATGTCGGGTACAATGGACTCCGCCGCGGGCTGGAAAGCCCGCGTCTCCGGGTCGCTCGCCATCTATATAATACAATAATTCAGAGCGGCGCCAGCGCCGGCGGCGCGCGGCCGGCCTCAGAAAAGCTCTTCGTCGGACTCCTGCGCCTTGAGGTATTTCACCTGTTCCGGTTCCAGCTGGGGATTCTCGAACCCGGTGGGGTCCTGCTCCTGGGAGCCTGCGGACGGCTCGTCAGGCAGCGGCAGTATCGGGATCTCCTTGGACGAGGCCTTGCGCGCGGCCTTCTTCCTGGCGGGCTTCTTGGCCGGAGCCGGAGCGGCGCTGACGCTCTTGGCCTTGGAGGAGGAGTCCAGCAGTTCTATGGCGTTGTTGTTGATACCCCTAAGGATGTCCTGCTTGGCGGCGTCCACCTCGAACTGGTAGATCAGCGGGTCCTGCTTGGGCCTCAGCAGGCGGTACTGGACCACCAGTATGTCCCCGTGCAGCGGGGTGGCGGTCCACTCCTCGTTGGCGCCGCCGGAGGTGGACAGGAAGGAATTGGCGAACCAGCTGGCTATCGTGCCGCGGCCGCCGGAAAGCTTGTAGTTCTTCACGATGTCCAGGGCCTTCTTGATGTTCTCGCCGGCCGGGGGCTGCGCGGGAACCGGCTGGGGCTCGGGCTCCGCCTGGACCGGGGCCGTGGAGGCCTCCGGGGCGGCTTCCGGCTGCTGCGCTTCCGGCGCGGCGGCGGGCTGCTGGGCCGCGTCGGCCTTGGGTTCTATCTGGCTGGCCATCGCGGCGGGACGCTTCTTGGTGCCCAGGTTCAGCATGGAGAACTCGGAGAAGCTTACCCCCTCTCCGAGGAAGAAGTAACCGAGGCCGCCGGCGGCTATGGAGCCGAAGATCACCATTATGGCTATGAAAGCCGTGCGGCCGCCCCGCCGCTGCTTGGTCTGGGGCTTCTCGGCCTCCTTCTCCTTGGCCTTGCCCTTCTTCTCGGGCAGCTGTATGCGGCGGGTCTTGTCCGGGGAATCGGCCTCGGCCGCGGCGGGGGCTTCCTTCGGGGCGGCCGCCGGGGCGGGCTCGGGCTGAGCGGAAGGAGAGAAGGTCTGGGCCTGAGGGGCCGCGGCGGCAGCGGGCTGAGCCGGCGCGGGGACAGGCGTGGGAGCTGGAGCCGGAGCCGGCGCGGGCGCATGGAAGACCACCGGCTGCACGGGCTGGAACTGCGGCGCCGGAGCCGGCTGCGGGGCCGGGCGCGGGGCCTGGGCCTGAGGCGCCATCCCCATGTCATAGGCAGGCGGCTTCGCCGGCTGCTGGCCGAAAGCAGGCTCTATCTGGGGCCTGGTCTCCAGCTGGAACTTCTGGACATCGTCGCGCTTGGGAGTTACGACAGTAAAATCATAGACGATGCCGCCGGCCTGCTGAGGCAGCGGCTCCAGCGCCTCGGGCTTGAACGCGCCGGGCGGAGCGACTTCGGGGCCGGGCAGCTCGTTGTCCTGACGGGAGCCGTAAACGTAGGCGGGAGGCTGCGTCTGACCAAGGCTCTTGAGCTGCCTGCTGGTCATGCCGGCCTCGCGCGGCTCCTCCTTCCCCTCCATGCCGACAGTGCTCTCGAGGCGGATGGTGGAGGCCGGCTTTATGCTCTTGAAGGTCCGCGCCTCTATCTTGGGGGCAGTGACTTCCTGCGGCCCAGGTGCCGCCGCGGCGGGCTGGGCGGGCGCGGGAGCGGCCTCGACGGGGCCGGGCTCCGTTTTGGGAGGCTCCGCGGCCTGCGGCGCGGACGGGGCCGGCATGGCCTTGGGCGCCTGCGCCTGGGGCTCTTCCTTAAGCGAAAGCTCTTCCTTCCTTATCTCTTCCAGCTGGCGCCTGGCTTCTTCCTTCTCTTTGAGTTCGGCGATGACGCGGGCCTCTTCCAGTTCCCTGGAGGCCCCGGAGGAGGTTTCGCGCTCCCCCTTCAGCCTGGCCTCGAGCTCCTGGATACGGGCGGCGTTCTTCCTCTCCTCCATCTCCTTCATCCGTATCTTCTCGAGGAGGAGGTTCTTCTCCCAGCGGGCGGCCTCCAGTTCCTCCTGGATGCGGGAGAGGCGTATATCGAACTTCTCCGCCAGGTCGTAATCGGTATCCGCCGGCTTGCCGGCGGCGGGGGCCTCCTTATAGGCGCCCAGCACGTTATCGATGGCGTCAAGCAGCTCGCCGTAGCCGGAAGGTGTGGCGGGAAGCTCCTTGTTCTCGAAATAGCTTATGGGAGAGCTGAAGCCGGTCTCGTACTCGAAAGTCCCGGCGGCTACGCCCGCCGTGACCATGTGGCCGGAGCCTACGCTGAGGGCGGCGGCGATCTCGGCGACCTGGGCGGCCGGCCGCCAGTCCCCGGGGTTGTCTCCGGTTGAGCTTTCAGGGCAGACCAGGCTTTCCTCGGCGAAAGCGGGAAGGGCCAGCAGTTCTGCCGGCTCGTACGGCCCGAGGATATTGCCTTCCGAGTAGAACCAGTATTTCATAGGTCCAGGTAGAGAAATTCTACAACCTGGCTATTTAGAATGTAATACAAAAATGTGGCGATTTTGTTACAGGGGTCGGCAGGGATTGCTCCTCCCGGAAACCCGGCTTACTGCAAGGAAACCGTTGCGCGGTTTCCCCCCGAAGCGGGGCCCCCCTTCCCCAAGGGTTTCCTGGAGGAGCACCCTGCCTCCGCATCACGCAGAAACGAAATCATTAAGCCGCGGCCTTTAATGATAGGCCGTCCGCTCCGGCACTTGGCCCTGCGCACTAAAGGCTCCCTCGGGGAACATGCCGGCTCCTGCATCAAGATCACGGCAGGTGAAAAACTGGAGCGGGTGACGAGGACTTTGCCGAGGAAGGCCGTCGCGGAGGCCCGAGCTTGCATAGCGCGAGGGCCGAGTGACGAGCGGCGCGAACGGTGTTTGCGACCGCGTGCCTGACGAGACAAATCCTCGGCAGGACCCGCGAACTTGCAGGCCTGCCGTTACAGTCTGTTTATGGCTAAAGCGATCCGGCGGAGGGCTTCGTCCCTGCCGAGCAGTTCGGCAATCTCTATGGCGCCGGTAGGAGTCACAGTCATGCCGGAAAGGGCTATGCGCAGCGGCCACATTACAGCACCCAACTTAAGCGGCTTCTGCGCAGAATAGCCCATGACACCATTAAGCAGGGGATTAAATTCCCAAGCATCCACTCCGGAAAGCAGACCATGCAAATCAGTAAGTGTCTCCTTGCATGATTCCAGCGTGGTCTTATTCTTCTTGTTGACGAACAACTCCGTGGAGTAGTTCTCGTCAAAGCCCGTCAGGAAAGAGGTCATAGCCGGCAAGTCCCCCAGCTTCTCCACCTTGCCCTGTATGTAGCCGGAAAGCTTTTTCGCGTCGAAGCCTTTTATAACGGTATCGGGATAGAACTTCAGGAAAAGCTCGTGGGCCTTCTCCGGAGACAGCGCCTTGACGTGCTGGGCATTGAGCCAGGTCATCTTGGTCTCGTCGAATATCGCCGGGGCTTTTCCTATGCGCGCTATATCGAAAGCCCCAACAAGCTGGTCCTTGGTAAAGAACTCCTGCTCGGTGCCGGGGTTCCAGCCCAGCAGCGCTATATAGTTCAGTATCGCCTCCGGCAGATAGCCCTTGGCCAGCAGGTCAGAAAGGGCCGCGCTGCCCTCTCGCTTGGAGAGCTTTTTTCCGTCGGGACCCAATATATGCGGCAGATGTATATGTTCCGGTATCTCCCAACCAAAAGCCCTGTATAGCAGTATATACTTCGGTGTGGAGGAGATGTACTCGCAGCCGCGCATCACGTGCGTGATGCCCATCAGGTGGTCGTCCACTACGTTGGCGAAGTTGTACGTGGGGAAACCATCGCGCTTGAGCAGTATCTGGTCGTCGAGCTGCTTGTTCTCCACCACGATGTCGCCGTAGATGAAGTCCTTGAAGGAGGTGGAGCCCTCCTTATCTATCTTCTGCCGTATCACGAAAGGCAGTCCGGAGTCCAGCTTCTGCTTGATCTCGGCCTCGGCAAGGCGGCCGCAGCGGCCGTCGTAGCCGAATATCGACTGTCCCTCATCAGGCTCGCCCGGCTCCTCCTGCTTCTCCGCCTTCTCGCAGAAACAGCGGTAGGCGCGGCCTTCCTTCACGAGCTGCTCGGCGTACTGCCTGTAGAGCGGGCGCCGCTCGCTCTGCGTATAGGGACCGACGGGGCCGCCCATGTCCGGGCCCTCGTCGTGCTCGAGGCCGGTGACGCGCAGGCTCTCGTAGATCACCTTCACGCTGTCCTCCACCAGGCGCGCCTGGTCGGTGTCCTCTATGCGCAGTATGAACTTCCCGCCGTTCTTCCTGGCGTGCAGATAGGCGTACAGCGCGGTGCGCAGGTTGCCTATGTGCATGTAGCCCGTAGGGCTGGGCGCGAATCTGGTCCTTACTTCCATGTTGTGGTCCTCTTGGTCCGCTGATTATCCTGAATTATTTGCGGCTCTCCTCGATCAGCTCGCGCGCGTGCTTCAGGCCGAGGTCGGTGCTCTGCTTCTTGCCGCCCAGCATGCGCGCTATCTCGCGCTCGCGCGAGGAGTGGTCCAGCTCGCGTACGGCGGCGGCGGCGACGCCGGCCTTGACGTCCTTCTCCACGAAAAAATGCCTGTCGCCGAAGGCCGCCACCTGCGGCAGATGCGTGATGCAGAAGATCTGCTTGTCGCGGGCGAGCTTCGCGAGTTTCTCCCCTACCAGGCGGCCGGTCACGGCGCCTACGCCGGCGTCCACCTCGTCGAAGACCTGCGCGCCGATGCGGTCGGCCCGGCTGAGGACCGTCTTCAGGGCCAGCATGATGCGGGCCATCTCGCCTCCGGAAGCAGTGTAGCGCAGCGGCCTCAGCGGGTAGCCGGGGTTGGCGGTAAAGAGGTACTCGACCGAGTCCCCGCCAGAGGAGGAGATGTTCTCCTCGTAGTAGGCGCAGTCCACGGAGAAGCGCACTTCCTTGAAGCCCAGGCCCGCGGCCTCTTTTATCACCTCTGCGGAAAGCTTCTTCGCGGCCGCCTCCCGCCTGTCGTGCAGGGCGGAGGCGAGCTTGGCCAGCTTCGAGCGGGAGGCGGAGAGCTTCTTCTCCAGCTCGGAGCGGTCGAGCGTCATGTCCTCGAGGCTGACGGCCTTGGCCCGGAGCTCCTCGGCCTTGGCGAGCACGGCCGGGATGTCGGCGCCGTACTTCTTCTTCAAAGTCTTGAACTTCTCCAGGCGCGAGAGGACTCTGTCCACCTCGGCGGGGTCGCTGTGCACGCTTTTCCCGTAGGCCCTCAGCTCGCCGGAAAGGTCGCGCAGCTCTATGGCCGCTGTGCTCATGCGGGTCACCAGCGGGCCGGCCGAAGGATCGATCGCGTCCAGGGACTTGAGCCGCTCCAGCGTCTTCTCGGCCGCGTCCGCCGCCTCGTCCGCGAGGGAATGCGCGTCTCCCGACAGGCCGAAGAGCTTCTCCGAATTCTTCAGACGGGGCCAGAGGGCTTCCAGTTCCTCCTCCTCGCCTTCCTTCAGGCTGGCGGACTCGATCTCGTTCAGCTGGAACTTATAGAGGTCCAGCAGGCGGGCCCTCTCCTCCTCCGACAGCGAAACGGCGCTCATGGCCTCCTCGAGGGATTTCGCGGCGGCCCAGGCCTCGGCCACGGCCTTCGCCTCCTTTTCCAGCTTCCCGTAGCGGTCGAGCAGGTCCCGCTGGGTCTCGGGCTTCAGCAGGCTCTGGTGCTCGTTCTGGCCGTGGAAGTCTATCAGGCAGGACCCGAGCTCGGAAAGCTGGGCCAGCGTGGCGGGCGCGCCGTTCACCGCGGCGCGCGTGCGGCCCTTGGGATCGGCCTGGCGGCGCACCTTAAAGCTCCCGCCCTTTATCCCCCAGCGCTCGGCGGCGCTGACCGGAAGGTTGTCGGCCTCGAACTCCCCCTCCACTTCGGCGGAGGCCGCTCCGGGGCGCAGGATGTCGGAGCCGGAACGCTCGCCGAGCAGAAAGCCCAGCGCGGAGATGATGATGGATTTGCCGGCACCGGTCTCGCCGGTGAAGATGTTGAGCCCCTCTCCGGGCTGCAGCTCCAGCGAGTCTATCACCGCGAAATTCTTTATCGAAAGTCTCTTCAGCATTTGAATATCAGCTTCCGCAATTCCGTTTTTATCTATGCCCTGCCCCTGCGGGGCGGTCGGATAAATGACCTGTGAAGCCTTTGCGGAAGGGGGGGCCCCGCCTTAATTTCCCCGGCGGGGGGAAACCGACGCAAGGGTTTCCATCCTCCAGGCTGAACAGGGCATTTAAACGAACGCCCCCCTTATCTTTCCCCCCAGCTGAGCTTCCTCCGCAGCATGTCGAAATAGGAGAAACCGTCGGGCACCAGCATCACGAAGCTCCTCGGATGCCGGCGCACCTTCACCACGTCGCCCGGCTGCAGCACGAAATTCTCCTGACCGTCCACGGAAAGAGCCATGACCTTGGGGCCGTAGCTGCCGCCGCGCACCTCCACCTCCAGCTCGCCCGCAGCCGGCAGGGCTATAGGACGATGGGTAAGGGTATGCGGGCAAATGGGCGACAGCAGTACCACCTCCAGGTCCGGCATCACGATGGGGCCGGAGGCCGCCAGGCTGTAGGCCGTGGACCCGCTCGGAGTGGAGACGATGAGCCCGTCGCCGAAGTAGTCCGACAGGAACTTCCCGCCGAAGGAGGCCTTCAGGCGGAAAGCGCGGGCCTCCTGGCTGCGGATCACGCAGTCGTTCAGGGCCGCCCGCGGGCCGAACACGGTCCTTCCGCCGCGGGACACGCCGACCGACAGCAGGCTCCTCTTCACGCTGCCGAAGCCGCCGGAAAGGAACGAGCCGGCGGCGCGCATGAAATCCTTCTGCTCCATTCCGCTGAGGAAGCCCAGTCCGCCTGCGTTGATGCCCAGCACCGGGATGCCCTTGTTTATCACGTGCCTGGCCGCGTAGAGCACGGTCCCGTCCCCGCCCACGGCCACCGCCGCGTCGGCCGGGCCGAGGTCGCAGGACGGGTCGTTCACGCAGACGCGCTGCACCTTCGCCCCGCCCGCCTTCAGACGGCGCTCTATGGCCGCCGCGAAGGAAATGGCCTTCCGCCGCTTGGAGTTATAGAAGAGAACTACGCTCTTTATGCGTTTCATAGTCCTCAGGCCGCCGGCCCTTTCTGCTCTATTTTCGCCCAGGTATCCTTCAGCGTGACGGTGCGGTTGAACACCGGCGCTCCGGGCCTGGAGTCCTTCGGGTCGGCGAAGAAGTAGCCGAGCCGCTCGAACTGGAAGCGCGCTCCGGGCGCGGCAGCGCCCAGCGAAGGCTCCAGCATGGCCTTCTCTATCACTTCCAGGGAATTCTTGTTGAGGTTCTTCTTGTAGTCCTCGCCCTCCGGCACGTCGTCCGGCTCGCGCGTCGTGAACAGCGCGTCGTAGAGACGCACCTTGGCCGGCACCGCGTGCCTGGCCGAGACCCAGTGTATCGTGCCCTTTATCTTGCGGCCGTCCGGGGCGTCGCCGCCCCTGGTGGCCGGGTCGTAGGTGCAGCGCACCTCGGTCACGTTCCCGGCGGCGTCCTTCTCCACGCCGACGCACTTCACGATGTAGGCGGCTCGCAGGCGCACCTCCTGACCGGGGGTCATGCGGAAGAACTTCTTAGGCGGCGTTTCCTTGAAATCGTCCTGCTCTATGTAGAGCTCGCGGGAGAAAGGCACCTTGCGGGTGCTGGAGGCCGGGTCGGCCGGGTTATTGACCACGTCCATCTCCTCTGTCTTGTCCGCCGGGTAATTGTCGATGACTACCTTTACCGGCTTCAGCACGGCCATAGCGCGCGGCGCGGTCAGGTTCAGCTCGTTGCGTATCGCGTTCTCGAGCACCCAGATATCGGAGACACCTGGCACCCTGGAGATGCCGACCTCGTCGCAGAAGGCGCGCAGCGCGCTGGCGGTATAGCCGCGGCGGCGGAAGGCCGCCACGGTGGGCATGCGGGGATCGTCCCACCCCTCCACGTAGCCGTTCTTGACGAGCTCCAGCAGCTTGCGCTTGCTGGTGACGGTGTTGCCCAGCGTCCTGCGGGCGAACTCTATCTGCTGCGGGTGGTAGATGCCGAGCTGGTCGATGAACCAGTCGTAGAGCGGCCTGTGGTCCTCGAACTCCAGCGTGCAGATGGAGTGGGTTATCCTCTCTATGGAGTCCTCGAGACCGTGCGCCCAGTCGTACATAGGGTAGATGCACCACTTGTCGCCCTGGCGGTGGTGCTCGGCGTGCAGCACCCGGTACATCACCGGGTCGCGCATGTTGATGTTCGGGTGGGCCATGTCGATCTTCGCGCGCAGCGTGCGGCTGCCGTCCGGGAACTCGCCGTTCTTCATGCGCGTGAACAGATCCACGTTCTCCTCGATGGAGCGGTTACGGAAAGGGCTATCCTTGCCGGGCGTGCCGGGAGCGCCGCGGTGCTCGCGCACCTGGTCGGCGTTGAGGTCGCAGACGAAGGCCTTGCCCTTCTTCACGAGCTCCATCGCCCAGTCGTACATCTGCTGGAAATAATCGGAGGCGAAGAACAGCCTGTCCTCGAAGTCGCCGCCCAGCCACTTCACGTCCTCCACGATGGAATCGACGTACTCCTGTTCTTCCTTGGCCGGATTGGTGTCGTCGAAGCGCAGATTGAACTTGCCTTTGTAATGGCGGGCTATGCCGGAGTTCAGGATTATCGACGTGGCGTGGCCGATATGCAGATAGCCGTTAGGCTCCGGGGGAAAGCGCGTGTGCACGCGGCCCTCGAAGCGGCCCGTCTCGTTGTCCTTGTCTATCAGCTCGTAGATGAAATTCGTCCTGGCCGTGGTTTCCATAGATAAAATTATAACAATATTCCCCCCCGCCAGGCTCAGGCACTGACGAAGTTGCGTCCCTGCCCTGCCCGGCCTATCGCAAACAACTTTAGTGCGCAGGGCCTGTCGCCGGAATAACCGGAGGGGTGACGCACGGACCCAGCCTTTTCGGATCCGGCCGCGTAAGGTGAACGGCAGGCACGCTTCTCGCCAGCCTAGCAGGGGATGGGTGGAGCGGCCGGGACGGAAAGGCGGTCCGGGCGGCAGGACCCCGAACCTGCATTCGGCGACGTGAAGCACCCGCATATAAGGGAGCGTCTGACGGGGCAGGGCGAACCACTACAGGATCAGTGCCTGAAATGGCGGATGCCGGCGAACAGCATCGTCGCGCCCCGTTCGTCGCACAGTCTAACGCAGTCCTCGTCGTCCTGCCAGCCGCCCGGCTGTATCACCGCGCTAGCCCCGCCGGCCAGGGCGGCCTTCAGGGTCTTCAGCGGCAGGGCCGCGTCGGCCGCCAGCACCAGCGGCCCGGCCCCGGGCAGGATGGGCCGCCTGTCGCGCAGGTGCCACACCGCGGCCCGCACCGCGTCGTACGAAGAGCTGCCGGAAGCGCTCACCGAAAGCACGGTACGGCCCTCCGCTATGACGGCGGCGTAGGTCTTGGCGTATTTCACGGTCTTCCAGGCCAGCAGCAGCGACGCCGCCTCCGCCTCCGTCGGCTTGCGCCTGGTCACGCAGGCAGGATCGGCGTGGAAAAGCCTGTTGTCCTTCGCCTCTATCAGCACGCCGCCGGAGATGGATCTCAGCTCCAGCTCGTGCGGCGAGAGCACCGGCGCCGGCAGAGAAAGCACCCTCAGCCCCTCGCGGGAACGCAGTATCTTCAGCGCCTCCGGGCTGTAGCCGGGGGCGACCACGCTTTCCACGAAGGTCTCAAGAAGGAGCGCGGCGGCCTCGGCCTCCACCTGCCTGTTGAAGGCGGCGGTGCCGCCCACGGCCCCGGCCGGGTCGGCGGCCAGCGCTCCCCTCAGGCAGTCGGCCTGAGACGGCAGCGCGCAGACGGCGGAAGGCTTGTCGTGCTTGCAGACGGCGCAGACCGGTTCCTCGAACTCCAGCGCCAGCTCGAAGGCGGTATCCAGGTCCAGGTAATGGTTGAAATTGAGCCAGGGGCCGGAATGCAGCCGCGCGGCGTTCAGCCCGGAAGGACGGGCCCCGCTGAGGGCGTAGAAGGCCGCGCGCTGATGCCTGTTCTCGCCGTACTCCAGCTCGGAGACCTTCCTGAGGCTCATGACGACCTCGTCGTCCAGCAGCGTGCCGGCAGGGGAAAGGTACTGCGCGACGGTGGCCTCGTAGGCGGCCAGGTACTGCCAGGCCCGGGCGGCCAGCTTGCGCTTGGCCTCCGGCTCAAGGCCGCCGGCGTCCCTGAAGGCCGCCAGCACCTCCTGGTAGTCAGCGTGCCGGCATACTGAGACCACGTTGCCGAAGTCCTTGGCGGCCGCCCTGAGCACGGCGGAGTTGGCCTGGTCGAGGTAATTCGACAGCTCGTCTACGGAAAAATCTTCCTGGGAGACTATGCCGGCGATAGGGTAAAGGTCCGCGGCCACCACGTAGAACCTGGGCAGTTCCACGCCGTTCTCGGATATTGCCGGGAACCTGCCTGAAAGGGCCTTCAGCAGCGCCGCCGGCACCGGCGGGGAATAGCGGACCTCCTCGGCCTCTATCCCCGCCTCCCTCAGCAGCTTATAAGTGGAACCGGAGGAATAGATGGAAAAGCCCAGCTCGGTAAGGCCCCGGGCGAAGTCCTCGACACCGGTCTTGTCATGAACGCAGAGATAGGCCGTCCTGTCCATCGCCGGTGCTATTTCCCCTTCTCCACCTCTTCCAGGTAACGCTTCAGGCCGCCGGCGCCGTCCCCGGCTTTCTCGGCGGCCGCTATACCTTCTTTCAGTATCTTGACGGCGGAATCCTTGCGGCCGTGCTCGGCCTCTATCCTGGCCTCCAGGCCGATGATGCTGTAGCGGATGTTCCCGTAGGACAGACGCTCGGCTTCCCGCGCCTCCAGCAGCGCCTCGGGATATTTCTTGAGCTTCAGCAGCGCGCCGGCGTAGGCGCGGTGGAAGGCGTACTCGCCGGGATAGGCCTTGACCAGCGCGGCGTACACCTCGGCGGCCTCGCCGTAGCGGCCGGACGCGGCCAGGTAACGGCCCTCGCAGAGGCGCAGCCCCTTAGCCCCGGCGGGGGCGGCGGCGGCCTCGGCCAGCTCGCGGCAGCTCTCGGAAGCGAGGAAATAGAACGGCCCGGCCTTTTCCTTCATGCCGACCTCCTCCAGCGCGTCGGCCACGGTGACGTAAATGTCGGCCGGCGTATAGCCCTCCGCCTCCGCGGAGCGGGAAGCCAGGAACCGGCCGGCGAGGGTGTCGGCGTCGTCGAGCCACAGCGCGGCCGCCTTGGGATCTATCCTGTGCAGGGAACCCACCCATTCCATTATCCCGACCTCGGCGTCCTTGCCGTCGCTGCCGTCGAAACGCGATATGGCGGAGGTATACACCGGCGCCAGGGCGGCGGCCGTCGAGGACGGCGCCTCCTCCACCGCCCTGGCCACGCCGGCATAGGCGTGCAGGAACTCGGCCTCCCGAGTTTTCAGTTCGGAGAGCAGTTCCATCGCTCCCTGCCACTTCTTAGCGTCCATCCTGGCCTTGGCCACGCGCAGCTTCCCCGCGTCGTCCAGGGAGGCGGCCGTCTCCTCCGCTTTCGCTATCGGCAGCTCCTTCCAGCGCTCCTGGTCCTTCAGCCACGCCGTGAAGGCCGGCAGGCCTGCGCTGCCGGTCCAGCGGCCTATCTCGTTGAGCGAGGCGTCGGCCACCAGGTAGGTCGGGTAGGCGTTCACAGAGAAGCGCTTCACCCACTCCGAGGCCTCCGGCTTGTCCACGTCCAGGCTGATACGCACCATGCCGGCCGTGGCTTCCATGAACTTCGGCTTGTCCAGCACGGTGCTCTCCATCAGACGGCAGGGCGGACACCATTTGGCGAAGAAATCGATGAACAGCAGCTTGTGCTCGTCACGAGCCTTGGTCTGCGACTCGAGCGGCACGTTCAGCAGGAAGCCCTCCAGGGCCTCCTCCTTCTCCTCCCCCGCCGTTCTTTTCGGCTCCTCCGTCCTCACGGCCGGACCGGAAACGTCGAGGGTGAAATCGGCGAAGAAACAGGTATCGCCGCCGTCGGCGCAGATCTTCAGGCTCACGTCCTGGCGGCCGGGCGAAGGGAAGCGGCACTTGAGCGACTTCCGGCCCACGTCGAAAGCGGGCAGGGCGCCGCACTCCTGCGGAGCCTCCTCGTTGAAGTGATAGCCGGTTACGGTCCGGAACGCCAGCGTCTCCCCGGCTCGCACCGTCTTCGGGGGCGCCGGCTCTATCAGCTTGAGCGCGTCGCCGGTCGTAGCGGCGCCGGCCGGGATGGACAGCGCTCCGGCGGTCAAAAACAGCAGGTATCTCATCTTCCCTCCCTTACGGATGCCGGCTACTTGCCGGCCAGTTTCAGGAATTCTTCTTCGGAAAGCGTGGTCACTCCCAGCTTCCTGGCCTTGTCGTACTTGGAGCCGGGTTCGGAACCTACCACCACGTAGGAGGTCTTGGCCGAGACGCTCGAGGTCTCTTTGCCGCCGAGCTCCCTCACCATCGCCTGGGCCTCGGAGCGGGTCAGGGTCTTCAGCTCCCCGGTGAAAACGAAGGTCTTGCCTTCCAGTTTGCCTCCGGCCGCGGCCTTCTCGGGCTCGTCCATCCTCAGCCCCAGCGTCCCCAGCTCCTCCACCATCGCGCGGGTGGCCTGCGACTTGAAGAAATCGGTCACGGCCTCGGCGATCACCGGGCCTATGTCTCCGACGCGGGCCAGCTCGTCGAGACCGGCGGCCATGAAAGCTTTCATCGTGCGGAAATGGCCGGCCAGCACCCGGGCGTTCTTCTCGCCGATATGCCTTATGCCCAGGGCGTAGATCAGGCGCGAGAGCGGCTGCTCATTGCTCTTCTCTATCTGCGATAGCAGGTTTCCGGCCTTCTTGTCCTTGAACAGCTCCAGGCCAAGCAGGTCCTCCTTGCGGAGCCTGTAGATGCCGGGGAAGCCTTTCACCAGCCCCTTGTCCACCAGCTGCTCCACCGAGGAGACGCCGAAGCCCTCGATGTTCATCGCGTCGCGCGAGGCGAAATGCAGCAACGAGCGCTTGAACTGCACCGGGCAGGAGGGGTTCACGCAGCGAAGGGCGACCTCTTCCTCGTCCCGGAAAAGCTCCCCGCCGCAGGAGGGGCACGTTTTCGGCGAACGCACGGGCTTCTCGCCGCCGGTGCGGGCCTCGGTCAGGGCCTTGATCACCTTGGGGATAACCTCTCCGGCGCGTTCGATGACCACCTTATCGCCTATTCTCAGGCCGAGCCTCTCCACTTCGTCGAAATTGTGGAGCGTGGCGCTGGAGATAGTGACGCCGCCGCATTTCACCGGCTCCAGCTGGGCCACAGGTGTGACGGCCCCGGTGCGGCCGACGGAGAACTCCACGTCCTTCACCACGGTGGTGACCTGCTGGGCGGGGTACTTGAAGGCTATGGCCCAGCGCGGGCTCTTGGACGTGAAGCCGAGCAAGCGCCTCTGGCGCAGCGAATCCACCTTGATGACCAGGCCGTCTATCTCGTAAGGCAGCGAGAAGCGCTTCTCCTCGTAGTCGCGGTACATGGAGAGGACTTCCTCCGTCCCGCGGCAGGGGCGGGTGCCCAGCGTTGAGATATGGTAGCCGAGGCTCCGGCAGATGTTCAGGTATTCCCAGTGGGAATCGGGCTCCGCGATGCCGTCCAGGTAGCCGTAGGAATGAGCGATGAACTTGAGCCGCCGGGCGGCGGTGACCTTCGGGTCCTTCTGCCGCAGCGAGCCGGCCGCGGCGTTGCGCGGATTCACGAACGGCTCCTCGCCGGCCGCGAGCGCCTCCTCGCGCAGCGCCTCGAAGTCCTTCTTGTCCATATAGACCTCGCCGCGCGCTTCGAAAGCGGCCGGCGGGCGCGAAAGGTCCAGCTTCAGAGGAACGGACCTTATGGTCCTGACGTTCAGCGTGACGTCCTCGCCGGTCTCGCCGTCGCCGCGCGTGGAGGCGCGGACCAGCCTGCCCCTCTCGTACTCGATGGAGCAGGAGAGCCCGTCTATCTTGGCCTCGACCACCATCTCGAAGGGCTCGCCGCCCAGGCCTTTTTTCACGCGCTCATGCCACTGCAGGAACTCCTCCTGGGAGTAACAGTTGTCCAGCGACAGCATCGGGATGCGGTGCGGCACCGGCGCGAAGGTGTTGGAGCGCTCTCCGCCCACGCGCCGCGTCGGGGAATCGTCGGCGGCCAGCTCCGGGTGGGCTGCCTCCAGTTCCTTCAGGCGGCCCATCAGGACGTCGAACTCTCCGTCGGAGATCTCCGGCCTGTCGTTGACGTAATAAAGGCGCTCGTGCCGCCTTATCTCGGCCCTGAGCGCCTCTATCTCCTCTTTGGGGGAGCGGGTCATTTGACCAGGTTGTTCTGGCGCGCTATGCTGTCCAGCACGCCGTTGACGAACTTTCCGGATTTCTCGGTGGAGTATTTCTTGGCCAGTTCTATGGCCTCGTCGATGATGACGGCCACGGGGGCGTCGGAAAGTATCATCATCTCGCAGACGGCCATGCGCAGGATAGAGCGGTCTATCGCCGGCATGCGCTCCATCTCCCAGTTGCGGCTGGTCTTGCGGATGATCTCGTCTATCTTCGCGCGGTTTGCTACGGTGGCGGTGTAAAGGTCCTTGTAGAAGTCGAACACCTTGGGCTCTAGCGCGAACTCCTCCATCTGGAAGCTGGCCAGCACGGCCGCCGGTTCCAGGCTGGAGATGTCGGAGCTGTAAAGCGACTGCAGGCAGTTCTCTCTGGCCAATCTTCTTTTGCTCATAATTTCGCGTTATA
>DAIENX010000014.1:0-8035 GCA_027340875.1 Elusimicrobiota bacterium
CTGTCGAGCAGCACCGCGAGGCGCGGCAGGTAGCCGATGTCCTCGAGCAGGCTGAGCGCGGTGTAGAAAGCCACTATATAGGGCAGCACTGTGACGAAGGGGATGTAGAGGCCGGTGGTCAGTAGCCCGAAGGATTCCATCGGTCTTGGGGTAGAGCCCAGCAGCAGCAGCTTCAGGAAGCCGCCGTCCTGAAGGCCTGAGAGGGCGGAGTTCAGCAGCGGCATCCAGACCGAGTTGAACAGCGGGTCCAGGACGCGGTTTATCAGCCCCTCGCCTACGAACCGGATGGCCAGGAACAAGCCCAGCATCACCGCCGCCGCGAACGGCAGCCCTGTCGACGGGCGCGAAGTGAGGTCCTCCAGCTTCTCGAGCACGGTGGCGTGTTTGTGGGAGATGCGCTGGCACTCGGCCGATACCCGGCCTATCAGCTTCCATTTCTCGTCCGGGCCGGCCGGGACCTCCGCCGGCGGCGGCAGGCGGCCCTCGTTGAAGTCCCTGACGGCCTGCTGCAGCGCGGCCAGTCCTTCGCCGGTGGTGGCCACGAACGGGACTACCCGTATGCCGAGGTGGCGCTCCAGGGCGGCGGCGTCTATGTCCACGCCCTTTCTTCTGGCTATATCCTGCTTGTTCAGCAGGATGACGAGCGGGGTGCCCATCGCGGCCAGTTCCAGGGTGTAGAACAGGTTGCGCTCCAGGCTGGTGGCGTCGACCACGTTCAGGATCAGCGCGGCGCCGCCGGCGGTCAGTATGCTGCGGGCCACTTCCTCGGCCTTGTTGGTGGGCGCGTGGCTGTAGGCGCCGGGGACGTCTATCACGGAGAACCGCTCCCCGGCGAGCATCGTGTGCCCGGCCGTGTACTCCACGGTCGTGCCGGGGTAATTGGACGAGATGACCTCGAGGCCGGTAAGACGGGAGAAGACGACGCTCTTGCCGACGTTCGGGTTGCCGGCGAGCAGGATGGCGCGCGACTTCACCTTGACGGAGACCTTTGCCGCCATGCCACGCCCCAGGGCGACCCTGGTGCCCATTACCTCTACCAGCACCGGCCCGCCCGACTTCTCGGCGGAGCGCTTGACTATCCGGCGTCCGGAGTAGAGCCCCATCGCGCGCAGCTTGGTCTGCAGGTCGGGGCTGCCGGACACTTCGGATATATAGCCGGTCTCGTCGCGGCGCATCGAAAGCAGGGTCACCGGGGGGGAGGTCTTCATTTCCTCCTCCCGCGCGCCGCCGCGCGCGCCGCCGCCAGCGTGGAGGCCCGTTCCGGGGATCTGAGGAAAGTCGCCAGTGACTGCAGGCGCGACAGCGCGTTCCGGCTGAGCGCGTGTTCGGCGCGGCAGGCGTCCAGCTCGGCCTGGTCGCCGCGCATCGCCAGCACCTCCACGAAGAAATCCTTCAGCAGGGAATGCCGGGCGGCTACCTCGCGGCCGGAGGCCGTCCCGGCGGGGGTAAGCGCTATGTCCCCGTAGCGCTCGTAGGTCAGCAGGCCGCGCGCGGCCAGGGCCTTCACGGCGGCGTTGACGGAGGGCTTGGTCACCCCGAGACGGCGGCTGACCTCGCCGGCCCTGGCGCGGCCCGACTCCTGCGTGATGGAGTAGAGGGCTTCCAGATAGTCTTCCAGGCTCGGGGATAGTCTCGCGCGCATGTGGTCCTTCCTTGAAAGTTAGACAAGACTAACTTTATCAAAAAAAAAGACGCGGCGCAAGAGGCGCGCCGCGCTTTCCTCCGGTCAGTAGCCGCGGCAGGAGCCGGTAAGGCAGGGGATGTAGGCGGGGAAACGGGTTATGACCAGGTACAGTCCTCCCGCGCAGGTGGCGAGGGTAATGAGGCCCAGTACCACGGCGAGGAAACGGTGCCGGCGGGTGAAATCCCAGCTGGCGGCTATCAGTGAGGCCAGGGCTTTGCGCATATCGTCTCCTTAACTAGGACAGGCGCTCCAGCAGGTTCTCGAAGACCACGCTGAGGTCCTTGTCCCCGTAGCCGCTATTATAGGATTTAGCCAGCAGTTTTTCCACGGCCGCGGTCACCGGCAGCTCTAGGCCGCGCTTCGAGGCTTCCTTAAGGATAAAGCGCGAGTCCTTCAGCATGTGCCTGAGCGGGAAGGCGGGGGGATACCGGCGGGAGAGGAGGTTCTCCTTCTTGAGCCGGAAGAAGCCGCAGTTCAGCGCCGGGTTGTGACCCAGGGCCTCGAATAACAGGCCCGCGTCCAGCCCCTGGGCCTTGGCTAGCGCGGCCGCCTCCGACAGGGCGGTGTTCAGCTGTCCCAGGACCAGGTTCACGCAGAGCTTGAGGGCCGAGCCGGCGGGCGGAGGGCCCGCATGGACTATCTCCCGGGACATGGTCCTCAGCAGCGGACCGAACTTCTCCAGGTCCTCTTTGGACGCGCCGGCGAGTATCACCAGCTCCCCGTTCTCCGCCGCCTGCCGCGAGCCGGAGACGGGACAGTCCAGGAACCTGACGCCGGCGGTGAAGCAGCGCTTGGCGAGCGCCTCCGTGTAATCGGGAGGGAGCGTGGCCATGTTTATCAGTGAGTTCCCGCCGGAGAAGGCCGAGGCCACGCCTTCCGGTCCTTCCATCACGGCGTCCATGGCCGGTACGTCGGCGACCATGGTTATGACGGTGTCGGACATCTTGGCCAGCGCCCTCGGCGTGGAAGCGACCTCGCAGCCCATGTCCGAGAACTGCGCCGTGCTTATGCGGGTGCGGTTGTAGACGCAGACCTTGTAGCCCGAGTTGACCAGCCTGGCCGCCATCGGCGTGCCCATTATCCCCAGTCCGATGAAACCTATCCTTGGCGGTACGCTCATCATTTTCCTCTCAATGCCGAGATTTCGGAATCGTCCAGCTGCCGCCAGGCTCCAGGCGGCAGGTCCCCGGAGTTGAGCGGCCCTATGGCCCGGCGCAGCAGCCTGAGCACCGGGAAGCCCACCGAGGCCAGCATGCGCCTGACCTGCCTGTTGCGGCCCTCGCGCAGGACCAGCTCCACCCACGAGGTGGGGACGGTCTTGCGGAACCTGACCGGCGGGTCCCTGGGCGGCAGGCCGGGGTCCGCGATGGCCCTGGCGCCGCAAGGCAGGGTGGGCCCGTCGTTCAGCGTCACTCCGGCGCGCAACTTGGCCAGCGCCTCCTCCGTTATGACCCTCTCCACCTGCGCCCAGTAGACCTTCGCCATCTTGTGCCTGGGGTCCGCTATGCGCGCCTGCAGACCGCCGTCGGAGGTCAGCAGCAGCAGGCCCTCGCTGTCCAGGTCCAGCCTGCCGGCGGGGTAGACCCCGGAGGGCAGGCCGAACCCGGCGAGCGAGCGGTGCCCGCTCTCCGGGGTGAACTGCGACAGCACGCCGTAGGGCTTGTTGAATATTATCGTGGTCATTCTGCCCGCACTCCCAGAAGGAGCCCCCTAAATGTTATTATATTTTACCATGAGTTATTCCTTCATCGATAAGCAGAAGGACTTCAACGACCTCTGCTCCAGCCTGGCCAAGCACGAATACATCTCCCTGGATACCGAGTCCAACAGCCTCTACGCCTACAAGGAGAAGCTCTGCCTCCTGCAGATCTCCTCGGACCGCATCAACGCCGTGGTGGACACGCTGGCCGTGGACCTGAAGCCGATACTGCCGATCTTCGCGGACCCCGCGGTGGAGAAGATCTTCCATTCCGCCGACTCCGACATCCGTGTGTTCAAGGGCGCCGTCAAATGCACGTTCGTGAACATCTTCGACGTGATGGTGGCCGCCAAGTACCTGGGCATAATCAAGTGCGGCCTCGACAACATGGTCAAGGAGTTCTTCCAGGTGGAGCTCAATAAGAAGTTCCAGAAGGCCGACTGGGGCCGGCGCCCGCTCACGAAGGAGATGCTGGACTACGCCAGCTCCGATACCATCTACCTGAAGAAGCTGCGGGACCTGCTGGGCGCGCAGCTCGACGAGAAGGGCAGGCTGGAGGAAGCGCGGGGGCAGTTCGAGCATATCTGCCGCATCGAGCCCACTCCTATGCGTTTCGACGAGAGCGGTTTCCTGACGCTCAAGGGTGCGCGCCAGCTCAACGGCCGCGGCCTCGCCGTGCTGCGCGAGCTGTATATCGCCCGCGAGGTCGCGGCGATAAAGAAGGATAGCCCGCCCTTCAAGGTCATCAGCGAGGACCTGATGCTGCGCCTGTCCGTGGCTCCGCGAGAGGGCCTGCACAACCTCTCCATCTTCAAGGGCGTCAGCGGCTACGTGCTGGCCAACCACGGCCCGTGGATACGCGAGGCGCTGCAGAAGGGGCTGAACGCCCCGCCCTACCATGTCCCGCACCGGGAGATCTCCCGCGAGAAGCGGGCCTATTTCGAGACGGTGAAGAACCGCTTCAAGGCGCTGAAGCTCTGGCGCAAGGAGACCGCCGCCCGCCGCAACATGCTGCCGGAGGCCATCATGGGCAATGATATCCTGGAGCGGGTGGCCATGGCCCAGATCCGCAGCGTCGCGGACCTGCAGGTCATCCGGGGAATGGGGGCGGAAAAAGCCTCGCTATACGGCCCCGAGCTCATCGAGTTCCTGAAAAAACACCACCAGCTGGGAAGGCCGGGAAAGTAGGTCCGCTGCTCCACCTTATATTCATGGAGGCCCTGTTCAGGGGCCTTCCGCATTTTCTGACAGCGGGGTGCTGTTGCGTGCGGGGCTATCGTCCGAGCAGCTTCTTTATCAGGTCGGGGCGGTTTATGGCGCGCAGGGCTTTCAGCACCAGCGGGCGGTTCTCCGGTTTGTAGTACTGGAGCAGCGCCCTCTGCTGGCGGCGCTCCTCTTCCTTCTTCGGCACGTAGACAGGCTCCAGCGTGAACGGGTCCAGCCCGGTGAAGTATATGGACGTGGCGTACTCCATAGGCGCGGGCAGGAAATCGTTTATCTGCTGCGGGCGTATGCCCCTCTCCTTCAGGAAGACCGCCAGCTCCGCCATGTCGGCGAGCGTGGAGCCGGGGTGCGCGGAGATGAAGTAGAGCACCAGGTACTGCTCCCTGCCGGCTTTCCTCGATTCGGCCAGGAACCTGTCGGCGAACTCCTTGAAGACCTCGACGGACGGCTTCTTCATCACCGACAGGACCCCGGGCGAGACATGCTCCGGCGCCACCTTGAGCTGACCGCCGGTGTGAAAACGTGCTATCTCGGAGATGTACTCCCCGCATTTGAGCGCCAGGTCCATGCGGATGCCGCTCGCCACGAAGGCTTTTTTAAGGCCCTTGAGCGCGCGGACGCGGCGCATCAGCGCCAGCAGCGGCTTGTGGTCGGTGCTAAGGTTGGGGCAGATGACGGGGTGGACGCAGGAAAGTTTTTTGCAGGCTTTGCAGACCTCCATGTCGCGGCCGTGCATGCCGTACATGTTGGCCGACGGGGCTCCGAGGTCCGAGATGTTGCCAGGATGCCTGGGCATGTCCAGCAGCCGCCTCGCCTCCTTCTCTACCGAGCCCGGCGAGCGCTCCTGGATGAAGCGGCCCTGGTGCAGCGTCAGCGAGCAGAACGCGCAGCCGCCGAAGCAGCCGCGGTGTATCACGATGGAGTCTTTGATCATCTCCAGCGCCGGTATCGGCTCCTTGTACGACGGGTGGGCCCGCTTCGTGAAAGGCAGGCCGTAGACGAAGTCCATCTCCTCCGTGGTCAGCGGCAGCGCGGGGGGATTCTGCACTACGGCCTTGCCCTCGCTCCTCTGCACCAGAACGGCGGCGTTGTAGGGGTTCGAGTTCTCGTATATCAGGCGCGTCGCCGTAGAGAATTTCACCCGGTCGCCCGCCACCTCTCCCGCGGACGGCAGCTCTGCCGCGCCGGGTATGTTCAGGGCAGCCGTCTCTTTGGCGCCCAGCGGGTAGGCCGTGCCGCGTATGTCGCGCAGGTCGTGTATCTTCTCGCCGGCCTTCAGGCGGGCCGCAATCTCGCGCGCCTGGCGCTCGCCCATGCCGTAGACCAGCAGGTCGGCCTTGGAGTCCAGCAGCACGCTCTTGCGCACCTTGTCGGACCAGTAGTCGTAATGCGCGAAGCGGCGCATCGTGGCCTCTATGCCGCCGATCACGACGGGCGCGTCGGGATAGACCTCGCGGCAGCGCTGAGAGTAGATGATCGTAGCCCGGTCGGGGCGCAGGCCGGCGCGGCCGCCGGGGGAAAAATCGTCCGACGAACGCACCTTCCGGTTGTGCGTGTACTTGTTGATCATCGAGTCCATGTTCCCGGCGGAGACGCCGAAGAACAGGCGCGGGCGGCCGAACTTCCTGAAGTCGGAGCAGTCGTCCCAGCGCGGCTGGGCGAGTATGGCAACGCGAAGACCCTCCGCCTCCAGCACGCGGCCGAGAAGGGCCATGGCGAAGGAGGGATGGTCCACGTAGGCGTCGCCGGTGACCAGGACTATGTCGACATAGTCCCAGCCAAGCGTCTTGAACTCCTGCGTCGTCACGGGGAGGAATCCCATGCATAGATGATAGCAAAAGGGGCGCCTTGCGCGGGGTTCCAAACCTAGCCTTTTTATGCGATAATATTACGAACGCGTATATCTTTGCGAATTATAGGAGACCCCATGAAGAAACTGATCCTTTCCGTCTGCCTGCTGCCTTTCCTGGCCGCCGGCGTCAAAGCCGATCCTTTCTCGGATTTTAAGACCCAGATAGCGGCCCAGGGCAAGGCTCTGCTGAAGCCCTTCGCGGCCGACCTGGGCGGCATAATAGGCGCTAACGACTTCAATTCCGGCCGCTCCCTCGGCTTCCCCGGCTTCGAGGCCGGCCTGGCGGCCACGATACAGGCCAAGCCCAGCAGCAATAACCGCGTGCTGCGCGACGCGGACGTGAAGGCTTTCGGCGCGGCGCTGCTGCACGCGGGGGCCGCCCTCCCTCTGGTGGGCGCGGACGTGATGGTACGCGGCGTGAGCTATTCCGGCTTCTCGATAGTCGGCGCCGGCCTGCGCTACGGCGTGCTGAAGAGCGGGACTCTGACCAAGTTCATCCCGGACGTCTCGGTCTCGGCGTACTACGACGCTATCAACTACGACTACTTCAAGGGCAGCCACATCTCTCTGGACGCGGTGGCCTCCTTCGATATCCCGGTCATAAAGCCCTACGCCGGCGTCGGCCTGGACCGCACGAAGCTGGAGATCAAGGGCGTGAACGCGCTGCTCAACGGCGTCGACGCCTCCATCTCCAAGCCGCGCTACACACTGGGCGTGCGCCTGTCGCCGCTGCCGCTGCTCTACGTTTACGGCGCGTACAACATCCTGCACGGGCAGACCGGCTATTCCGTAGGCGCGGGCGCAAAGTTCTGAGCAGTCGGGAGGCTGGCAGCCATAACACCGGTCCCCGCAAAGGCGGGGCCCTCTGGGGGAAGCTTAAAGGTTTCCCGGCTGTATCGCAGGGCCGCTCCCTTCAACAAGGAGAACCGACATGGACACCAACGCAGAGAACACTGAAAGCCGCGGTCTGATAGAATCCGCGGAGCGGTACGGGGCAAATAACTACCATCCCCTTCCGATAGTCATCTCCACCGCCAAGGGCGTGTGGGTGAAGGACCCGGAAGGCAATAAGTACATGGACATGCTCAGCGCGTACTCTGCGCTGAACCACGGGCACCGGCACCAGCGGGTGCTCAAGGCGCTCGTGCAGCAGTCCAAGCTCGTGACGCTGACCTCGCGTGCCTTCAACAACGCCCAGCTCGGGCCGTTCCTGAAAGAGCTCTGCGAGTTCAGCGGCTACGAGATGGCGCTGCCGATGAACACCGGCGCCGAGGCCGTGGAGACGGCGCTGAAGGCCGTGCGCAAGTGGGGCTACAAGGTAAAGGGCGTGCCGGAGGGCAAGGCCGAGATCATCACCTGTTCCAACAACTTCCACGGCCGCACGATAACCACCGTCTCGTTCTCGACCGAGCACCAGTACAAGGACGGCTTCGGCCCGTTCACGCCTGGCTTCAGGACCATCGAGTACGGCAATATCGAGCAGCTCAAAGCGGCCATCACTACGAACACCGTCGCCTTCCTGCTGGAGCCCATACAGGGCGAGGCCGGCATAATAGTCCCGCCCGCCGGCTTCCTG
>DAIENX010000019.1:0-4650 GCA_027340875.1 Elusimicrobiota bacterium
TAAGCAACTCCGCCAATACGAGAACGCCATAAAAGACTTCACGGTGGCGATAGATTTCAAGAATCAGAAAGCGGAATATCCCTTTGAATATTCCAAGGCGGAAGCATATCGCTTGCGCGGATCGGTCTATAAAGTCAAGAAAGATTACCCCAAGGCTTTGGCCGATCTGAATGCTGCGATCTCATTGAATCCTCGCGATGCGACCTACGCATACGGCGATAGATGCGATGTTTATCTGAAGATGGGGGATAGCAAGGGAGCCGCTAAGGATGCAGAGGCGTTTTTTCGGGCTCCTGTTTCGAAGAGGGATAAGGAGAGTTTTTCCAAAAGCGGTCAATGTCAGTCTCTGGCGGAGGCTGGGATTGTCGTTGAGGGTTGTAAAAGTCTGGAATACTTTAAAGAGTGGCAGCGCGAATTCTTGAAGCGGGTCGGAACTCCCGGCGCCGGGACTGATGTGCAAGGTAAATGATATGCAACTCAGAACAACCGCGGGAGTGATTGTGTTGTTAACGATCGCGTCGGTGGTATTCTCAAAATGTATTGAATTGAACCGGTTTTATGAGAAGAGGACTACGTGCAATAATTATTCCTGTTGTGGCTACACGGAGGGACAAAATTCGATCTGTATTAAAAATTGTTCAGGGGCCTGTGATAAGACTAACAGTAATTGGGACGAATGTCTGGATGAGTGCGAGCCTGGTACATGTAGCGATTGGTCTTCGATCTCGCACTCTGGCGTAGAGAGTTGTGATCTGGAGGTCTGTATTGAGTGGGACCCAAAAACAACTCTATGTGTTGAGCGGGAATGTGCCTGGAAAGTGGTAACGGATGAGGTTTATCATAAGTGCAGTAATCCCGTTTGCGGAAAAAATGCCACATTGGAGGCAAATCCTCATGTCGGTTCCAGGCAATTCCCTGAATAGACCTTGTTTTTAAAGTTGTATTCCATAGAGATAAAATGACCCCTCCAACCTGGCCGGGCTGCCTTCGGGAAGCGCGAACTTCACCGCGGATGCCGCGCTGCCGCACGCGGAGGCCGGCGTTGTGCTGTCCGCGGGCGGCTTCGCCTCGGCCGTCACGCTGAGCTGGATGTTCGGGAACTGGTAGTCTGGAGTGTTGATGGCGTCAGGGCTGGACTGACGACAGGCGCTGCGCGGCTAAAAAAGAACCCCGGCGGGCCGGGGTTCTTTTTTATGCGGGGAGGAACTCTCAGTCCCCGTAGGCGTAGGCGGCTTTCTTCCCGGAGCGGTCCACCACCACCCAGTAGTTGCGGCCGTCGAGGCTCAGGTAGAAGATCCAGTTCTGCTCGACCATCTCGCCGTTGAGCGGCTGGTGGAGCTTGTAGGGCCGCACCAGGGCCAGGCGGGAATCTTCCCGGTCCAGCAGCGCGCGCACCCGCTCGCCCGCCCTCTTGAGCTCGCTCTTGGAGGGGGTGCTAAGCACGCCCATGCGCGCCAGCTCCCGGGCCAGCGGGCTGGTGGGACTGGAATAGTCGCCCAGCAGGTTCCAGAGGGCCAGCCTCAGGGCCTGCTCGAAGCAGAAGGCGTTCTCGTAATACCTGTCCTGGCGTATCACTTCGGCTTCCGGCACGTCCAGCGTGACGGAGTTTATGCCGAACTCCATTATCAGGAGCTCCTCGGCGCCGGAGTAGTTCTGACCGTCGCGCGGGCCGGAGCGGGCCGGGGCCGGCGCCGCCGGGGCTTCCGCCGCCGCGAGCGCCGCGGGGCCGACCGCCGGCGTCCAATCCCCCGCGTGAACGGGGACTGCGGCCATTGCCGCTGAAAATATCGCTGCTATGATCATTTTTTCGCTTTCCTCCCAAGACGTTCCTAACCGTATATAGTGTATCACAGGCGGCCTGAAACCTGTTTTGACCATAGTCATATCACTATTTTTAGCAGTCAGGGTGCGCTATTGACAATTATGGGGGCAAGGTGTATAATATTTCTGGCAGACAAAAGCCATGAGTGCTAATTAAAAGCGGCGGGATAATATGAGGGTTCTAAAACCGGAAGTCGCGCAGGACAGGAAGGAAAAGATCCTTAACTGGGTGGTCTACAACTATGTCAGCACCGGCAGGCCGGTGAGCTCCGAGCTGATAGCGGAGGAAGGCCGGTTCAACGTCTCCAGCGCCACTATAAGGAATATACTTAAAGAGCTGGAGACCGAAGGATACCTCTTCCAGCCGCACACCTCCGGCGGCCGCATCCCTTCCGACAAGGGCTACCGCGCCTACGTGGACAACGTGATGCGCCTGCAGCACATGGCGGCGGCGGAGAAGGAGCGCCTCGAGCGCGAGTACGACCGCCGCATCGAGCAGCTCGACGGCTTCCTGAAGCACACCTCGCGGATGCTCTCCGACATGTCGCAGTGGGCCGGCTTCGTGATGAGCGCGGACCTGGACCTCGACAGCGTCAAGCGCCTGGACCTGCTCAGCATGGGCCCGAAGAGCGTGCTCAGCGTCATGTTCACGCACTCGGGCATCATCAAGCACGCGGCTTTCTCGCTGGAGAACACGGCCGAGAAGGGCGCGGTGAAGGCCGTCTCGCTGCATCTGAACAAGCGCCTGAAGGACCTGCCGCTGACCGACCTGCCGCAGGTTATCTTCAAGGAGTTCCTCGCGAAGGAGAAGGACAAGGGGATCACCGAGCTGCTCAAGAAGCTGGTGGACTATTTCAAGGACCTGGCCCGGAGGGAGGACGCGCTGTACCTGGAAGGCCTCAGCCGCATCTTCTCGAACCTGGAGGAGGGCAGCGTGGAGGACATGCGCAGCATAGCCCGCCTGCTCGAGGAGAAGGAGCGGTTCTCCGGCCTGCTCAGGGAGCGCCTGCGCGACTGCGCGGTCAAGACCAGGGCGCTGGCCGAGCCCGGCAAGCGCCACGTCGTGGACGTTACTATAGGTTCCGAGAACAGCATAAAGGAATTCAAGAACTTCAGCCTGGTGTCCAGCTCCTACTGCATCAACGACAAGGCCGTGGGGCTGGTCGGCATACTGGGCTACAAGCGCATGGAGTACCCGCGCATGATCTCGCTCGTGGACACCGTCAGTTCCATGATGGAGGACATGCTGGGGGAATGGGACAAGATAGACCTGGACTAGCCAATGGCTGTGCCGTATCGGGAGCTATGCTCTCCGGACGGCCGGATGACGTTATCATGAAGAACCACAAGCCCGAAGAAAAGAAAGCGAAGAAGGCGGAAGAGTGCGTCTGCGGCGAGGAAGCCAAGGAGCCGGGGACGGCCGGCGACGAGCTGGAGAAGCAGAAGAAGCAGGCGGCCGGGTACTACGACCAGCTGCTGCGCCTGCAGGCGGATTTCGAGAACTACCGCAAGCGCGTCGAGAAGGAGAAACCGGAGCTGATAAAGTACGGCAAGGCGGAGATCCTGATGCGGCTGCTGCCCCTCTACGACCTGCTGCTGGCGGCGCACAACCACATCAACAGCGCGAAGGACACCGGCAACTCGGACGACGTGCTGAAGGGCCTGGAGATGATCTTCAAGGAGTTCTCGAAGGTGTTCGACGCCGAGGGTCTCAGGCCGATGGAGCCGGTGGGCAAGCCCTACGACCCGATGGCCTCCGAGATCCTCGGCATAGTGGACGGCACGGAGGAGAACGACGGCCTGGTGGTGGAGGAGCTGCAGAAGGGCTTCTACTACGGGGACAAGGTGCTCCGGCCGGCCAGGGTGAGGATAGCGCGGAAAGCGGAAGCCCCCGCGCCGCAGCCGGAGACCCCGGCGGAGACGGAAGAGGGCGAATAGATCTGACAGCATCATAATTTGGAGGACAAATATATGGCAAAGATAATCGGAATAGACCTGGGCACTTCCAACACCGCCGCGGCGGTCATGGAGGGCGGCAAGGTTACCATCATTCCCTCGGCCGAGGGCACCAGCGTGGGCGGGAAGGCGTTCCCGTCGTACGTGGCCTTCGCCAAGGACGGACAGATGCTGGTGGGCGAGCCCGCCCGCAGGCAGGCCGTGGCGAACCCCGGCGGCACCGCGGCCGCGTTCAAGCGCAAGATGGGCACCGACCATAAGTACAATATCGGCGGCAAGGAGTTCACGCCGCAGCAGCTCTCGGCCTTCCTGCTGCAGAAGGTCAAGCGCGACGCCGAGGCCTTCCTCGGCGAGAAGGTGGAGAAAGCCGTCATCACCGTGCCGGCCTACTTCAACGACAACCAGCGCCAGGCCACCAAGGACGCCGGCACGATAGCCGGCCTCGAGGTGGTGCGCCTCGTCAACGAGCCCACCGCGGCCGCGCTCGCCTACGGCATCGACAAGGAGGGCAAGGACCAGAAGATCATGGTCTTCGACCTCGGCGGCGGCACGCTCGACGTGACGATCATGGAGCTCGGCAAGGAGGGGACGTTCGACGTGATCTCCACCTCCGGCGACACGCAGCTCGGCGGCACCGACATGGACAACGCGCTGATCGAGTACGTGGCCGGCGAGTTCCGCAAGGACACCGGCATCGACCTGACGAAGGACCCGACCGCGATGCAGCGCATCAAGGAAGCGGCCGAGAAGGCCAAGATAGAGCTCTCCACCACTATGGAGACCGAGGTCAATCTGCCGTTCATCTCGGCGGACGCCTCCGGCCCGAAGCACATGGCGCTGAAGCTCAGCCGCTCCAAGCTGGAGGCCATCGTG
>DAIENX010000023.1:0-12165 GCA_027340875.1 Elusimicrobiota bacterium
GTGAGCGCCCTGCACCAGGCTCATGATGATGGACGCGTTGATGTACGGCATCACGCCCATCGAGAAGATGGAGAACCTGCCCAGCGCGCCGCCCGAGAAGATATCCAGGAACCCGAGCAGCGAGCCCTTCTGCGACTCGAACAGAGCGTGCAGAGCGGCCGTGTTTATGCCGGGTATCGGGATGGAGGCGCCGAGCCGGTAGACGGCCAGCGCCCCGAGCACGAAGAATATCCGCTTTTTAAGGTCCTGTATCTTAAAAATGTCGGTTATCTGCTGCATTATTTCTTATCCGTTTTGGGGGCCGTTATCAGGGCGGCCTTGCCGCCGGCCTTCTCGATCTTCTCCTTGGCGGAAGCGGAGAAAGCGTGAGCCTTAACGTTCAGGGCCTTCTTCAGCTCGCCGTCGCCGAGCACCTTTATCAGCTCGGGCTTCTTGACGAGGCGGGCCTTGACCATGGCTTCCGGGGTTACCTCGGAGCCGGAGGCGAAGTTCTTCTCCAGCGAGGAGACGTTGACCCACTGGTACTCGGTGCGGAAGTTGACGTTGTTGAAGCCGCTCTTCGGAACGCGCCTCAGCAGCGGGGTCTGGCCGCCCTCGAAACCGGACGGCTTGGGGCCGCCGGAAGTGGAGTTCTGGCCTTTCTGACCGCGGGTGGAGGTCTGCCCGTGACCGGAGCCCTGGCCTGTGCCGAGGCGCTTCTTCCTGTGCACGGAACCGGGTTTGGGTTTGAGATTGTTGAGTCCGACCATAGTTTTTCTCCTGTGTGCTTTGGTATCCGGGGCGGCCTTATTCCTTGCCGCGGAGCTTCATGACCTCGTCCCTGGTGCGCAGCTTCTTCAGCGCGTCGATGGTGGCATAGACGGAGTTGAACGCGTTGCGGGTGCCGAGGTTCTTCGTCAGGATGTTCTTGACACCGGCCGCTTCCAGCACGGCGCGCACGCCGCCTCCGGCTATCAGGCCGGTGCCGCCCACGGCGGGCTTCATCCACACCTTGCCGGAGCCGAACTTGCCCTCCACCTCGTGCGGGATCGTGAAGTTCTCGATCGGGAACTGGAACATGTCCTTGCGGGCGCCGGCGGTGCCCTTCTGGATCGCGCCCTGCACCTCGTTGGACTTGCCGAGGCCGGCGCCGACCTTGCCGTTGCTGTCTCCGACCACTACAAGGGCGTTGAAGGAGAAGCGCTTGCCGCCCTTGACGACCTTGGTAACGCGGTTGATGACGACGGTGACGACCTTCTCTTCTTTCGCGTCGGTCAGGTCGAGTTCCATCGCCTCTCCGGGTTTGCCCTGGGCGCTGAGTTCCTTGCTGGTCTTGAGCTGTTTCTGGTTTCTGAGCATTTTGGCTTCTCCCTTAGGCCGCTTGATGAGCATAGCTCTTGTGCGGCACAGACATAGTCTAGAATTTCAGGCCGGCTTCGCGGGCCGCGTCGGCCAGCGCCTTGATGCGGCCGTGGTAGATCCTGCCGCCGCGGTCGAAACATACCTCGGTCACGCCCTTGGCTACGGCGCGCTTGGCGAGCAGCGCACCCACGACCTTCGCGGAGGCGATGCTCTTACCGGACTTCAGCTTGCCCTTCAGTTCCTTGTCCACGCTGGAGGCGGCGACGAGGGTGGTGCCCTTCACGTCGTCGACGACCTGCGCGTACAGATGCTTCGCGCCGCGGTAAACGCTGAGGCGCGGCCTCTTGATGCCGTTCTCCAGCAGCTTGCTGCGGGAGCGGGTCTTGCGGAACTCGTATCTTTCCTGTTTGCTTATCATAATCGGTTCGTTCTCCTGTCGTGCTTGCGCGCCCGTTACTTCTTGGCGGCGCCGGCGCCGGCCGCGGTCTTGCCGGCCTTGCGGATGATGTGCTCGCCCTGGTACCTGATGCCGGTGCCCTTGTAAGGCTCGGGCTTCTTGATCCTCTTGATCTGGGCGGCCAGGTTGCCGACGACCTCGCGGTCGATGCCCTTGATCGTCAGCACGGTCTGCTTGGGGTCGAAGGACATCTTGATGCCCTTCGGTATGTCCATCAGCACCGGGTGGGAGAAGCCGAGCGTCAGCGACACGCGGTTCCCTTCCACGGAACCCTTGAAGCCTACGCCGCTGATCTCGAGCACCTTCTCGAACTCCTTGGTCACGCCGGCGACCATGTTGTTGATGCGCGCGCGGGTGGTGCCGAACAGGGCGGCCTTGTCGGCGGCGCCCTGGGCGACGCTGACGTTTATCACGCTGCCGGCGACGGCGGCGTTGATGCCCTCGGGCAGGTTGTAGTCCAGTTTGCCCAGCGGGCCTTCCACGTGGACGGTGCGGCCGTCGACGCGGGCCTTGACCTTGTCGGGCATCGTTATGGGTTTCTTTCCGATTCTGCTCATGGTTATACCTCTTATAGCTTGTCCGTTACCACACCTGGCACAGCACTTCGCCGCCGACCTTCTGCTTCTTGGCCTCGGCGTCCGTCAGCAGGCCCCTGGAAGTGGAGACTATCGTCACGCCGAAGGCGGCGCGTACGCGGGGCAGTTCCTCGTGGCCGCGGTAGACGCGCAGGCCCGGGCGGGACACGCGGCGCAGGCCGTTGATGACGGGCTGCTTGTCGGTGGTGTACTTCAGCGTGATGCGGATCACGCCGCGCCTGTCGATGGTCTTGTCCATCTTGGGGTCGAGCACCTTGAAGTTGGAGACGAAGCCCTCGTCCTTGAGCAGCTTCACCAGCCCGGCCTTGATGCCGGAGAAGGGCACGTCGACGCGCTCTTTCTTCTTGGCCGTGGCGTTCTTTATGGCCGCGAGCATGTTAGATATAGGGTCCATTGTTTCTCTCCTTCCTTGAATTCGTGCGTTACCAGCTGGACTTCTTCAGGCCGGGTATCAGGCCCTCGTGCGCCATCTTGCGCAGGCAGATCCTGCAGAGACCGAAGTCCCTGTAGTAGCCGCGCGGCCTGCCGCAGATCTGGCAGCGGTTGCGGAAGCGCGTAGAGAACTTCTGGGGTTTGCGCATCTTCGCCATCCAAGCGTATGTAGCCATTTCTTTCTCCTGTTCCCTTTAAAATTACTTCTTCGCCTCGGGCTTCTTGAACGGCATGCCCAGATACTCGAGCAGCGCCTTGCCCTTCGCGTTGTCGCCGGCCGTAGTCACGAACGTAATGTTCATGCCGCGCGCCTTCGGGGACTTCTCCATGTTGACCTCGGGGAAGATGTGGTGTTCCTTGAGGCCGATGTTCAGGTTGCCGCGCCCGTCGAAGAACCGCGTGTCGAAGCCCTGGAAGTCGCGGATGCGGGGCACCGACAGCGAGACGAAGCGGTCGAAGAACTCGTACATCCTCGCGCCGCGCAGCGTGACGCGCACGCCTATAGGCATGCCCTCGCGCAGCTTGAAGTTGGAGATGGACTTCTTGGCCTTGCGGACCTGGGGAGCCTGGCCGGAGATCAGCATCAGGTCCTCCTTGGCCAGGTCGAGGGCCTGGATGTTCTCCTTGGCCTCGCTGACGCCTATGTTGATGACGATCTTGGTCATCTTCGGGCAGGCCATCGGGGAGGTCAGGCTGAAATCCTTCATCAGGGCGGGCTGCACCTTCTCGCGGTACGCGTCCGCCAGGCGGATCTTGTAGCCCTTGGGTATCGGGGCCACGGCGCCCTTGGGCACCGCGGTGAGCTCCAGCTTTTGCTGCTGGTGCTCCTTCTTGCGGGGCTTCTGCTGTTCCTTCGTCGCTTCCTTGGGGGTTTCCTTCGCCATATGTTACCTCGTCAGATTATCGCTTCGCCGCACTTCTTGCAGGCGCGCAGCTTCTCGCCGCCCTGTACGGTCACCTTCACGCGGGCCGGCTTGCCGCAGTGCGGGCAGACCAGCTGAACGTTGGAGATGGACAGCGGGGCCTCGACCTTGTGGATGCCGCCGGGCTGGTCCTTCGTGGTCTTCTTGTGCTTGGAGACCACGTTGACTCCCATCACGACCACCTTGCGGTCGGAGGGGATGATCTCCTTGATCTCGCCCTTCTTGCCTTTGTCCCTGCCGGCTATGATTATGACCGTGTCTTTCTTCTTGAGTTTAAGCATAATATTCCGCCTTTCAGATAACTTCGGGAGCGAGCGAGACTATCTTCAGGAAGTTCTTCGCGCGCAGCTCGCGGGCCACCGGGCCGAACACGCGCGTGCCCTTGGGTTCGCCGTTGTCGTCTATCACGCAAACCGCGTTGTCGTCGAAACGGATGTAGGAGCCGTCGGGGCGGCGGGTTTCCTTGGAAACGCGCACGACCACGGCTTTCACCACGTCGCCTTTCTTTATGGCGGCGTGAGGGATCGCGTCGCGGACGGAAGCCACTATCGTGTCGCCGAGGAAGGCGTACTTGCGGTAGCTGCCGCCGTTCACGTGGAAGCACTGCAGCTTACGGGCGCCGGAATTATCGGCGACGTTGAGTATGGTTCTAAGCTGTATCATGGTATTCTCCCTTAGAACCGCCTTACCGGGCGGCCTTCTCCACTATGCGGACGACGCGCCAGCGCTTGAGCGTGGACAGCGGGCGGGTGCTGGCTATCTCCACCAGGTCTCCTGCCTTGGACTCGTTGGCCTCGTCGTGGGCGTAGAACTTGCGGTGGCGCCTGAGGGTCTTGTCGTAGACCGGATGGCTGATCGTGTGGTCCACGCTGATAACGCGGGTCTTGGCCATCTTGTCGGAGACGACCACTCCGCGCAGGACCTTCCTCTGGGCTCTCTTCTCGGTATTCTCGGTCATTTCTTCACCTCGGCCTTGGATTTGGCGATCGCGCGCTCGCGGAGATAGGTGTTTATCATCGCTATCTTGCGGCGGGCGTTGCGCAGCTGCACCGGGTTCTCTACCGGGGCGGTGGTGCGCTTGAACTTGATCTGGAAGATCTGCTTCTTGAGGTCGGCGGCCTGGGCGGAAAGCTCGGCGTCGCCCATGTTCCTCAGGTTTTCCTTGTCTTTTCTTTTCATAGGTCCGGGGGCTCCTTTAGTTCTCGCGGCTGACGAAGCGCGTCTTGATCGGCAGCTTGTGGCCGGCGCGGGTGAAAGCTTCCTTCGCGGTGACCAGGTCGAGACCTTCGACCTCGAACAGCATGCGGCCCGGCTTCACTACGGCCACCCAGTGGTCCGGCGCGCCCTTGCCCTTACCCATGCGGGTCTCGGCGGGGTGCTTCGTTATGGCCTTGTCCGGGAAGATGCGGACCCAGATCTTGCCCTTCTTGCGGAGGTAGCGCACGATGCAGACGCGGCAGGCCTCTATCTGGCGGGCGGTGATCCAGCGGGGCTCCAGCGCCTTCAGACCGTACTCGCCGAAGGCGAGGGAGAATCCGCGTTTCGCGGGGCCCTTTATGCGGGGCGCCGAGTGCGGCTTGCGGTACTTGACTCTCTTAGGCATCAACATAGTTATGCTCCTTGGCTAAAGCTATCAGGTGGACGGCTGCTCTCTGCGGGCGGCGGCAGCCTCGTCGAGAACGGGCGTCTCGGTCGGGTGCTCGGCCTCCAGCTTCATCAGCTGCTCGCGCAACTCGCGGGGCGTCTTCGCGAAGAACAGTTTCTTGAATATCCAGACCTTGATGCCGATCTTGCCCATCGAGGTGTGCGCCTCGGTTAGGCCGTAATCGATGTCGGCGGAGATGGTCTGCAGCGGCACGCGGCCCTTGCGGTACCACTCGCGGCGGGCGATCTCGGCGCCGCCGAGGCGGCCGGAGGCCATGACCTTGATGCCGAGGGCGCCGGAGGTCATCGTGCGCTCCATCGCGCGCTTGATAGCGCGCTTGAAGCTGATGCGCTTCTCCAGCTGCTGCGCTACGCTCTGGCCCACCAGGTGGGCGTCGAGCTCGGGGATCTTGATCTCGGAAACGTTGATGAAGACCTTGCGGCGGGTCAGGGCCTCGACGGACTTCTTCAGCGCCTCGATGTCGGCGCCCTTGCGGCCGATCACGACGCCCGGGCGGGCGGTGTGGATCGTCACCTTCAGGTACGCGCCGGCGCGCTCGATGTCGACAGTGCTGACGGAAGCCGTAGCGAAACGCTCGGACACCATGTGCCGGATCTCGAAATCCTCGCGGATCAGCTCGGGCATCTTCTTCGGGGAGAACCAGCGGGAACGCCAGTCCTGGATGTAGCCGAGCCTTAAGCCCCTGGGATGTATTTTCTGACCCATATTATTTGCGCTCCTTCGACTTCGTGTCCGAAACCACCACGCTGATGTGGCACATCTTGCGCTTGAACGGCATCGCGCGGCCCTGCGGGCCGGGCTGCACGCGGCGCAGGAACTTCATCGGTCCCTGGTCTGCGAAGCACTCGGTGACCCAGATCTGCCTGAGGTCGAGCTTTTTACCGAGCTTGACGGACAGGTTCGCGCCGGCGGACTTGATGGCCTTGCCCACGACGTCGGTGGCCCGCCTCGGGAGGGTGGCCAGGATATACTGCGCCTCGTAAAGGGACTTACCCCTTACCTGGTCGAGCAGCTGGGCTACCTTGCGGCGGCCGTAGCGCTGGTATTTAAGATGGCATTTGGCGTCCATAATATCTCTCCGTTAGTTGTCTTCAGGCCCTTAGGTGAGGGCGGTGGCTTCCTTGGTATGCGAGGCGCCGTGGCCCTTGAAGAGCCGCGGGAACGAGAACTCGCCCAACTTGTGGCCGACCATGCGCTCTGTGACATACACCGGCAGGAACTTGCGGCCGTTGTGCACCAGCAGCGTCTGCCCGACGAAGTCGGGGGTTATCGTGCAGGCGCGGGACCAGGTCTTGATCTGGGTCTTGGCGCCGCTCTGCGCGGCGGCCTGGACCTTCGCCAGGAGCTTCTGGTCTACGTAGGGACCCTTTTTAGAAGATCTGCTCATTATATTCCTCCGTTACGCGGACTTGGCCTTGCGCCTGTCCTGCACTATCATCCAGCTCCAGATCTTGGACTTGGTCCTCGTCTTGAAGCCCTTGGAAGGCTGGTTCCAGGGGGAGCGGGGCACGTTGTTGCCCTTCGAGTGGCCGCGGCCGCCGCCGAGCGGGTGGTCGGTGGCGTTCATCGCGGCGCCGCGCACCGTCGGGCGGATGCCCAGGTGGCGCTTGCGGCCGGCCTTGCCGAGGGTGATCGTGTTGTGCTCGACGTTGCCCACCTGGCCGATCGTGGCCATGCAGTTCTTCAGCACCTTGCGGAGTTCGCCGGACGGCATCTTGACGAGGGCGTAGTCGCCCTCCTTGGCCATCAGCTGGGCCTGCGTGCCGGCCGCGCGCACGAACTGCGCGCCCTTGCCGGGGATCATCTCGATAGCGTGGATGAAGGTACCGTAGGGGATGTTGGCCATCGGCAGCGCGTTGCCCATCTTGATCTCGGCCTTGGGGCCGCTCATCACAACGGAGCCCACGCCCAGGCCCAGCGGGGCCGGGATGTAGCGCTTGTCGCCGTCCGCGTAGACCAGCAGCGCGATGCGGGCGTTCCTGTTAGGATCGTACTCTATCGACGCGACCTTCGCGGGCACGCCGAACTTCTCGCGCTTGAAGTCGATCGCGCGGAAGCGGCGGCGGTGGCCGCCGCCGTGGTGGCGGACCATGACCATGCCGGTGTTGTTGCGGCCGCCGTGCTTGCGCAGGCCGGTCGCCAGCCTCTTCTCGGGCTCGGTCTTCGTGATGTCCGAGTAATCGGCCATCTGAATCGTGCGCCTCGAGGGGGTATAGGGTCTGTATGATTTAATAGGCATATTTTCCTCTGTCCTCCCGCCCTTACTTCGGCAGGTCCGTCATGTCTATTTTCTGTCCGGCCTTGACCGTGACTATCGCCTTCTTCCAGTCGGAGCGGTAGCCTTCGTAGCGGCCCACTTTATGGAGTTTGCCGGGGAGGTTCGCGGTGCGGACCGCCGAGACCTTCACCTTGAACAGGGTCTCCACGGCCTTCTTTATCTCGCTCTTGTTGGCTTTCGGGTTGACGCGGAAGGTGTAGCGGTTCTGCTCGTCCTTCGTGATCACGCTCTTCTCGCTGAGTATGGGGGCTATCAGCACTTCGGTAAAGTTCATTTTGCCTCCTTGGTCGCCTGACGTGCATTGCTCCTGTGCGGCATCGGCATAGCCGTAACGCTGTCGGCCAGGGCTTTCAGGCCGGCGGCGGTGAAGACTAGCTTGGAGTTGCGCATAGCCTCGTAGGCGTTCAGGTTCTGCGCCAGGCACCAGCCGAAATCGGCGATGTTCTTGGCGGCCACGCGGAAGTTCTTGTCCATCTTGTCGGTGACGAACAGCACGTTCTTCGCGCCGAGACCCTTGCGCAGCGCGTTGAGGGATTTGGTCTTCGCGGCCTCGAGGGCCAGGTTCTCTATGACCACCACGGCTCCGTCGGAGGCGCGGGTGGAGAGGGCCTCCAGCAGGGCCTGGCGCAGTTTCTGCTGCGGCAGATACTGGCGGAACGAGCGCGGCTTCGGGCCGAACACCACGCCGCCCTTGCGCCAGAGCGGGGAGCGGGTGGAGCCGGCGCGGGCGCGGCCGGTGCCCTTCTGCTTCCAGGGCTTCTTGCCGCCGCCGGAGACCTCGGAGCGGGTCTTCGTGCAGGCGGTGCCGCGGTGCTTGTTGGCGAGGTAGTGCTTCACAACCTCGTGGATGAAATGGGCGTCGGGCTTGGCCGAGAAGAGAACTTCCGGCAGGCTGAACTTACCCACTTCCTGTCCTTTCAGGTCGAAGAGTTTGGTTTCCATTTTCGTTCCTCCCTGGCCTTATTTCTTGGCCGGAGCTGCCGGCTTCTTGGCGGCCGGCTTGGCCGCGTCCTTCTTGCCCTTGGCCTTGGCGGCCGCGGGCGGCTTGGGGGTGCGCTTGTTGGTCAGAGTGATATGCACGATGCTGCCGGTGGCGCCGGGGATACCGCTGTTAACGAGTATCAGGTTCTCCTCGGGGACCACCTTCAGGATCTTCACCTTCTGCACGGAGACGGTCTCGACGCCCCAGTGGCCGGCCATGCGCTGGCCGGGGAGCACGCGGCCCAGAGAGCGGCGGGAGCCCAGGGAGCCCGGTGCGCGCTCGCGGTCGCTGGCGCCGTGGCTGGCGGGCTGGCCCTTGAAGTTGTGGCGCTTCATCGCGCCGGCCCAGCCGTGGCCCTTGGAAACGCCCTGCAGGTCGACCCACTCGCCCTCGGCGAAGCGCTCGACACCGGCCGTCTGGCCCTGGGCGGCGCCGGCAAGATCGGCAACGCGGAATTCCTTGAGGTATCTCAGGGCCGGCGTGCCGAGCTTTTTGGCAAGGCCGAGTTCGGCCTTGAGAGAGTTCTTCTCCTTCTTGTGGCCGAAACCGAGACAGACGGCCTGATAGCCGTCCTTTTCCTTAGTGCGGGTATAGGCCACGCGGCAGGGGCCGGCCTTCACGACGGTGACGGCGTGCAGGTTACCGGCGGCGTCGAAGATCTGGGTCATGCCCATCTTCTCGCCGATCAGAAATTTGTGCGCCGGGGGAAGCTGCTGGACCTCGGGCTTCGCCTCGGGGGCCGTGTTCTCTTTGTTCTCTTCTGTCATAGTTCTGCGCTCCTTGCTTTGCCTTCACGTCGGAAGACCCGGCGACGAAGCCGGGGCTTCCGGGTTCCGGAAGACGACGAACGAACCGCGCCGGGACCTTTCGGCTCCGGTTATGGCACTGCTTTATGTCTAGTTTCTATGATTAGCCCGCAGACGAAGGGAATCAAGGCCGCTGCGTCTATAGGGCCGCCGCCCGTATTCCGAAGAACGCGGCGGCGTAATAATAAAAACTTCTTTTCAAAGAAACCGCGGCGCAGCCGCGATTAACTACAGGATTATTATAACAAAACGGCCCTGCCGTGTAAAGCGCTTTCTAAAGCCGGGCCGCGAAGGCCAGCACATGGCCGTCCGGGTCCAGGCTGTAGGCGGCAGCGTCCCCCCAGTCCCTGGGCGCCAGCGGGCTCAGCTCCCTGGCCCCGGCCGCCAGGGCCCTGGCATGATACGCGGCCGGATCCTTGACCGTAAGGTAGACCTCCGCCCGCGGCGTCCCACTGGCCGCTTCCGGATCCGGCAGGCCGGGCAGGAGGCGTTTTATGCCTTTTTCCGGCATAAGGCCCAGGACGCAGCCGGCCGAGATCTGGAATTCGGTCATTCCCGGCACGTCCAGCCGCGGGGACATCCCGAGCGTAATGGCGTAAAATTCCCGGCTTTTCGCCTGGTTCCGAACATAAAGGATAAAATTTAAAACCATATAGATAATGATATCATTAGGGGAGGCCGACCGCAACATGGTCCGGGAAAAAAACGGCCGCCGGCAGCACCGGCGGCCGATGAGCCGCTCACTTCCCAGCTTGCCGGCGAAACTCAGGAACTCAATTGGCGCGGTAGAAAGGCGCAGGCACGAAGGAGATGTCGTCGGCCTCCAGCCTGCCTGGATACAGGCCCAGCAGGGCCGCTTTCAGCGCGTCCAGGGCAGGCTTCCCTACCGTGCCGCTGTCGTACAGCACCTTCAGCTTCATCTTTTTCAGCTCCAGGGTGACGTGCTTCTTCTTCTCGGAGCTGTTCTTCTCCTGCCGCGCGGACTGCTCCTGCAGGCTCCCCTCCTCGCCCTTGTCGGCCTTCTCGGCCTCGCCGCCCTTTAGCGACTTGCGGGTCTTGCCCACTCCGGATTTGACGCTCTCGTCGTTGGTGACCTTCACTATGGCCTCAGCCTCCAGGAAGGTGTAGCCCCTGCCGGGGCCCAGGATCGGGACTATCACCTCGGCCTGTATCTTGGCCTCGGCCTCTTTTACAGCGGCGCGGGCGGCATCGTAGGCCTCGTCCGCGAAAAGCTGGCCGAGACCGGCGAAGAAGATCGCGGCCGTCAAAAGATACCTGACTGGTTTCATATATCCTCCCCGATAATATAGATAGAGTTTAATACAAAAACCCGAAAAAAGAAAGGCCCGGCTGACGGCCGGGCCTTTCCGCCTGGAGCGCCTTGCTTACTTCGCGACGCTGTTTATCCAGCTGTAGGCGCCGCTCACCTTGGAATAGACGCCGTACTTGTTGGGGCGCGCGCAGCCCTCGCCCCAGCTCACCACGCCGGCGAGCACGCGGGAGGAGCCGGAGCCCATCAGCAGCGGGCCGCCGCTGTCGCCCTGGCAGGAATCCTTGCCGCCCTCTTTGTAGCCGGCGCAGATCATGCTGTCGGCCAGGCTGCCCGGATAGGCGGCCTCGCACTCGGTGCTGTTCACGAACGGAACGGCGACCTTCAGCAGCTTCTTGGAGACGCTGCCGCTCTCGCTGGTGGTGCCCCAGCCGGCGGTGGTGAAGACGGTGCCCTCGGCTATCTCGGCCGAGTTGAGCGTCACCGGCTGGTACTTGGACTCGCCGTTAAGGCGGATCAGCGCGAAATCATTGACCATCGTGTTGGAGTCCCAGCCCGGGTTCTTGACCACCTCGGCCACGGAGAACGTCTCCACGCCGGCGGTGTCGCCCTGGTTGAAGAGGCCTATCTTGACGGTCTTCAGATAGCCGCCCTCGACGCAGTGCGCCGCGGTGAGCACCCAGTTCTTCCTTATCAGCGAGCCGCCGCAGAAGTGGCCGTAATAGCCGGCCTGCAGGGAGACTATGAAGGGGAATTCGCCCTTGGTGGCCTCCACGCCGCCTACGATCTTCTCGGAGCCGAAGCGCTCGGAGGCGCTGGCCTCCACGAGCACCGGGGCAGGGCGGGAAGGAATTTCCATCCCGCGCACGGCGGGCAGGACGTTCCTGCCCGCATTGTCAAAAGTAATGTTCGCCGCGTTGGCGGGCGTCATGGACAGGGCCAGGACCGCCGCCGCTATCGTCTTCATCATCTGGTCGCTCCTTCTGCATCCGAAAGGTTTTACAGCTAACAGGAATTGTGCAAAATCAATTGAGCAAAGTCAATAAAATTTTTCCCCTTTGGTCCCGGCCGGCCGTAGGCCTTATTTCCCAGGCAGGAAAAAGGCCGCCGGGCTGACCCGGCGGCCTCTGTCCCGCGGCTTGCCGTTTTAAGGTTATGTATTTGTTCATGTGAATAGTTATACAATTGTTCCCGATAGTTTATATAGGAGGGGAAATGCATATTATAAAACTTTTGTCTTTCTTGTTGCTCCGGCCGGCATGTGCAGAAGTTTCCGTGTCAACTTCCGTAGTTGTTCCAATGGAAGTTGATTCTCGGGATGCAAAATTTGAATCTGATATAGCGGAAGCAGAAAAGCGGATTAATGAACTAGCTCGCCAAAACAGGTTGTCGAATGAGCAAAAAGCCTCTCTCT
>DAIENX010000039.1:0-2997 GCA_027340875.1 Elusimicrobiota bacterium
GGACCCGTCGGGAGCGGAATATTATTATTTCTCCCATCCCGTCATAGTGGGGACCAAAAGACTCGGCACCGCCGTGACGGGAGTGAGCAGCAAGACGCTCCGGAAGGCCACGGCCCCCCTGAGGCAGAAGCTGGTCATCATCTTCCTTGCCTCCCTGGCCGCCGTACCGCTCCTGCTGCAGATGCTGGCGCTCTTCAGGGGAGAGCGAAGGATCTCCGCCCTGCGGTCCGCCATGATGCATACCGTCAGCCACGAGTTCAACAACGCCATCACCGTACTGGACGCCTCCCTGTTCCTCCTGAAGGAGTCGGAGCCGCCCGACCCGCCCGAGAGCAGGCGGCAGCTCTACGACACCCTCCAGTTCGAGCTGCGCTCGCTGAGCCGCTACGTCAAGAACATCCTCAACGAGGCCAGGATGGAGTCCGGCAGGCTGAAGCTCCAGATGGGCCGGCTGGTGCTGCGTGACCTGGTCTACAAGCTGGTCGCGTCCATGAAGCCGCTGATGATCCAGAAGGGCCTCTCGTTTTACATGGACGCTCCAGAAGCGCCGGTGGAAGTAAGCGCTGACATGGAGGCCATCTCCCTGGTGATCTCCAACCTGATAGGCAACGCGGTCAAGTACACTCCGGAAAGAGGCACTATCTCGGTGCGCATGGCCGAAGACGGCAAGGGCTGCCTGAATTTTCTAGTGGAGAACAGCGGAGCCGGGATACGGCCGGAGGAGATAGGCAAACTGAAGCTGGAATTTTACCGGACTAAGGACGCCAAGGCGTCCGCCTCGGGTTTCGGGCTGGGGCTGCGCATTTCTAACGAGCTGCTGCAGCTGCACGGCAGCGAGCTGGGGATAAAAAGCGAGCCGGGCAAGAGCTCCACGTTCTATTTCTCCCTGCCCATAGCAGACCGTGAAGCGGGACCCGCCGAATGCCCCAACTACCCGGAACGGTCCTGAGCTTCGCCACACCCTCCGCCCCGCCGAACCGGGAAAAACCGCAAGAGAGCCGCCGGGAACAACGGCGGTTTTTTATTTTCCTGATTGTACGTATTTATGCAATATATTGTACTTTTACATACAATATAAGTAATATTTAGCCCTACAAAAAGCCGTTCTCTTTGAGGAATTCCCTGGTGATGCCGGGGGTCCGGGCAGAGGAATATTTCCCGAGTATATCGTATTCGATATTAAGCAGGGACCCCGGCTTCAGCCCCTTCAGGGCAGTATGCTCCCAGGTATGGGGAATAACGGCCGCCTTAAAGGAATCCCGCCGTACATCATAGACCGTCAGGCTTATTCCATCCAGGGCCACCGACCCTTTCTCCACCATGATGGCTTCCGGGGTCTTTTCCACCTCGATAATCCGGCTGTTGCCCTCGTCCCGGGCGGAAATGAGCCTGGCGGTGCCGTCCACGTGGCCGGTAACGAAATGGCCGCCCAGCCTGGCACCCACGGCCAGCGCGCGCTCCAGGTTCACGGCCGAGCCGGCCTTCAGGCGCCCCAGCGTCGTGCGGGAGAAGGATTCGGGGCTCACGGCAAAAGAGGCCAGGCCGCGGCTAAAGCCGGTAACCGTCAGGCAGGCGCCGTTAACCGCCACGCTCTCGCCGTCGGAAAGCTCCCAGTCGGCGGGGACTGATATCTCAAGCAGCCCGGACGAGACGGACCTGACCTTCTCCACGGCCTCTATTATCCCGGTGAACATCAGTCGAACCTCAGGTCGAGCATAAGATCGGGGCCCGCCTTGGCTATAGACGCCAGCCGGGGGCGGATGCCCAGCTCGGCGCGGGCGGCGTTCAGCGCGTCTGGCCAGACCAGGGAATTACGCGACTTCACGCCGCCTATCAGCATGGGGGCCACGAAGCAGACGAAGCGGTCGGCCAGTCCACTGCTTATGAAGGACCCGGCCACCTTGCCGCCGCCCTCCACCAGCACGTGTGAGACTCCGAGCTTCCCGAGCTCGGAGAGCAGCGAAGGCAGCGCCACGCGGCCGCCTTCCGACGGCAGGACCAGTATCCTGGCGCGGCCGTGGAACTTCTTCATGGCCGAAACGGAAGCCTTGCGGGTTGTCGCTACCAGCACATTATCGTTGCGGAAGATCTTTGCCCGCGCGGGCACGCGGAAAGCCGAATCCAGCACCACCACCCAGGGCTGCCGGGGCACCTTAACGCCGCGCACGTTGAGCAGCGGGTCGTCGGCTAGGATGGTGCCTATGCCGGCCAGCACGGCGTCGGCCTCCGCCCTAAGCCTGTGCGCCTCCAGGCGGGACCGGGGGGAGGAGATCCAGCGGGAGCGGCCGGCGGCGTCCGCGATGCGGCCGTCCAGGCTCTGCGCTATCTTAACGGTCACGTAAGGAAGGCCGGTGCGCATGTACTTGTTGAAGGCCGGGTTGAGCTCCTCGCATTCCTTCCTGAGCACCCCCGTCCTGACCTTCAGCCCGGCGCGGCGCAGTATGGAGGCGGACCTCCCGCCGTTGGCCGGGTTCGGGTCCGGCGCGCCTATATAGACTTCCTTTATGCCGGCCTTGACGACCGCGTCGGTGCACGGGGGGGTCTTTCCCCAGGTTGAACAGGGCTCCAGCGTGACGTAAAGGGAAGCGCCTGAGGGTCTCACGCGGCAGGAGCGCAGGGCGTTGACCTCGGCGTGAGGCCCGCCGTAGCGGAGGTGCGCCCCTTCGCCTATTATCCTGCCGCCTTTGACCAGCACGGCGCCCACCATGGGATTGGGATGGGCGCCGAAACGCCCTTTCCGCGCCAGCTCCACGGCGCGGGCCATGTATAGCGCGTCCCTGTCCACGGCGGGTCTTCGCATAGCGCAGCTCCGGAGTTTACAGCCCCTTGAAGAGGTTGGCCATCTCTATAGCGGAGACGGCGGCCTCGGCGCCCTTGTTGCCGTGCTTGACGCCGGCGCGCTCGATGGCCTGCTCCAGGTTGTCGGCGGTGATGATGCCGAAGGCCACCGGCACCTTGTGCTTCATCGAGACCTGGGCTATGCCCTTGGCGGTCTCC
>DAIENX010000051.1:0-26252 GCA_027340875.1 Elusimicrobiota bacterium
ACCGCACCTTCGTGCAGAAGGGCTTCGACCTGGCCACCGCGCCGCACCTGGGGAGCATCCCGCTGATCTTCAACCTGCCGGCCGTGCTGATAGTGCTGGCCCTTACCGGGCTGCTGATAGTCGGCATCAAGAAGAGCACCCGCTTCAACGACATCCTCGTGATGATAAAGCTGGCGGTGCTCGCGCTGTTCGTGGGCGTGGGCTTCTACTACTTCAAGGCCGAGAACTGGGTGCCTTTCGCGCCGGGCGGCTGGAAGGGCATACAGGTGGGCGCGGCCACGATCTTCTTCGCCTACATCGGCTTCGACGCGGTCTCCACGGTGGCCGAGGAGACGCGCGATCCCAGGCGGGACATGCCTATAGGCATCATAGGCTCCCTGATCGTCTGCACGCTGATCTACATCCTGGTCACCGTGGCGCTGACCGGCATGATGCCCTTCATGGAGCTCAAGAACAAGATAGCCGAACCGCTGATCGCCGGGCTGGACTACAACCACGCCGCCCGCTGGATCATAGTGCTGGTGTCGCTCGGTTCGGTCATAGCGCATACCGCGGTGCTCCTGGTCTTCCAGATGGGGCAGCCCCGCATCTTCTTCTCGATGAGCCGCGACGGCCTGCTGCCGCAGTATTTCGCGCGGGTGCACGAGAAGTTCAAGACCCCGCACGTGACCACCATCTGGACCGGCGTCTTCGTGGCCGTGCTGTCGGCGCTGTGCAACATCGACGAGATGGCCAACCTCTGCAACATCGGCACGCTGTTCGCTTTCGTGCTGGTCTGTATGGGGGTCATAGTGCTGCGCGTCAAGGACCCGGACCGGCACAGGCCGTTCAGGGCGCCCGGCGGCTACGCCACCCCGGTGCTGGGGATACTCTTCTGCCTTTTCCTGATGCACGGCCTGGACAAGGTCACCTGGATACGTTTCTTCGCCTGGCTCGTGATAGGACTGGTGATCTACTACATGTACGGCTACAAACACTCTCGCGTGCGCACCGGAGACCTGCTGCTCAAGCAGGCGGGCGGCGCCAAGTAAACCGGAGGAGAACATGCTGGACAAGATGAAGCAGCTTTGGGAGATGAAGAAGAAGATGGACGAGCTGAAGAAGGAGCTCGATTCCCTCGTGCTGGCCAGCGAGGACAGCCTCGTGAAGGTCAGCATAACCGGCTCGCAGGAGATAAAGTCGGTGGAGTTCAAGTGCGACCCCGCGGCCACCGACAAGGCCAGGCTGCAGAAGTCGCTGGCGGAGACCGTCAACAGGGCGATAAAGGAGTCGCAGAAATCCGCCGCCCAGAAGATGAGCTCCCTCGGCGGCATCCCCGGCCTCGGGATGTAGCCGTCCGCAGTTATCAAAAAGAAGGACCCCGGCCGGAAGCCGGGGTCCTTCTTTTTCCGTCAGCCAGGCCTTATTTCAGCTGGTAGGAGGTCAGGACGATGGTTTCCTGCTTCTCCTCGGAATTTATCTGCTCGTAGACCAGGCCTACGCCGGGGGCGTAGTAACGCACGGCGGCGCCGGCGTCCCCGTCGCTCAGCCGCGTGAGGACCTTCAGGCAGCCGTTATAGGTGCCGGCGGGCACGGTGATCTTGGCGTTGAGGGCGGCGACGCGGTTGCGGTCGGGGCCCTCGTTCCAGACGGCGTTGTACTCTAGCGGGAACGGCAGCTCCAGCCTGGGCCCGTAGAGCGGGGAGTCGGAGGAGCGGATGCCGGCGGCGTCGGCGGTCATAACGTAGTTGACCACGCGCGGCTTGGTGCGGTTGAAGATGACCATGTTCACCTGCGCGGTGCGCTCCGCCTCGGAGTACGACATGTACTCCACGCGTATCACCTTGGAGCCGTTGAACTCGCTGGAGGTGTATTCGTACTCGAACACCGCGCGCTTGTTCAGCGGCAGGTAATCGGCGGCCGGGGTGTCGGAATAGCGGGGGTCGGCGATGCTGACCGGGGGCGGCACGGTGAACGGCTGCTGCATTTCGGCGGCCTCGCGGGCGGCGGCGGAAAGGCCGCTGTCGGTGGCGGCCAGGACCTTGTCCAGGGCGCCTTCGGCAAAAGCCGCGGCGGAGAAAGAAAGTATTAGCGACAGGAACAACAATGACTTTTTCATAGCAGAAAGCCTCCGAAATATAAGCTGGTTATATTTCCGATACTTTGTGCTAAGTTTCTGCAGGTGGGTGAAACTTAACGCGTCTTCCGTATACTTCCTTGGAAGAACATCACCGCGCGGGTAGTCTTTGGACTTTTATGGATACCTTCGCGGCTTGTAAGGTACGGAACTACCTAAGAATTATACCAAAACGCGTCCTGAAATTGCAACCAGGGGAGGGTCGCCGGCGGGGTGATCGGGGTATCCAGTGCCCGGCGCCCGAACTGCCGGACAGTCCGCTGCGCCGGAATCCTCCTTTGCCGTATTTCCGCGGGCGGGAGGCCTATATTCGCGAATAAAGTGTAACTATTGTTACATTACAGGAACATTCCCGCCGCAAAATGTTATACTGCCAACTATAATGCCGGTATACCTCATAACCTACACCGTACTGTTCTGGGTCCCGGCGGCCGTGCTCATCCTGGCGCTATTCCGCCGCGAGCCCGTGCCGCTGAAGAAGGCCTTCTGGGCCGCGGCCGTCCTGATAGCCATAACCACCACGATAATGGAGTACGTCTACCTGGGCTTCGACGTCTGGAGCTTCTCGCAGAAGACGGACAAGCTCATAGGCATCTGGTTCGGACCGGCGCCGATAGAGGAGTTCGTGTTCTGGTACGGCGCGCCGCTGTTCTGCATGTCGGTCTACCTGGCCTGGTGCCGCCTGTTCGGAGGGAAGAATGCCTGAGAACAACGACGATCCCTACGTGGACGAGAAGGAAAAGGAAAGGCGGGCGTCGCAAAAACGCTGGCCGGCCACCGTCATCCTGTCGGCCCCTTTCATCTTCATACTCATTCCGATGTTCAAGGCCGCCAGGGAGCGGGTGAACTGGGCCGCCGCCATAGCCATGATCTGCACCTTCGAGGTGCTGATGCTGCTGGCCGAGTATTTCTCCGTCTCCCGTGGCCACTGGGTCTGGAACCCCAACCGCACCTTAGGGCCTACCATCTTCGGCATACCTATAGAGGATCCGCTGCTGTACTACTGGTTCCCGCCGCTGTTCATGGTTATACTGCTTCACACGCTGCAGAAGTACGTCTTCGAGAAAAAGCAATAACTCCTGAAAGGGGGGTATATGACCGCGTCAGACATCATAGGGAAGAAGTATCTCCGCGCGCAGGCTTTCGTCACGGGCGCCGCCTTCCTGCTCTCCGCAGCTATACTGCGCAGCTCGCCCAGCATACCTTTTGAGCCGGGGCTGGCGGGGCTGTTGGTCGCCGCTTCCGCGGGCTACTTCCTCTTCGCCGCCTTCTGGCGCCTCCTCAGCCGCGACCTGTATTTCGCCATACTGTCGCTCAGCCTTTACGGCACAGTGGTGATGGGCTTCGTCCTGCACATGACGGGGGGGATAGTCTCGCCGCTGGTCTGCTTCTATTTCGCCCTGCTGGTGTCCGAAGTGGGCTACGGGGTGACCTCCCGGCTTTCCCTTTTCGCTGCGGTGCTCAGCTATGCCTGCGTGGTGGCGGGGGAATGGTCTGGGTTGCTGCGGGTGTCGGACCCGCAGGCGATGGCGGTCTACTCCAGCCCGGCCGCGGTCATGTTCATTTCCGGTTCGGTCATCTCCTTCATGGTGCTGACCGGCTACATAGGCAAGCTGATACTCGGGGCGTTGCGCGCCGATTTCGCCGACGAACAGTTCCAGCGCCGCGCGCTGCAGGACAAGTTCGCGGAGCTCAGCTCCACCGCGCATATAGGTATGCTGACGCACAGGATAATACACGACCTCCGCGGCCCGCTGGGGGCGATAATGGGCTACGGCGAGCTGTTGCTCCGCTCCCCGGCCAGGACGGAAGACGAGAGGGACATGCTGCGGGACCTGATGGCGGCCGTAGGCAGGATGAGCGCCTCCCTCGGGGACGTCACGCGCTTCGGCCGCGCCGCCGCGGCGCCCAAGGAACCGCTCCGCCTTGCCGAGCTGTTGAGGAACCTGGTGGTCATAGCGAAGCTGTTCCCGGACCGCGGCAAATGCGCCATCGAGGAAAGCTACCCCGGAGGGGAGGGGCTCGTGGTGCTGGCGTCCAGGCAGGAGCTGCAGCAGGCGTATTTCAACGTGCTCAAGAACGCCATAGAAGCGCTGTCCGGAGCGCCCGGAGACAGGGCGGTGCGCGTTATCCTGCGCGGGGCCGGGAACTTCGCCGAAGTGGCCATAGAACACAACGGGCCGCCCATTCCCGCGGAGGTGCTTTCCTCGCTCTTCAAGAAGCCGGTGACCGGCAAAGCCTCCGGCACCGGGGTCGGCATGCTGATAGCCCAGGACCTCCTGGTCCGCAACGGCGGCATGATCTACGCCGAGAATTTCGAGGGCGGGGTCAGGATATTGACGCGGCTGCCCCTGGCCGGCGACAGGGCGGCGCTGCCCGCGCAGGCCCGATAGCAGACAACCTCCAGTTCGCGCGCACGGCCCGGTGTAATACTTTCCCGGGCCGGTCGTATTTATTAGTATAGAGGGACCGGCATGGAATTCACCGAGCTCTACGACCGCTACTTCGCTAAAGTCTACAACTACGTGCGCTACCACGTGCGGCTGGCGGCCGAGGCGGACGACATTACCGGCAGGATCTTTGAAGCGGCGCTCGGCGGGTTCGCTAAGTTCGACCCTTCCCGCGGTCCCGAGCAGGCCTGGCTCTTCGGCATAGCGCGCAACGCGGTAGCCGACTGGGGCCGGGGGAGGACCCGGAGAGGGGAAGTGGCGCTGGATGCGGCGGCTGAACGCGAGGGCACGGACCCGCGGCCGGAAGCGGCGTTCGAGCTGCGGGAGCGGGAAGCCCGCCTGCTGGAGGCGGTGGCCGGGCTGGACGAGCGCTCCAGGGACATAATCGCCCTCAAGTTCTCCTCCGGCATGAACAACCGGGAGATAGCGAAGCTGACCGGCCTGGGGGAAAGTAATATAGGGATAATAATTTACAGGGCGGTAAAGAAGATGCAGGCGTCCTTAGAGGGAAAGATATGAGCGAGCAGGAACTGGCGGAAAAATTCAACAGGGAGCTGGATTCCCTGCTGGCGGGCGAGGCTCCCGCGGCCCCCTGCGACCCCGGCGCCATGGCGATAGCGTCGGCGCTGTCCGATGCGGACTTCAGCGGCGGCTCCAGGATAAGGGAGGAGCTGCGCGGCCGCCTTGCGCCGGAGGCCGGCGGCATTTTATCCGGGCTGGCGGCCCTGCTCTCCAATAATTACGCCCGCGCGGCGCTCGTCGCGGCCTGCCTGGCGGTGGTCCTGCTGCCGCTGGCGCGCAGGTCCCCCGTGCCGGTGACCGTGCCCGTTCCGGCGCCCGTTGCGCAAACTCCCGCGGCCCCGGGCCCGGAAATAACGGCTTCCTCGGAAGCCCTGAGCCCGGTACCCAGGGCCGAACTGTGGCTTAAGCAGCCGCCGAAGCCGGATGCCGGTCTGTTCGCCTCCGTGCCGATGGGGATGCTGGAGGGCGAGAAAATATCACAGTTCCCGATAGCGGCCGCCGGGCGGGGGGCTCCGATAGCCGTGTCCGGGGTCCGGGCGGTAAGCGATGAGAACGGCTCCGGGGTGGCCTGGGAGACCGAGACCACCGTTTTCGAGCTGCGCAGGCAGCCCATAGCGTTGGAAGATCTGTTCCAGGTGATATCGATCTAGATGTAAATGTGTGACTCCTCTCGGGAGGGGTTCAGCGAAGGCCGTCTGAAAGGCATAGCCCTGATACGGCACGCGCATAGCGCAGCGACGACGAAAGTGACAGAGAAGGAGGCCTTATGAAAATACTCGGACTGACAGTGATAGCGGCGCTGACCCTTGCGGCGGCGCCTTCGAACCTGCCCGCGGACGAAGCGGCGGCGCCAGGCGCTCCGGCTTCCGTCCAGGAGGCGGAGAAGCCCGTCAAGGCCTCCGTGGCGACCGGCCTGGTGGCGGGCTACAGGGGCGCTTCCATCGCCCTGCCCGGCGACCAGCTCCTCTACCTGAGGAGGGGTGACAGGGTGGACGTGATGGTGACCTTCGACGCCGCGATGAAGGACTCGAAGGAGACCGTGACCGCCACGATACTGCAGAACGTCGTGGTCATCAACGTGGCCAGGCCGGAGAAAGTGACCGGCACCGGCGCCGTGGAGCTGCTGCTGAACCCCAACGAGGCGCAGTATCTGGCGCTCAGCGTGTCGCAGGCCAAGCGCATAACTATAGCCGTGCGCGCGGTCGGGGACACCGAGCTGCACCCGATGGAGATGGCCAGCTTCCGCCGCCTTATCAAGTAAGGGAGCTAGGAGGATATTATGAAACCCGCTATCATGGCTCTTATGCTCTGCACGCTGACGCCCGCCGCGGCGGTACGCGCGGCCGCGTCTTCCGCCGACGAGGTGAGCTGCGCGGCCGAGGACATGCAGCTGTTCTACTACTACCTCGCCCCGCAGCTGGAGGAGAAGGTGAAGTCCCGCAAGACCGATTGCCACGGCAGCAAGACGACCCTCGAGCTCCCCGGCTGGCTGGAGAAAGCCAGGCCCGCCATGCTGGAACGTAAGGTCTGGCGTGACCCGGAGGAGGGTGAGCTCAGCGAGGCCGCGCTATGGCAGACTCCGGTTTCCGTCCTCTACGAGTTCGCCTCTAAGGCGCAGCGGGGGGCCGACCCCTTAGCGCTGGAGGCCGAATACGCCGACATGCGGGTACGCTTCATGATGAGCCTTGACCGCCTTTACAGGTCGGGGCTCCAGGACTCCATGGGCGGGCGCGGCGCGGCCCTGCTGGCGGACATGGACGGCATCATGAAGGACTTCGACGGGATAATGGAGGACGTCTCGGACTCGGACCGGAAAGGCTTCGACGCCAGGTCCGCGGACCTGTTGCGCCGCGGCCGGGCGCTGTTCGCGCGGCTCTTCGAAGCTCCCCGCCAGGTAAAGGACCTCCCGAAGCGGTATAAGCCGGTGCCGTACATACTGGCCGGCTACCGCGGGGTGACGCTGCCGGTCTCCGGCCCGCAGGCGCTGTTCCTTAATCCCGGCGACAGGGCGGACATGCTCGTCACCTTCGAGGCCATAATGGCTGGCGATGTGAAGGAGAAGGTGACGGCTACGATACTGCAGAACGTGCTGGTCACGAAGGTGCAGAAGCCGGACTCCCCGGACGGCGTGGGCGCGGTGCAGATGCTGGTCAACCCTATGGAGGGGCAGTACGCCTCGCTGAGCCTGGCGCAGGCGTCCAACATCGTGCTGACGCGCCGTGCTGCTGGCGACATGGAGATGCATCCGATGGAGATAGCGAGCTTCCGAAAGCTGCTCAAGTAGCCCGGAGGGGAACGTATGCGTTTCGCCGCGCTGAGGACAATGTTGCTGGCCGCCGCCGCGCTTTCGAGCGCGGGGGCGGGCGCCGGTGCGGCGGACGGCATGCCCGATTTCGGCCTGGACCGGGTCAGGCTCAAGGACCTGCCCAGCTACAGGTGCGACGACGGGCCCCGGATACCGGAGCCGGTGGATACCGGCTTCTATGACGACCTCGGGCCCGGGCCGGTACGGGTGGAGAGCCTGATAAAGGTCTCCGTGAACGGGGGAGCTTCCCGTGCCGAGATATCGTTCCCTTCCCTCGGCGCCGCGGCCGGTGTCATAGGCTACCGTTCCCGGCTATTCATAAAACTCCTGCCGGGAACGGAAGGGCCTGTCCTCTCCTGGGCGGCCGTGCTCTGCTCCGGCGGCAGCTATGTCGGATATAAAGGCTCTAGCCTGCTGCTCTCGGCCTCCGAAGAGCGGCTGCTGATACGCGACGACGCGCTGGCCATGGGCTGGCAGCGGGATCGCTTGCGGAGCACTCACCCGTGGCTGGCGGGGGAGGGGTCTCTGGACGGGCTCTGTGCCTGGCACCCCGGCGTACTGCGGCGGTACTTCCCTGAGTCGCTTCCCTCCGAGAAGGAGGGGCGGCGTTTCCGCTACGATGTCGGCGCGCATCGCCTTGTCGTGACCTGGTCTAAATAGGACCGCCCCGGTCCTATCCGGCGTTTTTTATTGTAAAACACGGTATTTTTTGCGATAATCTATCTGTCCGGGGTGGTTAGCCGGACGGACCGTAGCCCTTGATGAGGGAGAGGGCGCGGATTGATTCACGAACAGAGAAGGCAGATATAGAGGCCGGCGGTTTTGTTCCGGTCAGCGGAACTGCCGTGCCGGCATGCCGCACCCATTCGATGGCCGAAGCGCTTTTCTAAGGGGAAATGAACAAGTTTTCAGGGGTCAGGAACCACAAACTGCTGAAACGTCACTCGCTGGTGTCGGCCGTAATAGCCTTGCTTGCCGGCATCTTCATCTTCGCCACCAACTTCCCTTTCCCCAGGAAGCTGGGGCTCCTTTCGTTCATCGCCTCGGCCGCCTATTTCGCCTATTACCTCAGCTTCGCCTTCCTCTGCCGCAAGGACTGCGTAAAGACCTCCGGTATAGCGCTGAGCCAGATGGGCGTAGCGGTCGTGACGCTGGCCGTGCTGTATACCGGCGGCATAGTGTCCCCGTTCATCTTCCTCTATTTCTCGCTCCTTGTCGCCGAGGCGCTGTACGGACTTCAGAACCCTTATACCATGCCGGCCGGCATAGCCGGCTACCTGCTGGTGGCCTCGGGCCATTACTACGGTTTTTTGCCCAACTATATGCCCTGGTCGCAGGACCTGCACCACTATCCGGTCACGGTGGCCTTTATCTCGCTGATAACCGCCTCCTACCTGGCGCTGACCGGGACCATGACCGGAAAGATCCTCTCCGTGATGCGCGCCAGGCTGGCCGAAGAGGCTGAGGAGAAGGAGGTCCTGGTGCGCAAGTTCTCGGAGCTTAACTCCACCACCCAGCTGGGCTTGCTGGCTCACCGCATAGCCCACGATCTGCGAGGTCCGGTAGCCTCGCTTTCCGGCTACCTGGAGGTCCAGGCGCTCGAGGAAACGGACAAGGAGAAGCTCGACACCCTGCGCGCGATGCAGGAAACCGTGGACGAGGTCGTGAGCTCCCTTCACAATATAACCCGCTTCGGAAAGCCCGCGGGCCCCAGCAGGGAGGACATCCGCCTCGGCGACTTCGTCAGGGACCTGGCGGCCATAATCGCCTTCTCTCCAAAGGCCAGGGGGGTCAGTTTCGAGACGAAGGTCCCCATCGGGGTTAATCCGGTGGTCAACGCCTCCAAGTCCGACCTGATGCAGGCCATCTTCAACATAGTCAAGAACGCGGTAGAGGCCGTGCATGACAACGCCGACCTCAGGAGCGTGGCTATATCCGTTTCCTCGGAGAACGGCTCCGCGGTCATAACCGTATCCGACAACGGCCCCGGCATCCCGGAGGAGCAGTTGAAGAACGTCTTCCGCCGGTCGGTGACCACCAAGCCGGACGGCACCGGGGTCGGCCTGCTGATAACCAGGGACCTGTTGATACGCAACGGCGGGGACATAAAGCTGCACAACCTGCCTTCGGGCGGGCTCAGCGTGATAGTGGAGCTGCCGGCGGCGCCTGACGGCGCATGATACACCAAAGGACTGCGATATATATGAAAAACAACCTGAAAGACCTGATGACACTTTCCGCCCTGGCGGCGCTGGCCTGCGCGTCCGCCCCGGTCCCCGCCGGCGCGTCGGGCTACGAGTTCGACGGCGTAGGCGCGCGGGCCGTGGCCCGCGGCGGCGCGGTGATAGCCGACGCCCCGGACTGGACCGCGATCTACTGGAACCCGGCCAACCTGGCGGACGTGAAGGGCCGCGAGGCCGGCCTGGAGCTGAAGGCCGGCAAGAGCTACATGCGCGACGGCAACTCCTTCAACGTCTCCGGCACCGGCGGCCTGTTCCGCGAGAAGAAGATGGATTCCTCCTTCTTCTTCGGCTCGGTCGGCTCGGCCGTTCCGCTGGACGACAACTCGGCGCTCGGCGTGGGCGTCTACATGCCGCTGCTGCAGGGTTCCAACTTCAAGGACTCCAATCCCGTCTCTCCCGTCTTCAGCTCGATAGACTACGAAGGCAGCGCCGCGATAGCCGAAGCCAACGTCTCCTATGCCCGCAGGCTGACCGACAAGCTCACCGGCGCGGCCGGTCTCGGCCTGGTCTACGGCCAGCTCAAGTCCGATCTGACGATGGATTACACCCTGATCCTGCCCGGTCCTATAGTGGTCGGCCCCGACCACCTGACCCGCAAGCTCGACGGCGATGGCTACGGGGCCGAGGCGGTGCTCGGCGCAAAATACGCGGTGAGCGGCTCTCTTTCGCTCGGGGCCGTGTTCCGCTCCGGTTCCAAGGTGAAGATAGAGGGCAGCGCCGACGGGACTTCCACCAACCTGGGGGCCCAGAACACCGACTTCAAGTTCACGCTGAAGCAGCCGCCCACCTCCGGCATAGGCGCGGCCTGGAAGTACCGCAAGGACCTGACGCTGACGCTGGACCTCGCCCAGACCTGGTGGCGCGGCTTCTCGAACAAGACCACCTATAAGGTCCAGGGCAACATCTTCACGGACCAGGGTAATACCTTCGACTGGAAGAATTCCTTCAAGTACCGCGCGGGCGTCCTGTGGAACTACAGCGACAGCACCGACTTCATGGCCGGCTACGCCTACGACACGCCGGCCATCGACGCCGGCAGCCTCGACCTCTCTACGGCCATCGACGTGCCCATGCACCGTCTCTCCGCCGCGGCCAGCCGCCGCTGGGGCGGGCTGGAGGGCACCCTCGGCGGCCTGTTCGGGTATAATTCCAGGAACGCCGGCGGGGTCAACTACCGCCTGGGCGGCTGGTACCTGATCGGCGAGCTTAAGTATAAATTCTGACGCGATTTTAGTATCATAGATAAACGCAGAAGGAACGGGGTGCGAATCCCCGGCTGCCCCGCAACGGTGATGCTGACGGCTGAGGCCGCCTGAAGCGCATAGCGCTTGAAGCGGCACGGCCATAGGCCAGCCCGGTCTACTGCGGACCCCGCGAGGGGTATTTCCGAGGGGAAACAAGGGCCCTTTCTCTTTGGAAAGGGCCTTTTTTATGCGCGAAATATTACTGCTCCTGCTGCTCTGCTCCCCGCTGTCCGCCCGCGCTGAAGGAAAGCGCGTCGTCTCGCTGATGCCCTCCTACACGGAGATAATCTTCGCGCTCGGGGCTGGTAAGGACCTGGTCGGGGTCTCCAATTTCTGCAACTATCCTCCGGAGACGGCGAAGATAGAGAAGGCCGGCGACTACCTGCGTCCGAACCTGGAGAAGGTATATTCGCTCAAGCCGGACATCGTCTTCACCGGCGCCTGGGCGTCCGCTTCCACCGCCAAGCAGCTTTCCTCGCTCGGCATAAAGGTGGTCACGCTGCCGGAAGAGAAGAAGGTCGAAGACATCCTGACCACCGTGAGGCTTATCGCCGGAGAGCTCGGCTTGAAGAAGGAGGGGGAGAAGCTGGCTAAGAGGCTTTCCTCCTCGCTGCCTAAAGCCCGGGACGGGAAGCCGGTGAAGGTCTATATAGAGGCCGACTCGGGCGGCTGGACCACCGGCGGAGAGTCCTTCCTCTCCGATGCCGTTGCCAAAGCCGGAGGCGTAAACGTCTTCGGCGGCGAGAAGCGCGGCTATTTCCAGGCCACCTGGGAAGAGGTACTGCTGATGGACCCGAAGGCCGTGATATTGCTCAACGGCGTCAGGGATGAATTCATTTCAAGACCGATGGCGAAGGACATGGCCGCCGTGAAGGACGGCCGCGTGATAACCGGGCTGGACCGCGACGCTTTCTCCCGCCCGGGCCCAAGACTCTTCGGGGAGATAAAGAAGCTGGCCGCCCTGCTGGCGCCGGCAGGCCGCGCTGATGACAAAAGGTAAATATCTGCTGCTGCCGGCGGCACTGGCCGCCGCCTGCCTGCTGTCGCTGGCCGCGGGCCCGGCCGGCCTGTCCCCGGAGATCATCTGGAACCTGCGCCTGCCGCGCACGCTGGCCGCGCTGGCCGTCGGCGCCGGCCTCGGGCTGGCTGGGGCGCTGTTCCAGGGCGTGCTGAAGAACCCGCTCAGCGATCCGTACATCCTAGGCACTTCCGCCGGAGCCACCGCCGCCGCGGTGCTCTGCTTCATCGCGGGCGTGGATAGGGATTCTCCGCTGTTCTTCCTGGCCGTGTTCACGGGCGCCTTCGGGGCCACCTTCCTTTCCTATTGGCTGGCCAGGCTGGCCGGCCGACTCTCCGACGCCTCGCTGGTGCTTGCCGGCGTGGCCGTAAGCGCTTTTCTGACCGCGCTGGTAATGCTTACCCTCACCGCCGCCCGGGAGCGCTCTTTCTCCCTGTTCTACTTCGTGCTGGGCGGCCTGTACATGGCGCGCCCCGGGGTGCTTATCGCCTCCGGCGTTATTATCGCGGTCTGCGGCGGGCTGGCGCTTGTCCGCTGGCGGGCGCTGGACGCGATGTCGCTAGGGGCGCAGAGCGCGTATCATCTCGGGGTCAGTCCAGAGAAGGAACGGATACTCTTCTTCGTCTTCGCCTGCGCTGCCACCTCGGCGGCGGTAGCCCTCGGCGGCACTATAGGTTTCGTCGGGCTGATGACGCCGCATATCGTGCGTCTGCTGACCGGGCCGTCCTCGAGGACGCTGGTGCCCGCTTCGGCCATAGGCGGCGCGGCCCTCCTGGCCGCCGCGGACGCGGCCGGGCGCTCGCTGTTCGCCCCGGCGGAGATCCCGGCCGGGGTAGTGATGGCGCTGGCGGGGGCGCCGTTCTTCATGTGGCTGCTCTGGAGATCCGCCAGGGGGAGGACCTGATGCCGGCGCTGAAGGTGGAGGGGCTTACCTTCTCCTACGGCGGCGCGCCGCTGATCTCCGGCATGTCCTTCGCGCTGCTGCCGGGGGACTTCATGTGCGTCCTGGGCCCGAACGGTTCAGGCAAGTCAACGCTGCTCAGGCTCATAACCGGCTTCCAGGGCGGCGCGTCCGGTTCCGTGAGGATAGGCGGACAGGAGGTCAAGGGCCTTGATCCCGATCGTCTGGCCCGTCTGCTCGCCTACGTTCCCAGCGAGACCTTTACCCCCTATGATTTCTCCGTCCGGGAGGCTGTGCTGCTGGGCCGCACGGCCAGAGCCGGCCTCTGGCGCGGCTATTCCGCGGCCGACCAGGAGGCGGCGGACAGGGCGCTGGAGGAGACGGGGATAGCCAGGCTGGCCGGCCGCTCTATTAACACGCTTTCCACCGGAGAACGGCAGCTCGCTTTCATCGCGCAGGCACTGGCGCAGGAGACTGGGGTCCTGCTGCTGGACGAGCCGACCTCCCATCTCGACCTCAGGTACAAGGCCGCCGTCCTGGACCTGCTTAAGCGCCTCACCGTGCGCGGGATGGCCGTGGCGGCCGTCCTGCACGAGCCCGCTCTGGCCCGCCTCGGCTGCAACAAGGCGCTGCTCTTCCGCGGCGGGGGTGGATATTCCTTCGGTTCCGCCGCGGAGATGCTCTCCCCCGGAGCGCTCGCCGCGGTGTACGGCATACCGCCCGAATCTCCGCTCATCCCCAGATAGGCCAGGACCGGGCCTTAGCAAAGAAGAAGGGCGCCATAAGGCGCCCTTTTTTCTGCCGCGCTGGTGTGCCGGTTATTTAGAGGCGGCCTCGCCGAGCTGCTTCATCGCCGCAGCGTCTGCGGGGTTGTAGGGATAATCCTGCATCCGGAACTCTGGAGTAGGAGTGTAGACCACCGGCAGCTCTATCTCGCCGTTCACCATGGGCTCCACGCCGCGCTTCGGAGCCGGGATGGTCAGGGTCTGCGTGCCGTCCAGCGTGGTGAAGACCTGTATCTTGGCGGCCATGAGCCTGTCCAGGGTCTCCTTGTGCGGGTGGCCGAACTTGTTGTCCTGGCCCACCGAGATGATGGCCACGCTGGGCTGGACGCGCTCAAGGAACTTGGCGGAAGTTGAATAGCGCGAGCCGTGGTGCCCGACCTTAAGGTACGTGGAGTTTAGGCCCGACTTGAAGATGCGCATCATCGCGTTCTCGATCTCGGTCTGGGCGTCGCCCATCAGCAGGATGCCGTTGCCGTTGTAGAAGAGGCGCAGGACTATCGAGCAGTTGTTGATCGGGGTATTGTCCTTGGACGATACCGGGGAGGTGCAGGAGTTCAGGACCTTCACGGTCACGTTGCGGTCCCAGTTCAGCTGGTCGCCGGGTTCCGGATAGATGGTCCTGCAGCCGGGCTCGGACTGGGCCAGCTGGCGCAGGGTATCGTCGCCCTGGGCGTCGGTGTTGTTCATCCTAGTGTCGTAGAATTCGTTGACCTGGAACTTCTTGAAGACCTCGAGCAGGCCGATGTAGTGGTCGCTGTGCGGGTGGGTGAGCACTACATGGTCTATCTTGGTCACGCCCTTGGATTTCAGGAAGTTGCGTATAGACTCGCCGTTAGGGCCGCCGTCTATCAGGGCGTTATGCCCGTTCGGCAGCTCTATGTAGATGGCATCGCCCTGGCCGACGTCCACGAAAGTGGCCGTCAGCTGGGCCCTGGCGGCCGAAGCTCCGAGCAGCAGGAAGGCGAGTAAGGCTGTGAACTTTTTCATCATTTCTCCGTTGCTGGCTGCAATTTGCCCGCGCAATATTGTAATGCGCGCGGCGGGGGTTGACCAGCGTCAAAGGGCCTAGCCCGGCCGTGTCAATGGACCTATATTTGATAAGTCAATATATAGGCCCTTTGGCCCCTCAATGGGGGACTTACAGCCCTTGTTGATATTAACGCGTACGGATAAAATAGATACATGCGTATCTTCCGCAAGACCAAGGTCGCCCTGTTGAGCGCGGCTTTCTTGTTTTCCTGCGGTCCGTTGAGGGTCTCGGCGCTGTCCTCCGGCGGGGGGCAGCGGGACTTCGCTATAGCCTTCTCCCCGGAAGAACTGCAGGCGCCCCAGGTGCCGGCGCCGCTGGCGGCTGTCCGGACCGGTGACTTCAGCTCGGTCACCCCGTACAATTTCGCCTACCTGAACGACCTCAACACCAAGCTGATAGACCTGGCGGACAGCAGCGTCGACGTGGTGATGTTCAGCATAACCCTGAAGGACAACCCCGACGCCCTGCTGCGGGCCAAGGAGCGCGGCGTGAGGATACGGATGGTCGTGGACGAGTCCCATCTCTATCCGAAGGCGGACCCGCAGATAAAGCGGCTGATCTCGGCCGGCGTGGACATACGCACGCTGCGCGGCACCGGCCGCTACGGCGTCAACCACAACAAGATCCTGATCTGCGACGGCAAGGCCGTGGCCGTCGGTTCCTACAACTGGACCTTCGGCGCCACCTTCTCCAACCACGAGAACACGATGGTCGCCCAGCACCCCGCCTATCTGGCCGGCTACAACGCTTACTTCGAGTGGATGTGGTCCAAGGCGCGCGTCCTTTCCCAGGGGCCGTCCCAGGAGGTTCCCGAGGGTTATTACGGCAAGCCGCCGCAGGACCCCTCCCCGGTCATGGAGCTCAACGGGACCAAGGTGCCGGCCTACCTGTTCTCGCCCGGCTCCGCCACCGAGGACCGCCTGGCCGCCATTCTGAGGGCCTCGCGCCGTAGCGCCGACATCGTCACCTTCTCTTTCTCCTCCCGCGTTCTGGCCGAGGCCGTCATCGACGCCAATAGGAGGGGCGTAAAGGTGCGCTTCCTGATGGACAGGAACATGGCCAAGGGCTCGGGCCTGGCAAAGCTGCTTTTCTCGGCCGGGGTGCCTTTCCGCTGGGGCATAGGCCGCAACGAAAAAGGGGCCCTGCACGACAAGTTCGCCATCCTGGACGGGGTTGTCATGGAGACCGGCTCCTTCAACTGGACCTCCAACGCCAGCCGGCATTCCTTCGAGAACGTCATCTTCACCAACGACGCGGAGGCCATAAAGGCCTACCAGTACGTCTTCGACTGGCTTTACGATCACGCGGAGGCTCCCGCAGCCGCCGATTTCGACTCCGAGGCCCAATGATGCCGGCGCGGTATCTTTAGCGCCCCGGCCGGCCTGGATTTGGTCCCCAACGGGGGGATTTTTGTATAATACGTCAGTAGGGTGACTGGGTAACCAGCCGATATCCCATTTCCGCGGCAAAGCGGATATGGGGCCGCAGGGGGAGGATCGTCATGACTTCGTCAGGTAGGCTCAATAAGGAAAACCGGGGACCGGAGGCCGAGCATAAGGCTCTGCCGGACGGCTACGGCAGCACCGAGGCCGCGCTGCTGCCGCGCGACCCCAACTGGATGTTTATCTATTGGGAGATCTCCGACAACTCCCGCGTCAACCTGAAGCGCAAGCACGGCGCCGACATCTTCGAGAAGGGCAGGCAGGTCATCCGCGTCCACGACGCCTCCGACGGCGCCAAGGCCTTCTTCGACATCACGGTCATGCACGAGGCCCGCAGTTGGTACGTCAACGTGCAGGAGCCGGGGCGCGCCTATTTCTGCGAGGTGGGGCTGGTGCTGCCGGACGGGACCTTCATCTCCATAGTCAAGACCAATACGGTAAGCCTGCCTGCCGGCCGCGTCTCGGACGTCACGGACGAGAAGTGGATGGCCGTCACCGCGGATTTCGACAAGCTGCTGCAGCTCTCGGGCGTGGAGTACATCGGCAAGGGTTCCGGCGAAGTGGCCAAGTCCCTGGCCCAGCGCTGGGAGATGCTGAGGGCCGTTTTCAGCCGCGCCTCCTCCTGGGGCGTGAGTTCCATGTCCTCGCAGGCCCTGCACAAGCAGCCGGAGGAGGCCAGGAAGTTCCGCCTGGTGGCCGACTGCGAGCTGATACTCTACGGGGCCACCGAGCCCGACGCTTTCGTCACCGTGGCCGGCCGCAAGGTCAGCCTGAACCCGGACGGCACCTTCAGCATGCGCTTCGCGCTGCCCGACGGCGAGATGGGGCTGCCGGTCAAGGCCATGTCCAAGGACGAGAAGGATCTCAGGGAGATAGACATTAAGGTCCGCAGGACCACCAAGACTGATGGCAAATAACGAAAAAGGCTACCTCGCTTTAGTTCTTCACGCGCATCTTCCGTTCATCCGCCATCCAGAGTACGACGACTTCCTCGAGGAGGACTGGTTCTTCGAGGCGATGTGCGAGACCTACCTGCCGCTGCTCGACATCTACGAGCGGCTGACGGCGGAGGGGACGGACTTCCGCGTCACGATGTCGCTGACGCCGCCGCTGTGCAACATGATGGCGGACGAGCTGCTGCGCGAGCGCTTCCGCCGCTACTACAACCTGCGCCTGGAGCTGGCCGAGAAGGAAGCGGTACGCACCCGCAACACCCCTTACCAGGACGCGGCCAGGATGTACGAGGCCAAGTTCAGGCGCATCCGCGAGCTCTACGAGGACTACTACCACGGCCGCATCCTGGACGGGTTCAAAAAGTTCCAGGACATGGGCAAGCTCGAGATCATCACCTGCGGCGCCACGCACGGCTTCCTGCCGCTGGCGCTGCGCAAAGAGGTGGTGCACGCGCAGGTCAAGCTGGCCGCCGACGACTACAGGAAGCATTTCGGCCGCGGGCCGCGCGGCATCTGGCTGGCCGAGTGCGCCTACAACCCCGGCGACGACGTATTCCTGCGGTCCCAGGGCATCCGCTACTTCTTCCTCGAGACGCACGGCATCATCTACGGCAGTCCGCGCCCGCGCTACGGCGTGTACGCGCCGGTCTACTGCCCGTCGGGCGTGGCCGCTTTCGGCCGCGACATGGAGAGCGCGCAACAGGTCTGGAGCGCCGAGACCGGCTATCCCGGAGATCACCGCTACCGCGAGTTCTACCGCGACCTGGGCTACGACCTGGAATATGACTATATCAAGCCCTACCTGCACCAGGACGGCGTTCGCCGCAACATCGGTCTCAAGTACCACAAGATAACCGGGCGCGTGCCGCTGGACCAGAAGGCCCCTTACAACCCGCACGAGGCCCGCGACGTCGCGGCCTCCCACGCCGGCAACTTCATGTTCAACCGCGAGCGGCAGATAGAGCACCTGGAGGGTTTCCTCGGGAAGAAACCCATAGTGGTCTCCATGTACGACGCGGAGCTCTACGGCCACTGGTGGTACGAGGGCACGGACTTCCTGGAGTTCCTCTTCAAGAAGGTGCATTACGACCAGAAGACGATAAAGATGGTCACGCCGAGCGAGTACCTGTCGATGCACCCCGACAACCAGGTGGTGCAGCCGTCCATGTCCACCTGGGGGGACAAGGGCTACAACGAGGTGTGGCTCAACGGCACCAACGACTGGATGTACCGCCACCTGCACAAGCAGGCAGAGCGCATGGTGGAGCTGGCCAACAAGTTCCCGCGGGCCGCCGGCACGCTGAAGCGCGCGCTGAACCAGTGCGGACGCGAGCTGGTGCTGGGTATGTCCTCTGACTGGGCCTTCCTGATGACCGTCGGTACCGCCAAGAGCTATTCCACCAAGCGCTTCGTTTCGCACACGCACCGCTTCAACGGGCTGTACGAGCAGATCATGGGGAACCGCCTCGAGGAGGGCTGGCTGAAGGAGCTCGAGTGGAAGGACAACATCTTCCCGGAGATGAGCTACCGGGTCTTCTCTACGAAGGAGATGGAAAAGGCCGCGAAGGGCTGAACCTTTAAGCTGCCGATGAAAAAGCCCGGGGACTTCCCGGGCTTTTTTTGTGCCTTCCGCGCGGTTATTTCGCCGCGGGCTGCTCCAGGCGGCTGTCGAAGCGCTCTATCAGCATGCCGGAGAGGGAGTAAAGCTCCTTCACCAGCGGCTGCGCGTCCTGCGGCGATCCTCCGGCCAGCGCGGTCTCGAACAGCGCCGAGAGGTAGTTCTGCAGGTGGAAGATCAGGTCGGTAGAAGCCAGGCTGCGCGCCGCTTTCAGCAGCAGAAGGAGCTGGCGCAGGCTTTCCTCGGAGGGTTCCCTGCGGGCGTTCTCCCCGGCGCGGGCGGCCAGCGCGGCCGCCTCTTCCGGGGGCGGCTCGAAAGTGTATTCCAGCCCGGAGGCCTTTATGCGCGAGGCGAAATCAGAGAACCTCTCTATCCCGCCCGGATCGTCGGAATGAAGGGCCCGGGAGAAGAGTATTTCCGCCGCCTGCCTGGCGTAGGAGGCCGCCTGGGAGCGCAGCGGCGCCCAGGAGGAGGAGGCCTTGCCGGGAACCCTGTCCAGCAGATAGAGGTGGTCCTCGAGTATGCGGAAGATCGCGCCGGCGTGGCGGTGCTTGGCCGCTTCGGCCAGCATGCCGGCGTAAAGCGTCCTTTCGTCCCAGGAGAAATCCTCGAAGGCGACCCTGGTAAGCCCGGGCTCTTTCTCGAGCGCGTCCTGGATCGCGGCCGGCTCTCCGGAGGCGAACAGCTCGGTCAGCCGCTTGGCGGATGAAGGCTGGGCGAAGTACATCGCGGGGAACTCAAGGTCCCGTCTCAGGTAGCAGAAGGCCAGCGGCGATTCTCCCGCCGGTCCCGGCACCGTTACCGTGCCGCGCAGGCATGCGCCCTTGCCGTCCACGGCGCGCTGCTCCACTCTGACCGGCACCTGGCCGCAGGGGGGGCCGTCCTCGAGCAGGGCGTCGGCCACTATCAGCGCGGCGGCCTTCTGCCGGGCCATCTGGCTGCCGGCCAGGACCTGCGTGTAGAGCTTGAGGGCGCTGCCGGCCTCCGGGTAGGAGGAGTGCGACATCTCCAGCAGCGTCAGAAAGGCCTTGTCCGCGTTCTCGAAGCCGAGGTCCCGCATGGTCTCCGCCACGCGGGCGGCGTAGCGCAGGTTCTGCACCGCCTCGATGCGCGATACGTCGGCGAAGAACCAGCCGCAGCTGGTGAACATGAACATCGCGTGCTTCTGCATCTCCAGCAGCTCGAGGGCCCGCGCCCTGTCCCCGCGGGAGAGCTTGCGGGAGGCGTGGGCCTCGAAGAACCGGTCCGCCGCCTCCGGCGAGCGGTCCAGCAGCAGCTCCGCGTAGTCGTTGCGGGCTTCCCACGGCGCGCGGAAGAACTTGGCGGCCTCGGAGGCGTAAACGGCGGCGGCCGCCTCGCGCAGGCTGGTCAGCGCGGCCCTGAACGGCAGGCGCCACGCGGTGGAGCGGCCCTCGGAACCGCAGTCGCAGCCGCCTTTCCAGCGTCTCACGCCGTGCGCGCAGCTCCAGGCCGTCCCTTCCCCGTCGGGTCCGGGCTTTATCCTGACCTCGTCCGTGGGGGGGTGCATTTCCAGATAGGTCCCGAAATTCACCGTCTCGATGCCGCGCTTCTTCAGCTCGTGCCGGAAGGCGTGCGCGAGGGTCATGTCGGAGAACTTGTGGTGGTGGCCGAAGGTCTCGCCGTCCACGGCCATGCTGACGAGCTGCGGGCCGGAGTGGCGGGGCTTGAAGCAGGCGTCCACCCTGTCGGCGAAGACCGAGGAGTCCGCGGTGAGGCCTTCGAAGGCGGCCGCCTTGGAGAGCGGACCGTCGTAGAAGAAGACCGCCAGGCTGCGGCCGCGCCGCCTGGCGCCGTCCGGCAGCGTGTCGTGCCAGACGTAGGGTTTAGTCACGTCGAAATCCCCGTTGGAGACGTCGGTCCACTGGTGGGCCCCGTGCGCTTTCACGCGCTCGGCCTGGTAGGGGGACAGGATGACGTACTTCATGCCCAGGTCCACCAGCAGGCGGAGAGTATCGTCGGAGGCGGCGGTCTCCGGCAGCCACATCGCCTCAGGCTTGAAGCCGTAGCGCTTCTCGAAATCCTTTATCCCCCAGAGCGCCTGGGTCAGCTGGTCCTGGAAAGGTGCCAGCGGCATGATCATATGGTTGTAGGCCTGGGCGATGGCGTTGGAATGACCGGTCTTCTCCCTGGATTCCCTGGCCGCCTGGATTATCCGCTCGCAGCAGAAGGGATGATGCTCCTGCAGCCAGGAGAACAGGGTGGGACCGAAGTTGAAGTTGTAGTACAGGTAGTTATTGGCCAGCTCCAAAGCCCTGCCCTGGGAATCGCTGATGCGCGCGAAGGCGTTGGGGATATAGCATTCCCTGGCGATGCGGGAGTTCCAGTCGCGGTGCGGCCAGGCCGAAGGCTGCGGGTCTATCACCCCGGTCCAGGGGTTCTCGCGCGGAGGCTGGTAGAAATGGGCGTGGAGGGCGAAATACTTGCGGTGCCCGTGCGGATGCTTGTCCATAAGTCAGATTATAGCGGATATGCGGGACCGGATTAAACGCCGCCTAGCGACAGCAGCAGCAGCCGGGAGAGTTCGGTGTCGGCGGCCTCCGGAGAGGCGGTCTTCAGCGCCGCCAGCGGCCGGCCTGCGAGGAAGGCGGCCAGGAAGGCGTTCTTCCTGGCGCGAAAGGCCTGGGCGGAGAGCTGCTGCAGGAGCGCCCGGAAGTTCTGAAGGCTCGACGGGGCCGGCTTCCCGGCGAATGCCGAGAAATCCAGCGCCTCGGGGCGCAGCAGCAGCCGCAGCGGTCCTTCCCCGCTCACTACGTCCGCGCGGAAGAAGGTCTCCCTGACGCGGTTACGTGCGGAGGGAGGCGGCGCGCCGGCCATGGAGGCGAGCTTCGCGGCCAGTCCCTGCTTGAGCGCCTGCAGGGTGTCCGGCAGGTATTCGGCGTCGTAGGCGGCCGCGGAGAGGACGGTGATGCTGTCGAAAGGGATGAAGACCGAGAACGCGGCCCCGGAGGCCTGTATTCCCGCCCCTGCCGGAGATATCTTTTCGGTCTGCAGCGTCGGGGGGAGGGCCGGTAGTTCCGTTTCCGGAACCAGGAGCGCCGGGAAGCCGGCCGCGGCGGCCGCCGCGGAAAGACCGCGGGCCCGCTCGAGGGGAGCGTTCCTCGCCAGGAAGCCCGGGTTCTTCCTCAGGAAGGAGCGGGCGTCCTCCGGGGAAAGGCCCTCCTGCGATGAGAGGAAGGCCAGCGGGGCCAGGGGCTCCGCCGCCGGGTCGGAAAGTATCAGCGCGTAGACCGTCACGGTTTCTTGGCCGACATTATCTCGAGTATTATGCCGTCTACCTTGGCCATGCCGGCGCTGGAGATGCGGGAGATGTTCCTGATCGTCTCCTCGGCCGACCTGCCGACGAAGCCCTCCTCCTCGGTTATGCCCTCGCCGTTGCACGCCATCCACGCGGCGCGTATGGCCGAGTCCGCCGAAGAGGCCACCTTGAGCGCGCAGCCGCTCTTAGCCCCGTCGCAGAGCATGCCGCCTATGTCGCTGATCACGGTGTTGACCGCCAGGGAGGCCTTGCGGCGGTCCGGGCCGGAACGCTGCCAGACCACCGCCACGGCGGCGCCCACGCCGGCCGCGACCGCGCAGCCGCAGATAGGGGCCAGCTCTCCGGTAAAGACCTTGATGTAGGAGTTGACCAGGTGCGAGAGCGCTATGCTCTTCAGGATGCGGCGCTCCGGGACCTTGAAAGCCTTGCCGACCAGCCACGGCACCAGCACCGCTACCACTCCCTGGTTGCCGGATTCGCCGCTGGACATGACCGGCACCGGCACGCCAGCCATTCTGGCGTCGGTGGCGGCGGCGGAGGTAAGCTTGGCGCTGGAAAGGATGTCGCGCTTCAGGTAGCCGCTGCGGATCAGGTCGTCGACATAGTAGCCCACCTTGCGCAGCTTCAGGCCCTCGGCGGCGGCCGCGAGGTTCATCTCCACCCCGGCCTTCAGGTATTTCAGCTCGGCGGGGGTGGCGGTCTCCGCCGCTTTGAAGAGGTCCCGCAGCGAGGCCCGGCGCAGCAGCTTCTTGTAGGCCGGCACCCTTTTCCTGCCGCCGGCCGAGCCCCTGATCACGGCCCGGCCGTTGTGCGTGAGGCTGGAGACGGAGCGGTGGCCGCCTTCCAGCACGCAGACGGCCCTGTCGGAGCCGGACCTCACCTCGGCGGAGATGTAGAGCCCTGCGCGGGAATGGTCCACGCCTATGCGCGCCCGCCCGGAGGCGGCTAGCGCGGCGGCTTCCTTTAGCCTGGCGCGGGGCAGGCCCTTGAACAGCTCGGCGCCCAGTTCCGGGCGGCGCACCACCGCGCCTACGGCCGCGGCGAGCAGGTTGCCCTTCCGGCCGCCGGTATTGGGTATGGCGACGGCCAGGCCGTTCTTGTAGGTGCCGGGGTCCGTCCTTATAACCACCGAGGTGGTCCTCCCCTTCAGCAGCTTCGCGGCGGTGGCGGCCGCGAAGGCCACGGCCACCGGCTCTGTGCAGCCCATCGCCGGGTAGACTTCGTTAGACAGAACTTCCTTTAGGAGGTTTTTCATCAGAATGAGAATTTCCGGTTCCTGGTCCAGACGGTAAGGGCCGCCGCGGAGAGAAGGGCGCAGCCCGCGCCGAGCACGAACGGCGCGGCGGGGGAGACCTTGTCCCACAGCAGGCCGGCCAGAGCGCTGGCGGCGAAGGCCAGGAAGCCCACCGCGCCCTGGAAATAGCCCATCGCGGAGGCCCTGTTGGCGGAGGAGCTCAGATGCGAGACCACGGCCTTGGAGATCCCTTCGTTGAAAGCGCCGTAGAAGCCGTAGAGGGCGAACAGAGGCCAGATCAGCCAGGCCTTATGGGCGGCGGCGAAGCCGACGTAGACCGCCGCGAAGACGGCGAAGCCGAAGGTCATGGTCTTCACCTTGCCCAGCTTGTCGGAGAGCCAGCCCGCCGGGGACGCCAGCAGCGCGTAGACCAGGTTGTAGCCGGTGTAGGCCAGTATGACGTGCGTCAGCGTGAAGCCCATGTCCTTGGCCTTCATGATCAGGAACACGTCGCTGGAATTGCCGAGGGCGAAGATGCCGTAGAGCACGACGAAGGTCTTGAAGTCGGAGCCCATCGGCTCGGCAGCCGGGGACTGCCCGGAGGCGGCCGGCCGCTGTACAGCGTATTCCTTCACCAGCCAGACCAGCACGCCGACGCCGAGCAGAGCCGGCACGAAGGCCGCCGTGAAGATAAACCGGTAATCGGGGCTGGCAGGGCCCATCAGCTCTATCATGGCCAGGGCCGTGAGCGGGCCTATGGCCGCGCCGAGGGTGTCCATCGCGCGGTGGAAGCCGAAGGCCTTGCCCCAGTGCGCCTTGTCCACCGAGCCGGCTATCAGGGCGTCGCGGGCCGAAGTGCGCAGTCCCTTGCCTACGCGGTCGATGAAACGGGAGAACAGGACGAAATGCCAGCTGGCCGCCAGGGCCAGCACCGGCTTGGAGAGCGCGGAGAGGGAATAGCCCGCCACCACGAAAGGCTTGCGCCGGCCGGCGCGGTCGGAGAGCTTGCCGCCCAGGATCTTGAAGAAGCTGGCCGTGGCCTCCGCCACGCCCTCTATGAAGCCCACTATCTCCATCGGCGCGCCCAGCACCGAGGTGAGGAAGACCGGCACTATCGGGTACAGCATCTCGCTGGAGATATCCGTCAGCCCGCTGACCACGCCCAGCATGGTCACGTTGCGGGTCAGCCCGTCCTTCATGTCCTTAAAGAAGCTCATAATCGTGGTCGCCGCCTCCGCGGCCGCGGACTGTCGCTCAGGCTAACGAGGGGACCCGGCCCCCGCGCGTATAAATCATATGATTTTTACGGCGAGGTTCAAAAGCGCCGCGAAGAGGAGCGCGGCGGCGAAGTTCATCGCGAAGACCTTGGCGGCGTCCCGCGGGCCCAGCTCGCGCAGCGTCACCATGAAGCTGCCGAGGCAGGGCAGGTACAGGCTCAGGAAGACGCTGGCCACCACTATGGACCCGGGGGAGAGCGCGAAAGGCGACAGCATCGCTATGGAAACGTCCTTGCGCAGGAAGCCCAGCACCATGACGGAGACCGTCTCCGGGGGCAGGCCCAGCAGGCCCGTGACCGCCGGCCTGAAGAAAGCGGAGATGCCCGCCAGCGCCCCGCTCATGTCCAGCAGGTTCACGGCGAGCACGCCGGCCACTATCATCGGTACCGCCTCCAGCAGGAAGTCCTTCAGGCGGAAATATACCTTGCGGCCGAGTATGGAGGCGCAGGGGGTCTGGTAGGGGGGGATCTCCAGGAACAGCTCGGGCGTCTCTCCCTTGAGCATGCGGCTCAGCAGCGCGGAGCTGAGCATGCCCGCGGCCGCGACGGCACCGAACACGGCCACGGTGTACTTGATGCTGTACGGGGCCAGCAGGCTGAGTATCATCGCCGTCTGCGGCATGCAGGGGGCCAGCGCCAGCGTGAGCGCCGTGGCTATAACGCGCTCGCGCGGGGTCTCCAGCACCCTCGCGGCCAGGATGGCCGGCACCTTGCAGCCCAGGCCCAGCATCAGCGGGATGGTGCCGTAGCCGTGCAGGCCCAGGCGGTGCATCGAGCTGTCGAGCAGCACCGCGAGGCGCGGCAGGTAGCCGATGTCCTCGAGCAGGCTGAGCGCGGTGTAGAAAGCCACTATATAGGGCAGCACCGTGACGAAGGGGATGTAGAGGCCGGTGGTCAGGAGCCCGAAGGATTCCATCGGCTTGGGCGTGGAGCCCAGCAGCAGCAGCTTCAGGAAGCCGCCGTCCTGAAGGCCGGAGAGGGCGGAGTTCAGCAGCGGCATCCAGACCGAGTTGAACAGCGGGTCCAGGACGCGGTTTATCAGCCCCTCGCCGACGAAGCGTATGGCGAAGAAGAGGGCCAGCATCACCGCGGCCGCGAACGGCAGGCCGGTGGAGGGGCGGGAGGTGAGGTCCTCCAGCTTCTCGAGCGCGGTGGCGTGCTTGTGGGAGATGCGCTGGCACTCGGCGGAGACCCGGCCTATCAGCTTCCATTTCTCGTCCGGCCCGGCGGGGACCTCCGCCGGCTCCGGCAGGCGGCCCTCGTTGAAGTCCTTTACCGCCTGCTGCAGCGCGGCCAGCCCCTCGCCGGTGGTGGCGACGAAGGGCACCACCCTTATGCCCAGGTGGCGCTCCAGCGCGGCCGCGTCTATGTCCACGCCCTTCCTCTTGGCGATATCCTGCTTGTTGAGCAGGATGACGAGCGGCGCGCCCATGGCGGCCAGCTCCAGCGTGTAGAACAGGTTCCTCTCCAGACTGGTGGCGTCCACTACGTTGATGATCAGCGCCGCCCCGCCGGCCGTGAGTATGCTGCGGGCCACTTCCTCCGCTTTGTTGGTGGGGGCGTGGCTGTAGGCTCCCGGGACGTCCACGATCGAGAACCTCTCTCCGGAAAGCATGGTATGGCCGGCGGTATATTCGACGGTAGTGCCGGGGTAATTGGAGGAGATCACTTCCAGGCCGGTAAGGCGCGAGAAGACCACGCTCTTGCCCACGTTCGGGTTTCCCGCCAGCAGGATGGTGCGCGACTTCACCTTGACGGAGACCTTCTCCGCCATGCCGCGGCCCAGAGCCACGCGGGTACCCATGACCTCCACCAGCACGGGCCCGCCGGACTTCTCG
>DAIENX010000070.1:0-6391 GCA_027340875.1 Elusimicrobiota bacterium
CTTGACGTAGCCGCCCAGCGGCACCAGGCGGACCGAGTAGCGCGTGTCGCCGCGGGTGAAGCCGGCCAGCTCCCGGCCGAAGCCGAACGAGAACTCCTCGACGCGTATTCCAACGAGCTTGCAGACCATGAAATGGCCGAACTCGTGCAGGAAGATGACGAGTCCGAAAGTGAACAGGACCGCGAGTATCGATATGATCATCAGTACCTCTTGCCTATAACGTCGGCCTCCGCGGCCGCCTTCTGTCGCGCCCAGGCGTCGGCTTCTACCGCGGCCGACAGCGTCAGGCGGCCCTCGCCGCCGCGGCAGGCCGCGAGAACCTTCTCTATCACCGCCGGGATGCCCGTAAAGCCCAGACGCCCCGAGATGAACCGCTCCACCGCGACCTCATTGGCCGCGCTCAGCACCGCGGGCTGCGTGCCGCCGCGCCGAGCAGCTGTCAAAGCCAGCTCCAGACAGGGGAAGCGGCGGAAGTCGGGCCGGAAGAAGTCGAGCCGCGCCAGCTTGAAGAAGTCCAGCGGCTCGGCCAGCGACGGGGCCCGGTCCGGCCAGGTCAGGGCGTACTGTATCGGCAGCTTCATGTCCGGCCACGAAAGCTGGGCCAGCACCGACCCGTCCTTGAACTCCACTCCGGAATGGACCACCGACTGGGGATGGACAAGCACTTCGATCTTGGAGATCGGCACGGAGAACAGGTTCATGATCTCGATAGCCTCAAGACCCTTGTTCATCAGCGTGGAGGAATCCACGGTTATCTTCGGCCCCATGCTCCAGCGGGGATGCTTGAGCGCCTGGGCCGGGGTGACCTTGGCCAGCGACCCCTTGGCGGCGTAGAACGGGCCCCCGGAGGCCGTGAGGAAGACGCGGTTCAGGACCTCGTCGTAACGGCCCGGCTTCACTCCGGCCAGGCACTGGAAGATAGCGGAAGGCTCGGAATCTACGGGGATGATCCTGGCCTGCCAGCGGTCCGCTTCCCGCATCAGGAGCTCTCCCGCCATGACCATCGGCTCCTTGTTGGCCAGCGCGATGTGCTTCGAAGCGCGGATGGCCGCGAGCAGCGGGGCGAAACCGACCGCCCCGGTCACGGAACTGAGCACGATATCGGCTTCCTGCAGGGATGCAAGCGCGGCCAGTCCCTCGACCCCGGGCGGCAGCACCTTGGTCCCGCGCGGCGCCGAGGCTTTCAGTTCCTTCCAGGACGAGTAATCGAAAACGGATATATACGCCGGCCGGAACGCCTTCGCCTGGGCCAGCAGGGCCTTCACGCTTGAATTGGCGGAGAGGCCGAGCACTCGCCAGCCGCGGCCCAGCTTACGCACCGCCTTGAGCGCGTTCACGCCGATCGAGCCGGTGGAGCCCAGTATTACGACGTTCTTCATTTCAGGGCCAGGACCGAATAGTAGTAGATGACCGGAGCGAGGAAGATATAGGAATCGAAGCGGTCCAGCACGCCGCCGTGCCCCGGCAGCAGCGACGACGAGTCCTTGGCCCCGACCGCGCGCTTCAGCATGGATTCGGCGATGTCGGAGACCTGGCCGAAAATCCCGATCAGCACGCCGGCGCCAGCGGCGAAAACGGGGGGGAAGGCCCCGGAGATGCGGGCTATCGCCCAGGCTGTCAGTATCGCCGCGATGAAGCCGGCGGCGGCGCCCTCCCAGGTCTTCTTCGGACTTATCGTCGACAGTTGGCGCCTGCCGAAGGACCTGCCGAAGAAATAAGCGGCCGTGTCCATGACCCAGACCGTGATGATGAGCATCAGCGTCAGCCAGAGGCCGGCGGGCCTGAAGTCTCGGATCGCGACGAGATGGAACAGGCACCAGGAGATCATGAAGACGCCCATCAGGGTCAAGCCTATCCTCTCGAGGTACTTCTTCGGGGAGAAGAGCTCCCAGGCCATGACGCCGATCACTACCGCCGAGACGACCAGTCCGGAGAAGTTGTCCGGACCGGCCTGCTGGGCGGAAAAACGGTCGAAATACAGCGCGGCGGGCAGCAAAAGGCCGAAGAGGTAGAGGGCGGGGGCATGCACCGGCTTAGCGCCCAGCTTCATCAGCGTGGCGTACTCCCGCAGCGAGACCGCGATGATGGCCAGCACGAAGATGGCGTAAGCGGGACCGCCGGCCTTTATCAGCAGCAGCACCAGCGGTATGCCGGCTACGGCGGTGAGTATCCTGGGTAAAAGCATTATTTCCCTCTCCTTCTCTCGCGCGCCTGATATTCGAACAGAGCCTTCATGAACTCCTCTTCGCGGAAATCCGGCCAGAAAGTCTCGGTGACGTAGAACTCGCTGTACGCGGTCTGCCAAAGCAGGAAATTGGAGATCCGCAGCTCTCCGGAAGTGCGTATCAGCAGGTCCGGGTCCGGCAGTCCCGGCGAATAAAGCAGCGACGAGAAGGTCTTCTCGTCTACGACCCTAAGTCCTTCGTCGATCGCCTTGTTGACCGCATCCAGGATCTCCTGACGGCCGCCGTAGTTCAGGGCGATGTTGAGCACCATCCCCGTGTTGCCTTCCAGCCTGCGCACAGCGGCGTCCATGACCTTGCGGGCCGCGGCCGGCATCTGCTCGGTGCGGCCGCTGAACACCAGCCGTACGTTCTCGCGCGCCAGCTCCTCCGTGTAGGCAGAGATGGTCCTCTCCAGCAGGAACATCAGAGCCTTGACCTCCAGCTTGGAGCGGCTCCAGTTCTCCGTGGAGAACGCGTAGATGGTAAGAGCCTTCACTCCGGCTCTGCTAGCGCAACGGACCACGGCGTGGACGGAGTCCACGCCGGCCTTGTGCCCCGCTATCGACGGCAGGCCGCGGGCCTTGGCCCAGCGGCGGTTGCCGTCCATGATGATCGCCACATGGGCGGGCAGGCGGGAGGGATCGAGCCGGTCTTGATGGGGCATCGGCGGCTCAGACCGTCAGCAGCTCCTTTTCCTTGGCCGCCACCGAGTCGTCCACCTTCTTCACGAAGGCGTCGGTAAGCTTCTGTACCTCGTCCTCGCAACGCTTGGCGTCGTCTTCGGAGAGCTCTCCGGACTTCTGCGCTTTCTTGACCTTCTCCAGCGCGTCGCGGCGGATGTTGCGCACGGCGACGCGAGAATCCTCACCCATGCTGTGCACCACCTTCACCATTTTCTTGCGCTGGTCTTCGGTCATCGGGGGGAGATTTATGCGGATGATGCCGCCGTTGCGCGAGGGAGAGGAACCGAAATCCATCTTGCGCAGCTCCGCCTCCACGGCGTCCACCGCGCCGGCGTCCCAGGGCCTCACCTCCAGCGTGCGGGGCTCGGGGACCGAGACGGCCGCCACCTGCTTCAGAGGGACGCGGGAACCGTAGTATTCCACCTGCACGTTATCGAGCAGCTGGGGGTTCGCCCGTCCCGTGCGGAGGGACGTGAGATCGCGTCTCATCTTTTCCATCTTATCGCCCATCTCCATCTCGGCTTCCGCCAGCACGTCCTGAATCGAGAATTCAGACATAGATCTCCTCCTGATGCCGCAAAAACGATAGCGGCCCAGATAAATTATATTAAATTATACCCGGATTGCTAGGGGCGCGGGGACGAGGAGACCTCGTCCTCAACGAGACCGCAGATTATATGGGCGGCCAGGATATGTATCTCCTGGACGCGCGGGGTATCCTGCGAAGGGGCAAGGAAGGAGAGGTCGCAATGGGGAAGGATGGCCCCACCTTTAGCGCCGAAGAAGCCGACCACCGACATTCCGAGCTCCTTCGCCTTTATGACCGCCTTGAGCACGTTGGGGCTGGAGCCGGAGGTGGAGATAGCTATCAGCAGGTCACCCTTGCGGCCAAGCGCCTCCACCTGCCGCTCGAAGACGCGGTCAAAGCCGTAGTCGTTGCCGAGGCAGGTCAGCACGGACGTGTCGGTGGTAAGGGCCACGGCTGCTATCGCGCGCCGCTCCTTCTTGAAGCGTCCCACCAGCTCCCCGGCGATATGCTGGCTGTCGGCGGCCGAGCCGCCGTTGCCGCAGACCAGCACTTTCCCGCCTGCGTTCGCGACCTTGGCCATGAGCGCGGCGATAGGGGCTATCGCCGAATGGTCGGCGGCCAGGGCCGCGGCGGCCTCCTGGTGCTGCTTGATGGCGGAGAGGATCTTCTCTTCCATAATAGTAACGCTCAGGCCTGCTTGATCAGAGTGCCGATCCTCTCTCCGGACAGAGCCTTGCGGATGTTGCCGGACTTATGCAGATCGAACACCAGTATAGGGATATGGTTCTCCATGCAGAGGGTCAAGGCGCTCGCGTCCATGAACTTCAGGCCCTTGCTGATGGCCTCCATGTAGGTGATATCCTTGATCAGCTTGGCCTTCGGGTCCTTCTTCGGGTCGCCGGTGTAGACGCCGTCCACCTGCGTGGCTTTGAAGATCACGTCGGCGCCTATCTCGGCCGCGCGCAGGGCCGCGGCCGTGTCCGTAGTGAAATATGGATTGCCGGTGCCGCCCGCGAAGATAACGACGCGCTCCTTCTCCATGTGGCGCAGCGCCCGGCGGCGGATAAAAGGCTCTGCCAAGCGGCTGATCTCGATGGCGGTCTGCACGCGGGTGGAGACGCCCTCGTGCTCCAGCGCGTTCTGCAGGGCCATCGCGTTGATCACGGTGGCGAGCATGCCCATATTGTCGGACGTCACACGGTCGATGCCGTGGCCGTCCCTGGCGCCGCGCCAGATGTTCCCGCCGCCGACGACAATGGCCAGCCTGGTAGACTTCCTGAGGCCGGAAGCGATCTCTTTGGCGATATATGTGAGGGAAGAGGGGGAGATGGAACGGCTGTCGCCGGGAGTTCCCAGCGCCTCGCCGGAGAGCTTCAAAAGCACGCGTTTGTACATCAAAACCTCCCGGGACCGGAAAGATCCCTCCGCCGGGCCTTACCGGACCCGGCGGAGGCGACCAAGTTTACTCTACACCGACGATGAAACAGCTGAACCGCTTCACGGAGACCTCGCCGCCCAGCTTTGCCCCCAGCTCCTTAACGACCTGGGAGACGGTCTTCTTGGAGTCGCGGATCGTGGCCTGTTCGATCAGGCAGGACTCCTGGTAGTATTTCTTTACGCGGCCGTCTAGCATCTTCTCGATGGCCTCGGCCGGTTTGGCCTTGTACGGACGCCCGGCGGCCTCGGCCTTCGCCTTGGCCTCCTCCTCGTCCTTCTCCATCTTGGCGCGGTATATCTCTTTCTCCTTGGACACCGTGTCAGCGGGGACGTCCTCGGGGCGGAGGTAGCGCGGCTGCATCGCGACGGCCTGCATCGCGAGCTCCTTGGCCAGGTTATCGAGGTCGGTCTTTGCGGCAGCGATGTCGCCGGTGTAGCCCAGTTCCACTATCGCGCCCTTGCGGTTGTCGGAGTGGATGTAATAGTTCACGGCGCTGTTGGCGGAAGCGGTGTAGACCACGCCGCGGCGGATGGCCATATTCTCGCCGGTCTTCAGCGCGACGGCCTGCATGCGCTCCTTGGCCTTCTCACTCTCAGCGGGATTGGCAAGTGAGGAGTCGGTGAGCATGTCGGTAGCCAGCTGGGAGGCGAAACCGACGACGTCGGGGTTCTTCGCGACGAAGTCGGTCTCGCAGTTGATCTCGAGAAGGGAGTGGGCGGAGCCGGCGCTCTTCGCCGTCACGATGCCCTCCTTCATAGTGCGACCCGCGCGCTTGGCGAGACCCGCAAGGCCCTTCTTGCGGAGTATCTCCACCGCCTTCGCGACGTCGCCGCCGGCTTCGTTCAGGGCTCCCTTGCAATCCATTATCCCGGCGCCGGTCTGGCTCCGGAGTGTCATTACCTGCTCACTGGTTATTGCTGCCATGTCAGTTCTCCTTGGGGGTTAAGTAATCGTAAAAAGGGGGCGCCGGTCGGTAGAGCCGGGCCCCCTGTAGCCGCTGCCTGGATTATTCCTCGGTGCGGACCGGCTCTTCCTGCGCGGGAGCTTCCTCGGCAACCTGCTCGGGGTAGGCTTCGCCCTCGGGCTGGACGCCGGCCTCGACTGCGGACGCCTGTTGCTGCTGCTGGTAGGCGGCGGCCTTCTCGGCCTCGGCCTCGGCGCGGCCGTCGACCACCGCGTCGGCCATCGTCGCGCAGAACAGGCGGATGGAGCGGGCGGCGTCGTCGTTGCCGGGGATCGGCCAGTCAAGCATGTCGGGGTCGCAGTTGGTGTCGCAGACGCCGACCACGGGGATCTTGAGCTTGCGGGCCTCGCGCAGCGCGTTGGCCTCCTCGATCGGGTCCACTATGAAGATGATGTCCGGCAGGGTGCGCAGGTTGCGGATGCCGCTGAGCAGCTTGACCAGGCGGGCCTTCTCCTTGGTCAGGCGGGAAACCTCTTTCTTGGACATCACGCGGAACAGGCCGTCGGTCTCGAACTTCTCGAGCTCCTCGAGGCGGCGCAGGGACTTGCGCAG
>DAIENX010000083.1:0-3708 GCA_027340875.1 Elusimicrobiota bacterium
TACGCACGAGGCGTGCTGGCCGCGGGTGAACACGTACGGCAGGACGGTGGCTCCCGGGGTGTATTTCGCGGTGGTGCGGTTCCAGGCGACGGAGGGCACGCGTGACGTCTGCCAGGTGGTGAAGAAGATACTGGTGCCGTAGCGCTTCGGCCAATATCTGAGGAATGGATATGAAGACCATTAAGAATCTCCTGCTTTTAACCGCGGCGCTGCTGCTAGCGGTCCCCCGGGCGCACGCCGGCGACAGCCGGATCGGCACCGACGGAGCCGCGTTCATGAAGATCCCCACCGGAAGCCCCCGCGCGCAGGCCCTCGGTAACAACGGGGTCTCCATCGTTGAGGGCGGCGAGGCGATGAACATCAACCCCGCCGGCATAGCCTCCGCGCAGATGCGCGAGGTGTCCTTTTCGTACCTCAGCTGGGTGCAGGACTATTCCGGCCAGTACATCTCTTATGTGCACCCCATCGGCCAGTCGGTGATAGGCGTCAACTTCGCGTATTACAACATCACCGGCTTCGACGTCAGGGACAGCGAGGGCAAGCCCCAGTACGGTTCCGACATCAAGGTGCGCAACGGCTACGGCTCCTTCTCGCTGGCCAAGGGCTTCTTCCTGGAGAAGCTGCTTATCGGGGTCAGCGCCAAGGAGGTGGTGGAGGACAACTACACCGCCGAATACAAGAACCTGGTCTTCGACATGGGCGCGGTGCTGCGCATAGGCAGGAAGCTGTCGCTGGGCTGTGCCGGCCAGAACTTCTCCGGCAAGAAGCACCAGGTGGTCAAGGTGAACCGCTTGGGCGGCGCCTATGCCTTCAATCCTTTCATGACGCTGGTCCTGGAGAACAAGTCCTACTCGGACCGCAAGGGCAGGCTCGGCGGCGGCATGGAATTCTCGCTGCCGGAGGAGGTCCTGCAGGTGGGCCGGGTCGCGCTGCGGGTCGGCTATACGCCTTCGGACGGCTACGGCAAGAACATCGCCGGCGGGACGATGGACCGCCTCGGGATGAACGACATCTCGGGCTGGTCCTTCGGTGTGGGGCTTTACAGCGCGCAGGCGCTGGGCTACGGCATGGGCTTCGACTATACCTTCGCCCCCTACGGCGCGCTGGGCAAGGCCAGTCAGCTGGCGCTGAGGTTCCAGTTCTAGCCTATGGCTGTGCCGCATCGGGAGCTATGCGCGTGTCGTATCGGGCGCTATGCGCATCAGGCGACCATCAGCGGCCCGGGCGTCATGCGGCGGCTCCGGCTCAGGAAAGGCCAGACGGCCGTAGAGTACCTGCTGGTGACGGCGTCCCTGCTGTTCGTGTTCGTTATGATGTACAAGGCTTTGCAGTACTCTCTCGCCAATCAGTTCAGGCGGGGGGGGGTGGTGATAATCAGGATGTACAAGGAAGACCCGTGGTAACAAGGGATTTGTCTGATAGCTTACGGAGGAACACAATGAACAAGCTGTTTAAGAACAGGAAAGGCCAGAACACCGTTGAGTACCTGCTGATGCTCGCCGTCGTGGTGGGCGTGGTGCTCGTGGCGGGCATGATGCTCAAGAAGTACATGCCCACCCTCTTCCAGAGCATACAGGGCATGATCAACGGGGCGGCCTCCACCCTGGGCTCTTCCGCCGGCAATCAGTAAGCCGGCTGCGAGTCCGCGCGTGGCGGCGGGCTCCGGCTCGCCGCCACGCGGGACGGTTCTTTGCGGTCTTTGATCCCGGGACAGCGCCCGGGGAAAGGTTGCGGCTTTATGGGCATGGAACGCTTGTCGGCCGTGCCGCGGCGCGCCGTGGCGGCCGTCGTCGGCCGCTTTAAGAGGGCGGGACAGGTGACTATCGAGCTTCTGCTCGTGTTGCCTGTCTTCCTGTTGCTGTTGTTCTTTATAATGGAGATAGGGAATCTCGGCTTCAACGTCATACTCGCGCATCACTGCGCCTATGAGCTGGCGCGCATCGGCTCGCTGGTGGCCGGCCCTAACGGGGACGGCAACGGCGGCGGGAAGGGCCTGGCCAACATGAAGATGCAGAACGTGCTGAAGCAGATGTTCCCGCACAGCCCCGGCATCTCGGTGGATGGCGATTTCCACGACAACGCCATCCCCAACGACCCGCAGTCCGGCCAGCAGAGCCAGGACTGGGTGGTGACGCTGACCTACCAGGCCAGGCTGATCTTCCCCGGCTCCAGCTACTTCCTGTCGGACCCGCCGAAAGGCAAGCGGATGAAGAAGATCGTCGTTAAGGTCAGGATGCCGGTGGAGAAGCCGTACGTGCAGTAGTCGGCCAATTTACTTAACACGGATTTAACGGGAAGTTAACAGCTAAATCGGAGAATATCTATATGGAAAAGAAAGGCATGCTCGTACCCATGCTGCTGGCCATGGCGGCCGCGGCCATCTACTGGTGGGTGCTCACCTCCAAGGAGCGCGCGCTGTCCGCGCAGCATGAGCGCGCCGTGGTGCTGGCCGCCCGCTTCGACCTGCCGGCCCGCACTATCATGAACGTGGACCTGGTGGAGACGAAAGAGATCCCCAGGATGTACATGGAACAGGACGCCTACGAGGTGAAGAGCCAGTCCGACATCAAGCTGATCACCAACCTCGTCACTTCCGTCCGCATCCCGAAGGGCAACCAGATCACGCAGAGCGCGCTGGTGTCGCTCTCCCCGGAGGCCGGACTGAGCGTCAAGGTGCCTCCCGGCTACCGAGGCTGCGTGCTGCCGCTGGAGAACGACCTGCTGCGCCTTATCAAGCCCGGCGACCGGGTGGACATCCTGGTGACGTTCGACGCCGTGATGGGCGATAACCGCAAGGAGAAGGTCACCGCCACTATCCTGCAGAACGTGCTGGTGCTGGGCGTCGGCACCAACCTCGGCCAGGGCCTTTCCGGCTCGCAGGCGGCGGCGAAGGCCAAGGCGGAAGCCGCGGACGAGGCCTTCTCCGAGAAGGCCGCGCTGAGCCTGGCGCTGAACCCGCAGGAGGCGCAGTACCTTTCCCTCTCCCAGAAGCAGGGCGATATATCCGTGGTGGTCCGCGGCCTCGGCGACGTGGAACTGCACCCTATGGAGATCGCTTCCTTCAAGAGGCTGATAAAATAAGGATATATATATGAAAAAACCCCTCATCCTCCTGGCCGCGCTGCTGCTGCTGCCCGCCGTTTCGCGCGCGCAGCAGGCGACGCAGATGGTGGCCGTGAGCGCCGATATCGTGGAGATAAGCGGATCGCTGCAGAAGACCCGGGGCTTCTCCTGGAGCGAGCTGCTGGACTTCACCGAGAAGAGCGCGGCCGGCATAATAACGCTCGGCGATTTCGAGCGCAAGACGCAGCTGGCCGCCACGCTGAAGCTGCTGGAGACGGAGGGCAAGGCGCAAATACTTTCCAACCCCAAGGTCATCACGAAGAGCAACACGCAGGCCAACTTCACCGTCGGCGGCGAGGTGCCGGTGCCGTACGCCAACCAGAGCGGCGTGGGCGCCGAGTTCAAGAAGTTCGGCGTGATCCTGGTGGTGCTGCCGGTCGTGCTGACCGAGAAGAAGAACACCGTGGACGTGCAGATACAGCTCGAGGTCTCCAACCCCGACTACTCCAAGCCGGTGGTAGTCTCCGGCACCACTATCCCTTCGATGATAACGAGGCAGATACAGACCGAGGTGGAGCTCAAGAGCGGCGAGACGCTGGTGATCGGCGGCCTGAAGCGCAGCAACCGGAACGTTTCCAAGAAGCG
>DAIENX010000021.1:0-15022 GCA_027340875.1 Elusimicrobiota bacterium
GTCTCCCGCACCCTTTATCTCAGCGTGGCCGTGCTGCCCGAGCCGGTGCGCACCTGCATGGGCCTGGGTTACCTGCTCTGCCGCGCTCTCGACACTGCCGTGGATACTTCGGGGATACCGGCACAGGAGAAGCTGAAGATACTATCCCTGGCCCGCGCTATCAACGATCCCGGTTCCCGCGAAGCCCTGCTCCACAAGATCAGGGCGCTCTCTGAATTTCCGGCCCCGCAGGGGGAGCGGGAGCTGCTGCTGAAGTTCGGCAAGGTGCTCGATATCTTCGCCGCCCTGCCGGAAGAGGACAAGCCGCTGTTCACCGACCTGCTGGGCGGGATAGCCTCAGGCATGGAGATGGACGTCCGCAGTTTCCCCGGCGGCGCCCCTGCCGCCCTGCCGCGCGCCTCGGACCTCGAGCGCTACTGCGCATTGATAGGCGGCGTTCCCGGGATATTCTGGGCCCGTCTATACCGCCAGGCCATCAGGCGCTCCACCCGCGGCGGCTTCCTCTCGGAAAAGGACGCCGAGATGATAGGCGCGGCCCTGCAGATGACGAATATCCTGAAGGACATGGCGGCCGACCTGGCGAACGGCCGCTGCTATATCCCGCAGGAGGACCTGGACACCAGGAACATGAAGCCGGGCGACCTGCTGGACAAGGCTAACATGGGACGTCTCAGGGAGATAGTCCTGAAATGGGTCATGTGGGCCGTCGACCGGCTGGACCAGAGCGAAGCCTTCGTTTCCGCGATCCCGAAGACCGAGGCGGCGCTGCGCGCCGCTACCATCTGGCCCATCTACTGGTCCATGGACACGCTCGAGGAAGTGGTGCGGTCCAACCTGTTGGACTCCGCGGAACGGCCGAAGGTGGGCCGCTTACGCATCTATGGCACCATAGCGGCGACCCCGCCGCTGCTGCTCAGCAATACCGCCTTCGCCCGCGGCTACCGTTTCCGCCGGGAAACGCTGATAGGCGCGATAACGGGGGGGAACTACGAGGGGAGGTCGTTATGAGGAAGTTGACGCTTTTCGCGGCGGTCCTGGCCGCCTGCGCCTGCGCCAGGCAGCTGACTCCCACCGAGAGGGAGGAGGCCAGGCGCGCCGACATGGAGCTGACCAGCGTGATGGACATGGTCAAGAACAGGCAGATCCCGCCCATAGACTTCGAGACCGGCTCAGCCAAGCTGAAGCCTTCCTCGTACGAGCTGCTGGACCGCATAGCGGTGATCCTGATAAACAAGAACCGCCTGAAGCTGATAGTGGAAGGCCACACCGACGACGTGGGCTCGGCCGAGTACAACCAGGACCTTTCGCTGCGCCGCGCCAACTCGGTGAAGATGTACCTGGCGACCAAGGGCGTCTATCCGGACTATATCCGCATCTACGGCTACGGTGAGACGAAGCCCGTGGTGGCCGAGAAGACCCCGGAGGCCCGCGCGCTCAACCGCCGCGTCGAGTTCCGGATAACCACCAGGGACTGGGGAACGGTGTACTGAGCCCGGACCACGAAATAAAAAAGCCCCGGAGAGCCGGGGCTTTTTTTACGGTCAGTCGCCGTAGTCCTGCCGGTACTTCCGGTACTTGTAGGCGAACTTGCTCTGTCTGCCTTCGGGGAGCTTCTCGTCGCTCCATTCGAATTCCCTGTCTACGATGCGCACCGCGTCGCCCTCTCCCGCGCCGGCCTTTTTAAGGGCCTTGTCCAGGCCTATGGTCTTGAAGATGCGGCGCAGGCGGTCCCAGGAATCCGGCTGGGAGAAGTTGGTCATCGCTATCAGCTTCTCCACCTTCGTTCCGGTCACGACGAAGGCTCCGGTGTGGTCTTTCGCCACCTTGAAGCCTTCCGAAGGACGGCGGAAGGCGGCCGCCCCTTCCGAAGCGCGGTAGAGTTCCTCTTCCTTTATCGTCGGCAGCAGCTTTATGACCCTGTCCAGGAGGCGGCTGACCCCCTTGCCGGTCACTGCGGAGATCAGGAAGATCTCCTTCTTCCTGAACTTCTTCTGCAGGGCTTCCTGCACCTTCTCCGTCCCCGGCAGATCGGATTTGTTCACCGCCAGCAGCGCCGTTTTCTTCGCGAGCAGCGGATGGAAGTTCTTCAGCTCCTTCTCTATGACGCGCACAGCCTGCTCCGGTTTCAGGTCGCCGAAGCCGGCCGGGTCCACCAGGTGCACCAGCAGCTTGGTGCGCAGCACGTGCTTGAGGAAGAGGTCGCCGAGGCCGCGGCCTTCGTGTGCGCCTTCGATAAGGCCGGGGATGTCGGCGGCGGCGAAGCTTTTACCCTTGTGGGTCACCATGCCGATGTTGGGGTTGAGCGTGGTGAACGGGTAACCGGCTATCTTGGGCCGGGCGGCGGAAATTGCGGCGAGCAGCGTCGATTTCCCGGCGTTGGGGAAGCCGACCAGGCCCACGTCTGCCAGCACGCTGAGCTCCAGCCAGGCCTCGTACTCCTCTCCGGGTTCTCCGTTCTCCGATATCTTCGGTGCGGTATTGAAACGCGTCTTGAAGGCGGTGTTGCCGCGGCCGCCGCGGCCGCCTTGGGCCGCGAGGAAGCGCTGGCCGTCCTCCTTCAGGTCTGCCAGCACCGCGCCCTCGCGCTTGACCACCGTCCCGAGGGGGACGTAAAGGGTCTTGTCCTCGCCGTCGGCCCCGTCCCGCTTGTTGCCGCCGCCGGGCGCGGCGTCGCCGGCCGTGATATGGGGATGGAAGGCTATCTCGCGCAGCGTCGTGATGTTGGCCGAGGCCACGAACCAGATGCTGCCGCCCCTGCCGCCGTGGCCGCCGTCCGGGCCGCCGTACGGGATGAACTTCTCCCGGCGGAAGGAGGAGGCGCCGTTGCCGCCCTTGCCGGCCTTGAGGAAGACGTGGGCGGTGTCTATGAAATCGTGCGAGGTCCTTGGTTTGGACATATGTTTATAATAAAAAACCTCCCGAACGTTCCACGCCCGGGAGGTTTTTTCCTTTCGGGTGCTTACTTCGCGGCGGGGTAGACGCTGATCTGCTTCTTGCCGCGCTTGGCCCACTCGAACTTCACTACGCCGGTGACGATCGCGAACAGCGTGTCGTCCGAGGCCCGCCTGACGTTGTTGCCGGGCAGGAACTTGGTGCCGCGCTGGCGTACCAGTATCTCGCCCGCGTTGACCTTCTGCATGCCGTAGCGTTTCACGCCAAGGCGCTGGCCGGGGCTGTTGCGGCCGTTGCTGGTTGAACCTTGTCCTTTAGTATGCGCCATAATGTCCTCTGTTGTCTAATGCCGCTAGCGCGGCCGGGCCAAAAACTTAAGACAGCTGAATGTCCTTCACTTCTATCTCGGTGAGTTCCTGGCGGTGCCCCGAAGCCTTCTCGTAGGCTTTCTTGGTTTTCTTGCGGAAAACGATGATCTTGGGGCCTCTCAGATGCCGGATGATCCGGGCGGTTACTTTGGCGGCGGGAGTCTTGGCAGCCGCGGCTTCCTTAGCTTCCTGAGAAGCGGACCACAGGGCCTTGAAGGTCACTTCGGTGCCTTCCTGGCCGGTGAGCTTCTCCACCTGCAGGATCTCGCCCGGAACTACCCAGTACTGCTTGCCGCCTGTTTCGATGATTGCGTACATAGTGGATATATATTAGCAAAAATCGGCCTCCTAGGCAATAAAATACGCGGCGGGAAGGGAATGGGTCTTCGGTCCCATAAGATCGGGGGACTTTAGACGCTTCCGGAGCCGGCCGCGGATATTCCATAATATATGCATGAACTCCAAGTGTCGAGCGAACATTCTATGAAACTTCTCCGATACCTGCCTGCCGCCTTCCTGACCGTATTGGCGCTGCCGCTCTTCGCCGCGGCCGCCCTGCCCGAGGCCAAGCCGTCCCGGCAGATACTCTCCGGGCTTTCCCAGCCGGCCACCTCGCAGGCCCTGATCACGCAGGCCGTGGATTTCGACGCCCTCAGCGTCACCGACCCGCTTTACCGGGAGGGCTCGCTCCGCCTGCTTGAACAGGAAGTAAAGAACGACGCCGAAATGAAGAAGGCACCGGCCGATATGCGCGACGCCCCGGTCTCCAGGAAGAGGACCGGAGCAGCGCCGGCTCCCGGCAAGGACGTACGTCTCAAGAAGACCAGGGTGAAGAAGCCCGTGCACGCCGATCCCCTCAAGGAAAAGAAGGCGCTCTGACCTGCCTGCCACGGCGCCGGCCCGCAGACCCCCGCTTCGCGGGGGTTTTGCTTTCGAGAGGCATAATTAATAAAATAGACAGCGTCAGCGCTGGAGGAGCGATATGGTACACGAAAAACTTGCATTCATAACGGAGCCCTTCCTGGAGCCCGTGATGGACCTGTGGAACCACATGTCCTCCTACCTTCCCAAGCTGATAGCCGCCTTCGCCTTCGTTCTGTTCGGCCTGTTCGCCGCGCGCATAGTCAGCTCGCTGCTTGAGCAGTTCCTGCGCCGGATAAAGATGGACAAGTACACCAGCAGCGTTGGCATCAACGAGCTGTTCATCCGCTTCGGCTTCGGCAAGTCGCCCGCGCACGTGATCTCCTTCCTGGTCTACTGGGCGCTGCTGCTGGTCTTCCTGGTGACGGCCTCCAAGATACTCGATCTCACCGTCATAGCCGACATCCTGCAGCGCTTCATCAACTTCCTGCCCAACCTGCTGGCCGCCATCTTCATAGGTTTCGGCGGGCTGATGTTCGCGCGCTTCATGGCCAACGTCGTGATGAACTCGGCCACCGCCAACAACCTGAAGGGCGGCCGCTCGCTGTCCAAGATGGTCAACTTCATCATCGTGGTGCTGACGATGATAACGGCCATCGAGCAGCTGGGCATCAAGATGAAGATGATCATCGGCGGCATCAACATCATGTTCGCCGCCCTCGGTCTAGCCTTCGCGATAGCCGTCGGCCTCGGCGCCAAGGACATCGCCCACGACATCCTGAAGAACCTCCTCACCGAGACCAAGGAAGAGGGCCGGGAAGAAAAGTGATCCCGCTGTCCTGAAGACAGGACCCCGGGGGGGCTTTTCTTCCAGCCGCGCCGCCGTGAAATTTTCAGAATAAAGTGCGAGGATGTGTCGCCGATGGCTTGCGTCCTGAGAACGTCCGTCATCCTGCCCGTCTGCCTGTGCCTCTCCGCCTGTTCCGCGTCGGTCCCCATGCGGGTGGCCAGGATAAACGGGGAATTGTTCTTCGTGCTGGAGGGGAAGCCGCAGGTGGAGAGCGTGACGGTGGAGCGCGACGCGACTCCCTGGAGCCCCGCCGAAAAAATGTGGCTTGCCGGATGTTCTGCTCCTGACGTCCCCGCGGCCCGGTCTTCGGGCGCCAAGGCCGCCCCGGCCGGCTACAAGTGCAGCGTTCACCAGATAAAGTACGGTGAAGGCGGGGAGTACCTGCCCTCGCTGAGTTTCCCTCGGTCCCTGACCAGGGGACTGAGTTATACCGTGCGCGTGGAGCTGGCCGGTCCCGCTGCCGCGGAGAGTTCCTTCATGCTGGAGGGAGATAACAGTATTTCGGTGACGGGAAGCGCCGTGGCCGCCTCCCATATAAAGGGCGTGACGCTGGAAACATCCTCGGGGGAGCTGTTCTACCCGTATGAGGTAAGCGTCGCCAGCGAAGCCGGGCGCGTCGTCCTGACCGCCGGCTCCCCCAGGACGGTCGTCCCCGCCAGGAAGAAGCCCGTCTCTTATTGAGCCGGCCCGCCGGACGCGAAAAAATGCCCCCGGGCATTCCTGCCCGGGGGCATTTTGTTTTCCAGCTCAACGTCAGTCTATGTAGTCCCTGAGCATCTTGCTGCGGCTGGGGTGACGCAGCTTCCTGATGGCCTTGGCCTCTATCTGCCGCACGCGCTCGCGCGTGACGCGGAAGATCTTGCCCACTTCCTCGAGGGTCCTGGGGTAGCCGGTCTCTATGCCGAAACGCAGCTTGATGATCTTCGCCTCGCGGTCCGTCAGCGTGTCGAGGATCTTCGTCACCTCGCGGCGGCGCAGCAGCTCGATGGCCGAGTAGGACGGCGGCAGGCCGCCGCGGTCCTCGATGAAGTCCTCGAGGTGGGAATCCTCGTCCTCGCCTATCGGGGTGGACAGCGAGATCGGGTCCTGCATGATCTTCAGCGCGTTCTTCACCTTGTCCATCGAGATGTGCATGTGCTTGGAGTATTCCTCGATCAGCGGGTCGCGGCCGAACTCCTGGCGGTACTTGCGCGTGACCTTCATCAGCTTGCTGACGAGTTCCTTCATGTGCACCGGGATGCGGATCGTGCGGGCCTGGTCGGCGATCGCGCGGTTGATGCTCTGGCGGATCCACCAAGTGGCATAGGTCGAGAACTTGAAGCCGCGTTTGTACTCGAACTTCTCGACGGCCTTCATCAGGCCGAGACCGCCCTCCTGGATCAGGTCGGAGAGCTCGAGGTTCGAGTTCACGTGCTTCTTTGCTATCGACACGACGAGGCGCAGGTTCGCCTTGATCAGCTTCAGCTTGTCCTGCAGGATCTGGTCCTCCAGGAACGTGATCTTGTCGTTGAGCGACATGAAGTCGTCGGGGTCTATAGGCAGCGTGCGCACCAGGTGATGCTCGCGTTCCTTGACGGCGGCCACGTTCTGCAGCGCGGCCTCGACCTCGTTCGGGTTGTAGCCCCACTTGCTCTTGAACGCGGCCGGCGTCAGGCGTTTGCGGCCCACTAGCTCGTGGTCGTGCCGCAGCTTCTCCAGGTCTCCGTAGATTTTCTGGTATTTGTCCAGCTCCAGGCGGTATTCCTTGATCTTGTGCGCGAGGTTCTTGATCTTGTTGGTCAGGCGCTTGATCTTCTCCTGGTTCAGGTTCAGGTTTATGATGTTCTTGACTATATCCTTGCGCTTCTTGTCGATCACGCCGGCGATCTTCTTGCGCATCTCGTTGGAGAGGCGCGGCTTGTTCATTCGCTCGGTCAGTTTGGCGATCTCCTTCTCGCTGCGCGTGATGAGCTTGGCGATGTTCTTCATCTTGCGTTTCATCGCCGAGAGCTCCTGGTTTGACTTGCGGCCGCGGGGCATCAGTTCCTTGGTCGTCATCTCGTCCTGCTCGATCAGCGTCTCCCAGTTGCGGATCTCGCGCATCGTGATCGGGGACTCCAGCACCAGCATCCGCAGCTCGCGCTCGCGTTCGCGGATATTGCGGGCCAGCGTGACCTCCTCGTCGCGGGTCAGCAGCGGCACCTTGCCCATCTCGGAAAGGTACATGCGTATCGAGTTGGAAACGTCGGGCGTGGCGCTCCACTCCTCGGTGTAGGCTTCGCGCTCGGCGGCCGCGACCAGTTTGAACTTCTTGCGGTCCACCACCGCTATGCCGAGGTCCTCCAGCGTGCCCATCAGCGTGTCGATCTCCTCGCTGGACATCGACGCGTTGGTGAGCGAGCGGTTCATCTCCTCGAGGGTGATATAGCCGTGCTCCTTGCCGAGTTCCACGAGGTCCCTTAAAGCTTTCTTAGGCTGTGCCATCTTGTTCTCCTGTCTGACTGCTTTTCAGATCATTCTCTGCCCGAGGCTTTCAGCTCGGACATTATGCGGCTGTACTCCTGCAGCTGCTCCGGCGTCATCGCGCCGGACTTCAGCTCCTTCATGCGGCGCTCCAGCGCAAAGCGCTTCAGCATGCGCGCGGCCCCGGCGGCCGTCTGCGTCGATTGGCCGGAATCCGCGCCGAGGTCCGAAACGGCGAGCTGCATCACCAACGCGGCGTCCTCCGGCAGCGACGCCGACAGCCTTGCCGGCGCGTCCGCGCGCTCCTCCGGCGGCAGAGCCAGCAGCGCCGAATAGATCCTGCGCGCGGCCGGGCTGAAAAAAGTCTCGGGGGAGAGCCCGGCGGGGTTGTCCAGCAGGGAGGGCTCTCGCAGCAGCAGCTGCAGATAATCTCGCTCCAGCTGCGGCATCTCGGTCTGTCGTGGTTTCGGGGGTTCCGGTTGCCGGGGCAGAGCCACGGCGGCCTTGCGCAGCTGCTTCAGGACGGAGACCTCCTCCACGCCGAAGCGGGAGGCCAGCGTCTTGACCCATTCGCTCTTGAGTATCTCGTCGGTCTGGCGGGCCACGGTCTCCAGCAGCACGCCGATGGCCTGGGCCTTCTCCTGCGCCGTCGGGGTCGGTCTGGCCTTGAAGAAAAGGTTGATGCGGAACTCCAGCGGATCGGCGGCCTCCGCCAGGCGCTTCTCGAACTCGGCGCGGCCGTGTTCGTTGAGGTACTCGTCCGGGTCCAGGCCGCCGGCCAGGCTGGCCAGCCGCACGTAGAGGCCGGCCTCCATGAAGGTCTCGGCCGCCTTGACCGAGGCTTGTATGCCGGCGCGGTCGTCGTCGAACATCACCACGGTGTCCTTTGCGTAGCGCTTGACTATGCCGGAATGCTCCAGCGTCAGGTTGGTGCCCAGCGGAGCCACGGCCCAGTCGACGCCGTGCTGGTGCGCCCCTATGACGTCCATGTACCCCTCTAGCAGCAGCAGGCGGCCGCTGCGGCGTATCTGCGGCAGGGCCTCGTGAAGTCCGTAGAGGGTCTTGCGCTTGGAGAACAGCGGCGTCTCCGGGGAGTTGAGGTACTTGGGCATCCCTTCCGGGTCCAGCACGCGGCCGCCGAAAGCGATCACGTCCCCGGACTGGCTCTTTATCGGGAAGATCACGCGGCCCCGGAACGTATCCGCGACTCTCCCGCCCTCGCGCTCGGTTATGAGCCCCGCCTTGAGCGCCAGGTCGCGGCTCCAGCCGGCCTTCTTCAGCTCGTCCATCAGCGCCTTGCCGGTAGCCGGCGCCCAGCCGAGCTCGAACTTCTCCACGGTGGCCTTGCTGAGGCGGCGCTCGCCCAGGTAAAGCTTGGCCTTCTCCCCCGCGGGGGAGAAAAGCTGCTTGTGGTAGAAGGCCGCGGCGGCCTTCATGATCTTCTTGAGCTCCAGGCGCTCCCTGTCCTCCGGAGAGATCGGGTGGGCCTTCTCGTCGCCGTACTCCACTCCGGCCTTCTGGGCCAGCTTGCGCGCGGCTTCGGGGAACGTCAGCCCCTCTATGTCCATCACGAACTTGAAGATGTCACCGCCGGTGCTGCAGCCGAAGCAGAAGAAGATCTTCTTGTCCGGGTTGACGGTGAAGGAGGGGGTCTTCTCGTTGTGGAACGGACAGTTGGCCTTGTAGTTGCGCCCGGCCCTCCTAAGGGACGGCACGTACTCCCGGACCACCTCTACGATGTCCAGTTTTTCCCTGATCAGCTCTATTATCGGCGAAGAACTCATTAATTAACAGAAAGACTTTACGCTGACGTTAGCGACGACAGGCAAAAAGCCGCGCGGACCGTGGCCCGCGCGGCTGATCGCGTGTTCGGCGCTTAGTAAGCCCTGCGGCCCCTGCGGACCTTGCGGCGGGCTTCCTGCGACTTTATCTTGCGCTTCATGCTCGGGGGCATGTAGTGCTCGCGGCGCTTTATCTCCTTGAGGATGCCGTTGCGCTCGCAGTCGTGCTTGAAGCGCCGGAGCGCCTCTTCTATGCTCTCTTCGTCCCTTACTTTGACAAATACCACGCTGATCACCACCTTTAGGTATGCAGATTTAAATTTTCCCCGCTGTCTAGCCCGGGGGCCACAGCATCTTCCTGCCGCCCAGCAGGTGATAGTGCAGGTGGTCCACGGCCTGCCCGGCTCCCCTGCCGTTGTTAGTGACGAGGCGGAAGCCGCCCTCCACCTTCAGCAGCTTGGCCGTTCTTGCGGCCGCCAGCTGCAGCTTGCCTAGCAGCTCCGCGTCGGCGTCGGACACGGCCGAAAGCCTGTCTATATGACGGCGCGGGATAATAAGAACATGAGTGGGGGCCTGGGGGTTAAGGTCCAGGAAGGCCAGGATGTCGGGGTCCTCGTATACGACCTTCGAGTTCACCTCTCCGGACGCTATCTTGCAGAATATACAGTCCGCCATTCCCGTATATTTTATTATTTTATAGGGGGGGAGGGCAAATCTGCGGTCAGAAGCGGGACAACGGGAGCACTCGCTCCCCGAACTTGCCGGGGGTGCTTTCCAGCGGGTTGACCGACTTCCTGCTCCTGGTTATCCGCAGGGGCCAGACGCCGGCTTTTCTGGCTTGTATGATGCCGGAATCGGAGGGGGAGGCGTAAAGGATGAATCTGCCCTTCTCAAGGGCGCGGTATTTGTCGTCCTCGCTGGAGGTGAAGCGGAACTCGTCGGCCAGCTTTCTCCAGGAGGCCTCCAGGCTGTCGGCCCCCTCCGGGCCCCGGTCCAGGAAGAGCGTTACCTTAACCCCCAGGGAGCGCAATAGCCAGGCCGTCAGCCAGGGCACCGGCTTGAGGCGCTCGAAGACGAACGAACGGTTGACCGAGTTCCAGTAGTCCGGACTCCCCGGCTGCAGCTTGTCCTTGGCCGCCGTCTGGAAGGCCGGGGTGGAATAGACCAGCCCGTCGTCGTATTCGAAGCCGGCGCGGAAGCCTATCAGCGTGTTTACGCTGAAGATGATGCCCCAGGCGCCGGCCAGCATGGCGAACGCGCGGAACCTTCCGAACCATCTGGCGAAGAAGTCCCGGAGGGCCTGGAACATCAGTCCGCCGTTGCCCTAACGAGCCTGCCGCCGGCGGGCGGGCCGGTCACGCCCTGGCGCGCCAGGCACCAGCGTACGGCGTCCCGCACGCGGTGCTTAGAGTTCGCGAACTCCATCGCGCTCGAGAGCACCGGGTTGTCCCTGCCGCTGGCCAGCGAATCCGGGACTGCCAGATGGTATACCCTGCCCGGCACCAGGGGGCCGTTCTCGCCCTCGGTCTTCTCCAGAGCCTGGCCTCTGAGGTAAAGCTTCAGGCCGGAGACCGTTATGCCGTAGGGATGCAGGCCGTCGAGCGCCCGTTCCAGGTCCTCTCCGCGGATCTTGACGAAGACCAGGCTGGATTCGCGGGGGAAGGAGGAATAGAGGTGCCCGAGCGTGACCGGTCCGCTGGAGAGAGGGGCGGCCACCTCGTCGATGCCGATGATGGCGGCGTTGGTCCTGGCCCAGCGCCGCATGCAGTCGGCGGTGAAATCCGCGGCCGGATAGTCCCCGCCGGCCTGCAGCGGAAGAGGGGCGGAAAGGAAACCTATCTTCTTGCTGAAATGGGTCGCCGCCGCTTTGCGGTGCCTTTCCACGACCGTGAGCACGGCCGGAGATTCGCCCAGCTTCGCGACGTCCAGCTCCACTTTCTTCAGCTTGACGTCAGTGACGCGGCCCGTGTCCGGATCGAGGTAGAGGGTTATCCTGGCGGCGTCCTTCATCCCGTGCCCGGCCCCGGCTATCCAGGCGCGCTTGACCTTGAACGGCTTTTTGATCGAGGGGTCGTCGGTGATGACCAGGTCGACCCTGGGCAGCTTGGAAAGGAATGTGCGGAAGTACTCCTGCCCGGCCGGGGCTGCGGGATTTATGTCCAGCAGCATTACTATTATCTGGGCGCCGGCTTCACGGAGAGAGTGTATGGCCCTCTCCGCCTCGTAAGTTTCCTTCTCGAGCTTGTAGTTAGGGAGGTATTTCCGGGAGTTGGGCTTTTCCGGGGAATTTATCAGCAGTGAGAAGAAGCCCACCTTCCTGCCCCCGGCCTCTGAGACGCTCCAGCTCCTGAGGAAGTCCGGTTTGCGGTCGCTGCGGAGGTAGAGGTTGGACGCCAGCAGCGGGATGGAGGCGGCTTCGGCGAGCCGCTCGAGCTCGTCGGGCGAGAGCGCCAGCTCTTCCATGCCGATGGCCGCGGCCGAATAGGGCACGGCGGCCGCGCATTCCGCCGCGGCCGTGCCGCCGGTCAGCCGGCCCTCCGGGGTGGCCGAGATCCAGTTCCCCAGGTCAACCGCCAGCTTCGGCTTCCGCTCCGAATCGTAAAGGTTCTTGAAGGCGGCGAAGCCGCCTCTGCCGTCCTCGGACCACAGCCGGCCCTGGGACCTGGCCGTGGCGAAGACCACCAGCTGCTCCTTCCTGCCGCAGCCGGCCAGCAGCAGGGCGGCCAGCAGCGCGGCGGGGATCGCTAATCGAGGCGTACTATCCTCCCTCCTTCGGGGCGGGACTTTATCGGATTGGACATGATGTCCTTGATCAGAAGGTCGCGTATCGGCAGCATCGTGTCTGCGGCGTTCTTGTCCTCCGAGAAGACCGCGCCGCCCGTTCCCCCGGTGGTGAGATAGTTGTTGGTGGCGACCTTGAACCTCTCGCCGTCCCCCACCGGCTTTCCGTCGCGCTCCAGCGTGATGTTGGCCGGATCGTCGGAGGGGGACCTGAAGGTCACTTTCAGTCCTGAGACCTGCAGCTTGGAAAATCCGCCGGGCAGGTTGGCCGCCATCAGGCGGCGCAGCTGCTCTCCGGTAAGCGTCAGCGTCACCAGCGTGTTCTCGAAAGGCATGACCTGGAAGATGTCGCGCATGCGGATGTCCCCTGCCTTCAGGTCGGAACGTATGCCGGGGGTGTTCTGGAACGCGACGTCCGCGCCGGACTGCCTGCGCATCGCGTCGGTGAACCAGTTGCCTATGTCCGAGTCGAGGCCGGAGCGAGAGGAGCCCAGGTCCACTTCGGAGCGGCCTATCACCTTGCCCATCTCCTTGTCCACCTTGGCGCTGAAGCCTTTAAGCGTCTGGACGACCTTCTGGTCCTCGCCGGTGACGTCGGTCCAGAGCGGGAGCAGCTCGTCGGAGTCCCCGGTCAGCTTGCCGGTCTTGTCGTCGAAGTTCAGCGAGATCCTGCTGACGTCTGTGAGTCCCCAGTAGCTTTCCGCTATCAGCGCGCCGCTGACCGGGTCGCGGTAGCCGCGCGTTATGCCGGCGTGGTTGTGGCCGCCTATCACCACGTCCGCTCCGGACGCCCGGGCTATCGCGAGCGTGCTGTCCGGCGGGATCTCGCCGTCATACGTCTTGCCGGTGAGGTCCTTTTTCCCGGAGAGGCCCAGGCCGAAGCCGGTATGGGAAAGCACTACGAGCGCGTCGGGTTTCTCGTTCTCGCGGATGATCCTGGCCCAGCGGGCGGCTTCCTGGCTCTCGTCCCGGAACTCCAGGTGCTTCACGTTGACCGGGAGCGTGGAGGTGGCGGTATGCTTGCCGGCTATGCCCAGCACCGCGATGCGTTTGCCCGCTACCGTGACCACCGTGTACGGCTTCAGGTAATCCGGGGCTTTTCCGGTCTCCTTCACGTAGACGTTCGCGCCCAGCCAGGGGAAGCTGGAGGCCTTTACCATGGTCCTGAGGCTGTCCTCGGTGTAGTCGTAGTCGTGGTTCCCGATGTCGCAGGCGGAGTAGCCGAGCTGGTTCATCATCGCGGCCGTCGCCATGCCCTTGGTAAGGGTCCCTTCCGGGGTGCCCTGGAAGGTGTCGCCGGAATCGAGCAGGATGTGCGGATTCTTGTCCGCGCTGACCAGCGCCGAGAGCGCCGCGAAGCCGCCGATGGTGCGGGTAGAATTCTCCTTGTCCCATTTGGCGGGGCGGGAGTAGTACCAGCCGTGCGCGTCGCTGGTGTGATAGATGTCCACGGTCAGCGACCACGCGGAGAGGGGCAGGGCGAGAAGCAGGGCGGTCAGCAGCTTTTTCATCAGGGGCTCCTAGATAAGGTAAAGGGATCCGGCGCAGCGCTCCAGGGCTTCGAAGACGGAGTCGAGTCCGGAGTATATGCTACTAAATTTGAGATTTAGCGGGAAACTCGAGGGGGAACCGGCGGCCGCCGCGGCGGAAAGGGCCAGGGAGAGGGCCTTGCGGCCGGTGGCGCAGTGCGCCAGCAGCTCGGCCGAGGCGGCGGCCCTGCCGGAGCGCGAGAGCAGGCGGGGGGTCAGGGAGCAGGCCCGCTGCAGGTGCAGCAGGGCTTCCCGGCTGGGAGAGTCAGGACGGACCTGCAGCAGCGCCATGTCGGAAAAGGTCTTCTCCAGCCTGGCGGCGAAGTCGTCGGCGGCGGCCAGCGCGCGCCCGGCTTCCTGCGAGGAACCGGCCGCCCGGGCCGAGTCCAGTTCCTTCCTGAACGGCCGCAGCAGGGTGGGCGCGGCCGCCGGTTCCCTTTCCAGGTCGCCCAGCGCTTCGCCGCAGCCTGTGACGGTCCCGAGCGTGGCGCGCAGCCGCTTATCGGTGAGTCTAAGCAGGAAACTCCGCATAATAGCGATGATATTTAATTGCCGCCGTCCCGGTCAAAGGCTGAAGAAAAAGCCGGGGGAGGCTTTGGGCCTCCCCCGGCTGGCAGTGCTCCGCGCTGGTATTAGCGCTTGGAGAACTGGAAGCGCTTGCGGGCCTTCGGATGTCCGTACTTCTTGCGCTCGACCATGCGGGGGTCGCGGGTGAGGAACCCGGCCTTCTTCATGGAGGAGTGGAAGCTGTCGCCGAGGCTGGCTATCGCGCGGGCGATGCCGTGGCGTATCGCGCCGGCCTGGCTGGAAACTCCGCCGCCGACCACCTTGACGACGCAGTCGAACTTCTGGTCCTTCGTCAGTTCGAACGGCGTGACGATGACGTGCTTGAGGCGGGGGTTGTTGCCGAAGTATTCCTCGGGGGTCTTCGCGTTGATGGTGATCTTGCCCTCGCCGTTCTGCGAAAGGCGTATCTGGGCTATGGAGGTCTTGCGGCGGCCGGTGGCCTGTATCAGATTCTTGTTTTCCATTTTTCTGTCTTCCTTAAGTATGGCTTAGGCGGTCTTCTTGACGCCGAACTGGGTCTGCGTGCCTGTGAAGATGCGCAGGCGCTTCATGCGCCTGGCGCGCATCTTGTTGTCGTCGAGCATGCGCTTGACTGCGAGCTCCAGCACCTTGGTCGAGTCCTGCTCCATCTGCCTCTTGTAGGGGATGGTCTTCGCGCCGCCGGCGTAGCCGGAGTGGCGGAAGTAGAACTTGTCCTCGGCCTTGCTGCCGGTGATGCGGAGCTTGTCCGTGTTGGTCACTACTACGAAATCGCCGCAGTCGGTCTGGGGAGCGAAGTCGCGCTTGTGCTTGCCCATCAGTAGGACGGCTATCTTGGTGGAGAGCCGGCCCAGGACCTGGTCGGAAGCGTCTAGGAAATGCCATTTCCTGGTTTTTTCGGCCGTGTCGGCTTTGGGCAAAGTGGTTTTCTGTATCATAGTCGTATTATGATACAAAATTTCCGCCCGTTGT
>DAIENX010000095.1:0-22909 GCA_027340875.1 Elusimicrobiota bacterium
TTCCTGCTGCTGCTGCGGGCCATGTGCCCTTTCTGCCAGGCGGCTTCGGTGAAGCCTTTCATCGACGAGACCCTGGCCAGGACCGGGGAGACCCTGACCTCGCCGCTGCGCCTGGACGGGAACTCCGCGCTGTGGGCGGGAGGGCTCGCCGCCGGCGGCCTGCTGGTATATTCTGCCGACGGGCAGATACGGCATACCTTTTCCAAAAATCATTCCGGTCTCAATGACAGCCTGGCTTCCGTCTTCGAGAAGTTCGGCAACGGCGGCTACGAGATGGGCCTGCTGGGTGTCTATTCCGGCCTCTGCTACGTCTTCCACGGCAGGGAGGGCCTGCGCACCTCCGTGCTGGCGCTTGAGTCTTTCGCCGCGGCCAACGCCGCCGGCACGCTGGTGAAGTACACGGCGGGACGCGCCAGGCCTTACTCGGACCAGGGCAAGGGCATATTCAGGCCGTACAAGATGAAGACCGCCTATACCTCGTTCCCTTCCGGGCATACCACCAGCGCTTTCGCGATAGCCTCGGTCTTCGCCCGCCGCTGCGAATCCCCGTGGATAGGGGTGTCCGTCTACGCGCTGGCCACGGGCACGGCCCTGCAGCGCGTCTACGGCGACAAGCACTGGGCTTCCGACGTGTTCGCCGGGGCCGCCCTCGGCACCGCCGTAGGCCGCTGGGTGGCCGCGCCGCGCAACGGTGCGCCCTCGGCCATGCTGCTGCCGGTCTACGAGCGCGGCTACGCCGGAGCGGCCGCCGTTATCCCGTTCTGAGGCCCGATGAGGAGACCGGCCGCCTTGCTGCTTCTTCCCTTCCTGCCGGCCCTGGCCGCGGCGCAGCTGATAGTCTTCCAGCCGTCGCACCAGAGCGACACCGGCGAGAACTACAATGAGGCGCTGACCTGCAACGCCATCGTCGAGTACGCGATGGCCGCGGAGCCGCGCTACGGCGAGAAGAAGGTCTGGAGCTATTTCCAGCCGGGCCTGCACCACGCCGATACCGGCACGAACACGCTGAAGGCCCACACCAGCGATATCGAGGACGGCAAGATCTCCGGCTACGCCTGGGAGCTGGCCCGCTCCAACGAGATAAAGCCGCTGTTCTTCATAGGGGTGCACAACAACGGCGGCAGCGGGCGGCACGCCGTCTGGGGCTACATACACGACGGGGACAATATGGAGGCGGAGAACCGCCGCCTCTCCGATATCCTGATAGAGGAGATAGCCAGGGCTACGGACCTCGAGAACCGCGGCACGCACCTGGACAGCAGCACCGGCCGCAACGACTACCGCTGCGCCTCCACGGGCCGCCTGGCCTTCTACAGTATCGACGAGAACGTCAACAAGGCCCCGTACCGGGTGCTGCTCGAGATAGGCGATTCGGAGAAGAGCAGGGCCTTCCTGATATCCGAGGACGGGCGCAGGGCGGTGGGGGAGGCCATAAAACGCGGCCTCGCCAGGTTCTTCAAGTCGGAAGGTATCTCGGAATAGATCTATCGGGGCACCCAGGATCGAACTGGGGATTCATGCTCCCAAAGCACGCGTGATACCATTTCACCATGCCCCGATCGTCGCACCCCTCACGCTTCGCGTTCGGGGCGGTTAGCGCCGGGCCTTACAATGTGCGGGCCCGGTACGACGCGAGGGGAACGTGGTTCCCCTTCGCCGCTGCGCTATGCGCGTGCCGTATCAAGGGCTATGCCCTCCAGACGGCCTCGCTATTCCGGCATCGAGCCGGAACCGCTCGCTGAACCCCTCCTGCAAGGTCAGCGCTTATAAAAATGAGGCGCGCACTTTGCGGAGGATCCTACGGATATATTCTACTAAATAGAGCGTTGAGCCTTTCTGATGAAGGCCTCGGAGACCTTGTGTCGGCGGGTCTTGCGCACCAGCAGTTCGATGCCGGCCCCTGTGTAGGATTCGCTGCCGCGCGGCGAGCGGCCCAGCTGTTTCTCTAGCCATGCCGCCAGCGTGATGTTGCCCGTATCCGGCTTCAACCCCAGCTTCCGCATGATCTCGGCCATATCGGCCCCGCCGCCGGCTATCAGCCCGCCGCCCGCGGCGTACAGGTGCGGCGGCAGGCGGTCGTATTCGTCCTTTATCGGGCCGCCCACCAGCTGGCCTATCAGGTCCTCCAGGGTCAGCATTCCGAGGGTCTTGCCTTCCTCGTCGGTGACCAGCGCCATGTGGACGTTGCGGGTGATCATCTCCTCCAGCGCCCTCGGCGCGGGGGTGCCGGCGCGGATCTTCTCTATGGGCCGCGTGATGCCCGCCACATCCGGGGACCTCGCCCGCATCTTCAGCGCGTTGACTATGTCCTTGAAGTTCACGTAACCGATAACGCTGCCGGCGGACCAGTCGGTCTTCGTCACCGGGAAGCGGGTGTGCAGGTCCATGTGGGCTCGTATCAGCGCCTCCTGCAACGACATGTCGGACGGTATATAGGAGATGGCGGATACCGGTATCAGCAGTTCCTCCACCTTGCGGGTGGCCAGCTCCGCGGCGGCGTTCACTATCCGCTCTTCCATCTTGCCTATCAGGCTCTCGTCGCGGGCCTGGGCCGCGGCGTGCCGCAGCTCCGAAAGGGCGGCTTTCTCGGCGTACTGCGCGCGGTCAGGCAGCATGGTCTGCGTGGCGCGCATCATCCTCTTGACTATCAGCTCGAAGACGCTCACTACCGGGTAACAGAGCAGGTAGAGCCCCTTGAAGAAGGGGGAGAAGGTGAGCAGGATGAATTCCTTGTTCTCTATCGCGAAGATCTTCGGCATCAGCTCGCCGAATATTATGGTGACGAAGCTCAGGGGCAGGACGAAGAGGCCCAGCGCTAGGCCTTCGGCCAGGGCCTCGTTCAGGCCGTAGCGGTTCTCCAGGATGGGGGTTATGTACTCGTTGATGCCGGCGCCGCCGGTGGCCGCCGCGGCCGCCGCGGCAAGGGTGATGCCCAGCTGGATGAGGGAGAGGCTGGCCTCCATCCGCTCCTTCATGAACTGCGCGGATCCGGAGCCGGGGACGTTCTGCTCCTTCAGGTGGCGCATGCGCGCCTTGGAGACGGAGGCCAGCGCCATCTCGTACGCGGCGAAGCCGGCGTTGAAGACCAGCATCAGCGCTATGACCACCAGATCCGCCGGCAAACCGTGCATTATCCCCCCGGATTTTGACCTTATGTCGGAAAAAGATATAATAACAAAATATTCCGGGATGGTGTAACGGTAGCACGAGAGACTCTGAATCTCTTTGTCTAGGTTCGAATCCTAGTCCCGGAGCCAAATTTAGGCCCCCTTTCGAGGGGGCCTATTAATTTGGCTCCGGGACAGCGAGACATAATTATGTCTCGCGGTAGGATTCGAAAGCCGGACCTGCGAGGCCAGCAGGCCGCAGCAGGGAGGCGGGGTCGCGGGCGGCGACGAGCGACGGCGAGGAGCCGACCCGTGACCGAATCCAAGTTCCCAACCTCTTCCCAGGTTCGGCTCGACTACGCTATCCTGTCGTGTGTTTTCGGAGAGCAAGCGCGAAGCGCGACCATCCTAGTCCCGGAGCCAAAATTTAGGCCGCGAAAGCGGCCTTTTTCTTTGGGTGTAACCTTTTGCGTCCCGGCGCATCTAAATATTACGGAAGACGAAGCGGCGGAGGTGCAGGATGCAGGTAATGTCGGTAGCGGCGGGAGCCGTGGGCGGGGGAGTTCTGGGGTATCTCTGGCACAGGCTGGTGGGCTGCTCCACCGGGGCCTGCCCTATAGTCAGGAGCCCCTACCTGAGCGTGATCTGGGGCGTCCTGCTGGGGCTTTCGTTCACGCTGAGCCGGTAACGGAGGAACAATGCGCAACCTTACTAGTGAAGAGTTCAAGGCCAAAGTGTTCGATTTCGAGAGGAACACCGAGTGGAAGTTCGCCGGCGACAAGCCGTGCATAGTGGATTTTTACGCCGACTGGTGCGGGCCCTGCCGGATGCTTTCTCCGGTGCTGGAGGAGCTGTCCGGGAAATACGCTGGGAAGCTGGACGTCTACAAGGTGAACACGGACCAGGAACAGGCCCTGTCGGCCGCTTTCGGCATACAGAGCATCCCCAGCATGCTGTTCGTCCCCATGAACGGCAAGCCGCAGATGGCCCAGGGGGCTCTGCCCAAGGACATGCTGGAAAAGGTCATCGGCGAAGTGTTGAGCGTGAAATAACGGACTGGCGGCCGCCCGTCTCCCGCGGCTGTAGCGGGAGGGCGGGCAGGCTATGAAGGCCCCGGCGGTTTCGCCGGGGCCTTTTTTTGTATAGTCTGGCTATAGTACAGGGAGGGAAATATGGGGAAACGATCCGTACTTTTATTCTCGCTGGCCGTGCTCTGCGGCTGCGCCACCGCCGCCGGCTATAAGAAGGCCGTAAACTCCTGGGTGGGCGTGGACATGGACATACTGGTTAACAGCTGGGGCTATCCCACGCGCACGTTCGCCGCGCCCAACGGCAACACGGTCTACGAGTACCTGAAGAGCGACAGCTACAACACGCCCACCTATACCAGCTATAACTACGACCCGGCCAGCAAGACCGGCAACGCCACCACTTACGGCGGCGAGACCATAACGGTGTACTGCCGCACCTTCTTCGAGACCGACAGCGCCAAGAAGATAGTGAAGGCCACATTCGAGGGTAACGGCTGCCGGTCCAAATAGCCGCGGCGGTTATACAAAAGAAAAGGTCCCCGACGTTCATCGGGGACCTTTTCCGTTTCCCGGGCTTATTCCGTTAGTGGAAGAACTGCATCACCGCGGCCAGCGCCGGCAGCAGTATGGAGCCCACCATGGCCTCGCCGGCCACCATGCCGGAGGCCAGCGGCGCCGCGAAGAGCCCGTAAGAGCCCTCCTCGCCGGGCGAGAAGCGGTTCCAGACGGCCGATATCACGCTGCCTATGGCTATGCCGATGTTGAGCGAGGCGGGCAGGATCAGCGCGAAGCCGAGCGCGGCCGGTATCGGCACCCACCAGAAGCGGCTGGTCTCGTGGCCCTGCTCGCTGGTCTTCTTGAACGAGAGCAGCAGCTCGAAGAGCACGCCTATGAATATCGCTATGACCGAGGCCTTCAGCGCGCCGTACGGCAGGTAGGAGAGCCCCTTCTCCATCACTATGGCGAGCGTCGCTATCTTGAGGCCGGTGGGGGCGGCGAGCTGGCCGGGGTTGAGGCCTATGCCGTAGGTCTTCTCCAGCATGGTGAACATGATGGGCGTAAGCAGGGCGCCTATCGGGATCACGAACAGCTGAGCGAGTATCAGGGTCTTGAACTTGCCGCCCAGCCGCTGGGCCACCCAGAACGACGGCACCACGTTCTCCGAGGTCGCCTGCGGGTTGGCGCTGACGTAGGCCGCGGTCAGGTTGGAGCGTATCTGCGCGGGCCAGATAAGGCCGAACAGGAACTGCGTGGCGTTCGCCATCAGCGAGACGGGGCCGGAGCCGGTGATACCGAGCACTCGCAGGCCGGCTACGATCAGGATGGGCTGTATCGCCACGGCGAGGGTCACCTCGGCCCAGTGCATGTTGAACCAGGCGCTGGTCAGCCACACGGTCAGCGCCACGCAGACGCCTATGCCGGTGGCGGTCCACCAAAGCGGTATCTCCTCGTCGGCCAGGGACTTCTCCGCGTGCTTTTCGTACTTGACCTCGCGCTCGTTCATGAAGTGCTTGAATATCGGTATCAGCACGCTGGTGAGCGCGGCGGCGATCATCAGGGCCGTGGCGGGCCACATCATCCACTGTACCACGTACTTGAAGTGGGAGCCGGCCGTGGCGAACTCCGCCGCTTTGCCGCAGGTGGCGTTGAGGAAGTCCATCGCCTGCGCTTTCTGCGCGCCCTCCAGCCCGCCCAGCGAGTTGAGGGTGGACAGGCAGGTGGTGAACTGCTCGCCTTTCACTCCGGAAAGGGCCGCGTAGGCGGCTACCTTCTCGCCGAAGGCGCTGACTATCCAGGTGCCCAGCAGGCCGGAGAGACCTACGGAGAGCGGCACCAGCATGCCGATGCCGAAGGCGGCGAATTCGAAGCCTATCGAGATGTTAAGGGCGGCGTTGCCCACCACGGAGGGGAGCACGCCCATGCTGTCGCGCAGGAAGGTGAGGAAGCCGGCTACGCCGGTGCTGACCATCAGCACGTCGCGGCGGTGCTTGGTGGTGACGGTGGCCTTGGGGTCGGTCAAAGTCTGCGCCACGGCGAGGGTCGCCTTGCTGGTGGGCCAGGGGAGGGACCTGTCCTTCAGTATGGAGCCCCTGGGGAATATCCCCATGAACACGCCGAGGTTGGCGGAGATCAGCAGCCAGATGAACATCTGCCAGGTGCTCAGGTTGAAGCCGATGTCGCGGCCGAAGACGTTCTGGATGTAGTAGAACGCGGCGAGGATGACCACCATGAAGGCGATGCTGGAGACCACGCCTATCATCGTCTGGATGATGTTGAGCTCTATGGCGAGCTTCTGTCCTTCCATGCTGCGGCCCAGCACGTAGGCCGCCAGGAACATGCCGCCCATCGTCAGGTCCACGCTCTGGCCCAGCTTCAGGGTTACGTAGGGCGTAGCGGCGGCGGCGATGGCGCAGAGCAGGCCTCCCAACAGCAACAGTCTCCAATTAAGGTCCTTCATCAGTGATCCTCCGGCTTCTTTGTAGAAAATCTAATTAATAATACAAAATGACCGGCCCTTTTTCTAAGCGCCGGCCTGGCAGGGTATCGGCCGGCTAGAAAAAGCCCGCCGCTATTCCCGCCGCTTCCTCCAGTCCGCGGCGGTCCGCCTCGTCGAAGGACCCGACCGCCGCGCTGTCTACGTCCAGTACGGCCTTGAGCTGCCCGCCCCGAAGCACGGGGACAACTATTTCCGACCTGGAGTCCGGATCGCAGGCTATGTGGCCCGGGAACTCGCGCACGTCGGCCACCACCAGGCTTTTCTTTTCCGCGGCGCAGCGGCCGCAGACGCCCCTTCCCGGCTTTATCCTTATGCAGGCGGGCTTGCCCTGGAAAGGCCCGAGGACCAGCTCCCCTTCCTTGAGCAGGTAGAAGCCGGCCCAGGAGTAATAAGGAAAAGCGCCCTTAAGCACGGCCGAGATGTTGGCCAGGTTGGCTATCAGGTCCTTCTCGCCGGCGGTCACGGCGCGTATCTCCGCGAGCGCTTTTCTGTAGGCTTCTTCCTTGGTCATCATGCGGGTCATGGCCTGAATATGCTCGGAAATTCAGCGAGGCAAGTCAACCGGCGTCCATATTGTCTATAATAGGCCTAATGCCGGACGCGCGGAAAGACAGGGGGGGACATGAGCGTTTCATCGCATCTTAATCCAGAGCCGGAGCGCAGGCTCTGGATAATGCACGCTAATATGCGCCGCGCGGCCGCCAGGTCGGATATAAAGCTGGGCGCGCTGGCGGTCTTCGCGTTGCTCGAGATCGCCCTGCTGCGCGTTGATTTCGTCTGCGGCGCGCTCTCGTGCGCCGCCATGACGGCGCTGTCGGCGGTGCTGCCGCTCTGCCTGCTCGCTGTATCCCCGTTCTCAGATTCCACCGTGGTACGCCCCGGGCCGTCCGGCCGCCCCCGGCCTTCCGATTCGCTGGTGACGGCCCGCGACCTGGCCAAGTACCCGCAGATGGAGCTGGTGATCGCGCTGGACAAGTACCTGGGCGGCGGGGTCACGGCCACGCCGTACTACGAGGACATCGTAGGCCAGATATCCCTGTCGGCCCGTTCTGCCGTCAGGAAGGAGCTTGTGCTGAAGGCGGCCAGCGCCTTCGCGTTCGCCGCGCAGCTGCTGCTGGCCGTGATGTTTTCGCTTCGCCTGGCCTGAAGGATTTTCTAGAATACGACCATGCAGAACATCTCCGCCATCTTCGGACCCTGGATAATAGGCTTCTACGCCGCCGTGCTGCTTTCGGCGCTGGCGCTCGCGCGCGCGGTGCCCGGCTGCCGGAAGAGGCTCGGCGGGGCGGCGCTGATGACGCTGTTCTCCATCGCGGGCCTGCTCGCCGTGCGCCTGATGGGCGGAGCCGCCTCCGGGGGCCTGCCGAAGCTGACAGAGCTGGTCGCCCGCCTGCTGGCCGTCGTGGCCGCTATCAACGTGGCGGGGGTATTCGGCTTCTCGCTGGTCCTGCCCAGGCTCAGGACCGGGGTCTCCAAGTTCGTGGAGGACCTGATACTGGCCGCGACCTATCTGCTGGCCGGCCTGGCCGTGGTATCGGCGTCCGGCGCCGACCTCAGCGGCGTGCTGGCCACTTCGGCCGTGGTCACCGGCGTGGTGGCCTTCTCGCTGCAGGACACGCTGGGCAACATAATAGGCGGCATGGTGCTGCAGCTGGAAAGCTCGTTCCAGCCAGGCGACTGGATCCGGGTGGACGAGCACGAGGGCGTGGTGCGGGAGATCCGCTGGCGGCAGACCACCCTGGAGACGCTGGTCGGCGACATCAAGATAGTGCCCAATATCCTGATCATGAAGAGCCCGGTCACCGTGCTGGGCCGCGCGGCCTCGGGCAAGCGCTTCCGTTCCGTCTCGTTCCCGGTGTATTACGATTCCGCCCCGGGCGAGGTGATCTCTGCGGTGGCCGGCGCCCTGAAGGACGATCCGCCCGCCGGCGTAGCCGCGAGCCCGGCCCCGGACTGCGTGATAAAGGACTTCCAGCCCAATTCAGCCGTGTACGAGGCCCGCTACTTCCTCACGGATTTCACCGCTCCGGGCGGGGTAGACGCAGCGGTGCGCGCCAGGATCTACTACGCGCTGACCAGGGCCGGCATAAAGATCTCGGTGCCGTCGCGCGCGATCATCGTCAGCGAGGCCGCGAAGGAAGTGGCCGAGAAGAGCGCCAGGGAGGAGCAGACCCGGCGGCTTGCGGCCCTCGACGGCGTCTACCTGTTCAAGGCGCTGAACTCCGGGGAGAAGGAGCTGCTGGCCGCGAGACTCAGGCCGACACCGTTCCAGACCGGAGAGCTGATGACGCGCCAGGGGGACAGGGCGTACTGGCTCTATATCATCCATAGCGGCTCCGCCGAAGTGCGGGTATATTCTGAAGGCGGGGCCTACAGGACCGTTAAGGTGCTGGGCCCCGGGGACTTCCTCGGGGAGATGGGGCTGCTCACCGGCGAGCCGCGGGCCGCTACGGTGGTGGCGGCCGCCGAGACGCGCTGCTACAGGCTGGACAGGGACTCCTTCAGGGACGTGCTGGCCGGACGTCCGGAGATGGCCGAGATGATCGCCTCCACGCTGGCCAAGAGGCGGACCGAGCTGGACGCGGTCAAGTTGAAACTGGCCGGCGAGGAGGCCGCCCGCGGCCTGACCGCCTCCGAGCGCGACCTGCTTTCGAGGATAAAGGACTTTTTCAAGATCTAACGGCCATTCCGCCGGCGGCCGGCAAGACTAGCTAGAAAGGGGAGACGACATGAAACTCTTGAAAGGCGCGGAATCTCTGCTGGGCGCGACAGGCGAGGAAGTGTTCACCCCGGAGGACTTCAGCGACGAGCAGAAGCAGATAGGGGAGACCACCGAGCAGTTCGTGGTCAAAGAGGTCCTGCCGCACCTGGACGAGATAGAGCAGCAGAAGTTCGAGCTCAACGTCGAACTGATGCGTAAGTGCGGAGAACTGGGTCTGCTGATGCTCGACGCCCCGAAGGAATACGGCGGGCTGGAGCTGGACAAGGTCACCAACATGCTGATGACCGAGAAGATATCGCAGGCCGGCTCCTTCTCGATAACCTTCTCCGCCCATACCGGCATAGGCACGCTGCCGCTGGTCTATTACGGCACCAAGGAGCTCAAGGAGAAGTACCTGCCGAAGATCATGAGCGGCGAGTGGGTGGCCGCCTACTGCCTCACCGAGCCAGGCTCCGGCAGCGACGCGCTGGGCGCCAAGTCCACCGCCGAGCTCACCCCCGACAAGAAGTTCTACGTCCTGAACGGCACCAAGCAGTTCATCTCCAACGGCGGCTTCGCCCATATCTACACCATCTTCGCGAAGACCGGCAAGGAGCTTAGCGCCTTCCTGGTGGAGCGCGACACCCCCGGCCTTAGCTTCGGCCACGAGGAGAAGAAGATGGGCATCAAGGGCTCATCCACCACCCAGGTCATCATGCAGAACGTGAAGGTGCCCGTCGGGAACCTGCTGGGCGAGGAGGGGAAAGGCCACAAGATAGCCTTCAACGTCCTGAACATCGGGCGCCTGAAACTGGGCGCCGGAGTGACCGGCGCGGCCAAAGTGGCGCTGGCCGACGGCATAAAGTACGCCAACCAGCGCAAGCAGTTCGGCAAGCTGATCAGCAGCTTCGGCGCTATAAAGGAGAAGATCGCCGACATGACGGCCGCGATCTTCGCCTCGGAGGCGCTGGTATACCGGCTCGCCGGCATGATAGACGCGCGGGTTGAGACCGTGGACCGCGGCTCGCCGGACTACTACAAGCTCTACCAGAAGGGGATAGAGGAATACGCGATAGAGTGCGCCATCTCCAAGGTGTTCTGCAGCGAGATGCTGGCCGGCGTGGTCAGCGACGTGCTGCAGATGTACGGCGGCTACGGCTATATCCAGGAATACCCGGCCGAGCGCTATTACCGCGACGAGCGCATCAACCGCATCTTCGAGGGGACGAACGAGATCAACCGCATGCTGGTCAGTGGCACCGTGATGGGCCGCGGCCACAAAGGCGATATCCCGCTGAAGGAGAGCGTCTCCGCCGCGGTGGACGCGCTGAAAGGGGAGCCGGCGGCTCCGGGCTCGGGGCCTTTCGGGGCGGAGAAGGCCCTGCTGGCCGGGATGAAGAACGTGTTCCTCGTCCTGACCGGGGCCGCGATGCGCAAGTTCCTGTTCTCCATCAAGGACGAGCAGGAGGTGCTGATGGCGCTGGCCGACATCGCGATCAACATCTTCGCCCTGGAGAGCGCGGTGCTGCGCGCAGAGAAGATCCTGCCTAAGCTCAGCGGCGACAAGAAGACCTGCGCTCAGGCCGCGGTGAAGGTGTTCGCGTTCGCTTCCGCGGAGAAGGCGGCCTCGGCCGCCCGCCGGTCGGCGGCTTACGTGAAGGACGGCAAGGACCTGGACCAGCTGTTGGCGGCTATCGGGAAGCACTGCCTCTACAGGGCGGAGGGGCTGCTGAAGGCCAAGCGCCAGCTGGCGGACGCGGCCATAGAGGCGGAGAAGTTCATCTTCGCCTGAGCCTCAGGGGAGAGCGGTACGGAAGCCCGGGGATCATCCCCGGGCTTTCTTTTTCAGGTAGTCGCAGGGAACCAGCCGCGTAGCGTTGAATTCTTTTGCCAGGCGCTCCAGGTCGTCCGCGATGGCGGCGAGCCCGGTCTCCTCGGCGTAGCGCCACAGGCCGCCGCGGAACGGCGGGAAGCCGGTGCCCATTATCATCGCCAGGTCTATGGCCTCCGGGTCGTTCACGATGCCCTCGTCCAGGCAGCGCGCCGCCTCGTTGACCATGCCGTAGATCATTCGCTTTACGGCGTCCTCGGCATCTATGAAGCGCTGCCCGCGCTCGGGGATGATCTTGTATATCTCCTCGTTCACGGCGCCCTTGCGGCCGTCCGCGTAGCTGTAGAAGCCGAGACCCTTCTTCTTGCCCAGCAGGCCGGCGTGCTTGGCCGCCTCGAGCACGGCGCTGACGCTCATGCGCTCGCCGAAGGCCTCGTGGAAGATCTTGGCCACCTTGGCGCCCACGTCTATGCCGACCTCGTCCACCAGCTCTATCGGGCCCATCGGCATGCCGAAGTCGCGCGCCGCTTTGTCCACGCGCTCTATGGCCATCCCCTCCTGCACCAGGAAGGCGGCCTCGTTCAGGTACGGCACGAGGATGCGGTTGACCAGGAAGCCGGGCGAGTCCTTCACCACCACCGCGGTCTTGCCGAGCTCCCTGGCGAAAGCCACTACGGTGGCCAGCGTCTTCGGACTGGTCTCGGCTGTCCTTATGACCTCCACCAGCGGCATCCGGTGCACGGGGTTGAAGAAATGCATGCCGGCCAGACGCGTTCTGTCCTTCATCTCCGCGCCGATGTCGGCTATGGTCAGCGACGAGGTGTTGGAGACCAGCACGGTCCCCGTGGCGGTGTTCTTCTCCAGCTCCGCGAAGACTTTGCGCTTTATCCCGATGTCCTCGACCACCGCTTCCACTACGATGTCGGAGTTCTTGAAGCCGTCGTAGGTCAGGGTGGGGGAGATCAGCGCCATCCTGTGCGCCGCCTGGTATTTGTTCAGTTTGCGCCGCTTCAGCGCGGAGCGGTAGATGCCGTCGGCGGTCTTCATGGCCTGCTGCAGGGCCGGGAAGTTGATGTCCTTGACGCGCACCGGTATGTCCCTGGAGCTGGCCAGCTGGGCTATACCGCCGCCCATTATGCCGGCGCCGGAGACCGCGCATTTGCTCACCTTGGCCGGCTCCGCGCCCGAGGCCCAGTCCAGTTTCTTGAACTTTTCGGTCAGGAAGAAGAGCTTGACCAGGTTGCGCGAGACACCGGTGACGGCCAGCTCGGCCAGCGCCTCCCGCTCCTTCTTCAGGCCGGTGGCCAGGTCTCCGCCGAAAGTCTCCTGTATCACGCGCAGCGCCTTAAGCGGCGCGGGGTAGAAGCCCTTGGTCTTCTCCAGCACCTTCTTGCGGGCCTGGCTGAACAGCAGGGCCCTGCCCGGGGCGGTGCCGTCGAGGAAGGATTGCATCAGCGTGCTCTTCCTCGGCTGGGCCCGGCGCGGCCCGGGGGGTAGGGAAGCGGCGAAAGCCACGGCCTCGGCGCGGAGCAGCAGCTCCGGCCAGAGCCTGTCGACTATGCCGCGTTTGAGCGCGTCCTTGCCGGAGATGATCTTGCCGGCCAGTATCATGTCCACCGCCGCGGAAAGACCTGCCAGGCGGGGCAGTCTCTGCGTGCCGCCCCAGCCGGGAAGTATGCCGAGGTTCACCTCCGGCAGGCCTATCTTGACCTTGGGCCCCGAGCCTGCCACGCGGTATTTGCAGGCCAGCGCCAGTTCGAAGCCTCCGCCGAGACAGGCGCCGTTTATCGCGGCCACGGTCGGGATAGGTAGGGCCTCCAGCTTGTCCAGTATCTTCTGCCCCTCGGCCGCCACCGCGAGGGCCTCCTCTTCGGTCCGGAGGTTCGCGATGGCCTTGATGTCCGCGCCGGCTATGAAGACTCCTTCCTTGGCGCTGGTTATAACCAGCGCCTTGATGTCGCCGCCGGCCTTGCCGGCCACCTCGTCGATAAGCGAGGAGAATTCCCTCATCACCGCGGCGTCCAGAGTGTTGACCTTGGCGCCCGACTGGTCGAACTCTATTACCGCTATGTCTTTCTCGGTCTTGAGGTTGAGTGAGCCCATAACGATCTCCTTGGCCTAGCGTTCCAGCACTACGGCCCCGCCGAGGCCGCCGCCCACGCAGAGCGAGGCGACTCCGAACTGCAGGCCGCGCCGCTTCAGCTCCTTGAGCAGCGTGAGTATCAGCCGCGAGCCTGTGGCCCCTACCGGGTGCCCCACCGAGATGCCGCTGCCGTTCACGTTGAGCTTCGCCGGGTCCACCTCGCCTACAGCCTCGGAGCGAGACAGCACGTCCTGCGCGAACTTCCTTGAGGCCAGCATCCGGAGGCTGGCCAGTACCTGGGCCGCGAAGGCCTCGTTGATCTCTATCAGCCCCATGTCCTTCAGGTCTAGCCCCGCCTTCTTCAGGGCCACCGGTATGGAATAGGCGGGTCCCAGGCCCATGCGCGACGGGTCCAGGCCTTCGTAGGCGTAGGAGCGGACGTAGCCGAGCGGCTCGTAGCCGAGGGACTTCGCGCGGCTCTCCTTCATGACCAGCAGCGCGCAGGCGCCGTCGGTGACCTGGCAGGAATTGCCTATCGTGACGCTGCCGGCGGCGCGGTCGAAGAACGGCTTCATCTTCGCCAGCGATTCCAGCTGCAGGTTCTCGCGCGGCCCGTTGTCGTCCTCGAGCACCGTCTCGAACTTGCGCCCTGTGATATACGGCACTATCTCCTCCCGCAGCTTCATCTTCCCGGCCACGGCCTTGCGGTGGCTCTCCAGCGCGAACTCGTCCTGTTCTCTGCGGCTGATGCCCAGTTCCTTGGCCAGCAGCTCGGCAGTGGAGCCCATGTTCAGCCCGCAGAACGGGTCGGTGAGGCCCTGCGCCAGGCTGATCACCGGCTTCAGGTAGGAGGGCTTTATGGACGCCAGCAGGCCCAGCTTCTGGCCGAAGGTCTTCGCTTTGGAGAGGCGGGTAAGTAGCTTCGTCAACGGCTTGCCGACGGTGAGGGGGATGTTGGACATCGACTCCGCGCCGCCGGCTATCACTATCTCGTCGAAGCCGGTGGTGATCTTCTCCAGCGCGCTGGTGACGGATTCGAGGCCGGAGGCGCAGTTGCGGCTTATCGTGTAGGCGCGCTTGCGTTCCGGGATCCCGGCGTAGAGGGCCACCACCCTGGCCAGGTTGGCCGCCTCCATCGGCTGCGCCACGCAGCCGAAGATGACCTCGTCCACGAGTTCGGGGTCCAGACCGGTGCGTTCCAGCAGTTCGCGTGTGCAGGCCGCCCCCAGTTTCTGCGCCGGTTCGTCCTCGAACACCGTCCAGGCCTTCGCGAACGGGGTGCGTACGCCGTCGACTATGGCTATCCTGTCCATGAGCTCTCCCCTGCGGCCCCTAGGCCGCCTGTCTCCTGTCCACTATCTTGCGCGCCTTTACCGACGTCTCTATCTCTATGCGCTTCTGTATCTCCTTGTGCGTGACCACCTCCACCTTGTTGAAGGTGAGCTCGGTGTCGGCCAGCACCTGCTTGTTGATCTGCCGCTTGAACTCCTCCGGGTCGGCGTCCTTCAGCAGGCTGACGTACAGGGAGATCTCGTCCACCTCGTAAGGGTCGTTGTCCTTCTTGGCTATCTCGATCTGCCACTCGTCCACGTGGCTGTTGCCGTCCAGGAGGAACTCCAGCCGGTTGAAGTTGACCAGCGTGCCCTTCACCTTGGAGATCTGCAGGTCCTTCACGTTGGAGGCGCGCACCAGGTCGCTGGAGATGCGCGGCACCGTGCGGCCGCAGTGCGGGCAGGGCTCGTAGGTGATGCCGCCCTTCACGTAGTCGCCGGTGCGGTAGCGCAGCAGGCAGGAACCGCGGCTGTCTATCGTGGAATAGACCACCTCTCCGTCCTCGCCCTCGCCCACCGGCTGCCCGGTCTCCGGGTTGATGACCTCGAAGATCTCCCTGTCCGGGTAGGTGTGGTAGCCGCTCATCACGTCGATATCGGTGGGGCATTCCGGCCAGGCGGTGCGGGCCTCGGTGAAGCCGTAGGTGCCGAAGACGCTGACGTTAGAGGCCCCCATCTCCATCAGCAGGCCGGCCAGCTTGCGCTTGAAGCCCACCGGGGCTCGCGCGGCTCCCAGCACGATCTTCTTCACGAAGCTCATGTCCATGTTCTGCGCGCGAGCCTCCTTCAGCAGGTGGTAGACGTAGCTCGGGACGCCGGCCAGCAGGCGGGGCTTGAGCTTGGCGATGGAGCGCAGGTTGCCCTCGGTGCCCATCGTCTTGCCGCCGCCGGTGCTGAGGATCAGCACGCCGGCCTCGGTGCCGGCGAAGAAGACCTGCCAGAAGGCCAGGTGCGGCGCGTACGGGAACAGGTTGACCGCGGTCTCGTCGGTCTTCATGTCGAAGATGTCGACGATGCGCTTGCCGTAGAACTTCAGGTTCTCCAGGTCGTAGTGCGTGTAAAGGAAAGGCATCGGCTGGCCGGTGGTGGTGCCGGCGGTGCTGGTCAGGAAGATGGGACGGTATTCCTTCTCCAGGCTCTTCTTCAGGTAGTCGGCGCCCCTGAAGATCTTGGTGGCCGCCACTTTCAGCAGTTCGCCCTTCGGCAGGTATTTCTTTATCAGCTCCTCGCTGGGCTGCAGTATCAGGTCCCGCGTCTTCCCTTCCGCCGACATCTTTACCAGGTCCGCCTTGGTGGTGAAGGGTATGCGGCGCAGGTCATCGGTGGTCCTGATGCTGTCCGGCTTTATCCCGTTGCGGTCGAACATCTCCCGGTAGTACGGGCTGAACGGGTAGACCTTCGTGGTGATGAAGTCGTGCAGCTTACGGTTCTGCAGCTCCTTGAGCTCGGCCCAGGGCCTGAACAGCAGTTCTTTGTCGGTCATTTTTAGTCCCCTTCTCCATGCTCCCGGTCCTCAAGCCGGGAAAATCGCGCGGCGAGCCGCGCACCCCCGAAGGAATTATAATATAAAAAAAGGACAAGTCAACCCCCGGGCCATTGCCTGAAGGCAGTCCGCGGCTTGACCATGCTCGCTGTCAAAGCACCTAAAAATTTGTTAGGCTAAATACGTAGTTCTCCGGGTGCACGCAGCTTATGACGTCGCCAGAATTCCCTAAAATCCAACTATCAAAGGAGACCGCGCCCCGCCGCGGCCGCATTGCCGGGCGCGAAGACCATGAACATCTCTAAAAAAGAAGCCCTGGATTATCATTCCTCGCCGGTCCACGGAAAGATAGAGGTCGTTTCCACCAAGCCCTGCTTCACGCAGCGCGACCTCAGCCTGGCCTACACGCCGGGCGTGGCCGATCCGTGCCTGGAGATCGAGAAGCATCCCGAGGACGTCTACAAGTACACCTCGAAGGGGAACCTCGTGGCCGTGATCTCCAACGGCACCGCGGTGCTCGGCCTGGGCAATATCGGCGCGGCCGCCGGCAAGCCGGTCATGGAGGGCAAAGGCATCCTGTTCAAGCGCTTCGCCGACATAGACGTCTTCGACCTGGAGCTGGCCAGCGAGAAGCCCGAGGAGATAATCAAGGCCTGCCAGCTGCTAGAGCCCACGTTCGGCGGCATCAACCTCGAGGACATCAAGGCCCCCGAGTGCTTCGAGATCGAGGAGACGCTGAAGAAGACGATGAAGATCCCGGTCTTCCACGACGACCAGCACGGCACGGCCATCATCTCCGGCGCGGGCCTGATCAACGCGCTCGAGGTGGTGGGCAAGGACATCGCCAAGGTGCGGCTGGTGGTCAACGGGGCCGGCGCGGCCGGCTTCTCCTGCGCCGACCACTACGTGCGCCTCGGCGTGAAGCGCGGGAACATCATGATGTGCGACACGAAGGGCGTGCTGTACAAGGGCCGCGCGGCCGGCATGAACAAGTACAAGGAGAAGTTCGCGGTCGACACCCCGCTGCGCACGCTGGCCGAGGCGATGAAGGGCGCCGACGTCTTCATAGGCCTGTCGGTGGCCGACGTGGTCACGCCGGACATGCTTAAGTCCATGGCCCGGGACCCGATAGTGTTCGCGATGTCCAACCCGAACCCGGAGATCAAGTACGAGCTCGCGGTGGCCACACGCAGCGACCTGATCATGGCCACCGGCCGCTCGGACTATCCCAACCAGATCAATAACGTGCTCGGCTTCCCGTTCATCTTCCGCGGCGCTCTAGACGTGCGCGCGACGCAGATCAACGACGAGATGAAGCTGGCCGCCACGTACGCGCTGGCCAGGCTCGCCAAGGAGGACGTGCCCGACTCGGTCCGCAAGGCCTACGGCGGCCAGAAGCTGCAGTTCGGGCGCGAGTACATCATCCCCAAGCCTTTCGACTCCCGCGTGCTGATCTGGGAGGCCTCCGCCGTCGCCGAGGCCGCGATGAAGACCGGCGTAGCGCAGCGGCCCGTGGACCTGGAGGAGTACAAGCTCCAGCTCGAGAAGCGCCTCGGCAGGGCCCGCGAGATCATGCGGACCGTGATAGCCAAGGCCCAGCGCGAGCCGAAGCGCATAGTCTTCCCCGAGGGCGAGGAAGAGAAGATCCTCCGCGCCGCGCAGGAGCTGGTGGAGGAGCGGATAGCGAAGCCTATCCTCCTGGGCATAGAGACCAAGATCCGCTCCCTCGCGGCGGAGCAGGGCCTCTCCCTGGACGGCATCACCATAGTGGACCCGTGGACGTTCCCCAAGAGGCCGGCCTACGTGGCCGAGTATTTCAAGATGCGTGAGCGCAAGGGCGCCACCCGGCATCGTTCCGAGGAGATAATGACCGGCAACAGGAACGCCCTGGGCGCCATGATGGTGCACATGGGCGACGCGGACGCGCTGGTCTCGGGACTGACCGACCATTACCCGCAGACCATCCGCCCCGCGCTGCGCGTCATCAGGCTGCAGGACGGCATCAGCAAGGTGGCGGGTCTCTACATGCTCGTGATGAAGAAGGAGGTCTATTTCCTCGCGGATACCACCGTCAACATAGACCCCAGCGCCGAGGACCTGGCCGAGATAGCCCTGATGGCGGCCGCGACGGCCCGGCGCTTCGACATCGAGCCGCGCGTCGCGATGCTCTCCTTCTCCAACTTCGGCAGCACCGCGCATCCGCTGGTGCAGAAGGTCAGCCGCGCGGTGGAGATAGTCAAGGCCAAGGCGCCCGGACTGATGATAGACGGCGAGATGCAGGCCGACACGGCGGTGGTGCCGGAGATAATCGAGAGCACCTATCCCTTCAGCACGCTGAAGGGGGGGGCGAACGTCCTCATCTTCCCGAACCTCGAGGCGGGCAATATCGCCTACAAACTGATGAGCAGGCTGGGCGGCGCCACGGCCATAGGCCCCATCCTGATGGGCCTGAGCCAGCCGGTCCACGTGCTGCAGCGGGCGGCCGAGGTGGCCGATATCGTAAATATCTCCGCGATAGCGGTGGTGGACGCGCAGGAGAAGGCCAAGGCCCAGGCGGAAAAGCCCAGGACGGCGGTAACGGCCTGACGGAACGGGGCGCCCGGCTCCCCGCCGGGCGCCATTGCTTGACATAGGTCAAGCGGGGGAATGTCTTTTGTCATACATCTTGCTTACGCAAGTATGATACGATAATTGAAATTTGTTATTACAACGGAGTTAGGAGGTTCCATGAAGAGAGGTAAGGTTACAGTCGTCGGCGCCGGCCACGTGGGCGAATCGGTGGTCAGGGCGCTGGCGGAGAAGGACATCGCGGACATAGTGCTGGTGGACATCCCCCAGACCGAGAACATGCCCGCCGGAAAGTCGCTGGACATCATGGAGACGGCGCCTATATACGGCTATGACGCCAAGATCACCGGCGTCACCAGCTACGAGGCCACCGCCGGTTCCGACATCGTAGTAATAACCGCCGGCCTGCCCCGCAAGCCCGGCATGAGCCGCGACGACCTGCTGAACACCAACGCGGCCATCGTGAAGAGCGTGACCGAGCAGGTCGCGAAGTACTCGCCCCAGGCCATACTTATCATCGTCAGCAACCCGCTCGACGCGATGTGCCAGGTGGCCCTGCAGACGTCCAAGTTCCCGAAGAACAGGGTCATCGGCATGGCCGGCATCCTGGACTCCTCCCGCATGCGCTCGTTCATCGCGGCGGAGCTGAAGGTCTCCACGGAGAACGTGCACGCGATGGTGCTGGGCGGCCACGGCGACACGATGGTGCCCCTCCCCAGGTTCTCCACGGTGGCCGGCATCCCGATAACCGAGCTGCTCCCCAAGGAGAAGATAGACGCCATCAACACCCGCACCTGCAACGGCGGCGCGGAGATAGTGAAGCTGCTGAAGACCGGCAGCGCCTATTACGCCCCCGCGGCGGCCGCGGTGGAGATGGTCGAGGCCATCATGCTGGACAAGAACAAGGTCGTGCCCTGCGCGGCCTATCTCGACGGAGAGTACGGCATCAACGGCATCTTCGTCGGCGTCCCGGTAAAGCTGGGCGCCACCGGCATCGTCGAGGTGCTGAAGCTCAAGCTCAACGAGGACGAGAAGTCCGCTCTTATGAAGTCCGCCTCCGCTGTCAAGGAACTCTGCGGGGCCCTGAAGTGAACTGACCGAATTATCCAAGGAGAAAAACGATGGAAGCCAATATCACACTGAAGAAGACCCTGGCGAAGCTGCTGCCGGAGTGGAAGGCGGAGCTTTCCGCGCTGGTCAAGGAGCACGGCAAGGTGAAGGTGGACGAGGTCTGCATAGACCAGGTCATGGGCGGTATGCGCGACATAAAGGCCCTGCCCTGCGACACCTCCTACCTCGACTCGATGGAAGGCATCCGCTTCCGCGGCTACACCATACCGGAGCTGCGTGAGAAGCTGCCCAAGCCGGCCGCCGACGCGATACCGTCCCCGCTGGGCATTTGGCACCTGCTGCTGACCGGAAAACTGCCGACCGCCGCCGAGGTCAACGAGATCGAGGAAGAACTCAAGAAGCGCGCCGCGCTGCCCGGCTACGTCGTGAAGGCGCTGGACGTCCTGCCGAAGGACATGCACCCGATGACGCAGTTCTCCATCGGCGTCCTCGCGATGCAGAAGGAGTCCGTTTTCGCCCACAAGTACAGCAAGGGCATGAAGAAGGACGAGCACTGGGACGCGATGTTCGAGGATTCGCTGACGCTGCTGGCCCGCCTGCCCGTTGTGGCCGCCTACATCTACCGCCGCACCTACAAGGACGGCAAGGCCATCCCCGCCGATCCGAAGCTCGACTGGGGCGCCAACTTCGCCCACATGATGGGCGTAGACAACAAGGACTACCAGAACCTGGCCCGCCTCTACCTGCTGCTCCACTCCGACCACGAGAGCGGCAACGTCAGCGCCCATACCGGCCTGCTGGTCGGCTCCGCGCTGTCCGACATCTACTACTCCGTGTCCGCGGCGCTCAACGGCCTGGCCGGTCCGCTGCACGGCCTCGCCACGCAGGAGTGCCTGAACTGGATCCAGGGCCTGATGAAGGCTCACGGCGGCAAGACCCCTACCAAGGCCGAGGTGGAGAAATACGCCTGGGATACCCTGAACGCCGGCCGCGTGATACCCGGCTACGGCCACGCCGTGCTGCGCAACACCGACCCGCGCTACGTCGCGCAGAGCGACTTCGGCGCTAAGTACCTGCCCAACGACCCGGTCTACAAGACGGTGACGACGATGCTCGAGGCCATACCGCCCATACTGCGCCAGCTCGGCAAGGTGAAGAACCCCTGGCCGAACGTGGACGCGATGACCGGCTGCCTGCAACAACACTACGGCGTGACCGAGACGGACTTCTACACCGTCATCTTCGGCGTGTCCCGCGCGCTGGGCATCACCGCGCAGGCCGTCTGGGCCCGCGGAGTCTTCTTCCCCATCGAGAGGCCGAAGTCGGTCACCACTCAGATGCTGAAGGACGCGGCCTCCAAGGCCAAGGCTGGCGCCGCCGCCTGAGCCTTGACGCCCGGCCGGGCCGGGCGCCGCGAACCGGGGGCTGCCGCGCGAAAGCGCGGCGGCCCCCGGCGCTTTCGGCCCTGCCGGGTGGATTTGTCTTAAAAAGCGGCTTTTTGATATACTTTAGCTTCACCCGAAGACGAAAGTCCCCGGTGATGAAACCTGCCCGACAGAGTATTCTGGCACCGTAGCTCAGGGGTTAGAGCGGGCGTTTCATAAGCGCTAGGTCAGTGGTTCAATTCCACTCGGTGCCACTAATTTATCGGAGTTCCCCGCGGGGAAAGAGAAGCGCCGGCCTATGGCCGGCGCTTCTCTTTCCCGCTTCCTGGCTGCTGATATATTTCAAAGCCACTTGTGCCTGGGATAGCGGCGGGCCAGCGCGGGCTTCAGTTTCGGATAGCTCTCCGTCCAGAAACTCTTCAGGTCCTTCGTGACCTGCACCGGCCGCATCGACGGTGCCAGGATGTGCACCACCAGCGGCACGCGGCCCGCGGCTATGCGTGGCGTTTCCGTCAGCTGGAACAGGTCCTGTATCTTCGCTTCCAGGTAGGGCTCGCCGTTCTTCGGATAGCGTATCTTGGCCCTGCGGCCGCCTGGCATCTCCAAACGGGCCGGGGCGTGCCGGTCTATCAGCCGCACCTTCTCCCAGCCGTACCAGTCCTGCAGTGCCGGCAGCACCGGGCGCAAGCGGGCGTCCGACACGCTGCGTGCGCCCGAGCAGATATCGTGTATTATCAGCCGGCGGTCCTCTTCCGAAAGCGGCTCTATCCCGAGGTCGGGGCAGGAGCGCGCGAGGAACTCCACCCGCGCCAGCCAGTCCTCCACCTCTTCGTCCCACTTCTGGAACCTCTGCTCCCCGCTGATGAACTCCTCCGCTATGAGCTCCGAGGAGGCCTTCGCGGGTCTGGCGGCCGAGACCTCCCTGCGTATCGCGACTCCGCGGTAAAGGGTGAGCGTCTCGGTGACCGGGGTGAGCATGACCTCGTCGAGGGCCGCGCGCGAGACGGTCTCTATATCCCCGGGGAAGGCCTCCGTCAGCCACTCCTCGTTCATCGCGGCCGCGAAGGAAAGCGTGATGTCGGCGCTGCCCTTCTTCATGCTTTCCAGGGCTTCGCCGGCGCAGATGATGCGCGCTCCCGCCGCGGCGCTGCCGTCGGCCAGCCGCCCCCGCCGCCCGCCCGGCATCTCGTAGCGGCCTTTCTCGGCCGAGAACAGCGCCCCGACCCGGTCCGGGAAGGCCCGCAGGAAGCATTTGGAGGCCAGCTCGAGGCCTTTGTGTCCCGCCGGGGAAGCGCCGCCGGAAATACGGGAGGCGAGCCGCCAGGCGTCGCGCGCGGCGTTCTGCTTCATGCCGGCCTTCTGGCAGGCGAAATAGTCGAAGTCCGAGTCCGCGCAGCGCTGCAGCGCTTTAACCACGGCGGCGAGGTCCGAGCGCAGCCTCTCGCCGCTTTCGAGCTGCTTGGCTTCGTCGAGCCAGATGCCGCGCCCCTGCGCGGCGGCGGCGATCACGGCGCATTCCCAGGCGCAGCCCAGGCGGGCGCCCTCCACCATCATGCGCGAGTAGCGCGGGTGAAGAGGGTATCTGGCCATGGCCCTGCCGTCCGCGGTAAGGCGGCCCTGCGCGTCGGCGGCGCCCAGGTCCTTGAGCAGCCTCTCGGCCCTTTCGGCGTCCTTCTCCGGGGGAGGGTCCAGCCACCTGAGCGCCCCGAAGCCGGAGAAACCGCAGGCTTTCAGCGTCAGCAGCGCCTCGCTGACGTCGAGCCGCAGTATCTCCGGCGAGAGCGACCGGGGCCTGCCCGCGTTGTCGCGCTCGGTCCAGAG
>DAIENX010000104.1:0-61066 GCA_027340875.1 Elusimicrobiota bacterium
GGCTTCCTGAAGGCCGCCTACGAGCTCTGCAGGGCCAACCGCGTGCTGTTCGTCGCCGACGAGATACAGACCGGCTTCGGCCGCACCGGCCGCAAGTTCGCCTGCGACTACGAGGGCGTCAGGCCCGACATGATAACGATGGGCAAGGCCCTCGGGGGCGGCGTGCTGCCGATCTCCGCGGTCGTCTCCTCGAAAGAGGTGCTCGGCGTCTTCAACCCCGGCGACCACGGCAGCACCTTCGGCGGCAACCCGCTGGCCTGCGCGGTGGCCCGCGAGGCCCTGAAGGTCCTGACGGAGGAGAAGCTGGTGGAGAACTCCAGCGAGACGGGTGAATACTTCATGGGCCTGCTCCGCACCATAAAGGGCAAGCATATCAAGGAAGTCCGCGGGAAAGGGCTGCTGATCGGAGTGGAACTCGACTGCAAGGCCAGGCCCTACTGCGAGGAGCTGATGGGGCTGGGACTGCTCTGCAAAGAGACCCATGACCACGTGATACGTTTCGCGCCGCCGCTCGTGATCACGCGCAAGGAGATAGACTGGGCCTTCCGCCGCATAAAGAAGGTGCTCAGGAAATAGCCAGCAGCGGCAGGCCGGCGCAGCTGCGCCGGCCTGAACGCTTTTCAGGATGCCGGATTTTTCCCAGCTGAAAGACAGGTTCGGTGACTGGTGCCTTTTCGGGGCGCCGGCCGCCGGCTTTACCACGTACCGCGCCGGAGGTCCCGCCGAGGTGCTGGTGAAGCCGGGGGGGCCGGACGAGCTTATCTGGCTTTCGGACTGGTGCCGCGCCGTCTCCGTCCCCCTGCATGTACTGGGAAGGGGTTCCAACGTGCTCGTCAGCGACAGGGGGCTCCCCGGAGTTACCGTCCTCTCGGAGCGGCTGGCCGGCATAAGGCTGGAAGGCAGGGTGCTGGAGGCCCAGGCGGGGGCTTCCTGGGACGAAGTGGCCCGCATCTCCGCTGGGGCCGGCCTGGCCGGGCTGGAAAAGACCTCCGGCATCCCAGGCTCCGTAGGCGGCGCCCTGCGCATGAACGCCGGCGCTTTCGGCCAGGAAGCGTTCGACCGTCTTTCCTCGGTGGAAGTTTTCCGGCCGGGCGCCGTCCCTTTCTCGCTGCGGAAGGCCGATATAGCCCACGGCTACCGCTCGGCCCCCGGCCTCGAAGGCCATATCATCCTGTCGGCGCGCTTCGAGTTCCCGGAGGGCGACCCCGCGGCGCTCGCGGCGGACAGGGACTGCGTGCTCGCCTCGCGCGCGGCGAAGCAGCCGCTCGACCTGCCTTCCGCCGGCAGCGTGTTCAAGCGCCCGCAGGGGGATTACGCCTCTCGCCTGATAGACGCCGCCGGCCTCAAGGGCCGCCGCGTAGGAGGCGCCGAGGTCTCCTCCAAGCACGCCGGATTCATCGTCAACGCCGGCGGCGCCACGGCTTCCGATATCTATGCCCTGATCTGCGAGGTCAGGGCCGCGGTCAGGGAAAAGACCGGTGTTGAGCTTGAGCTGGAACAGATACTGCTCGGCGAATTCCGACGAGGTCCCGGAGGGGTAGAATGAAGAGCATCTTTCTCGCGCTGCTGCTGCCCTGCTGCGCATCCGCCGCCGCTCTTGAGAAGGCGGACCAGCTGTTCGCCAAGAGATCCTACCAGGAGGCACTGGCGGCCTACTCTCCGCTCATGAAGAAGGGCGGGGAGGAGGGGCTGCGGGCGCTCTACCGCTGCGTCGAGTGCGACGGCCTTCTCTTCAGGTACGGAGAGGCAGCCCAGTTGCTGTACGGCATCAAGATGCCCTCGGACCTGCTCTGGCAGGGCAGGCTGCTGCTGCTGCGCGCCGAGGCCGGCCGCAGGTTCCTGGCGCAGTACGGCTATTCGCTGCCGGCGGACGAGGAGAAGGGCGCCTCGGACGTTACCAAGCTGACAGGGAAGCAGTGGCGGCGAGCGATCTCCGGGGATTATGATTCCCTCTGGTACCTGCGCCGGGAGCTGCTGAAGCACCGGCTGGAAGGCCAGGACTATTTCGTGGACCTGAAGGGGGCCGAGCTCTCCTATACCCCCACTTTCTGGTATTTCGCCGTGCTGCGCTGGACCGGCTACCTGCTGGACGAGTCGGAAGAAGGGGGGAAGCTGCCGGACGCCGCATCCTTCGTGGACCCGTCCTACCGCAAGGACTACAAGAAAACGGCACCGGCTGCGGCCAAGGCGGCGGCCCTCTTCGAGGACGCCGCCGGCATCAGCTCCGCGGCGATGGATTTCGCGCGTGAGTACTGGAAGCTGGAGAGGCTGAACATCCCGTTCGCCTATCCCGGCCGCGTGGCGGCGTACGACGCGGCGGCTCTGCGCGCGAAAGCCCTCAAAACCCTGCGCGCCTGGGGCGATTCCTTCAAGACCCGGCAGGGGAAGGCCTGGGCGCTGTACCGCGCGGCGCTCCTCGAGTCGGACAACTCCGATTTCGAGGAGGTCGTAAGCCTCTGCAAGCGCGTGGAGTCGCTTTCGCCCGGCTCCAAGCCGGCGGCCTCGTGCGCCGGCATGAGGGCGGAGATAGAGGTCCCGCGGCTGGAGCTCTCGGCCGTTTCCAGGCCGCCTCCCGGGGACGGCGCTATCTCCGTCAACGCGCGCAATATCCCGCAGGTCTCTTTCCGCGCCTACCGGACCACCCCTTCCGGGCTGCGCGGCCTGTCCGGCAAGGACGGCGACGCACTGCAGAAGCTGCGCTACCTCCCTCCGGATCCCTTGAGGACGTTGCTGGCCCGCAAGCCGGACCTGGAATGGAGCCAGACCGTCACCTATCCCGGCAAGTACCGTTACGCGGACCAGCGCGTGGACACTCCTCCGTTCGAGAAGGGGCTGTACGTCGTCATCGCTTCCGGGGACGGGGAGTTCGATGACGGCTCTTCCCTGATAAAGGCCGCCATCCTCAACATAACCGACGTGTTCCTGCTCGGCACCACCGGCTTCGGCGGGGACCCGGAGAATTTCCTGTTCGATCCGGCCGCTCCGGGGCGCGGCGTCGCCGCGGACGCCCTGCGCCTCTACGCCGTGAACGCTCTAGACGGCAAAGCGCTGGCCGGGGCCAGGATAGACGCGGCGTTCTCGCGCACCGGAGTTCCGGGCTGGCAGGTCCGGGAGCTCGCCACCGGAGATGACGGCGCCGCCGCTTTCTCCGATACCTTCCGGATCGAGGCAAGCCGGTACGATTATCTTTCGGTGGACCCTCTGCTCAGCTACGGCGGGGCATATGCCTACTGGGGCTCGCAGGCCGGCTCCTACCTGAACGTCCCTCCGCCGGTAGCGGTATTCGCCGAGACGGACCGACCGGCGTACCGTCCCGGGCAGGAGGTGAAGTTCAAGGCCACGGCCCTGCTCCGGCTGCCCGGCGGCTACAAGACCTACGACGGTAAGGCCAGGCTGAACGTGACGGCGCGCGACGCCAACTGGCAGGAACTTTATTCCGCGGACCTTCCTATCACGGGCCTGGGCAGCGCGGCGGGCGCTTTCAAGGTCCCCGAAGGGCGCCTGCTCGGGAGCTACACGCTGACCGCCACCATAACCGACTTCGGACGCAGCTACTCCGGCTCCGTCAATTTCCAGGTGGAGGAATACAAGAGACCGGAGTTCGAAGTGACGTTGGCCGCCCCGGATAAGCCTTACCGCTACGGCCAGAAGGCCTCGGTGGGCGGCGAGGCGCGCTACTATTTCGGCTCTCCGGTGCCGGGGGCCGTGGTGAAGTACCGCGTCAAGCGCTCCCGCTACATACCTTCCTACTGCTGGTACTGGCGCTGGGCCTACGGCGGCGGCGCCGAATCCGAAGTGGCTTCCGGCCAGACCGTGACCGCGAACGACGGCAAATTCTCGTTCAGCTTCACCCCTGAGCCGGAGAGCGAGGCCTACGGGGGCTACCCGTCCTCTTACCGGGTGGAGGCCGAGGCGATGGACGCCGGCGGCAGGACGATAACCGCCTCGCGCGAATACAGGGCGGGCTCCAAGGCCTATCTCTTCGACGTGGCCCCGCAGGCCGGCTTTTTCACTCCGGACTCGCAGGCGGCCGTGGACGTGCGCCTGCTGGACCTGAACGACTCGCAGCAGGCGGCCGACGCCGAGTACCAGCTGTACAGGCTGGAAGGCGAGCCGGCGCAGCCGGATGCCGGCCGCTGGAGCTATCTGGGAAGGAATCCCTCGCTGGAGCAGGCCTTCAGCGCGGTCCCCGACGGCCCGCAGGCCGCCAAAGGCAGGGCGAACCTGGCCGCCAAGGGCGTCTCGACGGTCCCGCTGGGAAGGCTTCAGCCCGGAGCTTACCGGCTGAAGCTCAGCGTCAAGGACCCCTGGGGCGGCCGCTCCGAGTCCTCGGTCGTACTGGTCTCCGCCTCGCTGGAAGCCGGCCGGAACGAGCCGCTGCATCTGCCGCCCGTCACCATGTTCGAGCGCGATTCCTACCAGCCGGGGGAGACGGCCAGGGTGCTGATCGGCGGGTCCAAGGTGCGGGGGGCCAAGTTCGCCGAGGTGCTGGCCGGGAACTTCGTGCTTTCCCGCGCCACGGTAAAGGAGGGCGGTCTCTCCGTCTTCCGGCTCAAGGTGGACGCGGCCCACCGCGGAGGTTTCGGCCTCCGCTGGCTCGGCGCCGGGGACTTCCGCGTCTATTCCGGGATGGCGGACGCGCAGGTCCCGTTCTCCAACAAGAACGTCTCCCTCTCGCTGGACTACGACAAGGTGATGCTGCCGGGCCAGAAGGTCTCCTGGACGCTCCGGGCGCGGGACTCCGCCGGCCGGGCCGTCACCGGCGAGGCCAGGGTCAAGGTCTTCGACCGTTCGCTGGAGTATTATGCCGGCGACGGCGGGGCCTGGACTGACCAGCTCTACGCGCGGCGCTACTCCTCCGGAGAGGCCATGGGCTCGCTTTTCAGCCCGCAGGTGACGGACCTGCCGGTGCGCAAGGGGATCGTAAGGCGGATGCTCGACGCTTTCCGGGCCGCCGCCCGCGAGCAGAAGCTGGCTTCCCTGAGGATAGCCTCCTCGCAGATCTACGGGGGCAGGGGCGGGATGGCCTATGCCAAGAGCCTGGCCTTCGACGGGGGCGGCGCTCTCGGCGCGGTGCGCGGCGAGATAGCGGATGCCGACGGGCTGGCGCCGGAGGCGCAGTCGAATTCCATGGGGATGAAGCGGAAAGCCGCCCCGGCCCAGGCGCCGGGCGAGGCCGCCGCTCCGCCGCGGGAGCCCGCGGATGGCGCGGTGAAGGTCCGCTCGGATTTCTCCGAAACGGCCTATTATGAGCCGCAGCTGAAGGTGACAAAGGGAAAAGGCGATTTCTCCTTCTCGATACCGGAAAGGCTGACGTCCTGGAAGATCGGGTCGTACCTGATAACCCGGGACGTCAAACGCGGGGCTTTCTCCGCCGAGGCCGTAACGCGCAAGGACCTGATGGTCAGGCTGGACATCCCGCGTTTCTTCCGGGAAGGCGACCGCTCCAGGCTCGCCGCGCTCGTTACCAACGATACCGGGGGCACCCTGGCCGGAGAGGTGTCCATCCTGGTGACCCGCGACGGAGAGGATGCCGGCGGGGATTTCGGGATCAGGACGCCGTCGAAGGCATTCAGCGTGAAGGCCGGCGGCACCGAGGCCGTATACTGGGAGATGGCCGCGCCGCGCGGCACCAGCGCCTACAAGGTGCGGGCCGTGGCCCGCGCCGGCCGCCTGGCAGACGCCCAGGAGAACGACCTGCCGGTACTGCCTTCACGCGAGCGCCTGATCGCCTCGCAGGTGGCCGCGCTGGACGGCGATTCCTCGAAGACCTTCTCGCTGCCCGAGCTGATTGAGCCCGACCCTACGCGCCTGACGGAGTCCGTCCACCTCGAGGTGCAGCCGCAGCTGATCCTCACGGTCCTCAACAGCCTGCCTTTCCTGGTGCATTATCCCTACGAGTGCACCGAGCAGCTGCTCAACCGCTACGTGCCGCTGGCCATAACCAACAGCTTCTACGACAAGTACCCGCGCCTCCGCGAGGCGGCCGCGAAGCTGCCCCGCCGCACCACGCTCACCCCGGAGTGGGACAGGGACGACCCCGCGCGACTGATGGCGCTGATGGAGACGCCGTGGGAGACGGAATCCCGCGGCCGCAAGGCCTACTGGCCCGTGACGGACATGCTGGACCCGGCGAAAGTGTCCGCCGAGAAGAGCGAGGCGTTCGAGAAGCTGAAGTCCTACCAGCTCTCCGACGGTTCCTTCCCGTGGTTCCCGGGAGGGAGGTCCAGCCTCTACATGACGCTGTACCTGCTGGAGGGGCTGGCGGAGGCCGCGCGCTACGGCGTGGACATCCCGGCGGAGATGGCGAAGCGGGCCCTCTCCTGGACCCTTTCCGAGATCCCAGGGCACATGAAGCCTACGCCGGAGGAGACCTCCGCCGCGCTTTACGCGGCCTACGTCGTCACGTCGTTCCCCGCGGACTGGGCCGAGAGCGCGACGGCCAGGAACTACGCCAAAGCCTGGGTGGATTACGCCGACCGGCATTCGTCCGCCATGACCCCGCTGGGCAAGGCCTACGCCGCCTACGTCTACCTGCGGCTGGGGCAGAAGCAGAAGGCCGGCGCTTACCTGGACGGGGCGATGCAGGGCGCGCGTTCCGACGATATCTCCGGGGTGTACTGGGCCCCCGAGAAGATCTCCTGGCTCTGGTACAACGACACCGTGGAGAAGCACGCGTTCATACTGCGCACGCTGCTGGCCGTGCGCCCGAAGGACGCCCGGATACCCGGCATGGTGCGCTGGCTGCTCTTCAACCGCAAGAACAACGAGTGGAAGTCCACCAAGGCTTCCGCCGCGGCCATATACTCGCTGCTGGACGTGATGAAGACGAGGGGCGCGCTGGACAACGGGGATATCTTCACCGTGACCATGGGCTCGACCACCGAGAAGGTGGACCTGAAGCCGTTCGACTGGGTGGCGACGCCGCTGCGCTGGTCCAAGTACGGCGCCGAGATAGCCAGCGGCGACCTGACCCCGTCGGTAAAGAAGAAAGGGCCCGGCCTCGCCTTCGCCTCTTTCACGGGGATCTACACCACCGACAGGCAGGCGAAGGAATCCCCGGACGGGATGATGAACGTCTCGCGCCGGTATTTCCTCCGCCAGAAGGAGGGCTCCGACTACTCCCTGAAGCCGCTTTCGGACGGGGACGCGGTACGGGTCGGGGACGAAGTGGAGGTGCACCTGACCGTCAGGACGCGTTCCCAGTTCGAATACGTGCATATAAAGGACCCGAAGGCGGCCGGTTTCGAGGCCGAGCAGCTTACCAGCGGCTGGAAGTGGGAGCAGCTGGCCCGTTACGAGGAGCCAAGGGACTCGCTCACCAACTTCTTCGTCGAGTGGCTGCCGCACGGCGAGTACGTGCTGAAGTACCGGCTGCGGCCGACGGCGCCCGGCACCTTCAAGGCCGGAGCGGCGGTGATACAGTCGATGTACGCGCCGGAGTTCGCGGCGCATTCGGCCGGGTTTACCTTGAACGTGAAGTAGCGTGGTCGGCGGATCCTGTCAGGTCCGGCGCGAGCGATTTTAGGGCGCAGGGCCCGTGCGGCCGGAGCGGACGGCCTATCATTAAGGCCGCGGCAAAGAATGTTTGAGCGAAGCACTGTGTGCTGAGCGAGTTCTTTGCCGGCGAAGGCCCAAGGGCCCTTTTCTGCCGCGCCCGCTTATGAGCGAACGATGGACCTGACAGGATCATGTGATGAATCTCGCGAGGTTAAAAGCGGCGGAAGGTGAAGGAGTGTTTTGCGCCGGAACCGAGCAGCTTGAACAGCAGGTAGAAGGCGAAGGCGCCGGCCAGCATCAGCGGGATGCCCAGCAGGGCGCCTATCACGGTAGAGGTGAGCAGCGCCCCGGTCAGCAGCAGCGCGGCCCCAGCCAGCCCCAGTACCGCCGCTAGCGTCCCTTTGAGGCGCTCCAGCAGTCCAGGGGGGGAGGGAGGAGGTCCGGCAGGACGCTCCGGCCTCGGACCGGCCCCGGGGCCGAGCAGCTCCGGCTCGATGACCTCCTCGGAAACGGTAACGCGTCTGTCGTACATGTCTAAATTCTACCAAAACGGCGCAATATTTTCGTCATAACCCGTTTATATAATATATACGTCTCGGCCGAGAGCCGTCAATGGAGACTAACGATGCTTAAAAGAGCCTTTATCCTGGCCGCGGCCCTGGCTGCGGCCTTCACCTTCGGGGAGCCGTGTCGGGCGGAGGAGCAGCCGGCCAACGCGCTTCTGGTGGTCCCCTCAGGTACCGCCTTCAACAAGGGCTTCCAGGATTTCCTGGACAAGAACGGAGCCAAACTGCTGCATTCCTACCCGCCCAGCGTGTTCATCGGCTACATCCCGCAGACGCTGGACGAGCGCCTCAGGTCAAAGTTCGGCGCCGAGGTCTACCGCGACAAGGTGGACGACTGGAGCTCGTTCGCCTCGTACGGAGAGAACGCCGTTTTCGCGGTCAACACCTGGAACAAGCGCTTCGTGGAGGATCCCCCGGAGGCTCCGCTGGTGGTGAGCGCCAGGGTGCAGAAGGTCGGCCGCAGGGGGGACGGCATAAAACTGGTCTGGAACGACGTTATGAAGGCCGCTTCCTACCGTCTGCAGATCAGCAGCGACCCGGGGTTCGGCTCGGTAGAGCTGGAGACCATTGTGGCGCGCAACCGTTTCGATATACAGCCGTCCTTCCTCGCCGACGGCATCTATTACTGGAGAGTCGCGGGCATCATGAAACTCAATACCGGGGAGACCTCGGAGGGGGCCTTTTCTAACGCTTATTCCTTCGCCGTCTCCAGGCCCTCCTCCGCCAAGGGCCCGCGCCCCGCGGCGCCGGCCATAGAGAAGAAGATCAACGTCAAGGGCCGCCCTCTCAGCTGGCCCAATCCCTCGGCCGCCCGGTTCTACCGCATGCAGCTTTCCGACAAGCCGGATTTCGCTTCGCCGCTGCTGGACGTCTTCACGGACACCTGCGCCTACAAGACCTCCGGCCTGCCGCTGGAGAAAGGGCGCAAGTACTACATGCGCGTGATGGGCTCCGACGGCTCGGCGGCCGGAGACTGGTCGCAGACCTCCGAAGTGGTCATCGAGCGGCCAGGCCCCGTAAGCAACGACGCGCGCCGCCGCGAACGGAAATAATAGATGAACAAGACCGCCGCCCTGCTGCTGCTCCTCGCCCTGCCCGCCGCGGCTTCCGCCGCGCCGTACGGCGCGGGCTTCTACGACACCTCCGAATACCTGATGGGCAAGGTGGCGGTCAACGTCGTTTTCGTGCAGTGCGCCAGCGGCGGGCCGGATACCTGCACCGAGACCAACGGCTGGACCCTGACAAAGAGGAACCAGGTAATGAACGGCGTGCAGAACGCCATGGCCTGGTGGGCGGCCAGGAACTCCGCGGCGCACCTCAGCTTCGTCTACGACAATACTACGGTCACTACCGGGTATGAGCCGATCTCCCGTCCCAGTACCGACGAGGGGCTTTGGGTAACGCAGGTGATGGGCACGCTCGGTTATTCCGAGGCCGACTACTTCGACCGGGTCACCCACTACGACAACGACAAGCGCGACGCCGCCGGCGCCGACTGGTCCTTCACTGTCTTCATGGTGGACAGCGAGAACGACCTGGACGGCCAGTTCTCCGACAACGCCTTAGCCTACGCCTACATCGGCGGCCCGTTCATGATCATGACCTACGACAACGACGGTTACGGCATCGGCAAACTGGCGCCGGTCGCGGCGCACGAGACCGGACACATCTTCTACGCGCTGGACGAATACGCCGCCTCCGCCTGCTTGACGACCGCGCATTCCGGCTACCTGAACGGCTACAATACCAACTGCGAGAACGGCGGCGGCGTGGAGAACTGCATCATGAGGGGGGACACTCCCCCTTATGACTTCCCCGCGGTCTGCGGCGCCACGCGGAAGATGCTGGGCTGGACCGACGCTAATGCCAACGGCGCGATAGACATCCTCGATCTGCCGCCTAATACGGCCCTTACCTCCTATTCCCCGGACCCGACCAGCAACACCTCTCCGGCCTACAGCGGCCTGGCGGATTCCACCGCGGCCTACACCAACAGCAATACTTACGACTACTTCGGTCCCGGCCGCGCCGTGCACAATATCTCGATAAACAAGATCGCCGCCGTGGAGTACAATGTCGACTCCGCCGGCTGGCAGGCGGCCACTCCAGCCGACGGCGCTTTCAACGGGAACATAGAGCCGTTCACCTTCGCCGCCGCTTCGCTGGCCACCGGCGCACATACCGTACAGGCCAGGGCCCTCGATATCTTCGGCGCCTACGATCCCAGCCCGGCTTCCGACTCGCTCTACGTGGACGGCGGGCAGGCGCAGGACATCCCCTATGTCTACGACGGGACCGGGGTGGACACGGACTATATCAGGGTTTCCGGGGCGGCGTCGGCCAACTGGGGCGCCTCTTCACACTCCAGCGGCATCAACCGCTACGAGTACGCCATCGGCACTTCTCCGGGGGCTTTCGATGTGGTCGGCTGGACCTCGACGGGGTCCAACCAGTACGTTACGAAGACGGGCCTCGGCCTTTCCGAAGGCGTGAACTACTACTTCTCGGTCCGCGCCTATCCCAATGCCGGGACCGTTTCCGGGACCAGTTCCTCCGACGGCTTCCAGGTGGACAAGACCAGCCCCACCGCCAAGGTGGCGCTCGTATCCGCTTCTCCCGCTCCGCTGGGCGCTTTTTCGGCCAGGCTGACCGTGACGGAGGCGAACGGCGTTTCCGGCACGCCGCGGCTGAGCTTCAGGACCTCGACGGGCCGGATAGTCCCGCTCACGCTGTCCTTCCTGGAGGGCTCCACCTGGACCGCGGCCGGCTACATAGAATCCTACTATTCCACCGGCACCGCCACGTTCCAGCTCTCGGTCTTCGACACGGCGGGCAACGAGGGCTCGGCGATAACGGCCGGCGGCGCGTTCCAGATCAACGGCGCCATAGCCGGCGCCTCCGGCGGTTCCGCCGTCAACGACGACGGAATGGGCGCCGTGCTGCCCGCGGGCGCCCACTCGGGTACGTACTTCGTCACGGTGGACACCGTGCCCGCCTCGGATCTGTCCTCCGCGGATTCCGCCTCCCCGGATTCCCGCAAGATATACTCCAGGGACCTGGCCAGGCGGTTCACGGCCCGCGACACCTCGGGGAACCCCATCACCGTATTCTCTTCCACTGTCACGATAAGGATGACATACCCCGACGCGGACAACGACGGCCGGATCGATACGGACCTGATCAGGGAATCCACGGCCTGGATCTACTACCTGGACCCGTCCGCCGGCAAGTGGACGCCGGTGGCCGCCGTGACGCGGGACGCCGCGGCCAACCTGCTTACCGCCGTGGTGCCGCATTTCTCCGTCTATTCTGTGCGCGCCGCCGGCGGCACCTATCCGGATATAAGCGCGCTGAAGGCCTATCCTAACCCCTGCTATTTCCATTCCGCGCCGCTGCTGACGATAGAAGGCATCCCCGCCGACGCCGCCGGCGTCTCGGTGTACATATACAACGAGGCCGGGGAGCTGGTGCGCACCCTCACGCGGGGCGCCGGCATAGACGGCCTGAACGTCGCCTCCTGGGACGGCAAGGACTCCTCCGGAGGCAAGGCGGCCAGCGGACTTTATATTTACCTTGTGCGGACGTCGAACTACGGCAAAGGGACAGGGAAGGTGTTCACGATCTGGTGATATGAGACCAAGCGCTCTTGCGGCCATGCTCCTGCTGGTCCCCGCCGCGGTCTCCGCCGGCGGGGCGGGGGACGCTCTGCCCTTCCTGAAGATGGACGCCGGCTCGCAGTCCGCCGCCCTTTCCGGCTCCTATTCCGCCGCGGGCGACGACGCGCTCTGCGTCTTCTATAATCCGGCCGGCACCGCCCTGGTCCAGAAGAAGGAGGCGCTGCTTGGCCACAACGAGTGGCTGCAGGACATGCGCAACGAGATCCTGGCTTACGTCCATCCGCTGGGTCCCCGCTTCACCGCTTTCGCCGGCGCGAACCTGCTGCTCGGCGGCAAGATGGCCCGTTACGACGCTGCCGGAGCGCAGTCCGGCTCCTTCTCGCCTCTGGAAGGCGCCGTCTCGGCCGGCGGCTCCGCCCGGCTGGGCCGGGGCTGGTACTTCGGCGCCGCGCTCAAGACCCTGTCGCAGCAGGCCGCCGGGGAAAAGGCCTCGGCCTGGGCCGGGGACGCCGGTCTGCTGAAGAAAGCCGGTGACTGGCGCATAGGCCTTGCCGCGGACAACTTCGGTTCTTCCATCAAGCTGGGCAGGGACAGGTTCGACCTGCCGCTGATGCTGAGGGGCGGGATCTCTTATACCTTCCTCGGCGACTATACGGCCGCCGCGGAATGGATACGCGCCGGGGGCTCCGACGACGCCGTCGCGGCGGGCGCGGAGGCGAGGCTGAAGACCGGACCGAAGGAGTATTTCTTCGTAAGGGCCGGCTACAAGAGCGGACGCAGCCGCAATGCCGGCCCCGGGTTCACGGCCGGCGCCGGCCTCGCGAACCGCGAGCTCCGTATAGACTACGCTTTCGTACCTTACGGGGACCTCGGCGACTCCCACAGGGTCACCGTGGCCTTCCGTTTCGGTGCCGCCCGTCCGGCGCCCTTCGACCGCGCCGCTTACTACGGCCTGCCGAAGCCTCGCAAGGTGGACGCCCCTCAGGAGAAGAAAGCCGGGAAGCAGGATACCGGGAAGGAAGGGAAGAAGGACGGGGGCTACTTCATGTGGTAGCGGCGAGCAGCTGCAGCCACTGCGCGGCAACTCTGGACAATTCGAAATCCGACGCCCGCCTGATGCCGTCCCCGGCGTAGACACGCAGGGCGGCGGGCGCCTGCAGCATCTCAGCCATTTTCCCCGACCAGACCAGTTCCTCGGGCTCGGCCGCGGCCTTGGCCGCTAGCCTGCGGCCCGAAAGCCTGGGCATCAGCACTCCAAACTCGGCGTTCTCCGGAGCGAGGGCTCTCGCGTCCGGCGCGGTGGACGGCGCCAGTATCTCGCGCGGTCCGGAGTCGCAGTCGGCGGATATCACCGGGGCTCCCGCGGCCATCGCCTCAAGCAGCGCGTTGGGGAAGCCCTCCCAGAGGGAGGTGAAGGCGAAGATCCTGGCACGGGCGGTGAAGGCGTGGGGATTCGGGCGGAAGCCGGCGAAATAGACGTCGGCGCCGGCGGGAGGCGCGCCGTGGCCCGCGAAACAGGAGAGGCCCAGGTCGCCGGCCAGGCCGATCAGGTACTTCTCCAGCTCTCCTTCCCCCAGGAACACCAGGGCGGCTCCTGGAACGGCCTTCCTGACCTCTCCGAAGATGCGCAGCAGATGCCAGTGCCCCTTGGCGGCGGTCAGGCGGCCGCCTGTGATTATCACGGACCTGGCGAACACCGCGTCCCAGCCCTCCGGCAGCGCCGCCGCCGCCTGCGCGGCGATGCCGGCCGTGTCGCAGCCGTTGTTGATCACGCGGACCTTCTCCTGCGGCACTCCGAAGTTGGCGCAGAGGTCGCGGCTAACGCCGCGGGAGTTGGCTACCACGATGTCCGCTTTCGGGTAGTTGCGCCGTATCAGCGGCCTCATCAGCGCGCCGCGCAGGCCGGAGAACTCTCCCGACGGGCTGGTACGCTCGCAGATGACGGCCCTGTGGCCTGAGCGGGCCGCCGCCATCACGTTGACGATGTTCGCGCGTTCCATGAAGGAGAGCACTGTGTCGCCGGGGCCGGTCATGGCGGCCAGGCGCCTGGCGTACGACGGGATGGCCGCCGTCTTCATCAGCGGGGAGGTGGACTCCTTGTGCGCGGAAAGTATGACAGGGCGCTGCGGGACGGGCTGTGATACCTCGTCCTCGAGCAGCAGCAGCGAATCATGCGGGAGCAGCTTGGCCAGCGCGGCGAACTGTTTTTCGGCGCCGCCGCGGAAGAGGGAATTGATCAGCAGCTTCAGTCCCATCAGGCAATTCTAGAATATTTTCACTGCGGCGGGGGGAAAGAAGAAGGGCGGCGGAGCCGCCCTTTTTCGCGTCGCAGGCGCGCTCAGAGCAGCATGCCGGCTATAGCGGCCGTCATGAAGCAGGCCAGCGACCCCGCCAGCACGGCGTAGAGGCCGAGCTTGGCCAGGTCGTGGCGCCTTTCAGGGGCGATGCCGCCTATGCCGCCTATCTGGATGGCTATGGAGAGGAAGTTGGAGAAGCCGCACAGCGCGTAGGAGGCTATGACCACTGAGCGCTCGCTGAGGGCGCCCGGGTTGGCCTTCAGGTAGTTGGCCATGTTGAAGTAGGCGACGAACTCGTTGAGGACCGTTTTCTGGCCCATCCAGTTGGCGACTTGCGCGACGTCGTGCGAGGGGACGCCCATGATCCAGGCCAGCGGCGCGAAGATCTTGCCGAAGATGAGTTCCAGCGTCAGCTGCGGGTAGTGGAAAAGGGCGCCTACGTGGCCGGTGATGAAGTTCGCCAGCGACAGCAGTGCCATGAAGGCTACCAGGCAGGCGGCCACGTTTATCGCCAGCTGCATGCCGACCGTGGCGCCGTTGGCCGCCGCGTCTATAACGTTGGCGTCGGTGATCTCCAGTTGCAGCTTGACTATGCCCCTGGTCTCTGGTTCCTCGGTCTCCGGGACCAGCATCTTGGCCATCACCAGCGCGGCCGGGGCCGACATGATAGAGGCGGCCAGCAGGTGGCCGGCTATGTTGGGCAGATACCCCATCAGAATACCGACATAAGCGGCCATCACGCCGCCGGCTATCGTGGCCATGCCGCCGGTCATGACGGCCATCAGTTCCGACCGGGTCATGCTGGCCACGTAGGGCCTTACCACCAGCGGGGCCTCGGTCTGGCCGACGAAGATGTTAGCGCTGGCGGAAAGGGACTCTGCGCCGGAAGTTCCCATGAATTTGGCCATTATCTTGGCGAAGAACAGCACTATTTTCTGCATGACGCCGAGGTAGTACATCACGGCCATCAGCGAGGAGAAGAAGACGATAGTGGGCAGCACCTGGAACGCGAACAAGAAGCCAAGGGACTGGTTGTTGATCAGGCTGCCGAACAGGAACCTGGCGCCGTCGTCGGAGAAGGAGAGCAGCTTGATGATGACGTCGTTGAGGAACTGGAAGGCAATGCGGCCTGGAGGGAATTTAAGTATCAGCAGCGCGAAGCCCACCTGCAGCAGCGTGCCGGTGAGGACGGTCTTGTAGTTTATGGCCTTGCGGTTCTTGCTGAAGAGCCAGGCTATGCCCAGCAGCACGAAGATCCCGAAGAAGCTGATTATGCGCGGTGACATGCTTTCTCCTTACAGATGTTCAGACGATTGGAACCATTATACATAAATCAGTAGGCGCCCCTGACCTTGCCGGTGACGCCAGAAAGCGGGAGGAAGAGAGGCGGCCTGCCGGTAGCGGGGTCCTTCCAGGTGGCGGAGTCCCTGGACCTGTCTCGGTTGTCCCCGAGCAGGAACAGCGTGCCCTCCGGCACCTTCACCGGTCCCAGGTCGTCCCCGGCCAGCAGCTCGTCCGGGCGCTCGTAATGGGCGTAGCTTTCGTAGATATGCTCGCCGTTGACGTAGACAGCCTTTTCCCTTAGCTCGACGGTGTCGCCCCCGACAGCGATGACCCTCTTCACGGATTCGTGCTCCTCCCCGACAGGGGACCTGAACGAGATCACCTCGCCGCGGCGCGGCCCGCGGAAGCGATATGTGAGCCTGTCCACCACCAGGTGCTGTCCTTTGGAAAGGGTGGGGTACATCGAATCGCTCGCTATATAGATGGGCACGGCCACCCACTGCCGCACCGCCAGCATCGCGGCGGTGGTGATAACGACTATGATCGTGGTCCTCAGCGGCTTCATCTTTTACTTCGGCAGAGAGACCGGCATGCGGCCCTGGGGGGCGAGTTTGCCGGCCAGCGCCTCGCCCGCGGCGGCCATGGAGGGCGCCGTCATGCCGTAGAGGGCCAGCACCGCGTCCGCGCCGGGATAGGCCGGGATGTCGTACGGGTTCATCAGGCTGAGCAGGACCGAGGGCTTGCCGGAATTCAGCAGGATGTTCAGCGCGTCGCGCTGGCCGGCGTTCTGGTCGCCGGTCCACTGGAAGCTCCCCAGCACGAGCACGTCGGCCTTGGCCGCGGCGGCGGTGAGCTGGGACAGCTCTCCTGGCTTGAGGCCTATGCCGAAGAAGTACTGGCTGGCCTGGTAGCCGGCCGCCAGGAGCTCCCGGTAGAGGCTTATGGCGTTGGCGGCGAAGCGGGGAGGGGAGAAAATGATGATCGCTATCTTTTTGCCTCTGGGCAGCGGGACGAGGCCTCCGGCCCTCACCAGCGTGAGGGCTTTTCTCGAAAGGACGCCGGTGATGTCCAGGTAGGCCTTGTCGAAGGGCGACAGGTCCTCCGCCGGGGAGAAGAGGCCGGCGGCTCTCTTGGTCTCAAGGACGCGGCGGTACGCGTCGTCCAGCCTGGCCTGCGGTATGAGGCCGCTCCGCACCTGCCGGGCTATCTCGTCCGCGGCGGCGCGGTAGCTGCCCTTGCCTATCAGCAGCAGGTCCGCCCCGGCCTTAAGGGCCGCTGCCGCGGCCCTGTTCTCAGGCATCAGCGACGTTATGGCCCGCATGTCCAAGCTGTCGGTGACCACCAGCCCCTGATAGCCTAGGTCCTTCCTGAGCAGGCCGTCCAGCACGGCCGGCGAGAGGGTGGCCGGCGCGGAATCCAGCGCCGGGTAGCGGATATGGGCCGTCATGATCGCGGGCGCTCCAAGGGCGATGGCGGCCTCGAAAGGCACAAGGTGCGAGGACCGCAGCTCGGCCGTGGAAAGGGAGATCTCGGGAAGGGTCTTGTGGGAGTCCTTGGCGGCGGCCCCGTGGCCGGGGAAGTGCTTCGCGACGGCTATGACGCCGGAAGCCTTGAAGCCGTTGATGATGGCGGAGCCCAGGCGGGAGGCAATGACGGGGTCCGATCCCAGGGAGCGGATGCCGATGATCGGGTTCTTCGGATTGGTATTGATGTCGAGGACGGGGCCGAAGGCCATGTTGATGCCGGCCCGCCGGAGCTCTTTGCCGGCCAGGTAGAAGAGGATGGCCGTATTGTTCTCATCGTCGGCCGCGCCGAGCATCATGTTGGTCGGCAGCTCAAGGAGGCCGAGCGTGGTGGGGACGTAGACGCTGCCGCCCTCGTAGTCGGCGGCTATGAAGAGCGGGGTGCCCGAAGCGGAGGATTTTGCCGCCTGCTGGAGGGCCGCGGTCACTCCCCGCGTCTCCTCGAGCGAGTAGGAGCCCCACTGCAGCTGTATGCCTCCTATGCCCGCCGCCGCCGCCTCCCTGGCGCCGGTTATATCCGAGGCGTCGGAGGCCACTATCATCAGCTGGGCGGCCTTCTGCTCCAGCGTGGGCCCCTGCGCGTCCGCGGCGGAGAGCGGCGGCGCGGCGCAGAGCAGGGCGCCCGCGGCGAGCAGGACCTGCAGCAGTTCCGGTCGGAGTTCGCGTTTCACTGCTGGAACGAGTAGCCCCTCGCCTTGGCCTGTCTGCGGATGGAATCGATCATGGCCTTGTCGAGCGTATTGGAGGCGGAGGACTTCTTCTCCTCGGCGGCCAGGTAGGCGCGCCTTTCGGCCTGCAGCCGGTTTATCTCTTCCTTGATCTTGCGGCGCTCGGCCAGCTTGTCATCGATATACTTGGCGCGAGCCTTATCGTCCAGCTTGCGCAGTTCGGCGGGCAGCTTGTCAGCCTCCACCTCCTCCTTCTTCAGGGAGCCGCTTTCGATGGCCGAGACTACGTCCCAGGAGGCGTCAGCCCTGGCGGCGGAGGGCGCCGCGGCCTGGAAGGCCGCGCGCTCCGCCATCACCGCCTTGCCCGCGCCCCTGACCTCCGCCACGGCGGCTTTCTTGGACTCCAGCCGGTCCGCGCCCGAGGCCCCGTAGGCCACGTAGGTGTCGCTGAGCTGCGAGCTGAGCTGGGCTATCCTGTCGTCCTGCGGGGAGGCGATCTCGTAATTGACGGCGGACTGGTCTATATTGGTGTAGTCGCCGTCGGCTAGGTCCGCGCCGGTCTTCCACTGCTGGGCCAGTCCCTGCTGGCGGGAGCCGCAGTAGATGGTGTTGACGAAGATGCCCTTGGCCTTCGCCTCGGCCGCGGCTTCGGAGAAGCTGACGGGGCCCTGGGTGAAAGGCTCGTTGCCGGCTATGAAGATGGCCTTGTATACGTCGGTCTTGGGACTCCACTTGAGCCCCTCCACGGCGTCCTTGATCACCTGGCCGCAGTACTCCTCGCCGCCGTTGGTCCTGAGCGCGAACAGCGCGGAGGAGACCTTGTCGAGGTCCGCGGTGAACGGCGTTACCTGTCTGACCCAGCCGCTATCCCTGGAGAGCGTAGAATTGCCGTATTCGTACAGGGCTACCTCTATGGAAGGCCTTGAGCCGCTCTTCTCCGCAGTTACCAGCTCGTTGACTATCTTCCAGAGCTGGGTGCGGGCCTGGTTTATCAGCCCGTCCATGGAATTGGAGGTGTCCAGCAGCACCGCCACCTGCACCAGCGGCTTGGCGCCGAAATCCTTCGGCGGCGTGACGGGCGAGTCGCCCCAGGTGCGGCTGATGGCGGCGGATGCCGCCGCCAGTATCTTCCCGGTCTCGGTGTCGACGGCGCGCGCGTTGACCTCGGCGCGTCCGTCCTTGAGGTCGTTGAGGGTGCCCAGTACCAGCGCGTCGGCGCCCAGCGTCCTGCCGAGCTTCTTCACGGAATCGTCGTCGATGGCCCCGGAGGCCTGGAGCTTCAGTTCCGCCAGGACCTTGGTGAGGAGGGCCCGCTCTATAAGGGTCAGGTCCTTGTACTGCGCCAGCTCCGTGGTAAGGCGCTCCTGCACCACCGCCGGGCCCGCCGAGACCCCGCCTCCGCCGGCGTAAGGGAACTCGAGCACGGCCAGCTTCATGCCCTTGTTCTTCTTCAGCCCCTTGAAAAGGGATTTGGCCAGGCTCGACAGCTCCTCGGAGGGGGCCGACTTCAGGGCCGGGGCCTCCGCTCCAGCCGCCGGCGCCGCTGCCTGCGAAACGGCCGGCGACAGCGCGAACGTTATGCTGAAAAATATCTGTTTCATGGGGGTGCCCCTTTTACGCCTTGTTATCCTACGGCGATTCTAGAATACAAAATAATTGCTCTCCGCGGAACCGCGCCTGGCGGTCTTATTGAAATGCACCGGCAAATAAGGTATTTTTAGGGATATGACGGCGAATACCGCCCTGACGAGAGCCTTGCGCCTGTTCCTTCCCGCCGCGCTGATCCTGGCGGCCGCCGCCTGCGGAAAGCGGCCGGACGAGGTCTACCTTCAGAAGGCCTTCATCATGGGCGTCCCGGCCCAGGTGAAGGTGTACGGCGCCGACGAGGCTTCGGGCAAGGAGATCGCGGACTCCGTTTTCAAGGAATGGGAACGGATCTCCGGGGATTTCAGCTATACCGACCCATACAGCATGACGTCGGTGGTGAACAAGAAGGCCTTCGGCGACTGGGTGAAGGTCAACTACGAGTTCCTGTCCCTGCTGCGCCTTTCGCTTGACTACTATAAGCTGACCGACGGCGCTTTCGACATCACCTTCGCCCCGCTCTGGCCCATCTGGCAGCAGGCCGCCTCCACCAAGAAGATGCCCTCCAGGGAGGAGATCGCGAAGGCGCTGGCCAACATGGGCTCCGGCTACGTGCAGGTGGACGAGACCCGGAAAATGGTGCGCTTCTCCAGGCCGGTGCAGATAAACCTGGGGGGGATACTGCGCGGCTACTGTGTCGTCCGGGCGGCCAGGATGCTGCGGGAGATGAACCCTCCCTACCCGGTGGAGCTGTGGCTGGGCAGCAACATGCTGGCCTACGGCAAGCGGGACTGGGAGTACCCGGTCACGGACCCGTTCGACGCGGACAAGACCTTCGGCAAGTTCAAGTTCAGCCAGGGGGTGATGCTCTCTTCTTCGGGGCGCGAGCATTTCGTGCAGATAGAGGGGAAGCTGTATTCCCACATCCTCGACCTCAAGACAGGCTATCCGCTGCCGGACTTCTCCAGCCTGGTGGTGTATTTCCCGCGGCTGGAGAGCGAGAACTACATGTCCTCCGCCATGCTGGCCGTGATGGGCAGGCAGAAGGCCTTCTCGCTGCTCTCCAGGATGAAGGGTACCGCCGCGGTATGGATAGACGGCTCCGGGAAGGAGACCGTGCTGACCAACCCCGACAGCGGCGCGGTGTGGGAGAAGACCCGCAAGCTCTTCTGAACTTCCGCATCGGAACGAAAAAAGCCGGGGTTCTCCCCGGCTTTTTTTCATGTCCTGACCCCGGCTAGCGCGCCTCTTCGAACTCGCCCTTGGCCCGGTTCTTTCTGACGTTGTACCAGTTGAAATAACGCCCGTTCATCGCGATGTAGACCCCGTAAGGGAGGGTCTGCGCGAAGGAAAGGGCCGAGCCCAGGTTGAAGAGCCCGTCGGAAGAGCCGAACTTGTACGGGACCATCGCCCCGGTGAGGACCACGGTCTTGTTCTTTACCGCCGGGCCGAGGACAGCCGCCGTACGCGGCATCGTGTCGGTGCCGTGGGTGATGACGATGTGGTTCTCTTTCGCCGCGAGGCAGGCGGCCAGTATCCTGCGCCTGTGCGCGTCGGTCATGTTGAGGCTGTCTATCATCATCAGCTCTTTCACCGCGACCTTCACGCGCGAGCGGCCAAGGGCCAGCATCTCGTGCAGGTGCGTCTTGCGGAAGAAGAGCTGCCCGTCGAGTTCGTTGTATTCCTTGTCGAAAGTGCCGCCGGTAACGAGCAGTTTTATCGTCATGGTGGGGACGGCGGCGCGTCCGCTGTGGCGCGCCGCCCCGGTTCCTTATTTCCTGGCGTCCTTCATGAAGGCCAGGTAGCCCTTGTAGGCCATGTAGATGTCCAGCTTGCCCGCCAGCTCCATCGGCGCGTGCATCGAGAAGAGGCCGACGCCGCAGTCCACGACCTGCATGCCGTAGCGCGCCATGAACTGCGCTATCGTGCCGCCGCCGCCCTGGTCCACCTTTCCCAGCTCGCCGGTCTGCCAGACCACGCCGTTGCGGTCGAAGATGCGGCGGATATGGGCCATGAACTCGGCGCTGGCGTCAGAGGAGCCGCTCTTGCCGCGCGAGCCGGTGAACTTGGTGACGCAGACGCCGTGGTTGACGAACGCCGTGTTGCGGCGCTCGTTGACCGACGGGAACATCGGGTCGAACAGCCCGTTGACGTCGGCGGACAGCATCCAGGAGTTGTGCAGGGCCCGCTTGAGCGCGAGCTCGCTGTAGGAGTCGGAGGTCAGGTTCAGCAGCTCGGCCGAGGAGTTCTCGAAGAGGAACGAGGCCATGCCGGTGGCGCCGACGGAACCTATCTCCTCCTTGTCGCAGAGCAGCACGCAGGCGGTGTATTCCGGCACGCCCTTCAGGTCCAGCAGGGCCTTGAGCCCCGCGTAGGCGCAGACGCGGTCGTCGTGGCCGTAGGCCAGCACCATCGAGCGGTCGAGGCCCGCCTCGCGCGGCTTTGCGGCGGGGACTATCTCCAGCTCGGCCGAAAGGAAGTCCTCCTCGGTGATGCCGTACTTCTTGTTCAGGAGCGAGAGGATGTTATGCTTGATCTTCTCCTTCTTGTCCTTCTCGGAAGCGGGGATCGAGCCGGCCACCACGTCCAGGTTCTCTCCGGGTATGGCCTCTCCGATGGTCTTCTTGTACTGGTCGGCCGCGAGGTGCGGCAGCAGGTCGGTGATGCAGAGCACCGGCTCGGAGGGGTCCTCGCCTATGCAGACCTTCACCTTCTTGCCGTCGGGCTTTACCACCACGCCGTGCAGCGCAAGGGGGATGGTGACCCACTGGTACTTCTTGATGCCGCCGTAGTAATGAGTGTCCAGCAGGGCCAGCCCGTCCTTCTCGTAAAGGGGGTTCTGCTTGAGGTCTATGCGGGGGGAATCCGTGTGGCCGCCCACGATGTGCATGCCGGCCTCGAGCGGCTTCTTGCCGACAACCACCGCCATCAGCGTCTTGCCCTCGCTGGAGCGGTAGACCCGGTCCCCGGGGACCATGCGGGTGCCGTCCTTCTCGAGCTGCTTCATGTTCCTGAAGCCTGCGGCCTCGAGCAGCAGGACGGCCTCGTCGTGGGCCTCGCGTTCGGTCTTGGCCTTGGTGATGAACTCGATATAGGCCCGGTTCACTTCCTCGCAATGCTTCAGCTCGGCCGGGGAGATCTTCTCGTAGCCGTTCTTCGGGGCGTAGGTGAGGTGGGAAGCCTTAGCGGCTGGTTTCCTGGCGGTTTTTTTCATTTTAGGGTCCTCCGGAAAATGGTCTGGGCGACCTGCGTCGGCCAATTACATATTACCATTTTGCTATCATTTATACCCGGCCATGAACGACGCGAAATACGCCCGCAGGGTATTGGTGCTGATCTTCGCCCTCAGCCTGTTCAACTATATCGACAGGCAGGTGCTGTACGCCGTCTTCCCGCTGATAAAGACCGACCTCCGCTTAAGCGACGCGCAGCTCGGCTTTCTGGCTTCGTCTTTCATGATAGTGTACATGTGCGTGGCCCCTTTCGTGGGCTACCTGGGCGACAGGCTTCGCCGCCCGGCCATCATAGGCCTCAGTGCCGTCTTCTGGAGCGTCTCCACCCTTTTCAGCGGCCTCGTGAAGAACTACGCCCAACTGGCCGTGACGCGCTCGGCCGTGGGCGTCGGCGAGGCCGGCTACGGTACCGTCTCCCCGTCCTTCCTGGCCGAATGGTTCCCGCCGGCCCGCAGGGCCAGGATCATGGCGCTGTACGCGCTGGCCATCCCGGCGGGCAGCGCGGTCGGCTATCTGCTGGGAGGATACCTCGGCCAGCGTTTCGGCTGGCGGGAGGCCTTCTACATCGTCGCCGTACCGGGCCTCCTGCTGGGGCTGGCCTCGCTGACGCTGAAGGAAACGCACGAAAAGACATCGCGGGCGGAGCATGTCCCGCTTTCCGGCTATAAAGCGCTGTTCACCAACCGGACCTTCATGCTCGTCTGCCTGGCGCAGTCCATAGGCACGTTCACCGTGGGAGGCCTGGCCGCCTGGATGCCTTCCTACTTCGTGAGGACCTTCGGGGTCTCAGTGGCGAGGGCCGGGTTCCTGTTCGGGGCCGTGACCGTGGCGGCGGGCGTCGCCGGCAATTTCGCCGGCGGCTGGGCCGCGGACTGGCTGCGCTCCCGTACCCGGCGCGCCTATTTCGTGGTCGGTTACGCCAGCTTTTTCCTGAGCGTGCCTTTCGGCGCGGCTTCCATACTTGCCGGGAACCTGAGCGCGTGCCTGGCGCTGATGTTCTTCGCCGAATTCTTCATCTTCGCCTATTCCGGCCCGTACCACGCCGCCATCGTTGAGACGGTGCCGTCCGGCATGCGCTCTATGGCCTTTGCCGTGGACATTTTCATAATCCACGCGCTCGGCGACGCCGTGTCACCGTTCCTGCTGGGTCTGGTCTCGGACGCGGCCGGGCTGCCGTTCGCTATCTTCCTCGCCATACTTTATCTGATGCTGGGCGGCGTGGTCTCCATAGCCGCCGGCGAAGCTTACAAAAAGGACTTCAACGACAAATGAAACCAGAAGATATAGAGGTGCTGAAGGAGACCCCTGAGCTGCTGGTGGTGAACAAACCGTCAGGGGTGCTTACTATGCCGGCCAGGGGCGACCTCGCCAGGGCCAAGCACCTTGTCGGCCTCCTGCACCAGCGCTTCGGCCGGGTCTACGTGACCCACCGGCTGGACAAGGACGCCAGCGGCCTGATCATCTTCGCCCGTACCCCCGAGGCGCACAAGTACTACTCCGGCCTGTTCGAGACCAGGGCCGTGGAGAAGACTTACCTGGTCGCCGTGGAGGGCCAGGTGCGCGAGAAGAAGGGCGAGATAGACAAGCCGCTCAAGCAGCGCGGCTCCGGGCGCATGTCGGTCGCCTTCGACGGAAAAGCTTCCCTTACCCGCTACTCGGTGCTCGAGAAGCACAAGAAGGCCACCGTGCTGGAAGTCTCCATCGTGACCGGGCGCCGGCACCAGATAAGGGCGCACCTCTACTCCATCGGACATCCCGTGATCGGCGACTCCATGTACGGCGACGCCGCGAAGCAGGCGGCGTATCCAAGGCTGATGCTGCATTCCTGGAAGCTGAGGTTCAAGGACACCGAGGGCCGCCAGCTCTCCTTCGAGGCGGACCCGCCGGCGGATTTCCTGGGCGTGCTCAAGGTGCTATAATAGCCCTGTAGCGGAGCTGCTTCCCTGTAAGGCATCCTGCAAGGATGCCTTTTGCTTTGGCGCCCGGCACGCTGAAACTTCGACCCGCCGGCCGCATCTAAATAGGAAGGGAAAAAGGAGAGACCATATGGGATTCATGGACCAGCAGACCGCGGACGAGGTGCGCAAGAGGCTTGCGGAGCTGGCGGGCGCGGTCAAGATAGTGTTCTTCAAGGAGAACCTGATGTGCCAGACCTGCGCTCCGGCCGAGGAGTTCTACAAGGAAGTATCCGGCCTTTCCGATAAGGTCGTATTCGAAGTCCATAACCGCGTCACCGACGCGGAGAAGGCCTCCGCCTACGGCGTGCAGCTGACGCCTGCCGCGGTAATAGAGGGCCCCGCCGGCGCGCGCGTGCGGTTCTACGGCATCCCGGCCGGCTATGAGTTCGTCTCGCTGCTGGAGGCTCTGAAGAACTCGGCGGCGGCCGCCCAGGACCTGCAGCCGGAGACGGTGGCCGCCCTGGGCGCGGTGGCCAAGCCCGTGAACATCAAGGTTTTCGTGACGCCCAGCTGCCCGTACTGCCCTTCGGCCGTGGTGATGGCGCATAAGTTCGCGCTGGTCTCTCCGAGCATTACCGCGGAGATGGTGGAAGCCTCGGAGTTCCCTGACCTGGCGGACAAGTACGGGGTGTCCGGGGTGCCCCAGATCGTAGTGAACGACAAGATAAGCCTGGTCGGGGCACAGCCGGAGCCGGCCATGCTGAAGGCCGTGCTGGAAGCGGCGGCCTAGGAGGGGTTATGTTCACCAAGAACGTGGGAAAGCCCGACAGGGTGATAAGGATAATCGTCGGAATAGCGCTGGGAATAGCGGCTTATCTGACCGGCGGCACGGCCGGCCTGATAATGGGGATAGCCGCCGCGGTGGCCCTGCTCACCGGCATACTGAGCTGGTGCGGACTTTATTCCCTGCTCGGCATCAATACCTGCCGGATAGACAAGCCGTAGGGACTAGCGGGCAGCCAGCTCTATTTCCGCCGAGCGCTCCGCTCCTTCGGAAAGATAGGTCACGGATACTTTCTGCCCGGGCGAGAGCTCTTTCAGCAGGACCGAATAGGCCCTGAGGTCCTCCACGGGCCTCCCCTCCAACTTCACGATAACGTCGCCGGCCCGCAGACCGGCCTTCTCCAGCGGGGAGCCGGGAGTTATCTCCTGGGCTCTCACGCCTTTGCCGGGGAACGCGAAGTCGGGGACCAGTCCCGTTGAGACCTTCCTCTGTCCCGCCGGGCCGGCCGCCGCCGGCTTCCCGGAGGGGCGCGTCAGGAATTCGGAGTCCCCGGCCAGATAGTCTATTATCTCCCTGGAGAACTCCGCTATCCTCACCATGCCCCGCGTATCCAGCTTGTCCGGGGTGTCGGACGGCTTGTGATAGTCCGGATCGGGACCGCTGAACAGCTGGATGGCCGGTATCACGGCGGAGATGAAGCTGGTCTGGTCGCTGGAGTCCAGGTCCCCGGCGGGGGCGTTGTCGGCCCCCGTCACGAAGCCGGCACCCCGGAGCACGTGCACCCACTTGTCGGAGGAGCCGGCGCCTATCGCGAGTATCTTGCCAGAGCCGAGCCTGCCCACCGTGTCGAAGTTCAGCGCGGCATCGGTCCTTTCCTTTATGTCGCGGGGCAGCGAGGCTACGAAGGCCCTGGACCCGGCCAGGGCGGTCTCCTCCCCGTCGAAAGCGGCGAAGACGAGGGTGCGCGCCTGCGGATGGGCCGCGTAATACCGGGCCAGCTCCAGCAGCAGCGCGACTCCCGAGGCGTTGTCGTCGGCCCCGGGGTATACGGTACCGGCCTTCTCCGGGAGATGGTCGTAATGTGCGGTAAGGAAGACGTATTCCGCCGGGCGGGACGTCCCGCGCACCGCGCCGGAAACGTTGCGCTCTCCGGGCTTCGCTTCCGGGACGAACTTGTCGGCGGGGAAGGGCTTGAGGCCGGCTTTCCTGAAGGTGCCGGAGATCCGGGCCGCCGCCTTGTCGTGGCCTTTGGAGCCCGGGGCCCTGCCTCCCGGCAACTCTGCCAGGAAGTAGGCGTCCTCCTTCAGCCGGCTCTCCGAGAAGGCGGAAGGGAGCTCCGCCAGCGGGGCGCGCTGCGGGTACGGGCCTTCGCCCGGCGAGGGGTCCGCGAAGTCGACCGACAGGGGGGACTTGCGCACCGGCCAGATCCCGGTGGCCACGGAGTTCATGCCGGAGTCGAATACCAGCCAGGAGTATTTGCCGTAATGAGGGAGCTTGGAGGCCAGCAACTGCAGCTTGTCGCGGCTGTCGGAAAGTACCAGCGCGGCCGAACGCTCCGCGGAGGCGGGGTTGAAGGCGGCGAAGACGAAGGTGTTTCCGGCAAGCGGAAAGACGCGGTTGTCCAGCGTGACGGAATCGCCGGAGAAGACCGCCCCGTAACGGGCCAGCGATCTTTCGAAGTCGGGGGCGAAGCGGTTCTCGCCGCCGAACAGCCAGTAAGAGGCCGCCTCGGGAGGGGCGGGGAGTCCGGAATCCTCCGCGATAGCGGGAAGGTTGTTCCTGTCCTTGTTCCAGGCCACGGCCAGGTCCCGCCACCGCGCGCCATCCGCTCCGGCGGGGATCAGTATAGCCGGCTTCTCCGCTCCGAGGACGCGGGAAAGTGTAGGCGGGGTCTCCAGGGGGTCCAGACGGCGGAACACGTCGAACTCCGGGTCTATCTCCAGACGCAGCGGCATAACCGGGACCGAATAGTGGAAGGTGTCCTCGGGGCCGGAGACGGACAGCATCTTCATGCGCGGCGCCGGCTGGCCGGCAAGGTAGATGGCCGCCGGGACCTGCAGGGAATAAGGCGGGCCGTCCTGGACCTGCGCCACGGTAAAGTCCAGATCGTAGCCTTCCGCCGTCCGCGTTACCCTGGCGTCGCGCAGCTGCAGGGCCGGGGCCCCGGCGCGCCGCGTCCACTGGTCGAAGAACGGCTTGAGGCGGCCGGGGCCGGTCACGGACTCGAAGGCAGCGCGCAGGTGATCGAAAGAGGTGGTCCGGAAGAGGTTGTCGGCGTAGAACTTCCGGAGACTCTTGCGGAAGGCGTCGTCCCCCAGCATGTTCCGGAGCATATGGTACATCATCAGGGCCTTGCCGTAGCCTACGGCCTCGGAGGCGGAGGAATGCCTGGAGCGGAACTCCGTCAGCGGGAAGTCGGCGCCGCCGTTGACGTAGTCGGAATATTTCTGCAGCGTCGTCATCCGGTAGTCGCGGGCCTTTCCCCTGTTCTCGGCTATCAGGTAGTCGGCCAGGTACGACGTAAGCCCCTCGCACCAGTTGCCGGAGGGGTAGTCGACGAAGACGCCGTTGCCCCACCAGTTGTGCAGGATCTCGTGGGGATAGGAGGTGTTGATGATGAACGGCAGCCGTATCACCTTGCTGCCCAGCAGCGTGAAGGACGGCATGCCGTAGCCCGTGTCCCAGAAATTCTCTATGAGCGCGAACTTGCGGTAGGGGTACGGCCCGATCAGGTCCGAATACATTCCGATGTAGCGGCCTGTGGCTTCAAGGTAGCGCTCCGCCAGCTCCCGGTCCGGCTGCAGCAGGAAAGCGTAATACTTGAGGCCGCGCTCCTCGCGGGAATACTCGGTATACCTGCCGCAGGTCATGATTATCTCGTCCTGGGGGGTGGAGGTCTCCCAGCGGGCGCGCGTGACTCCGCCCTTCGTTCCATGCTCCGTCCTGTCTCCTCCCGAGACGGTGTCGTACGGGGCGGGGATGACCGTGTTAAGGTCGAAGGTCACGAGGCCGTCCCCGAACGAGGGATACCACCCGGAAGCTCCGGAAAGGTAGCAGCCGTCGGCGGAGATTATCCCCGGCGTTTCGGAGAAGCTCCTGGCGTATTCCTGCGCCTTCTCGTCCGGCGGCTGGAAGATGCGGCCGGAGTATTTCAGCGTGAAGGACGAGGCCGGCTTCGCGAAGGAGAGCTTGTAGCTGGTGAGTGGGGCCGCGCCGTCGGAATTTATCCCGTAGCGGGCGGCTGCCCCGGCCGGCAGCTCTTCCAGGGACCCGCCATTTACCGACGGAGACATCCCCTTGTGCAGGCTGAAGACCACCTCCCGCGACGGGGACCGGAGGGTCACCTTGTCGCTTACTTCTATCAGGGAATCCGCCGGGACTATCCTCGCGTCTATCGAGTGCCTCATGGACGAGGCGGAAGCGGCGGCGGGCAGTAGGGCCAGGAGAAGGGGGAGAGCGTTCATAGGGATATACTATAATTTTCCGGCACGGGCGAGGAACCGGCGGATCCGCCCGCCAGCGGCGGTAGTGCCCCTCCCGGGGATTTGGTAGAATCTTGCACGGAGGAACCATGAAACACGCACAGAGGACCGGACTGCTGATGGTGATAGACGCCGTCGGCCTTTCCACGCTGGAGTATCTTCTTTCGAAACATCCCGGCAAGGTAAAGCTGCCCAACCTGAGCCGCCTCGGCCTGGGAGAGATAGTCCTGCCGGAGTTCGGAAAGCGCCTCGGCAAGGCCTCCGGCAAAGCTTACGCGGCCCGCGTCAGCCAGGTCTCCGCCACGGCGGACAGCCTGGTGGGGCACCGCGAGATGATGGGCGTGGTGGACCACCGCACCTACGACCTGTTCCCCGACGGTTTCAGGAAGGACTACCTGGCGGAGCTGGAGCGCCGCATAGGCCGCGGGACCTTCTACAACAAGATGGCCGGCGGCATGGAGGCCATCGAGCTCAACGCCGAGGAGCACGAGCGCACCGGCAAGCCGATAGCCTACGCGAGCAAGTGCGACCCGCTGATCCAGCTGGCGATGAACGAGTCCGTCATCCCCGTGGCGGAGCAGCACAAGATAGCCGAAACCGCCTTCGCTCTGGCGATGGAGATGAAGATCCCCATCACCCGCGCGATAGCGCGCGCCTACGTGAAGAACGAGCAGGGCGAGATCATCCGCACCTCCAACCGCCACGACTCCGTGCTGCCGATAGGCCAGCGTACGCTGGTCGACGTGATGAACGCCGCCGCGGTCTGGACCGTCGCGGTGGGCAAGACCGCCGACCTGGTCAACACCGCTTACCGCGCCAAGATCAAACTGAACCACGAGGTCTACCTCGATCCTTCGCTGAAGCTGCGCTTCGTGCACCCGAAGAAGAAGGACACCAACCCGTTCTCCATACAGGGCACCATCAACGCGCTGGCCGCCGCGCACGGAGTGTACCGCCCGAAGGGCACGTTCATCTTCACGAACCTCGTGGACACCGACAGCGTCTACGGCCACACCCGCGACGTGGAGGGGGCGCTGAAGTCGCTGGAGGAGATAGACCGCTGCCTGCCGCTGATAGAGGATAACATGGCCAAGGGCGACCTGCTCGGGATCACCGCCGACCACGGCATGCTGCACCGCGAGGACTACGGCTATCACAACAACGAGCCGCTGCCGTTCATCGCTTACCGCAAGGGCTGCGACCGGAAGCTGGGCGGCCTGAAGACCGGCCTGATGCCGGGCCTCACCGACATCGGCAGCCTGTTCGCGCAATACTTCGGCCTCAGGTCCGAATACGCGGCCATAGTGAGGAGCTGACCATGAGCATTCCCGCCGCCGCCGTCATCCTGCTGCTGGGCGCCCCGGCCTTCGCCGGGCCTGCGCTGGACGCCCTTCCGCCGGTTCAGGCGGTCCTTCAGGTCCCGCGCCCGCTGCCGCTGGGCGGCGCCGGCCGTCCCGGCCTGGCCCAGGCGGGCTATAACGCGCTGATCTGGGACGGTAGGCCCGGCGACTGGTACGAGTGGTGGTATTACAAGACCGTCCTTCCCGGGACTGGGCAGGCCTTCTACTTCTGCTACGGCGTCGTGAACCCCTGGGACCGCGGCCAGACCGCGCCGGCCTCCCGCTCGTATGTAAGCGCCGGCAATTTCGGCGGATCCGAGTCGGCCGAGCAGGCCTTCCCCGTAAGCGCGTTCTCCGCCTCGGCTTCTTCTACGTTCGTGAAGGTGGGCGGGAATTCTGCCACCGACAAGGCGCTCACGGGGAGCATCCTGCTGCCCGGCGGGGGGGAGGCCTCGTGGGACATTAAGGTCGAGAAGGACTGGGGCTTCAACGCGATGGGCTGGACGATGTATCCCCAGGGGCTTTCCAATATCTACTGGTACCCGGCGCAGGCCTCCGCCTACATGACGGGCAATGTCACCTGGCGCGGCAAGACCTACAGGCTGGACCGCGCCCCGGCCTACCAGGACCGCAACTGGGGCAAAAGCTTCCCGAAGTGGTGGACGTGGCTGGTCTCCAATCACTTCAAAGGCTCTCCCGGTACGGCGCTGGCCGCCGGCGGCGGGGAGCCCAAGGTGATAGGCGGCATAAACCTGCCTAACGCGATGGGCATAGGCCTGCGCTACAAGGGGCGCGAGTACGCGTTCCGCCTGGGCAGCGGGGACTATATCAAACTCGACGTGAATTACGGCAAATGGGAAGTGCGCGCCGCGAACGGCGATGGCGAGCGCATAGAGATAACCGCCTACGCGCCCGAGGAGAAGTTTCTGCTGCTGAAGTTCATGGCCCCGCAGGGGCGGGAGTTCTACGATTACGAGGCCCTGCTGGGGAATATAAAGGTGAAGCTCTATTCAGGGAGCAGGCTGATCGCCGATCTCGAATCGGACGAGAGCGGGATAGAGTTCGGTTCCGGGGCGCCGCAGGAGTTCCACCGCCTCTTCGGCACTAAGGTCCCGCTTCACTGAGCGGACTTGAAAGAAGAACCCCGCCTCTCGGCGGGGTTCTTCTTTGCGGCGTGCGGGCTACTTGTAGGCCGGGTCCACGAAGGCCCGGTAGGAATGCGGGGTGAGGGCGGACCAGGTGTACTTGTTGGCCGGGTTCCAGAGCACCCAGCTCTCCAGCATGTTGCGGCGCGCGGCTATCAGCTGGGCGCGCACTTCCGGCGGTCCGTAATGCACTCCGAAGAGGGAGAAATCCTGCAGGTAGGGGCGGACCTTGGCGAAATCCATGCCGAGGCGGCCCATAGCGTCCTTGAGCCCGTGGTTTATCACCCTGTAGGGGCTGGCGTTGGGGTTCTTCAGCCCATAAATGCCGGGGCCGTAATGCGAGGGGTACATCATCGGGTAGATATAGTCCGCTCCTGAGGCCAGCGTCTTCAGGTCCTGGCCGATGCCCATGTCGTCCGTCGCGGACGTGGTCAGGCCGAACACGTCGGCCGATATCTTCACCTTGTACGGCGTGAGGCGCTTGCGGGCGTAGCCCAGGAAATCGCGCAGGTTCGTTATCGCGGTGTGCCGGTTGTGCGTCTTGGAATAGCGGCAGAGGCTGGTGTTCCCTTCCGACGGATAGCGGATATAGTCGAACTGTATCTCGTCGAAGCCGAGCTGCGCGCAGCGTTCGGCTATGTCCAGTGTATAGGTCCAGACCTCGCGGTTATAGGGGTCCATCCAGGTGGCCTTGTTGCTGCTGCGCCAGAGGCCGCCTCCCGGCTCGCGCACGGCGAGGTCGGGGCGCTCCTTAGGGAGTATCTGGTCCTTGAAGACCACTATGCGGGCCACGGTGTAGAGGCCGGCCTGCTTGAAGTCGCGGAGCATCTCCTCGGGCCTGGTTATAGCTCCGGTGTAGGAGTGGAATTTCTCGGCCTTCTGGATGCCGGGGATGTAGACCTTGCCGTCGGTCTCCTTGATAGCCACCACGACCGTGTTTATCACCGAGCCGGAGATCTTTTTTATAATATCCCTGCGGTTCTTCTCGGCGCCGGCGCCCCACGAGGTGAGATGTATCCCCCTTATGGCGGGGGAGGAGAGCACCAGGGAGCGGATCGCCGTGGTGGAGACCTCCACCTTGGCGGTCGTGGAGGAGAGTAACGCTGGGTCCGCGGCGCGCGAGGGAGAAGCCAGGAGCAAAAAAAGCGCTGTGAGGAGCATAGGCATATATTTTACAATTAAATGGAACGTTAAAGGGGAACCCCAATATGAAGCTTCTGCAACTCTTACTTATCGGAGCCGTTATCATGCCAAATCCGCTCTCAGCCGCTGACAAGCTGGTGATACATTATAGCCGTCTGGACCGGACGTACCAGGGCTGGAACCTATGGGTCTGGAACGAAGGGGACAAGAAGCCGGGCTTCGAGCTGCTCCCCTCAGGGGAAGGCCCTTATGGAGCCTTATACGAGCTGGACCTCGACGCCAGCGGGCTGTCCGGAAAGAGGACCGGCTTCCTGCCGCGCAAAGGCAACTGGGCCGATAAGGACGCCCCGGACCGCCTGCTGGATCCCGCCAGGCAGGGGGAGGTCTATCTGCTCGAGGGGGACCCGAAGGTCTATACCTCGCCGCCGGCCATCTCCACGGCGGTGACCGGCGTCTGGCTGGACTCTCCCGGAACCGTCCGCGTGGCCTTTACCAGGCCGCTGGACAAAGCGTTCCTGGCCGCACAGTCTTTCAAGCTCCTGCGCGCGGGCGAGACCTTCTCTCCGGCCTCCGCCGATCCCCTCGGCGGCGGCTACTCCCGCGCGGTGCTGCTCTCCTTCCCGGGCCTGGAGGCCGACTACTCCGCCATCAACGCCGGGGAATACTCGCTGCAGGCGCCGGGACTGGGAACGGCCACGCTGCGCCTCGGCGACCTGGTCTACGGCCCGGAGTTCACGTCGGACCTGCCGATGGGTCTCTCCGGGGATCCGAAGAGCCCGGTCCTGCGTCTCTTCGCGCCGTACTCGGTCAGGGCCGAGGCGCTGGTCTACGGCCCCGGCGGGACCGAGCCCGAGGTCTACGCTATGCAGCCCCGCGGCAATGGGGTATGGGAAAAGGATTTCGATTTCCCGCTCGAGGGGAAGTCCTACCGCATCAGGACCGAGCAGAACGGGAAGGTATACGAGGGGCTGGACCCGTACGCGGCCTGCGTGACCGGCGACGCCGGCCGCGCGCTGGTGTTAAAGGACACGACCCCTGTCGCCGACGCCCCGGTCTTCGACCGTTCCGAAGCGGTGGTCTACGAGGTCCATTTGCGCGACCTCACGATGGACCCGCATTCCGGAGTGAAGAACAAGGGCAAATACATCGGCGCGGCCGAGTCCGGCACGCGCGACACGGATTTTCCCGGGATCGCCACCGGGCTTGACCACATCAAGGAGCTGGGCGTCAACGCCGTGCATATACTGCCTATAGAGGACTTCGAGAACGGCGACAGCACGTCCTCCTACAACTGGGGCTACATGCCGGTCAACTACAATTCCCCGGAGGGCTCCTACGCCACGGACCCGTTGGACGGCTCGCGGGTGCGCGAGGTCAAGGAGATGGTGGACGCCTTCCACAGGAAGGGCCTCAAGGTGATAATGGACGTGGTCTACAATCACACGGCCGAAACCCGTGCCAGCGTGTACAACTTCAACGCGGCCGCGATGGACTACTACTACCGCCTGAAGTCCGACGGCACGTACTACAACGGCTCGGGCTGCGGCAACGAGATAAGGACCGAGGCGCCGATGGCGCGCAAGTTCATCATCGACAGCCTGCTGCACTGGGTGCGTGACTACAAGGTGGACGGGTTCCGCTTCGACCTGATGGGCCTGATGGATACGGGGACCGCCGACGCCATCATGGCCGCGCTGAAGAAGGAAAAGCCCGGCATCATCGTCTACGGCGAGCCGTGGAAGGCCGGCGATTCGCCGGTGAACGGCGTCGGGAAGGGCAGCCAGCGCTCCAAAGGCTATGCGGTGTTCAACGACGGGTTCCGCGACGGGATAAAAGGCAGCGTATTCTCGCTGAAGGACCTGGGCTACGTGGAGGCCGCGCGCAACAGGGAGGCCGTGATGCGCGGCATCCGCGGAGCGGTGGACGACTTCACCGACGGGCCGCTGGAGACGATGAACTACGTCTCCTGCCACGACAATCACACTTTGTGGGACCGCATCGATCTCTCCGTGCCCGAAGAGAAGTATGAGAACAAGGTCGCCATGGACAAGCTGGCCAACGCGCTGGTGCTTACCTCGCAGGGCATACCTTTCCTCCATGCCGGAGAGGAGTTCCTGCGCACAAAGGGCGGCGAGGACAACTCCTACAACCTGCCGGATCCGGTCAACAAGCTCGACTGGGACCGGAAGAAGAAGAACTTCGCGGTCTTCTCCTACTACCGCGACCTGATAGCCATGCGCAAGGCGCATCCTGCTTTCCGCATGACCACGGAAGCCCAGGTGCGTGAGGACCTTAAGTTCTACGAGCAGCTCGGCCTGAAGGTACAGCCGCCCGCGATCGCCTACCAGCTCTACGGCGAGAAGGTCGGCGATCCCTGGGGACGCATAGTGGTGCTTGTGAATCCCGAAAAGAAGGCGCGCAGTTTCGCTCTGCCCGGCGGCAAATGGCTCAGGGCCTTCGGCCCGGACGGGCTGGTCAAGGACCCGGGCGCGCCGGTCTCCGGGAATTTCATGGTCGAGCCGCTCTCGCTGGCGGTGCTGCGTCTGAAGTAGGTCAAAGGTCCCAGGAAAGGCCTGGGCCCAAAGACGCTTACGGCGGAGGCCGCCGAAGCGTATAATACAGTAAAGTTCAGAATCCAGGAGGCAGTAGATGAAGAGACTCATTCTAGCGGCCGCGGTCGTTTTCCCGGCGGTATCCGCCCATGCCGTTGATTTTCAGCTGGACCGTATGACGGTGCCGGACCTGATGGTCGCGGCCGAGCCCCAGGCCGTACCGGCTCCGGCGAAGGACGAGGTCCCGCAGGACCTGGTCAACAAGTTCCAGCGGTTCAGGAACGATATCTCACGCATTGAGAACGACACGATCTGGCTGCGCAACGATATCGACCGCCTCGAATCCGACGCGCGCAGGATAGAGCAGGGCACCTCCAACCCCTTCTTCTCCAGTGACCTGCGCAGGATGAAGTCGGATATGGACCGTCGTTACAACGACCTCCAGCGTCTCGCGTTCGATATCAAGGACCTTCTGAACAATGCCGTCAAGGACGCCGGGCTCAACCAGCTGGCCCGTGATATAGAGAGGGACGCCCGCGACCTGGACAACCGTTTCCAGTTCGAAGTGCAGAACTCCGCGCAGAGACTGGAGGATACCGTGCGCCGCATAGATCCCAGGCTGATAGGCTACGATGCGCAGTGGACCGCCTCCGATCTCAGCCGCGTCTGCCGCGATATCCAGTGGAAGACCCGCGACATGCGCTGGGACGCTCAGGACCTGGTCCGCAAGACGCAGCCATAAAGGCGGTGCCGGACCGACGCCCCGGGGCCGCGAGGCACGGGGCGTTTTCATGAGGAGAGATGGAGCATGTATGGAACAGCAGATCGGCGCCCTTAAACTCATGAAGCTGCAGAGTGCCGCGAAGGCCCTTCGCGTCAACGGTTTTTCCGCCGAGGTCTACGCTTTCGGCCGGGAGGCGGCCGATGCGGTCCTGAGGCTGGCAGGCAGCGGCAGGAAGATCGGGGTAGGGGGATCCATGACCGTCCAGGGGCTGGGGCTCCCGGCGGCGCTCGAGAAGGCCGGCAACGTTATCGTTACCCATAAGCCCGGGATGGACGCGGAGCAGAAGCGGTCCGTCTGGCTGGAGGCGCTGGCTTCCGACATCTACCTCGCTTCGCCGCAGGCCGTCACCATGGACGGCAAGCTCATCTTCGTGGACGCCAACGGCAACCGCGGCGCGGCGGTCACGTGGGGCCCCCGCAGGCTGGTACTTATCGCCGGCGTAAATAAGCTCGCTAAGGACCAGGAGGAAGGGCTGTGGCGCTCGCGCAATGTCGCGGCCATCGCGAACAACATCAGGCTTTCCAAGGATAATCCGTGCGTCAGGACCGGCCGCTGCGCGGACTGCGCCTCTCCGTCCCGGATCTGCAACGCGGCCACTATACTCTGGAAGAAGCCCTGGCCGGCCGATATCTCCGTGCTGCTGGTCAACGAGGAACTGGGCTACTGAACCGGCGTATCTTCGCGGGCGCGCCCGCGCTTATCTGTAACTTCCGTCAAACGTATCCCCCGTCACCTTACCCCTTCGGGCTATATTAACTATAATATAAGGTGGAATGAAAAAGGCCGTTTGGGCAGGGACTTGCTTTGCTTTCTTTTCGGGTGCCGCAATGGGAGCCGTACCTGCGGGGGTGGGCTTCACCTCGGCTTCTACCGACTCTGTCTCGCTGGCCTGGAGCCTGGATACCCCCGGCACGGAAACCCCTTGGGTGGCTTTTTCCTACGACCCGGCCTTTTCCGTTACTTTAGCCAGCGCAGCGCTTACGCTGGGGCAACAGACCACGGCTTATTACGGGCTTTCCTCGAACATGAGCTACTATTTCAAGGTCAAGGTCTCCACCGACCCCGATCCCGCCGGCTACTGCGCCACGGTCTCCACCGTCACGCCGCCCGGCGCTCCATCGTCGTTCGCGGTCACGGACCTCGGCATCAGCAGCGTCACGGCGGGATGGGGGCAGGGGAATAACGCGCCGGGAACCGAGTACTGGACCGAGCTGGCCAGGGACGACTCGTTCGCGCTCTACTCGCTTTCCAGCGGTACCGCCGTTTCCGCTCTCTACTCCGGCCTTGTCCCCAACTCCACTTATTTCGTCCGGGTCAGGACCGTGGGGGTCGGCGGCCAGGACAGCGGCTTCGTCGAGCTGTCCACCATAACCTTCTCCTATCCTCCGGGTTCGGAGGCCTACGCGCTGGTCTCATCCACCACACTGTCAGTCATCTGGGACGACAACGGCAATCCGGCCGGCACGCGCTACGAGATAACGGAATCCACCGACGCCTTTGCCACCGCCAATTATTCCACGGTCACGCCCGGCGGCTGGTTCGAGGCCTCGTCGCTGCGTCCCAACACCACCTATTACTACCGCGCGGCCGCCTACGGCTGGGGCGGGGCGTATTCCGGCATAACGACCTTCGGTTCCACCATGACCTATGCCGCGCCGCCGGCCCCCAATCCTCCCGGTCTCGGCGTTCCCGACGCCACCTCGGTACAGACCCAGTGGTCCGCCAACGGGAACCCTAACTTCACCGAGTACTACGTGCAGGTCAGCAGCTCCGCCGACTTCTACGGCGACGACTACGGCCCCAAGGCCTGGTTCAACGGCCCGGCCTATAACGTTACGGGGCTGGAATCCGGCAGGCTTTATTATTTCCGCGTCGGCGCAAGGGACACGATAGGCAGGCCCAGCGGCTGGCTGGGCCTGGGTTCGGCCGCCACGCAGGCCGGGGCGGACAATACGCCTCCCTCGGTGACGGACCTGCAGGGGGGGGACGACAACTGGCGCGGCTCGGCCAGCGGGGCCTACATGGTCCATTTCTCCGACCTGGGCTCGGGCCTGGACCGTTTCCAGGTGAAGGTCACTACCGGCCCGTCCTTCAGCGGCACGACCGTGGCCGACTGGACCGACGCGGTGACAGGAATAAATTCGGACAGCTATGCCCAGGATTGGGTGCTGCCGGCGCCGGTGTTCGGCGCGATCCAGGAGGCGGTAACGAGCTACGTATCGGTGAGGGTGTACGACAAGTCCGCGAACAGCACGGTGTATCCGGACGCTTTTTACGTCCTGCGGGACACCTCCCCGCCGACCATAACGAACAATGCCGCGTCGCCGGCTGGTTGGCTGGCCGCGGACCCGGGAAGCGTGTTCGACGTGGACGCGGCCGACGCTCTTTCCGGACTGGGCCAGCTGCTCTACAGCGCCAGCGCGAGCGCCGGCGCAGCGGACGGCGGCGTGCTCGGTTGGACGGCGGTTCCGGGCTTCTCCACCGGCCCGGTATATACCGCTCTGTGGGGGGTGGATTTCACGTCGCTCAAGGACGGCGTCACGAATTACATAAGCGTCCGCGCCATCGATAAGGCCGGAAATCCCGTCACGCTGGCCGACGCCTTCAGGATACTGAAGAACACTGTCGGCCCGGCGATGTCGATAATCACGCCTTCCACCGCCTATGTTTCCACGGTATCCGCGGTTTCCGGGGCCGCCGCCGGCATGACGGAAAGCAGCCCGCCTACCGGGAGCCAGGTCTCGCTGCAGGAACTGACGGGAAACTTGTATTTCGACGGCGCCTCCTTTTCCTCCGTCTCTCAGGTCTGGCTGGAAGCCCAGGGGCTGACCTCCTGGTCTTATAACGCGTCGACCGTGCCTTTCTCCGCCGGCACGCAGTATAAGCTCTCCGCGCGGGCTCGGGACGGCTCCGGCCGTATCACCGCTCTGCCGTATCCGTCGGTCACGTTCAGCCTCGACCAGGTCCCGCCTACGGTCTGGCTGTCTACCCCGCTGGCCGGCACGACGGTCTACGCGCTGGACGCCGTGGGGGGAACAGCCGCGGACGCCGGCGGCGCCGGCCTGGCCGAGGTCGATATCTACATGCGGCGCGTCTCTGACGGCAAGTGGTGGAACTTCGTGTCAGCGGACTGGGACACGGTGCAGGTGGCCAGCGCGGTCCCCGCCGGAGCTTCCTGGACGTTCACCCCGGGTACGGCCCTGCGGGGCGCGCTGGCCAACGCGCAGCAGTACTTCGTGGCCGCGTTGGCCAGGGACGCGGCCGGGCCGCCGAACGCCTCCTCGTTCGGCATGGCCGGCTCCACGTTCACGTGGCTGGACACCGTGCCGCCGGAGGCCGTCGCCGACTTCGCCCCGTCCACCGGGACGTCGCCCGGCCGCATAAGGGTCTCCTGGACCTTCCCCGGGGACGACGGCGGCCTGCTCGCCCTTACCTACGGCCAGTTCGCCATACAGTACTCCACCGACCCTGCGGTCGTCTTCGCCACGCGGTCCGCCCAGGTGCTGATCTCCACGGCCATGGTGCGGCCCGGATCCGCCCAGGCCTATACCTTGTCCGGCCTCACCCCGGAGACGACTTATTACCTGCGCATGTGGGTGAAGGACGACGCCGACCTCTGGTCCTCCGCCTCGCCGCTGTCAGGCACGCTGTCGGGCGACCGCCTGAACGATATGATAGCCGGCACCATAAAGACGCCTGCCGGCGCAGGCGTCACCGGGGTCATAGTGGACGCGGTCTCTTCCGACGGGATCATCGTCGCCACCGCTTATTCCCTGGACGACGGACTCGGCTCTTTCACGCTGAGCCCGCTGCCGGACGGGCTCTACCGTGTGCAGGCCACCTGGACGGAGCATGGCTTCGCCAGCTCTATAGCGAAGGACCTGGTGCCGATGGGCTACGCCGACGCCAATTTCGAGCTTTCCATCGACTACGCGCTGGCCAGCGTCTCCGGCGTGCTGCCGGCCGCCGTACCGGCGGCCATCGGTCCGTCCTCGGTTTCCGGCGGCGAGGCCCAGCTCTGGCGCGGCACCCGGCTGCTGGCCAGGACCTACGCGGACGCGGCCGGCCGTTTCACCATACGCAACCTCATACCCGGGGCTTATACCCTTCGCGCGAGGGCCGGCGGCGGCGCCTGGAAGTCCCTGGACATACAGCTCGCTCCGGGACAGGACCTGCAGGTGAAGCCTCTCGGCGTCATTCTGGCCAGGGGGGCGGTCTACGCCTATCCGAACCCTGCCTCCTCCAAGGTGACCTTCCACGTCGAGAGCGGCGTCTACCCGGTGAGGGTCCGGATCTCGGTCTTCTCGCTCGACGGCTCGCTGGTCAGGACGGCCGAGGGGGCCATTTCAGGCTCTGCTCCGTACGAATACACCTGGAACTTCTCCGGGAACGCGCCGGCCAGCGGGATATATTTCTACACGGTGAGGATAGAGGACGACCTTGGCGGCGAGACGGCCGTCTCTTCGCGCAAGTTCGCGGTGATACGATGAGGCATAAGGATATGAAGAAATTCCATCTAATAGCCGTTTCCCTGCTGCTGCCGGCGGCTGCCGCGGCCCAGAACCTGGTCGGAACAGGGGCATCGGTCCATGACTCCGCCGGGACCTTGCGCGAGACGTTCACCAGCGGAGAGACCATAACTCTGCGGCAGGGCGTCAACGTCCTGGCTACCGACACCTCCAGCGTGCAGTTCAAGTTCGAGATACTCAACCCGGCCGGCACCGTGGTGTTCACCCATACCGGCAACGCGGCGCCAGGCACCGCCGGAGGCGCCCAGAGCCAGCTGGCGGGCATCTCGGTCAATTCCTTCTATTCCTCGCCCGGCGACTATACTTTCAGGGGAACGGCCACGCAGACCCCGTACACCCCGGTGGTGCAGACCACTAGCTTCCTGATCTCTTCCCCTAACATAACCCTGATCTATCCGCCGTACGGCGCCCGCGGCCTTTCCGACGACCCGCTCACCTTCCGCTGGACGGCCAGCGGCGCCAGCAAATACCGCGTCACGGTGGCCGATAACGCGGGTCTCTACAACGAGCTGCACTCGGCGGTCAACTCAGGGACGAACTATTACAGCTACCCGCAGAACCCCACGCGGCCGCGCGAACAGCTGGTCCCGGACCAGGTCTACTACTGGAAGGTGGAGGGCCTGGACGGCAGCAATAACAAGATCTCCGAGAGCAACGTCTACAACTTTTCGCTGAAGGGCCAGGCCTCGGCCCAGACGCGCAACGTCGCCGTCACCAGGCTGGACCTCTCCTCTCCCATGTCCTACACCAACCCGGTCAGCTTCCGGGTGACGCTCAGCAATACCGGCTCCGCCACGGAATCCAACATCTCGGTCAAGTTCTCGCTGGGCGGCGTTGCCTCGCAGGACTCTCCCAAGCAGGTGGCCTCGATAGGGCCATCCGAGCAGACGGACCTGACCTTCACGGCCTTCATGCCGGCGGGACAGGATCAGGCGCTGGCCGTGGCCTGCGCTGACCTCTTCGACGACAACATGCCTGATAACTGCAAGACCAGGCTGCTCGCCCCGGACGCCACGACCTCGGCCCCCGCCGGCCCGGGCAGGAAGCTCAGCTACGACGAGATGTTCCAGGCCATACTGCAGCGCCTGGGGCCGGACGCGGCGAAAGCGCTGGAAGGCTACACCTTCGAGAGTCTCTCGTGCCCGGACTGCACGCAGGACGAACTGACGCAGGTCGTCGCCGCCCTTATCAGCGGCGACGCGCAGCTGGTGAGCGCTTCGGTCACGGACACCGGCGGTCCGGCGGAAGCCGCTACTACGGACGCCGCGGCCGCGGCCGCGTCCGAGACCCAGGACAGCGAGAGCCTCGAGCTGGCGGAGGAACCGTCCATAGACATGTCTTCGCTGGCGGAGAAGGTCCCCGGTGAGTGGAGCGGCTACACCGACTTCCGCGGCAAGCAGGCCTCCACTTTCGTTATACGCGGCGTAAAGGAATGGCGCAAGCTCTGGAACTCCCTGTCCGAGGAGGCGGTGCCGGACCTGGACTTCGCCTCTTCGATGGTGGTGGGCGTGATCTCCGGCTCCGAGGACAGGGCGGCGGCCGTGCGCCTGCTGGGCAGCCGCAAGACGGATGACGGGATAGCTTTCGATTACTATCAGATAGAGGCGGCGCGCGGGGCGGAGGTCCCCACGGCGGCCTATATCTTCCGCGTTTTCAAGCGCTCTGACGAGAAGGCCTCCTTTGCGAGGCTGGACGTCAAACGCTGACGCGCGGCTTTGGTTGAACGAGATGGTGAAGGGAGGAGTTATGAACAGGAAGATGAAGTTCGCGGCGGCGGCAGCGGCGCTTATCGCCGGCGGCCTTGCGGGCTGGGGGCTGACCGCCTCCTGCGCGCCCCAGGTGGCGGCGGTGGCCGTGTATATCGACGGCGAAGTGCAGGTCAAGCGGGCGGGCGAGGCCGCTTATTCGGAGCTCAAGGTCAACGACATGCTTTACGGCGGCGACAACATAAAGACCGGCAAGGGCGCGAAGGCCGGGCTCGTGACCAAGGGCGGCGCGGAGGTGCGCCTGAACGAGAGCTCGGAGTTCGAGATCTCCAAGGGCGGGAAGCTGCGCGAGATGCTGAAGCTCTCGTTCGGCCAGCTCTGGACCAGGATGCTGCATAAGATGGCCAAGATCAACGTGCGTACGCCTTCCGCGGTCTGCGCGGTGCGCGGCACCGAGGCCGATATAGAGCAGAGGAGCCTCCTGACCGTGAAGGTCTACGAGGGGCACGTGGACGTGCAGAACTCGCTGGGCAAGCAGTCCTTGCGCGCCGGCCAGATGACCACCGTGACCGGGCCTAACGCCGCCCCGGAGGCAGCCAAGAAGATGTCCGGGCAGGACGCCGGGAAATGGCAGGAAGGGGTGAAGGTCAGCGACTATGACAAGTTCATCAACCTTCTCAAGGAGAGCGCCGATTCGGGCAAGACGCTGAAGACCAGCGTGCGCATGCCGGACGGCAGCGTGAAGCAGATAGAGGGCGGCCTGAAGAAGAAGTGAGAGCGACACTGACAGGTCACGACGCGGAGGAGATATGAGACCGGGAATACTATTCGCCGTATTGCTGCTGTCGCGCGCGGCGCCTTGCGCCGCCGCGGGCAGTTCGGCGGCGCAGTTCCTCAGCCTCGGTTTCGGGGCCAGGGCGCTGGGGATGGGGGAGGCGTATACTGCGGTCTCGGACGACATATCCTGCGTCTATTATAACCCGGCCGGCCTGGCGGCGGGGCAGGAAGGCCGGCAGCTGGCCTTCTCCCACGCTTTCCACCTGGAGGGCACGTCGGTGTCCCAGGCGGCGTATATGAAGCGCCCCTACGCGGCGGCGGTCACGTACTTCTCCGCCGGGGACCTGGAGGGGCGCGACGCGTCGGCGAACCCGACCGGGGATTTCACCGCCAGGGACGTCGCCGCGCAATACTCCCGGGGCTTCCGCCTGGGACCGCTCGCTGCAGGCGCCACCGGTAAGCTGATAAGCCAGCGCATCAAGTCCAGCGGGGCCACGTCGTTAGCGGCGGACCTGGGGCTGCTGTACCGGCTGGAGGGCACGCCGTACTCGTTCGGCGCCGCGGTCACCAACCTGGGGACCAGGGTGAAGTTCGAGGAGGAGAGTTTCCCGCTGCCGCTCAAGCTGAAGGCGGGCGCGGCGGCCTCTTTCGCCGGCCCGCGCCTGCTGCTGGCGCTGGACGGGGAGTTCCCGAACGACGGCCCGGCCGCGCTGCGCGCCGGGGCGGAATACCGGGGGCTGGAAGGGATAGCGCTCAGGCTCGGCTGGCGGACCACGGCTTCCGGCCAGCGCGACGCGGTACTGGGCCGCGGCTTCGGGGACGACGTCTCCGGGGTAGCCGGGATGTACGGTTTCTTCGCCGGGGCGGGCTTCGCGTACGCCGGTTTCACGCTGGACTACGCTCTGCTCCCCTATGGCGACCTGGGGACCGCTCACCGCTTTTCGGTGGGGATGAAGTTCTGAGACGGTCCCATGCGCGGGCATGGGACCGCCGACCCCGCCGGAGCGTTGAGGCAAGCGCGGGAGCGTCGCAAGGCGCCGCCGGGATTGCCTGAACGCTATGCGTGAAAGAACGTTGATGATCCGCTCATGGAGGCGGTTATGAAGAAGCTCATACTCTCTATTTTCCTGCTCGCTTGCTGGGCGGCCTCGCCGTCAGCGGCCGAGATAATGACCTACCAGGGGAGGCTCAAGGACGGCCCACTGCCGGCCAACGGGAGCTACAGCTTCTCGTTCGACTTCTGCTCCGACGGCACCGGTTCCGGCGCCGGCTGCCAGTCCGCCGGACCGGCCCAGTCCTTCAGCGTCGCCAACGGCCTTTTCAGGTCCACTTTCACCCTTCCCGCCGTGAACCTCTCCGCCGGTCCCTGGTATCTCCGCGTCACGGTGAACTCCTCTCCGCTCATTCCCCTGGAGCGCCTCACCTTCGTGCCGTATTCCGTCTTCTCGTCCAGCGCAGGCTACGCCTATTCCGCCTCCACGCTTACCGCGCTTTCCGGTCCCGCCGTCTTCGCGTCCACGCACGTCGTGGTGCGCGGGGAGCTCACTGCGGCGGACTGGACGGTCGATCCTTCCACCTATGCCGTGGTGCAGGGGGCCGCGTTGCTGAAGGACCTGACCCCGGGCACGCAGGACGTCCGCGTAGGCGTCAGCGGGCACGTCATCTCCGCCACTTCGGACAGCTCCGACATAATGGCCGGCGGCAATTTCGAGGCGGAGATCCCGTCGGGGAAGAACGGCATCATGATAGGCGTGCGCGCCGGCATCAACAACTCGGGGTCTTCGCCCCAGGCGACGGCGCTGTTCATCGACGGAGTGAACAATACCGGCACCATAGCCGACACCTACGGCGTCTACATCAGCACCCTTTACTCCGGGACCCAGCCCAATAAGCCGTTCGCCATCTATTCGATCGATCGCGCCGCGCGCACCTATATAGCCGGCAATGTCGGCATCAGCTCGGTTCCCGCTTACGCGCTGGTGGTCTCCAGCGCCTCCGGCGACGTCATGTGGGTATCCAGCTACGCCGTGCACGGGCAGAAATTCGTCGGCGACGGCTCCGGCCTCACCGGGGTTACCGGCGCCACCGGCACCGACAACACGAAGGTGTTCAAGACAGGCGACACGATGACCGGCCAGCTCACAGTGGCAGGCTCGACCCTTACCGTGATAGCCCCGGGCAGCTTATCCAACTCAGGCGTGCTGTGGGCCGGTACCAGTACCGTAGTGCCCATGCTCTTCGTCTCCACGAAAGGCTACGTGGGCGTCGGGACATCCTCGCCCATGTATCCCCTTCATGTGATAGAGCGTTCGGGTCAGGTGGCCGTCCTCATCGAGGGATACGACTCGAGCTACGACAGTCTTTATATCGACTCCAAAGGTACAGGTAATCCGCTGATCGGTCTGGAAAAGGCGGGTCTGCTGAAGAGCAGCATGTACGTGGACGCCTCCGATAATTATGTCCTGGCGATGAGCGGGGCCGGAAAGATGACGGTCACGCAGAGCGGCAACGTCGGAGTGGGCACTTCGGCCCCCGTATATCAGCTGCATGTCAACGGGGGGCTGTTCGCGGTTTCCAGCGTCACCACCCAGGGTTTCGTCAACGCGGGTTCTTACCAGATAAACGGCAGCACGGTGCTGCGCGTCCTTCCCGGCTCTTCCAGTCTGGCCGTCGGCGATAGAGCCGGCCTATCCGACGCCGGCAATTACAATATTTTTGTCGGTTCCGCCGCAGGCAAGGGGCATGGTTCCGGGGACAACAACACGATGCTCGGCTACGGCGCGGGCTTCTCCAACACGGTCGGCTCGGGCAATACCTTCCTGGGGTCTACGGCGGGGATGAACAATACCACCGGCGGCAATAACATAGTCATCGGCGCGTTGCAGAATACCTCAGCGCCCAACTCTTCGAACGAGATCAACATCGGCGGTCTTCTCTTCGGCAGGATGGATACCGCAGGCATCGGCGTCAGCACCCGCAATCCGCAGGCGGCGCTGGACGTGGTCTCCACCGGCGCGGTCTCCAACGTCTACGCGCAGATCTGGCGCGACTCGACCGGCAATATCATCTCCTCTATGTCCGCCTCAGGCGCTTTCGAAGCCGTCCGCTTCGTCGGGGACGGGTCCGGACTGACCGGCGTGACGGGCGCGACCGGCACCGACAGCACCAAGGTGCTCAAGGCCGGCGACACGATGACCGGCCCGCTCACGATGGCCGGGTCCACGCTGACCGTGACCGGCAACGCCTTCTCCGTGGGAGGGGGGACCTTGGCGGTCATCAACGGCCGCGTAGGCATCGGGACCAGCTCCCCGGCCTCCGCGTTCCATGTGCTCGTGACGGACAACAGCAATCTCAATTTCGCCAATTACGGCGGCAACCTCGTGTTCAACACGGTCCCGCAGGCCTTTGCGAAAACGATCTTCAATAACAATGCCACCGGCAAGATCTCCTTCATGGTGGATTCCAATGAGATACTGGTGGTCTCCACCCCTACCCGGGTGGGTATCGGTACCGACGTTCCGCTTTACCGGCTGCACGTCTCCAGCGGCGCCGGAGAGAGCGGCACGATGATGGCGGTTTCCACGGGGACTACCGACCTGTTCTGGGTGGCCGGAGACGGCGCGCACGCCGTTAAGTTCGTGGGGGACGGTTCCGGGCTCACAGGGGTCACGGGCGCCACCGGCACGGACGCCACGAAGGTCCTGAAAGCAGGCGACACCATGACAGGACAGCTGACGCTGGCGGGCTCGACGCTGACCGTGACCGGCGGCGCATTTTCTGTCGGCGGCTCCACGCTCGCGGTATATTCCGGCAAGGTGGGCATAGGTACCGTTCTTCCGTCGGTGGAACTCCACGTCAAGAATACGTACGGCCGCGCCTTCCTTGAATCCGCCGCCGGGAATACGGCCTGGCTGGGATTGGGACAGAACGCGAACGCCTACTGGATGCTGACCAACAATCCTACCGGAGGCAACTGGCTATCTTTCAATAACCTGGGGAATACCCCCCAACTGGTGATACAGCAGGCCGGCAACGTCGGGATCGGCGATACCTCCCCGATGGCCAGGCTTCATGTCGAGGAGACCAGCGCGCTGGCGCAGTACGCGCTGATAGTTTCCACGAACGCGGACGCCGCCTCGTACAGGCTGGCCGTTTCCACCAGCGGCAGCCTGGGGGTGCGCGCCTTCCCGCCGGCCGCGGCGCTGGACGTGGCGGCCGAAGGCTCCGGCGCCTCGGACTATGTCCAGCTCTGGAGGAATTCCGCCGGGGTGATAATCGCCAGCGTCACCGACAACGGGACCTTGTACGGCAACGGCTCGGGCCTGACCGGAATAAGCGCTTCCGGCCTGACCAGCGCCGGGGATATACTGGTGAATTCCACCGGTGGCAACACCCGCATCCAGACCGGCGGCACCGATATCGCCACCTTCCTTCCTGCCGGGACTCTCCAGGTCAATACGGCGAACACCGCCGGCGCGGTAAAGGAAGCCCTCAGGCTGGGGAACCCCGGCGCTGGCAATACGACCGGCGCCTCCCTGACCTTCTACAACAACGGTCCCACATGGGAGCAGGCTGGTATTGCCGGGTTCTATGATAATCCCACTAACTCCAATACCCTGGCCTTCTACACCGGCAACGGCCATACCGAGCGTATGCGCATCACGGGCTCCGGTTTCGTGGGGATAGCCACAGGTACCCCGCAGGGCCTGTTCCAGGTCGGCGGGGGCACCTTTACTGTGCTGTCCAGCGGCACCGTCGGCATCGGGACGGAAGCGCCCGTGGCAAGGCTCGACATCTACGCCCCGAACACGGTCTCCTACATGGAGATCCACAACGCCAGCAATCTGAACCGCAAGGTGGCGCGTATATCGCAGTTCGCCAATAACGGACTCCTCGACGTGTTCGATATCAACGAGGGCGTCGTGGTCCGCCTTAACGCCGACAAAACCTCTCCGTCCTATATCAATGCCGGCTACCTGGGGATCGGGACGACCGCCCCTAAAGCCAGGCTGGACGTGCAGGAGACGGATACGGTGAACATGAACTACTCCCTGCGGGCCTCCACCTCCGACACCAGCTATCACCTGGTGGTCACCACCGGCGGCTGGGTCGGGATCAATCAGAAGGCTCCGCACAGCACGCTGCATATCGTAGGCGACAGCAAGAACGCCGGGGTGATGATGGAGCAGTCCGCCGAGATAAGCGACTCCGCTTTCCTGGCCCTCTCAAAGTCACGTGGCGCACCGGGAGCGGAGGCCATGGTCCTCGCGGGTGATCACCTTGGCCTGCTGGGTTTTGCCGGCTACAACGGCAACTCCGGCGACCCTTACCCGCTGGCGGCCGCCCTGCTGGCGTCCGTGGACGGAGCTCCTAGCGCCGTGAGCATGCCGGCCCGTCTGGACTTCATGACCGCCCCTGCGGGTACGCTGACGCCTCTGACCAGGATGACCATCAACGCCAAAGGCGACGTGGGTATCTCCACCGGTACTCCCGCGGCGCGCCTTGACGTGCTGGCGGCCGGAAGTACCCTGCTCGATTACGCGCAGATCTGGCGCGACTCCGCCGGCGTAGTGAAGGCCAGCGTGACGGCCACCGGCGTTTTCTACGGCGACGGCTCCGGCCTTCAGAACGTCACCGCGTCCGGGAACGTACTGAAGTCCGGCGACACCATGTCGGGACAGCTGACGCTGTACAACTCTACGCTGACCGTGGGCGGCAACGTGTTCTCTGTGGGCGGCTCCACCCTGGTGGTCAATGCCGGCCGGGTCGGCGTCAACTGGACGAGTCCCGAGGCCGCCCTCGAGGTGAACGGGGGCGCCAAGTTCCTGCTGGGGGCTGGGACCTCGTACATCCTGACCGCCGGCTCCGCGCTCCGCCCGGACATGTTCTTCGTCTCCAGCGGCGGCCTCGTGGGCATCGGTGATTTCACCGCCGCCAAGGCGGATACCTCGACCGTGCTGCAGCTAGAGCCGCGCCTGCATGACTACGCGGCCGGAGCGGAGGATTATGCTCTAGGGGTCAGCGTGAACGCCAGGGCCGTCAGCGGCGGCTTGCAGGATGTGCTGGCCGCGGGCAACTTCGAGGCTACCGTGGAGGGTCCCGCTTCCGCCGCCATGGCCATAGGTCTGAGGGCCAAGATCCGGCGGGAGATCGCCGGCGTCGGTGTGGTGGGCCGCGCTATGGGCGTTTTCGTGGACCAGTTGCAGAACGACACGGGGGGAGGAATAACCAATACTTACGGCATCTACATCGCGACGCAGACGGGCGGCGCCCAGACGAACCGCCCGTATTCCATCTACGCCGAGGACACCAACGCCTACAACTACTTCGGCGGATACGTCGGCATCAGCTCCGCCGTGCCCGTGGCGGCGCTTGTCATCTCCAGCGCCCCAGGCAGTTCGGGCCCCATGCTGCTGGTCTCCACCGGGGCGAGCGTGGTGTTCGGCGTGAAGGGCAACGGAGAGGTGTACGCCTCCGGGCGCTTCATCGGCGACGGTTCGGGTCTCATCAACGTCACCGGGACCGACGCCACCAAGGTGCTGAAGGCCGGGGATGCGATGACCGGCCCGCTGTCGATAAATTCCGACGTGGCCACTAAATCGGCGGACCTCCTGACAACGGGCATAATCATCTCCACGGGCGGCGCCATGCAGACCACCGGCATAGGCCACGGCACCGTGGCCGGCAGCGCGCGCGGCACGGGCGCGGTGGACCTGCAGACCTCGCGCCTTGCCGCAGGCCAGGCCGCTACCGGCGACTATTCGGTCATCGGCGGCGGTATCGGAAATACCGCCAGCGGCTATGCGTCCGTGGTTTCCGGCGGTCAGCAGAATTCCGCGGGGGCCAGCAATTCCTACGCCACGGTGGGCGGCGGGGTCGGCAATTCCGCGTCCGCCACTTATGCCACAGTGGGAGGCGGTACTTCCAACAAGGCATCAGGCTTCTTCTCGGTAGTGGCCGGAGGACAGAGCAATACGGTCTACGCGGCCAACTCCGCTGCGGCCGGCGGCTTCAATAACGTGGTTTCCTCGTCAAATTCGTTCTCCGGCGGCGGCTATTACAACGTCGTCGCAGGCACCTCCTCCGCCGTAGCCGGAGGCGAGCATAACGCCGTCTACGACTTCTACGGCTTCATCGGCTCGGGCGTGAGCAACGTTATAGCCTCCAGCTATTCGGTGGTCGCCGGCGGAGCGTCGAACATGACGTACGGCGTCTACTCCGCTGTCGGCGGCGGCTTCAGCAACACGGCCAACAGCGGCTATAACACCATAGCCGGCGGCGCCGGGAATACCGTGAATAACCAGTACGGCGCGATAGGCGGCGGCATGAACAACGCCGCGGGCGAATACGGGTTCGTCGGCGGCGGCTACGGGAATCAGGCCAGTAATGTCCATGCGGCCGTGGCCGGCGGCTGGAACAACATCGCCGGAGGAATGGACGCGTTCGTCGGGGGCGGGCAGGGGAACCAGACCACCAGCAACTATTCCGTGATCGCCGGCGGCGTTTCCAACTTCATGAGCGCGACCGATCCGTACGCCGTTATCGGCGGCGGCTATGGCAACAACATTACCGGCAGCGGCCTGTATGCCGTGATCGGTGGCGGATCGAAGAACCAGGCTAACATGCCTTACTCGGCCGTCCTGTCCGGCTCCACCAATACAGCCATGGGGCAGTACTCGGTGGTGGCCGGCGGCTGGTGGAATACCGCCGGCGCATGGGGCACTACCATCGGCGGAGGTATTTTCAACAATGTCAACGTAGGCTCTTACGCGACCATAGCCGGCGGCTCCACCAATACTGCCAGCGGTTTCGGCTCGTTCATAGGCGCCGGAGAGCTCAACCAGGCCTCCGGCAATTATGCGGTGATCCCCGGAGGATATATGAACGCGGCCAATGGCACGTATTCTTTCTCTGCGGGATATAAATCCACCGCGGCCGCCAGCGGTAGCTTCAGCTGGGCCGATGGCACAGGAACGGGAATAGTGAACAGCGGCATGAACCAGGTGATGTTCAAAGCGGCCGGCGGCTTCTGGGTGTCGACTTCCACGCTATATTACACCACGGGCCTTTACGTGAGCACCAGCAATACGGTCAACATCGGGACTGTTGATTCTACGCGCGCCGACTTGTCGCTGTGGATCAATAAGGGCAGCGGGATGAACACGTTCCTGCTGGGCAATGACACTACGAAAGGACTTAAGATACGGGACACGGGGACACTGATAGATCTGGATTCTCAGGGGGTGGACCTGATGTTCAACTCCAGCGGCAAGAACGCCTATTTCTACCAGGGCAAGGTCGGAGTAGGCGTTACCACCGCCCTGGCCGGCTCGAAGATGGCGATAAACGAGCCCAGCCCGAATCTTACGGACCCGTACGTCCTGAAGGTCGGCACCGGCACTTCGCCCGAGATGTTGACGGTCTCAACCACGGGTGTTGTAAGCATGCCGCGCCAGTCCATGGCGCGGGCTTATGCTCCGGCTGCCGGCAGTTATGTGAGCGCGGCCTGGTCCTGGGTGACCATGAGCGCCAGCTACGAGGATAATCTCCTGGAGTACGATACGCTCAATTCGTACTTCACCTCGAAGTATGGCGGGCTTTATATGGTCTCGGCGCACGTCACTTTCGCCGCGTCCACTATGGGAACGGTGCGCGGCATAGGCCTGGGCCTTAACGGCGCGGTTCCGAATCCTGAGGCGCGGGATGTGCGGCGGGCCGTCTCAAGCGCGACCGATGCCGATGACATGAACCTCACCAGAATAATGCGCATTCCGCCGGGACAGTTCGTCCGGTTGTTCGTCTACCAGGATACGGGCGCCAATCTTGGCGTGGCGACCGCGACCATGGACGTGGTGAAGCTGAACTAGCGGAGGAAAGCCGGCTCTAAGGACCGATGAGACAGATATTCGCGGCCGCCATGGCGGTGTGCCTGCTGCCCGCACAGGCGGCGGCCGCAAAAACAGCGGGGAACCTCGCCGTCCTGGGCGACGCGGCGGACTATTCGTCTGCCAGCTCCAGCCAGGCCGGTGCCGCCTTTTCCATGGCCGGAGGCCTTTCCTCCGTGGCCAACGACATCACGAGCGACGGCGCTAATCTTAAGCTCGAATCCGGCTTCTATTCGCGCCTGGTCGTAGGACAATCCGCTTTCGGCTACTATCCGCAGGGCACCAGCAGCGTGACGCTGAGCTGGACGGCCGCCAATCCTAACGGCACCACTTACGACCTGTTCGTCTCGACCTGGCAGGAGGCCGACCCCTACATGGCCTATTATTCCACCGACGCGGCCGGCTACCCGGTGGAATCCCTTGCTCCGAACACCAGTTACTATGTCTTCTCCGTGGCGAACTACATGGAGGGCGACTACTCCGCCCCGGCCGCCACTACGACGGTTACGCTGGCCGGGGTCCCATCCACGGGCGCTTTCACTCTCGCCGACGCGGGGCACGACACGCTCGCGCTCTCTTTTACCGGGCCGGGGAACAGCCCGCCCCTGCCCCTGCGGCCTTGGTTCCAGTATTCAGCTGGCCTCCCGAGACCGCTTTACGGCCAATCCTCGGTGGTATATGCCACGCATGTCTATCTGAGCGGCGGCTTCGACGGCGTGTATTTCTCCAGCGCCGTTTACCGCGCCGAGCTGCTGGCCGACGGCTCCCTCGGCGCGTGGGAGACCGCGGCCTATATGCCGGAGGGGCTGTACGGCCATCAGGCGGTCGCGGCCAGGGGCCGGCTCTTCGTGCTGGGGGGGTACTCTTCCTCCGGGGCGCGCAGGGAGGTCTGGTCGACCGATATCTCGAGCGCAGGCTCCCTGGGCGCCTGGGAGCCGGAGACGCCGCTGCCAGACCCCATGTATTTCCACGCGGCAGCCCTGGTGGGCGACAAGATCTACGTTTCCGGAGGATACAAGAGCGGCTCGGGCGTTCTGGCCGGCTTTAGCTTCGCGGAGCTGGGCGCGGACGCCTCGCTCGGCGCCTGGGATACTTCCAACACCATGCCGGCCCCGCGCTACGCGCATTCTATGACCCTGTTCCCGGGCATGCTGGTGATCGCCGGCGGCAAGGACGGGGCTTCGGCCAGGGCGGAGACCTGGTCCTGCCCCGTCAGCACGGGAGGATTCCTGTCTCCGCCCTGCGCGCCGTGGACCCCGCTGCCTGGCGCGCGCTACGGCCACTCCGCCGTGGCCGAAGGGACGAGGTTCTATATCGTCGGCGGCAACAACGGCTATGCCGCGATGCAGCAGGTGTACCAGACCACCATTCCCGCTGCCGGGCTGCCGCAATGGGGCGCCGCCGCCGCTCTGCCCGCTCCGGTGCAGTTCTCTTCGCCGCTGCTGGGGAGCGGCGGTCTCTATCTCTTCGGCGGTTCCTCGGGTTCGTCAGCGCTGTCGTCCGTATATGCCTCCAGCATCACGGGTACCGAGTACGCTCTCCAGGCTTCCCCGGACCCTACCTTCAGCGGCGTCCCGCTGACCTCCAAATGGTCCCCGAACCCCGGCGCGTCCTTCAGCGGCCTGGCCCCGCTGACGCAGTACTATTTCCGCGCTAAGGCCAGGAACTGGACGGGCGTGGAGACGGATTATTCCCCGGTCGGCTCCACCTTCACCTATGCCGCCATCCCCGCCACCGCGTCCTATACCGGCGTCGGGATAAATACCGCGGTGGCGAACTGGGCGGCTAACGGCAACCCCGCCGGCACCAATTACCAGCTCAATGTCTCGACTTCCCCGGATTTCTATCCTGAGTACGGATCATATACCACGAACACTTTCCTTACCCTGAGCGGTCTGCTCCAGAGCACCACTTACTACAGCCGGGTGCGGGTCTTCTCCGCGACCCCTCTTTCCCGCTTCGCGGTGCTGCCGCCGGTAAAGACCAGCTACGATCCGGCCCTGGACGTGGACAGTCCCACGATCGTCAACGGCCAGAGCCCCGGCGACTACGCCTATTGGATAGCCACCAATACCTTCCTCAGCAGCGCTACCTTCACCGACGTAGGGGCATCCGGTATAAGTTATTTCGAACTTCAGGTATCCACCAAGCTGGGCGACCCTGCCAGCGCGACTACCGGCTGGCTGCCGGCCGTATCCGGCATAAACCAGCCCTCCTACAGCGCCCCGTGGACGCTGCCGCAGTCCGCCTGGGACGCTATGCTCGACGGCGCATCCAGCTATGTCTCGGTGCGGGTTTACGATAACTCCGGGAATTACTCCGCCTTGCGCGACATCTTCAGCGTGCTGAAGGACAGCACGCCTCCGGTCATCGGCGTTCCCTATGCCGCCGTCGCGCCTACCGGCTGGCTGACCGACAACCCGGGGAAAGTGACGGACCTGCGCTTCGACGATCCTCTTTCCGGGCTCGCCAAAGTGCAGTACAGCGTGAGCCGCGACAAGCTGTTCGCCGACGGCTCCGTTATCCCGTGGACCGATATGGACCTGACCAACTCCACGGCCGCGCTCGCTCACGGCGCTACCTGGTACCAGACCGACCTGAGCTACAGCTTCAACGCGCTGGCCAACGCCGCTTCCAACTATTTCAGCTTCAGGGCGGTGGACGTAGCCGGCTCGACCTATACTTTCAAGGACGCTTTCGGCATAGCCAAGAACGTGAGCGGCCCTACCGTGGCGATATCGACCCCGGCCGGCGCGTATCTCTCCACGTTCACCGTGGTCTCCGGCAACACCGCCGAGACGAACGCGCACCCGGTCCTGGGGACAGAGATCTCGCTGCGCGACCTGGACACCGGGCTGTATTTCAACGGCGTCACTTTCCTGTCCGGCTCGCAGTACTGGCTGGACGCGGCCGACCAGGGCAGCACGTTCACGCTGACGCTGCAGAACCCTCCGCTCATCAGCGGGCGCCATTATCAGGCCGTTGCCCGCTCTTCCGATTCCGCGGGGGACTACTCGCAGCTGTTCGCCACGCATACCTTCACCTTCGACACGACGCCGCCGTCCGCCGGAGTGATCTATCCCGCCGCCGGTTCCACTGTCGGCACCGTCGGCCGCATCAGCGGCACGGCTTCGGACGCCTCCTCGCCGCTCTATTCCTCCGAAGTGGTGCTGCGCCGCCTCAGCGACGGCAGGTGGTGGAAGAACGATACTTCGTCCTGGGACCTGTCCCCGCAGGCCCTGCAGGCCGGCACCACCCCCTATTGGACCTGGAATTTCCAGCCTTACCTGCGCGACTCGCTGACGAGCGGCGCCTCGTATTACGCCAGCGTCAGGGCCACCGACGGGGCTTACCCGCGCAACGTAGGCGCTTTCTTCGCGGCCGGTTCCACCTTCACGTACCTGGACGATACGGCTCCGCCGCCCACCCTTACCCTGGGCGCGGCGCCGGGGGCCTACAGCGGCTCTGTCGCCCTCACCTGGCGGACATCAGGGGATAATGCCTACAACGGTTACCTCCTCTCCGGCACGTACAAGATCGCCTATTCCACGTACACCGGCGCGGCCGTCTCGACACAGACTGCCCAGGTGACGATCGCCACGGCCACCCTCACTGCCGGCGCGACCCAGCAGCGGATGATCAACGGCCTGGACCCCGCGGTCACCTATTACTTCACGCTCTGGACCGCGGACGACGCCCAGAACTGGTCCGCCGCCTCGCCGCAAGCGCAGGCGGTCTCCGGCGCCCCCGGCAGCGGCTCGCTGGGCGGCAGGGTGCTGGACGCTTCCACGCAGCCGGTCACCGGCGTGCTGGTCGAGGCCATCGGACCGACGGGCGCGGTGGAGGGCAGCGACTATACGGATACCTTCGGCCGCTACTCCATACCGGCGCTGGACCCGCTTTACCTCACTGTCCGCGCCGTCTGGACGGCGGAGGACATCGAGAGCTCCGTCACCAAGGATTCGGTGCCCAACGGCTCGTCCAGCGTGGATTTCAGGCTCAGCGTGACCTATCAACTGGCCGCGATAACCGGCGTGATCCCGTCCAACTACCTGGCCTCCTCGGCGGCGCCCAGGCCTTCCTCCGCGCGCTACACCACGCGCGAGGCGGGCTCCTCTCGCGGCGACGCGCCGTTCGTGGAGCTTTACAGCCACGGCCGCCGCATAGGCGCGGCCTTCACGGACACGGCCGGGGCCTTCCGCGTGGACAACCTGCTGCCTGGGACTTACGGCCTGCGGGTCTTCAACGGCGAGTATTTCAGCGAGATGGCCACGGTCCGGCTCTATCCCGGCCAGCAGCTGGTCTTCACCCCCAAGTTCGAGCTGCTCGACAAGAGCGGGGTCTACGCGTATCCCAATCCGGCCCGCACCGCGGTCAACTTCCGCTTCGCGCCTTCGGCCGTCTCCTTCCGCGCCCAGGTGCAGGTGTTCGATATAGCCGGCACCCTTATAAGGACGCTGGACAATGTCTCGCCGGACACCGTGGCCGGCGGCAGGAAGATCTCGTGGGACCTGGCCGCCGACAGGGTAGCCCCCGGAGTGTACCTCTACATACTGCGCGTGCAGGACGCCTCGACCGGGGCCGCGGCGAAGGTGGTCAAGAAATTCGCGGTAATCAGATAAATTCAAAAAACATATAATAGGGTTTCGCTACAACATGATAAAGAACAGGACACTACTCCCTCTGCTGCTGCTCCTGGCCGTGCCGGCCGCCAGCGCTTCCGCGCAGGACACTGCCAGCCTGCAGTTCACCGTGGCCGCCCCGGACCCGGTGATGGCGGGGGAGGAGGTGCGGCTGCAGACCCTGGTCGTCAATACCGGGACCACCGTCTGGAAGCGGGGCACGTATTACTGGGTGGGGGAGCTGTACGTGCTGGACGGAGACCAGAAGCGGTTCCTGGCCCAGACGGAGACCCAGTCGCCGGAAGAGGACGTTCAGCCGGGCGCGGCGCAGGGAACCCAGCTGCCCTTCCTCGTCCCGGACAACATGCCCGGACACCGCCTGCTCTACCGCGTCTTCCTGATCAAGGACGGCCGGCGCATACTGGAGACGGACTACCGCGGCTTCCAGGTCATAGAGAAGGAACTGCGTCCGACGGTGCCGCAGGATTTCAAGATAGGCGGCGACGTCTCGTTCACCTACAAGAACTCGAGCCGCGACTCCTGGACCAGCCACCAGGGGATAACGGCCGCGAACCTCGTCGGCAGGATACGACAATCCTCGTTCCTCTTCAACACCTATATCGTCCATACCTACCACAGGCCGATAACGCCGTCGATAGTCTTGCTGAACTACTACGCGCCGTGGGGCAACCTGGCCGTCGGGGACATCTCTCCCACGCTCACGCCGCTCTCCCTCGACGGGCAGGGCATGCGCGGCGTCTCGTTCGACAGGGCCCGCGGCAAATATTCGCTGACGGCTCTGATAGGCAGGATAGTGGCCCCGCTGGAGCCGGGGCCGAACAGCGGCGGCCGCTACGCGCGCTATACCGGCGGCTTCAAGTTAGGCTGGCAGTTCAGGCCTAACCTCAAGGTGGCCGCGGACGCCGTGGTCAGCCGCGACGACCTGCATTCGATAAACATCACCACTACCGCGCTGACGATAACTCCGCAGCAGTCCATAGTCTACGGCCTCAACGCCGACTGGGCGTTCCTGCCCGGTTTTGCGGTCAACAGCGACTACCAGATGAGCTCGTACCGGGCGGACCTCAGGGCCTCCGAGCCCGGAGTGGGAGGCAGCGCGTGGAAGCAGGAGCTGAAGTACAAGGCGAACCTGTTGACGGCTAGGGCGGCCATTTCGCGCGTGGACCCGAAGTTCTACTCCTTCGCCAGCCCGTCCGTGATCTCGGACCGGCAGACCGTGGAAGGAGAGGTCGGCATCTTCCCCGCGGACTGGACCAGCTTCACCCTGGCCTACAACGGCTATTCGGACAACCTGGATTCGGACCCGGCCAAGACCACCACGGACCAGGCGCAGACCACGTTCGCCAACATGCTGCGACTCTTCGGCAAGACCATCGTCAATACTTCGCTGATGACGAATACCACCAAGGGCAAGCCCGCCGGGGTGCAGGACAGCCAGACCACGACCACAAACGTCTCCGTCACCCAGCCATTGGGCGTGCATACGCTGAGCGCGGCCGTCCAGCAGAGCGACTTCAAGGACAAGACCGGTCTCTCTCATGACCTTTCCACCTCGCTTCTCTCTCTGAATGGGGCCTTCAAGTTTACCCGGCGCCTCTCGATGTCGGCCGGTATGGTGAACTCCTCCACCAAGGACAAGGCGGATTCCACCACCGGCACCAACACCAGCGTGACCGGCAACGTTTCCTACGCGATTCCCAGGCGCTCGATGGCCGTGCAATGCTGGGCCACCATGACCTCCTATAAGAACGATTCGCTGCTGACCCCGGCCGACAACGGCTCCCTGTCCCTCAACGTGGAGACGGTCTGGGTGAAGAGCCAGAGTTCCCGCTTCACGTTCGGTGTGGGCAGCGTTTCGAGTACGGATAAGCTGAACAAGGGCAATGATACGTCCGAGATCACGGTCCTCACCAGGTATAACTACTCCTTCTGATGGGCCCAAAACGAAAGGACCGTGCTGGCGCACGGTCCTTTCGTTTTGCATGCCTGCAGGTCAGCGCTTGGCCTGACCCTTGGCGTCCTTCTGCTCCTGCACGGATTCGAGCGCTCTAAGGTATTCCGGCAGCTGCTCGTCCTCGGGGGAGAGCTTGAGCGCCTTCTGCCATGCGGCCCTGGCCCTGCGGTAGTCCTTGAGCTGCAGGTAGGCGGAGCCGAGGCGCTTCAGCGAGGTGATATCGTCGGGTTCCAGTCGCAGCACCTCCTCCAGCTCCTTCACCGCCAGGTAGAACTTCGAATCGTAGATCTGGTGGAGCGCCAGCTCCTTCTTATGTTCAAGTATCGGTATGTTGGCCGGCTTGGTGTCGTTGAGCTTGAGCTGGGGGGACTCCTTCTCCAGCTCGGCCACCAGGCGGGGGAAGGCCTTGTCGGCCGGCGCCAGCTCGGAGGCGTAGCGCACCGCGTCGTAAGCGAAAGGAAGGTCCTCCTCCTCTCCGACCCAGGCGCTGATGCCGTCTGCGGCGGCGTTCCAGGCCGCGGAGGCCCGGCGGGCGGGCGCTACGGCGGAGATGGCGCGCAGCCTCGCCTGCGTGCGCGTGTAGTACGGGTTCGTGGGGTCGGTGGCGAGGAGTTCCTCCAGCTTTATCAGCGCGTCGGAATACCGGCCTTTGTTGACCAGCTTCATGAACGAGCCCTTGAGTTCGGCCGCCGAGCCCGCCATCTTCCCGCGGGCCTCCTCTATCATGTTCTTGGCGGTGGTCTGCTTCGGGTCGGCGCGGAGCACCATGTTCCAGTATTCGATGGCCTTGGCGTAGTCCCCGTCGACGTAGTACGTGAAGGCCTTGTCGTAGTACTCCTTGACCTCCACGCTGCCGGCCGGCTGCTCCTGGTCCGCGGCCAGCGCGGGGCCGGCCAGCAGCAGGACCGCCAGTATCGTTGATATCCTCATTGGTCACCATCCTCGGGCCGTGCGCGGCGCATGATTATCATCTCTATCCTGCGGTTCTTAACGCGGCCTTCCTCAGTATCGTTGGGGGCCACGGGGCGGAACTCTCCGTAGCCGAAAGCGGTCAGGCGGGAGGGGGCTACGCCGCGCTTTAACAGATAGTCGATCACCGAGAAGGCGCGCATCAGCGAAAGCTCCCGGTTGGAGGAGTATTTCCTTCCGAGCATCCTGGCGGCGTCCGTGTGCCCTTCCACTATGACCTGGTTGTCCATCTTGAGCAGGCTGTCCGCCACGGGGGCCAGTATCTTCACCGCTGACGGCTTCAGGTCGGCCGAGCCTGAATCGAAGAGGACGGGGGAGGCGAAAGTGAGCTTGATGCGGGAAGTTGTGACCTCCATGCCGAGGCTGCCTTCCTTGATCTGGTCCTTGAGGTCCTCCTCCACTTTCTTCGCGGCCTCTATCTCCTTCTTCTGCTTCTTTACCTTTATGCCCAGCTGCTCCTGCATCTTAGTAAGGGCCGTTTCGTAGTCCGGGCGTTTGGCGTGATAGGCGAAGCCGTACAGCGCCAGGAACAGGATGACCAGCGTGGACATCAGGTCGGCGTAAGGGACCATCCAGAGCTGGGTGTTGTGCTTGTTGTCGCTCATTTTCTCGGCACCACTATCTCGATCCGGCGGTTCCGCGCGCGGCCCTCGCTGGTGTCGTTGTCCGCCACCGGGCGGTATTCGCCGTAGGCGGCGGCGATCAGCCTGTCCTGGGGCACCGAGTACTTCGAGGCCAGCAGGCCGACAACGGCGTTGGCCCTGGCCGCGGAGAGTTCCCAGTTGGTCGCGAACTTGCCTGACTTTATGGGCACGCTGTCGGTGTGGCCTTCGACGATCACGTCGTTGGGCAGCTTGTTCAGCACGGCCGAGACGGGGCCCAGCACATCGGCCGCCCTGGGGCCCAGGTCCGCGCTGCCGGAGGCGAAAAGGACCGGCTCGGCGATGTTTATCTTGATCTGTTTGGCCGTTATCTGGACCTCGGCCATGTCCTTCATCCCGGCCTTCAGGAGGTCCTCCGCCAGTTTCTTCGCGATGTCCTCCTCGGTGAACTTCTTGACGACCTCCTCGGCTTGTTTCTCCTTCTGCTTCTGGGCGGCCTCCTTGTCAAAGCCGCTCGCGAACTTGGCGGCGGCCTCGGGCTGGTTGGTGAAGACGTAGAGTATCAGGAAGAACAGCATCAGGTTGGTCATGATGTCGGACAGCACGACCAGCCAGAGAGGATTATCCTCTACTTTCCTCCCGGAATATCTCTCGATGAAGAATTTCATCAGTAGTCCGCCGCCCCGGCGGGGCGGGGGATCATTTGCCGGGGCCCCTGGCCTTGCGGCGCAAAGCCAGGGACAGGTAGCCTTCCAGCTTCTTGGAGACCAGCCACGGCACGTCGCCATCGTAGATGGAGAGCACGCCCTTGGCGATGATCTCTCGGCTGAGGATGTCCTCGTCGGAGTAGTAGCCGAGCTTGCTGGCTATGGGCAGGAAGAGAAAGTTGGCCGAGAAGATGCCGTAGAACGACGCGGTCATCGCGATCGCCATCGAGGAGCCCATCATCTGGGGATTCTGTATGTTGCGCAGCACCTGCACGACGCCGACCAGCGTGCCGAGCAGGCCGAAGATCGGGGCGAACGTGCCCGCGGAGTTGAAGATGTTGGTCTGCTGCTGGTGGCGCAGGCGCGTGGTGTTGATGTCGTTCTCCATGCGCTCGCGCAGGATGTGGATGTCCACGCCGTCCAGCATCATCTGGAGGCCGTCGGTAAGGAACGGGTGCGGGGAGGAACGCAGCTCGCCGGCGATCGAGTCGATTCCGCCGCGCTTGCCCACTTCCGCGAAGTGCACTATGGAGCGGATCAGTTCGTGGATAGGGGCACGTTTCGGGGGGAAAAGGACCATCATCACGGACGCCTTTACCCACTTCAGCGCGGCCCACGGGTAGGCGATCATGATCGAACCGGCCGTGCCTCCGAAGATCAGGATTATGGCTTCCCAGTTCAGCAGGAAGCGGAGCATGCCGCCGGAGGAAAGGACGAAGACTATGACGCCTATGCCTGTGATGCCGCCGATGAAGGTCATCAGGTCCATGTTATTTCATCTCCTGTTTCTCAGGGCTTCGGAGCGTTCGGGGCCGGCGCCTTCGGCGCGGCGGCAGCCGGCGCCGGCTTGGGCGCCGGGGCCGGCCCGGGGCTTATGCCGGCGGCGGGGCGCGG
>DAIENX010000025.1:0-30106 GCA_027340875.1 Elusimicrobiota bacterium
TGCGCCGGCCTTGTCTGAGCGGCCGGGGCCGCCGCAGGTTTCGGCGCGGTGGCAGGCGCGGCAGCGGGTTTCTGCGCCGGCTGTGCCGCCGGCTTCGGAGCGGGCTGAGGCGCCGGTTTCGGCGCCGGAGCCGGGGAGGTCTGTGCCGCCGGCGCCGGCGTGTCGCTTATCTGCGGCATCTTGCCGGCGAGGACGGCGCGCAGCGCCTCGGCCATCTCGGTCCCTGTCTGGAAGCGCTCCTCCGGCTTCTTCTTCAGGGCCTTGTCTATGACGGCCAGTATGCCCTGCGGCAGGTCCTGGCGTATCTGCATCGGGTCCGGATAGGGGTCGCTGGTTATCTGGAAGAGAAGGGTTCCTATCGATTCTCCGCCCTTCCAGGGCCGTTCGCCGGTCAGCATCTCGTAAAGAGTTACCCCCAGCGAGAACAGGTCGGCGCGGCCGTCCACCTTCTTGCCGGCGATCTGCTCCGGGCTCATATAATACGGAGTGCCGAGCACCGTGCCCGTGGCGGTCTTGGAATGCTCCGTTATGCGGGCTATGCCGAAGTCGGCCACGCGTATAGTGCCGTCCTCGAGCAGCATGATGTTGGCCGGCTTGATGTCCCGGTGCACGATGCCGCTCTTGTGCGCGTAGGCCAGCGCGTCCGCCGCGTGGGCCACGTACTCCAGCACCTTGGGCACGGGCAGGAGGTTGTCCTTGGTCGCCCACTTCTTGAGGTCGTCGCCCTTGAGCAGCTCCATGGCGATGTAGGCGATGTCCTGCTCCTCGCCGGCGTCGTAGATCTTGACGATATTGGGGTGCGTGAGGTTGCCGGCGGCCTGGGCCTCGCGGAAGAAGCGGTCCTTCAGCTCCTTCATCGCCTTCTCCTCCAGCCCCTCCTCGAAGCGCATCGTCTTGATGGCCACCGAGCGGTTTATCTTGGGGTCCACGCCGAGGTAGACTATGCCCATCGCGCCCTTGCCGAGCTCCTTCTTGATCTCGTAGCGGCCGAGCGTCGGGGTTATCGAGGAGCCGGCGACCATCATCGTCGCGTCTCCGCCGCCGCCCTTGCCCCCCACGCCGCCGAAGACGGCGCCGTTGGCGGCCTGCTTGAGCATGTCTATCTTGCCCTTGATGTCCTTGAACTCCGGGTCCTTGGCGGAGATATGCTCGTAGACCGCGACCGCCTTGTTGTACTGGCGCTTGCGCTCGAAGTCCAGCGCGAGGTTGTAGAGCGTGTCCTTCATGTTGTCGTCGAGCGGGCACAGGCGGAACTTCTCGAAGGCCAGGTCCAGCATGCCCTGGCCCTGGAACGAGAGTCCGAGCATCTTGTTGGTCTCGATCTGCGAGACCTCGATCAGCTCCTTCTTTTTCTCGGTGAGGAAGAAGCGCTTGCTGATGACGAAGATGTAGCCCGCGGCCAACACCGCGGCCGGGTACATGATCTTTATCCAGAGGCCCTTGGAGACGAAGAGGAATATGCCGGAGGCTATCAGCGCCGCGAACAGCGTTCCCGTCACGATGGCGCCAGTGCCGGCCTTAAGCCGCGGCAGCAGGAAAGCGGTGAAGAGGCCCGCCAGCAGTATCATCCCCATTTCGGCGGGGCCGGCCCATTCCGGGCGCGAGATGAAGCGGCCGGACAGGATGTCGTCCACGACGTTGGCCGTGTAGTCCACGGCCGACATCGCGCTGTCGGTAGGCGTGACGTAGAGGCTCCCCACTCCCTGGGCGGTCGGACCGATCAGGACGATCTTGTCCTTGAAGGCCTCGGGGACTATCTTGCCGTTCATCACGTCGTAGAAGGAATAGTACTTGAAGGATTTGGGCTTGTCGAAGGCCAGCAGCGCCGAGGAGGAGGCGTCCAGCGGCATGCGGCTCTTTCCGTATACGGCCTCGCTGCCCGGAGACAGCATCACCTTGTCGGAGGGCAGTCCCAGACTGACGCGCACGATCTCGGAGGCGAAAGAAGGGTAGAAGTTCTGCCCGTACGGGATGAACGGGTACTCGCGGCGCACCGAGCCGTCTATCTCGCTGAAGACGTTGACGTGGCCTACTCCGGAGGCGGAAGAGGCCAGCACGGCTATCGGCACGGTGAAGCCGGAGCCCTCGACGGACATGCCTTCCACGGCGGCCTTGTGGGAGACGGACGGCGCGAACCTGCGCATCCAGTCGGGTTCCGGCTTGGGCTTGGAGACAGGGATGCCGGTGTCGAAGAAGAGCGGCAGGACGACGTTGCCCGCCGAGACTATGGCCTCGGACAGCTTGGCGTCGTTGTCCAGGTCCTTGCGCGTGGCGTCTATGGCCTTCAGGAACTCGGATTCCTTGCCTGATTCCTTGATCTTCTTGGCCGCGACGAGCTCCTCGTAGCGCGCCTTCAGCTTGTCCGCTATCTCGGCGCCGCCGCTCTTCTCGGGCTCGGAGAAGAGGATGTTGAGGCCTATGACGGAGGGCTTCGCGGGCGCGGAGGAGAGCCAGACCAGCATGTCCGCTATCTTGGAGCGCGGCCAGGGCCAGCGCCCTATCTTGGAGATGCTGTCGTCGTTGATCTCTATGACCGCGATGTCGCTCTTTTCCGGGGCTGCCGCGCTCATGCGGGCCCTGAAGTCATAGAACTTCAGCTCGGCCGTCTCCAGTCCGGTGCCGGTGAAATAGAAGAACAGCGCCGCGAGGGCCAGGGCCGTACCCCAGAGTATGTCGGAAAAGATGAATTTGCGCACTTTTCTCCCCTCCTTGTTAGAACAGGTCCTGCTCGCGGTAGGCGGCCAGCATCTCCTCAACGAAGAGGACGTTCGCCATCAGCGCGAGGAAGAACGACACGAAGATGATGCCAGCCGAGCCGGCCAGCGCGCCGCTGATGCGCACGCTGAGGTCGCTGTAGTATTCCAGCCTGGCCTGGTTCTGCAGCTTGCCGCGCGCCGTGGGCAGCACCTCGGCCGGCTTTTCGGGAAGCTTCGGGGTTATGGGCCTGCCCTCTTCGTCGTAGGAGACCTCGGACTGGGCGGCTATCATGGCCTGCTGGTACTCCATCATGTTGCGGAGGTTGGCCTTCTTCGCGGCGGCTTCCTCCGTGCGGACCTTCTGGTCGGTGATCCTCTCCACCTGCGGGTTGGTGAACATCGCGAACATCGCCAGGTTGGCCGCGAGGAAGAGCAGCTGAGGGTTGAAGAACAGCGAGAAGTTCTTCTGCGTCAGCGCCGCGGCCAGGCCAAGCAGCGCGAGGGCTCCGCCTACTGCGAGCCAGACTTTCTCGGGAGATATCTCCGCGCCGGCCTTGAAGTAGGAATAGGTCAGGGCCAGGCCGCAGAGATAGGCGGCCACGGCGAAGGCCTTGAAGCCCCAGTTCTTGAAGACCGCCTTCGACGCGGCTATGTAAAGGAAGAACGAGTAGACTATCAGGTTGGCGGAGGAGAACATGTTCTCCATGCCTATCCGCACCGCCAGAAAGGCCTTCGCCACCGTGTCTGCGCCGGCGGGAGCCGGGATATAGGCCCCGCCAGCGTACGCCGCGGCGGCCGCCGCGGCCAGGAAGAAAGCGTAGCCGGGGGTGAACTTGAGCGGTTTCTGCCAGAGGGCCCAGATGTAGAGCACCGTACCGGCCAGGGCCAGCATGCCGGCCGTCACTGGGTTAGACGCGAGCGGCGCGGCGAGCCCCGGCGCCTTGCCGGATGCGCCGGCCAGGATGAAGCAGCCGGTCGCTGCGAACGTAAGGGAAATGTGAGTGGCCGCCTTGAGGGCGTTGTGCAGCGCGGCCATCTGCAGCGCCGGCCTGGCGGCGCGCGCGTCCTGCTTCTCTCCGGGCGCAGCCGCCGGCGGCTGCCGCCAGGGCTGCGGCGGAAGTGGCGGGGCAGGCTGCCGCACCGTAGGGGCCGGCGCATGGGGTTTGGAGCTTTCCAGGGAGGCCTCAGGCTGTTCTACCGAGCGGGCGCTGATGCGGGCGGTAAGCTCGGGTATCTCGTAAGTGGCCTCGCCGGCTTCAGAAGGGTCCTCCCCTCCGTCGGGATGCTTGGAGAATTCCTCTATGACCTCTCCGGCCGTCTGGTAGCGCTCCTCCGGTTTCTTGCGCATAAGGCGCTCTATGACGCGGGAGGCCCACAGCGGGATGTCTGGACGCAGCAGTACTATGTTCGGCACGGGCTCGCCGATGTGCTTGTGGATGACCTCTATCGAGCTCTTGCCGTCGAACGGATATTTGCCGGTCAGAATATAGAAATAAGTGGCGCCTACGGAGTAGAGGTCGGCTCGGCTGTCCACCGTGCCGGCCAGCCCCTGCTCCGGCGACATGAAATAGGCGGTCCCCACCATCTCCCCCGCCATCGTCAGCTGCTTCTCCTCGGTTATGCTGCGCGCCAGGCCGAAGTCCACTATGCGGGGCACGCCGTCGGAACCGACCAGGATGTTGGCCGGCTTGATGTCGCGGTGGATGACGGACTTGGTGTGCGCGTGGGCCAGGCCGTGCAGCACGCCGGTCATTATCTCAGTGGCCTCCTTGACCGGCAGCGGCCCTTTCTCCGTCACCAGGTCCTGGAGGCTCTTGCCCTCCACGTACGACATCACTATGAAATAGGAGCCGTTCTCCTGTCCGAAGTTGTAGACGTGCACTATGTTGGGGTGCTCGAGCTTGGCCGCGGAGCGCGCCTCGCGCAGGAAGAACTCGATGTTGCGTTGGTCACGGGCGAGATCGGGGGCGAGCAGTTTGACGCAGACGAACTTGTCGAGGGCCTCGTGGCGCGCTTTGTATACCGAGCCCATGCCGCCCTGCCCTATCTTGGCGATTATCTTGCAGCCCGCGAAGACGGTGCCGGCTATATCGGGTTCTGTTTGCATGATGTCAGATTCGCCTGTCCTTTACGAAGATGCTGCCATGCCTGGAGGAAAGGTCCTTGCCGTAGCGCTTCAGTTCCGCCGCGCTCTCCACGATCTTCGCGTAATGCTGCTGGTGGGTGCGCGGGGCAACTATGGCCACCGTCAGGGACATCAGCGGGAACTGGCGCGTGTTATTGGAGCGGTCCAGCGTCGTGATGAAGCCGCGCCCGCGGTCCTCCTCCGTATAGAAATCCGGTATGATGCGGTCGAACTCCTCGGTGATGGCCTTGGCGGCGGCCTCGGCCTTCTCCGAGGAGGTGATCATCACGAAATCGTCGCCGCCGACGTGGCCGAGGAAGTAGTCCTCGCCCGCGGTCTCCTTGGTCTTGGCGAGGAGCAGGGAGGCGATGGCCTTTATCACCTCGTCGCCCTTCGCGTAACCGTAAACGTCGTTGTAGGCCTTGAAGTTGTCCGCGTCCACGTAGCAGAAAGCGAATGGCTCTTTCCCATGCAGCCGTCGGAGGACCTCTTCCTCTATGGCCGGGCTGCCGGGCAGCTTCGTCAGCGGGTTCAGGGAGGTGTCCTCGCTCTTGCGCTTGAGTATCCGGTTTATCCGCGCCCGCAGCTCGCGGACGTCGAAAGGCTTTGTGATGTAGTCATCCGCCCCCAGCTCTATCGTGGTGACGCGGGCGTCGACTTCCGACACGCCGCTCAGGATTATCACGGGGATATCCCGCGTGCCGGGGGCTTCCCGTATGCGCTTGCAGAGCGCGTAACCGTCTATGCCCGGCATCCGGAGGTCCAGCAGGATGAGGTCCGGGGTATTGTCCTTGAGGAAAGCCAGTACCTCGTTACCGCCGTAGAGCGTGGTAACCAGGTAGTTGTACTTCTTCAGTACGGCGGAGATCAGCAGCCCCACGTTGGGGTCGTCGTCCACCACCAGAACTTTTTTGCCCGCCAAGTCTTTCCCCCGTTGAAATTCAGGGAACCCGTGCTCCCTTTCCGGAAATCATGTAAAGCATTATAAAACATAATATATTAATACGCAAGGCTGGGCCCTGCCCTGTCCGGCCGCAACCTGGTTTGCCGCGGCGCCGGATTAGTGCTATAATATTAAAAAGGGTAAAAACCATAAAAATCGCAACAGTGGAGGAGCACCCGTGCGAGACAAGATCTTCAGTACCTTTGAAGCGGCGAAAATGATGGGGCTTTCCCCCGGCACCGTGGCCAATTGGGTGGATTCCGGCAAACTAAAGGCCTTCACCACGCTGGGCGGCCACCGTCGGATAAAGGCGGAGGATTTCAGGAGTTTCCTGATAGAGAACAAGATGCCGGTTCCCAAGGAGCTGGAGAAATGCGTCTCCACTCCGAAGAAGGTCCTGATGGTGGAGGACGATCCCAAGTTCCTCCGTCTGATGGAGAAGTTCTTCCGCGCCGCGAAGAAGGACTGGGAGCTCTTTTTCGCAGCCGATGGCTTCCAGGCCGGCTCGCTGGTGGGCAGCGAGAAGCCCGACGTCGTGATCCTCGATATCATGCTGCCTGATATCAACGGTTTCAAGGTGTGCGAGATAATCAAGGCCAGCGACAAGCGTACGCTGGTGATAGCGGTGACGGGCTACGATTCCGAGGACATAAAGCACAAGATACTGGCGGCTGGGGCCGACGATTATTTCGTGAAGCCTTTCAAGTTCGAGGCGCTGATAAAGCGCATCGACGAGTGGAACGGCCGAGCAGACTGACCGGCGGCAGGGGCGGCCGGATCCTGACTTTTGTTGGCAGTGCCCTTGACAAAGGTCATTGAGGGTGGTAGAATAAATGCGTCAGGGCTGCCTCCCTCACCCTACCCCCCAAAAGGCAGCCCTGCCTTTTTTTTGTCCTGAAAAATGACCACTTCCTTCAAGACGACGCTGGGCGTCCTGGCTTCCGCCGGATTCCTGCTCGCCGTCGGATATTCGACGATGAAGCGCGCGGAGCGCGCGCAGGCTTCCCGCCTGGACTGGCGCGACATCACCGCCCTCTCCTCTACGAAGGGACCTGTCGCCGCGGCGCGCGCGGTGGACGAGCGGCTGCTGGCCCACCCCAACGACGCGATAATGCATTACTTCCGGGCGAGGCTCTACTACGAGGACGGGCGCGCCCCGCAGGCGCTGGCCGAGGCCGACAGGGCCATCGCCCTCGGCTACGCGCAGGAGATCTCCCACCTGCTGAAGGCGCTCGTCTACGGGCGGCTGCTCAATGACCGCGCGCAGGAGAAGAAGCTGGCCACCAAGGCTCTTGGCTACGACCCCACCTACGACGACGGCTACATGGCCAGGGCGGAGGCCGAATACCGGCTGGGCGAATACGGCCCATGCGTCTCCGACGCGGCGTCGTTCTCGAGTCTGTCGCCCGAGGATCCGTATTCGTACGAGCTCTCCCTGCTCTGCCTTTCCGAACTGAAGGATTTCGCCGGGGCCGAAAAAGCCGGCGCCAGGCTGCTGAAGCTAGAGCCCAACAACCACGAGGCCCTGTGGCGCCTGGGGCTGCTGGAAGCCGCGCGCGGCCGGCACGAGGAGGCCGTGCGCAGGTTCTCCGAGGCGATACGGCTCAGCGGCGGCCGCCCTTCGTACTACCTCTCCAGGGCGTCCTCCTGCAGAGAGCTAGGCGACTTCTCCTGCGAGGCCTGGGACCTGGCTTCCGCCTCGGACTGGAAATCCGTCTCCTCCTACGCCACTTATTATGTCCGGCTCGGAGAGGCGATGCACCGCGTCGGGGAGCTGGAGCTGGGCATGAAGGCCGCTGGCAAGGCGCTGGAGATTGCCCCCGCGGCGCCGGCCGCACATGTCCTGAGGGGCCGCCTGCGGGCCGAAAAGGGAGACCTCAAAGGGGCGGCCGCCGACTTCCGCGCGGCCGAGGCTCTGGCGCCAGGCAGCGACCAGGAGCTTCCCGGCCTGCTCTCCGCCGTCGGCGGAGCTTCTAAATCCCCGAAATAACTTATAGAATAGTCAGCGTGATGGACGCCGGAAACGACCAGTCATCGGCGGGGATGTCCCCCGCCGCCCTATGGGCCTCTCTGCTGGTCCTGCTGCTGGTGCCGCTCTACGTCTGCAGCCTGCCGCCGGTGCTCCCCCCCTATCGCGACGCCGGGGAGATGGCCAGCGCGGCCTGGACTCTGGGAGTCGCGCATCAGCCGGGCTATCCTCTCTACATCCTGTCCGCCAAGCTTTTCTCGCTGCTGCCGCTGGGCAACCCGGCCTGGCGCCTGAACCTTTATTCCGCCGCGGCGGGCATCGCCGGGGTGCTGGTCTTCTGGAGGCTGGCGGCCTTGGCCTTCTCGCCGGCGGCCGCCTTCTTCGCGGCTTTGCTGCTGGGTTTCAACTTCACTCTTCGCACCGTCTCGTCCGTTCCGGAGATGTACGCCCTGAACTTCCTGTTCGCCGGCGCCGTCCTGCTGTCCGCCTCGCGGCGCGGACGCGGAGCGCTGTTCCTTACCTCCTTTCTGCTGGGTCTCGGCATGGCCAATCGCATGGACCTGCTGCTGGCCGCGCCGGCGCTGCTGCTGCTGTCGTGGCCGGAACTGAAGGAAGGCGGCCCTATGTCCCTGCTCAAGGCGGCCGGTTTCTTCTTTCTGGGCTTCTCCCTGTACCTGTATCTGCCGTTCCGCTCGTCGTGCTGGCCCCGCTTCGACTGGAGCCACCCGGCCGATCCCGCCACTTTCCTGGCCGTGATCACCAGGAAAAGCTACGGCTCCACGCTGGACCTGATCTCGCTGAACTACGCGCGCGGGGAGCTCTTCCTGCCGGGGATGAAGTACTACGCCATCCACCTTTGGCAGAACTTCAGCGCTGCCCTGGCCTTCGCCGCGGCCGGCCTCTACGCCGAGTGGCGGCGCAGCCCGCTCAGGCTGGCGGCCTTCGCCGCGCTCTTCGTCTTCCCTGGACCGGTCTTCATCTTCATGGCCAACATGCCGCCCAACCCGCACGCGCTGGCCATCGTCGAGCCCTACTACCTGCTGCCGGACATCGCCGTGGCGTTCTGGGCCGCGGCGGGGCTTTTCTTCCTCGCCGGGCGGTATCCGCGGGCTTTCCGGCCGCTGGTCCTGGCGGCCGCTCTGACCTGCGGCCTGGTCTTCTACGGGGGCGCGCACGGCTCGCTCCGCAGGTGGCTGTTCGCCGCGGAGGATTACGCCTCGGACGTGCTGCGCTCTGTCCCTCCAGGCTCCGTAGTGGTGGCCAAGAAGGACGTGCAGCTGTTCTCTCTCTGGTACCTGCAGGAAGTGAAGGGGCTCCGGCCCGACGTGAGGGTGGTCGCGCAGGGGCTGAGCGGAGCTCCCTGGTACCGGGAGGAGCAGCGGCGCTACGTCCCGGGTCTCACGCTCTACAACCTGGGGTCGGGACAACCGGCCGACTGGCAGGCCTTCGTCTCCGCCAATCCCGGAGGGGTCTACGCCACGATGGATGCCGAGCTGCCGGCCTCCGTTCCGGCGACCCCCGCCGGCATGGTCAATCTGCTCTATCCCCCCGCCGGGTTCCGGGTCCCGGACAGGTGGCAGTTCTTCGCCCTCCCCCGCCTGGACGTCCGCTACCGGGATTTCTTCGACAAGGATATAGGGGTTTCCTACGCCCAGGCCATGCTGTCGGCGGCGGCCAGGCGCAGCGTCGCCGGCCGGCCGGAGGAGGCCGACGCCGAGGCGCTGCGCCTGGCCTCGCTGCTGGACCCCGAGCTTCCGGACGCCCCGCTTTATGAAGGCTTCTATTATTCCTCCCGCGGCGACTGGGCAAAGGCCGAGTCCTGCTTCCAGGCCTCGGTCGGCGTCTACGAGCGACTGCTGCGGCTGAGCGTAGAGTTCCGCTCTCTGCCGGACCTTAAGAGGATGCTGGCCTCCTCCAGCGCGTACGCGCTGCTGAACTACGGCGTCGCCGCCGAGAAGACCGGCGACAGGGCCGCCGCGGAGAGTGCCTATCTGGCGGCGGCCGCGCGCAATCCGGACCTGGCGGATGTCCGTTACAACCTGGCTATCCTTTACTGGAACCGTGACTGGACGAGGGTGCGTGAGGAACTGCAGGCCACGCTGAGGATAAACCCATCCCACGCTCAGGCCAGAAGATACCTGGAACAGCTAGAACGGGAAGGCCGCAGGTGAAAGCGGCCGAGCTCAAAAAAAAGACCGCCTCGGCGGTCTTTTTTTCTGGCGGGGATCCCGCTACTTCGGTAGGTAGTTGTAGCGGAACTGGAACATGCCGAGCAGGTCCCAGCCGCCCTTGAAGGTCAGGTAGGAGAGTTCGAAGTTCAAGTGCAACAGCGTGCCCAGGTGCAGGTTGAAGAGCCTGGGGGACTGCGGGGCCCCCTGGGGTATCATGAACTCGAGCCCTACAGGGGAATCTTTCCTCGGCATCCACATGATGCCGCCGAACAGCATGCCGGTGGGGACCTCGACGGCGGCCGAGGACGGACGGCCGTTGGTCAGGTTTATGGCCTCCTTGGAAAGGAACTCGGACATGTCGTAGAGGACCTTGGGCATGTCGCCGTCGGAATAGCCCGCGTTGACCAGGAATTTCGGATGCAGGCGCTTCGTCAGGGCCACGTAGGCGTTGGCGTAGGTGTTGGTGTTCTTGGAATCTATCTTGGTGGTTACCGACGGCTGATTCAGCGCGGGCTGGGCGCCGTCCCTGAACTTAAGTATGCCCTGCACGCCGGCTGCCATGGCCGGGCGCCATTTGCCTTCCGTCTGCACCAGCATCTTCGAGTCCGCCGAGAGGAGCCAGAGGCCTACGCGGTCCAGGTAGTTCTTCTTCTCGGTGGTCCATGAGAACGTGTTCTTGCCGTACAACCGGCCGATATAATAGGCCGCGTTGAAATCCAGTCCCAGCCCTATGGAATTGCGCCCTTTGCCGCGGTAGGCGGTGGGCATCATGACTATGCCGCTGAGAGGGGTCCTGCTCTCGTCGTAGCGGGACGGCTGGGAGGGCCCCGGCCGCGTCGCGGACGTCATGCCAGGCAGCGGCAGAGCTGAAGGCGACGCCGTGCTCTGCTGGGCTGCGGACTGCTGCGGAGACGGCTGCTGGCCGGAAGGTTGTGCTTGCTGGGCGGCCTGCATCGCGGCCTGCTGAGCGGCCTGCAGCTGCTGCTGGGCCTGCGGCGTTCCCTGCGGCTGGTTCTGGGCCGCGGCGGGTGCGGCAAGGAGCAGTACAAGGAGCAGGGAAGCGTTTTTCATAGCAATATCAGGGCCGCTAGCCGCGCCAGCAGATTGGCTTCCGCCCCGGCCAGCAGGTCATCAACAATTATACCAAAACCCCCGCGGCAGGTAGTCTCCAGCGACTTGATAGGCCAGGGCTTCAGCGTGTCGAGGGCGCGGAAAAGAACGAAGGCTGCTGCCAGATGGAAAGGGGTGCGGGGCAGGAACAGGATGGCGGTCCAGAAACCGATCATCTCGTCTATAACTATGCGCGGGTCGTCGTGGGTGCCGTAGCTCCTGGAGGCCAGCGAGGCTATCCAGACCGAGAACGGCAGGAAGGCCAGACAGAACATGGCGAAGGTCCGCCCCTCGGGGAGGAAGGGGACCAGCGCCAGCGCCAGCAGCGAGCCGGCCATGCCCGAGCCGGTGAACTTCTTGAAACCAGTGATGCGGGCCGGTATGTAGCTGACGAAACCGCCGCTGGCGAGGAATCTGGCAGCGAAGTCAGAGGGCCGCATCAGGGCTGCTTCGTCCTGTGCGTCCAGGATTTGTACAGCAGGAGGCGGTGTTTGTAGAGGTAGATAGCGCCGCTTATAACGGTGAAGAAAGCGGTGGAGACCGTGAGCCACCAGGTTATCGGCTTCGCCAGTTTCACTAAGTCCGCCAGTGGGGCGGGAAGAGGGTGCTTCCTGCCCCAGACTATGAGCACGAGGAGCGCCATTATCGTGAACGACGCGGTCAGCTGGATGGCGGTCTTTATCTTGCCTGCGGCTTCGGCCTTCATCACCTCTCCGTGCAGCGCCGCGAGCACGCGCAGCGTGGAGATGGTCAGTTCGCGCAGCAGAATCAGGAAGACGGCCCACAGCGGCACCGCCAGTTCGCGGATGGAGCCGAAGGCCAGCAGCACCGACATGACCAGGATCTTGTCGGCGAACGGGTCGGCGATGGCCCCGAAATGCGTCGTGGTCTGGGTGCGCCTGGCGATGGCGCCGTCGATGCCGTCGGAGATGCTGGCCACGGTAAGCAGCGACAGCGCCGCCACCTCGGACCAGATCGTCTTGAAGACGATCAGGACGAAGATCGCCAGGCTCAGGGCCATGCGCCCCATCGTTATCCTGTTGGCCAGTGTCATGTCGCTTGTCGTATCCTTGCCTTTAACGGTCCGCCGAAATGTTAATTCTTGAACTCCAGCGTCTCGGTGCCTTTCGGAGGCGTGAACTTGAAGAGCTTGCGGTCTATCTCCCCGTTCTTCGTCACCGACGTCAGCGTGGTGCGGATAACGGTGCCGTCCACGGAGAGTTCCGCGCCGGAGGGGAAGTAGTCGGTGGCGGAGAGGGTAAGCTTCAGCGTGTAGCCGGCACCTGAGCGCGGGGTGAAGGTGACGGTGAACGGCGCTCCGTCCTTCCCCCCCTCCACCCTGGTCTCGTTCTTGGCGGTCAGGGAGGAATAGTTGCCGAAGTCCAGGATGCCGGAGAAGTTCTGGTCCTGGGTCTTTCTCCAGGCCTCCCAGGCGGTCTTCACGACCTGCTTGTCCTCAGGCTTGTAGATCCAGATGTCGGTCTTGTCGGTGACGACCAACTGCCTGGAGGGCTTGATGTGTTCGATCCTGAGGAGGTTGGGTTTCACGTACTGCAGCTTGCCCTCTATGGACTGCTTAAGGCCGGCCTCGGTGAAAGAGACCTGCTGGGTGAAGTCCGCCTCGAGGGAATCCAGCCTGGAGTCCCAGGCCTTCAGCTCCCGTATCGCCTTTTCCTCCGGGGTCTCCGCCGCCGGAGCTGGCTTCTTGTCCGGCGCCGCAGCTGGGGCCGCGGTCTTCGGCTTCTGCTGCTGCTTGGGAGACTTCTTCTGCTGGGCCGCCGCGGGCATGGCCAGGGCGAGCAGCAGTACCGCCGTCGTCATCCTATTCATTTCTCGAGAACTCCTCTGTAGCGGGTTCGTTTTCCTGGGGCTGCTGGGACTGGTGGGAGTTCAGGTGCGATTCTATCTTGTCGAAGAATATCTCCCAGCGGTTGGAGCCTTCCGGCTTGTGGATGAACCCGTTCATCTCCAGTATGCTCAAAATGTTGGTCGCTCGCGCGGAGGAGCCGAAGTGGGCTTTCAGCAGGTCCTGCGAGACGCGGCGGCGTTCCAGCACCAGGCGCAGGGCCGCCAGCATCTCCTCCGAGGAACTGCCCTTGCCGGTCCCGGCCGCCTCCTCGTCCTCCGCGAGAGGCTGGTAGTTGGGCCTGGCCTGGGCCTTCACGAAGTCCGCAACCTTGCGGATCTCCTCCTCGCCGACGAAGGCGCCCTGGATGCGGGAGGGCTTCTGAGCGTCTATGGCGAGATAGAGCAGGTCGCCCTTGCCTATCAGGGCCTCGGCTCCGGGGCTGTCGAGTATGACGCGTGAGTCGGTCTTCGAGGTTACCTGCAACGCGACGCGCGACGGAAGGTTGGCCTTGATCACGCCGGTGATGACGTCCACCGACGGGCGCTGCGTGGCGAGCACCAGGTGGATGCCCACCGCGCGGGCCATCTGGGCGAGGCGCTGTATCGCGTCCTCGACGACGTTGCGGGTCTGCAGCATCAGGTCGGCCAGCTCGTCTATGACGATGACGATGTAATACTCCTGCGGCTGGCCGTTCTCCAGCGCCCATTTATTATAGGAAGTTATGTTCTTGACGCGGGCCTTCTCGAACTTCTTGTAGCGCTTCTCCATAACGCGCGTCATCGCGACCAGCGACTTCGCGGCGTCCTTCGGGTCGGTGATGACAGAGACGCGGTCCGGGGTCTCCTTCGGGTCGTAGAGGTAGGGTATGTCCTCGTAGAAAGTGAGCTCCAGGCGCTTGGGGTCGATGAAGAGGAACTTCACCTCGTCGGGCTTGTTGCGGAACATCAGCGACAGGATCAGCGACTGCATGAACACGCTCTTGCCGCTGGCGGTGGCCCCGGCGACGAGCAGGTGCGGCATGCTCTCGAGGTTGGCCACGGCCACCTTGCCCTCGGCGTAGCGTCCCAGCGCGAACGTCAGCGGCGAGCGCGCGGCGTTGAACTCGGAGCTCTCGAGCAGCTCCCGCAGGCAGACCTTGGCGCGGGTGTTGTTCGGGATCTCGAAGCCGATGGCGGACTTGCCGGGGATAGGGGCGATCACGCGGATAGCGCCGGCGGACTTCATCGCCAGCGCGACGTCGTTGGAAAGGGAGACTATCGAGCTTATCTTCACTCCTGGCGCGGGGGTGACCTCGTAGCGGGTTATCACCGGGCCCGGGTAGACCCCGGAGACGTGGACGTCTACGGCGAAGCTCTTGAACGTGGTCTCCAGCTGCACGCGTGCGGCGTTGATCTCGTTGTCGTCGGGGCCGACCACGGCGGACTGCTTCGACGGGGGCTCGAGCAGGGCGGAATCGGGCAGCTTGAAGTCCTTGAAATAAGGGTCAGACAGCTTGTCCTTGTCGGAATCGGCCTGCTGCGGCTTCGCGGGGGCAGACTTCTGCGGCTTCGGCGCAGCGGCCGCCTCCGCGGCTGCCCGCACCACCTTGGGTTCCGGCGCGGGCTCGGGCTTCGCGGCGGGCGCCGGTTCCGGCTTGCCGCCGCGGTCAATGACCATCGGCGGAGGCTCCGGTATCGGCTTGGCCTCGTAGGCCTCGCCGGAACGTTCCTTGTCCGAGGCTATCTTGAGGCGGGCGTTGAGCTCCCGCTTGGCGGAGAGCCAGTTGCGGTAGTCGTCGGCGGCGGTGGAGGCGATCGCCTTGAAGACCTTGCGCCATGACACCTTGAAGAGGAGCTGGACGCCGGCGAAGAAGAGGACGGCAGCGAACAGGCCGGCGCCGACGCCGCCGAACATGCGGGAGAGGGTCTGCTCCAGGAAGTAGCCCAGCCAGCCGCCGTCGAAATGTTCCGGGCCGAAGCGGGAGCTGAGCAGGCCGATGATGGCGGCCAGAGAGCCGAGTATCAGCAGTATGCCGCCGGTCAGCGTCAGAGCTCCCTTGTGGGGCTTGTTGACGTTGGCCAGTATGGCTATCAGGCCGTAGAGAAGGATGAACGGGAACAGGTACGCGGTATGGCCCAGGAAGGCGTGCAGGCCTCCGGCTATGGTATCGCCGAGGAAGCCGCGCGAGCCGGAGCTCAGCAGCGCCCAGGCCAGCCAGATGTTGAAGGAAAAAGCCCCCAGCCAGTACAGGGCGTAGGAGAAGGCTCCTGCCTTCTTCTTGCCCTGCGAGGCGGCTTTGTTCTTTACGAGGTTGCGCATGATAATACTGTCGGCCGGGGCCGGAACACCGGTACGGCCGGCGCGGGCGTCACCCGCGCTCGGTCAGAAGCACCCGGAAGTTGAGTTCCTTGGGGTAAAGCGTCACCTTTCCCTGCGCCGCCAGCCACCCGAGGGCCAGGTAGAGGGCGGAGCTGGAAAGGTGGAGCTTCAGCTTGAGGTCCCAGGAGGAGGCGTCGCCGCCGGCGGCCTTGAGGGCTTCAAGGAGGTTGCCGGCGGTCTGGTCCAGCGTGTCGGAGAACTTCGCTGAGTCCTGCATATTACCTCTTCACTATGAACAGGTCGCCGTTGGGCTCCACGGGCTTGCCGTTCTCCTGCATCACCTTCAGGACGACGCAGTCGAACTCGGCCTTGATCTCGTTGAAGACCTTCATCGCCTCGATGACGCAGATGACCTGGCCTTCCTTGACGGTGTCGCCTTCCCTGACGTAGGGCGGGCTGGCCGGGCTGGGGGCGCGGTAGAAGATGCCGGACATCGGGGCCTTTATAGGCTCGCCGCCCTGCGGCATGGAGGGCTTGGCCGCCGGCGCTGCGGCGGACCTGGCCACGGCCGGGGCCGCGGCGGCCGCGTGGGCGGCCGGCGCGAAAACTGGTATCGGATGGACGACGTTGTTGTGCTTGCGGACCAGCTTTATGTAGGTGTCGTCCTTGGAGAACTCTATGACCTCCAGTTTGTTGGAGTTCATGAACTGGTAGAACTTCTGTACCTGGTCGAAAGCGGTTTCCTGTGTCTTGGCAGTCTTTTTCATTTAGCCTCCGGTATTTGTCCCCGCCCCCGCGCCTGGCGCGGGGGCGGGGTATCGGTCACTTCTTGGCTCCACCCTGCAGCAGCACGCGGCGGGAGAGGCGGAACTTTCCGTTGTTCTCCATGTCCACGCACTTCACTTCTATCTCCTGGCCCATCTTCAGGACGTCGTCGACGCGGTTGATGCGCTTCGTGTCGACCTCGGAGATGTGCAGCAGGCCTTCCTTGCCGGGCAGGACCTCGACGAAGGCGCCGAAGTCCACTATGGAGACGACGCGGCCCTTGTAGACCTTGCCGACCTCTACTTCCATCGTGAAGTACTCCACCATCTGCTTGGCGGCCTCCAGGCTGGCCTTGTCGACGCTGGAGACGAACACGCTGCCGTCGTCCTCCACCTCGATGTTGGCACCTGTCTTCTCGATGATGCCGCGGATGTTCTTGCCGCCGGGGCCTATGAACGCGCCGATCTTGTCCTTAGGCAGCTGCAGCTTGACGATGCGGGGCGCCCACTCGGAGATGTCCGCGCGGTGCGTCGGGAGGGCCTTCTCCATCAGGTCGAGTATGTGCAGGCGGCTGCGGGTGGCCTGCTCGATGGCCTCCTTCATGATGTTCATCGGGATGCCGGTGGCGAGCTTCACGTCCATCTGGAACGCGGTCACGCCCTTGCGGGTGCCGGTGATCTTGAAGTCCATGTCGCCGTAGTGGTCCTCGAGGCCCGCGATGTCCGAGAGGACCGCGTGCTTCTCGCCGTCGGTGACGAGGCCCATTGCTATGCCGGAGCAGGCGGCCTTGAGCGGCACGCCGGCGTCGAACATAGCCAGGGACCCGCCGCAGACGGTCGCCATCGAGGAGGAACCGTTGGACTCCAGGATGTCGGACACTATGCGGAGGGTGTACGGGAACTGCTCCTCGCTGGGCAGCAGCGGCAGCAGCGCGCGCTTTGCCAGGTGGCCGTGGCCGATCTCGCGGCGGCCGGGACCCCTGTCGGGCTTCACTTCGCCGGTGCTCCAGCTGGGGAAGTTGTAGTGCAGCATGAAGCGGTCGAAGGTCTTGCCCTCGAGCGCGTCCAGCATCTGCTTGTCCTCGGAGGTGCCGAGGGTTACCGTCACCAGGGCCTGGGTCTGGCCGCGCGTGAACACGGCGGAGCCGTGCGTGCGGGGCAGGAAGCCCGGCTCGATGGTGATCTGGCGCACCTCGTCGGTCTTGCGCCCGTCGGTGCGGACCATCGTGGAGAGCGTTATGCCGCGCCAGACGGTGTAGAGGATGTCCTCGAAGACGGTCTTGGCCTGGTAGGTCGCGGTGGCGTCGTCGGCGTACTTCTTCGCCATCTCGGTGTAGGCCTTGACCCGGATCGCCTCGAGCTCCTTCTCCATCGCGTGCTTCTCGGGCTTGGAGGAGAGGATGCGGGTGACTTCGGCGCGCACCATCGAGTCCACTTCGGCCTTGAGTTCGGGCTTTATCGTGGGGGTGGCGACCGGGGTCTTCTGCTTGCCTACTTTCTCCTTCATCTTTATCTGCATGTCGCAGAGCTTGCCGAGTTCGGGCATCGCGGCCTCGAGAGCGGCTACCAGGTCGGAGTTAGGGACTTCCTTGGCTCCGCCTTCCACGATCAGGATGCTCTTCGCGGTGCCGCAGATCACGAGCTCCATCTCGGAGTTCTCGCGCTGCTCGTTCGTGGGGTTCATCACGAACTTGCCGTCCACCTTGCCGAGGCGCAAGGCCGCGACGGGGCCGTTCCACGGGATGTCGGAGATCATCAGGGCCGCGGAGGCCGAGTTGATGGACACCACGTCGGCGTCATTGACGCCGTCGAAGGAGACCACGGTGTTGACCACCTGAGTCTCGGTGTTGAAGTAGTCCGGGAACAGCGGGCGCACGGAGCGGTCGGTCAGGCGGGACGCGAGGACTTCCTTCTCGCGGGCCTTGCCCTCGCGCTTGAAGAAGCCGCCGGGGATCTTGCCGGCCGCGTAGGTGCGCTCCTTGTAGTCGCAGCTGAGCGGCACGAAGGCGGGCGGCGTGTCCTTGGGTTTGTTGGCCTGCACGGCGGTCGACAGCACCACGGTGTCGCCTATGCGCACCATCACGGCTCCGCCGGCCTGCTTGGCCAGCCAGCCGGTCTCGAACGAAATGGACTTATCCCCCACCTGGACGTCCAGGTGGAGCGGTTTGTTGTTATGTTCCATGGGTTATTTCCTCAGCCCCAGCTGCTTGATGACCTTCTTGTACTCCTCCCGGTCGTTGATCTCCAGGTAGGCAAGGAGGCGTTTGCGCTGAGCTACGAGCTTGGAAAGGCCGCGCTGGGAGGCGTGGTCCTTCGGGCTGCCAGTAAGGTGCTTGGAAAGATACTGTATCCTTTCGGTTATCAGGGCCACCTGCACCGAGGTGGAGCCTGTATCGTTGGGTTTAGCGGAGAACTTCTCCACTATTTCTCTGGTTTTGTTCTTGGTTAATGCCATTTTCTTCTCTCTTTTTGTTTTAGGTATTAGGTTTTTTTCCTATGGCATTATTATATTAATTAGCCTCCTTTATAGTCAATCCGGGACAGGCCGGCAAAAGCGCAGGAAAGCCCTGAAAAACAAGCGGAAAATGCCTTGCCGCAGGCCGCCGGCATCGTCACCCCCGCGCTATTTGATCTCCCAGTAGCCGCCGGAGTCGGTGCGGGATATCCTGGGGGAGTTCCCCTCCAGCGCCACCTTCTCGTAGACCGAGGAATTCTCCTCGCGCCTGATGTTCTTCTTGTAGATCCGGCTTCGGATGGCTATGTTGTAGGAGGCGGTGTAGAGGCCGGGAGCTTCGCTGATGACGTTCAGGTTGGAGATCGTGACCCCTATTTCGTCATAGATGCGGAAGATGTTGCGGAAATGTTCCTCCAGGTCGGAAGCGCTGGTGCCGTCGCCGGCCGTCCAGTCCTCCGAGATGTAGGACATCGTCCTGGCCGTGTCCCGGCTCTCGTAGGCGCGAGCGAAGTCCTCGTACATCTTCTTCACCGCGGCTGCGCCGGGGTCGCGCTTGTCCTGCGCGTCCCGGAGCTCTTTCAGGCGCCTTGCCTCGGTGAGCTCCTTGCCGGCCGGCGAGACCCAGAAGTCGTCGCTGACCTTGTCCATGGCCTGCATTTTACTGCTGACCGTTACCGGCCAGAAGCCGGGGCCGAAGAGCAGCGGCTGCTTGCCTTCTACCATCGGGCCGGAACGCGTGTTCTTTATCGTGAGCTTCTGCGGCTTCAGTTCCTCTGCCGGGTCGAAGAAGTAGGTGCTGGTGACCTCTTCCTGTATGGCGCGGACCTTTTCCATCGCGGCGGTGTGCATGTCCCCCACCTTCGCGAAGGCCTTGCCGTAATCCTCCGGCGACGCGTTCTTCAGCGACTGGATATCCAGGCCGGCGTAGCCGGCTTTCATGGCGGCCGTGCCGGCGGCTGCGGCGTCCAGCATGCGCTTCTCGGCCGAGCGCAGGTAGCGCAGGGCCTCTTCGCCGCCGAAGGCAGCCTCGGCGGCTCCGGCCATGACGCCGTCCAGGTTGGCCGTTTCCGGGGCCTGCGGGCGGTAGGAGCCTTCTTCGAGCGGCTTGAGCAGGGCGCTCATGGCGGCCTTATGTCCCGCGTCGTGCGCCATCACGGCGATGTTGCGGGCTTCTGAGAGCAGCGGGTCATCGGCCATCGCGCTGAGCTTCTCGTATTTTTCGGCCAGCGAGGCGGCGAGCAGCGCGGCTTCTTTATGAGAGGCCAGCGCTTCCGTATAGGCGCGGCGGGCGGCGGCGACCTTGGGTTCCAGGTCGGCCAGGTCGTGCTTGCCGCCGTAGGAGAACTCCGCTGCGAATTCGTGCGGCAAGCCCGACGCCGCCTCCAGCTTCTTGCCCAGGCTCTCGGCCAGGGCCGCCAGCCGGGCCGAAACGGCCGGAGCTTCGGTTTTGTAGGCCTTGTCCTGCGCCGCGTAGGCGCCGGCGAAGGCCGAAGCCTCGGAGTAGACGGCGGCCTTCTGACCGGCCGCTGCCGCGGCCAGTGACGAGAATTTCCCCTCCATCCCCTCCGTCTCGGCGCGGTAGCGCTCTATGAAACCCAGTTCGCCCGCGTACGAGGACCACAGCTGCGTGGACTGTACTTCGGGGGCGTCCGGCACGAAGTAGCCCGCCGGCCTGTAGCGCTGTACGGCGGAGCGCCATTGCCCGGCCAGCTCCGCCATGCGCCCCAGCGGAGCTTCGGCCGCCGTCTTTATTTCTGTACGGCGCTGCTCCAGGGCCGCGCGGTAATCGGCCAGGGCTTTGACCATGTACTGCGCGCCCTCTTCCAGCTCCTGGTAATGCGAGTAGGAACCGTTCCCGGCCAGGCCGGCCTGGTCGTTCTGAAGCCTGCGCTGCAACTGCTCGGCGTCGCCGGGACTGCCGGTCTGCGCGTACTTGAGCTTGCCGAGCGACTCGCGCCCGGCCTTCTCCTCCGCCCAGTATTTATCGGAAAGTTTCTTGATGTAGGCGGTTATGGCGGCCTGCATCTTTTTACGCTTCTCCTCCTCGCTCTCCTTCGGGTCCGTCGGCGGCGGGGCCACCTCTGCGTTGCCGGGCACTTCCGTGTTCAGCAGGCCGGCCGGCTTTTTGAGCCTGGCGGCTTCGTAGGCTTCCTTCTCTTTCTTCTCCTCTTCGGCCTTGAGCTTGGCGGCCTCGGCGCCCAGGGCGCCGGCCTTCTCCAGTGTCTTGTCGATGAGCTCCGCGGAGGCCTTTATGCCTGCGCCGGTCTGCTCGATGCGGTTGTTGGATTCGTTGAGCAGGTCGCGCAGCTCGGGCAGCTTCTCCTTGAGAGTGCGGCCGTCGCTCTCGTCCTCCAGCAGCGCCTTGGCCTTGAGCAGCAGGTCTATGTCGCCCTTGCCCAGTTGCGCGCGGATCTCGTTCTCGTCCACCTTGTTGAAGACGAACATGCCGGCCTTGACCGCGTCGGTATAGCCGGGGGTGCCGGCGACCTCCTTGGCGGCCTCCGTGGCGAGGCCTTTGCCCAGGTATTTGCCGGCTTCCTTCATGCCGGCCGCCGACATCAGGCTGTTGGCCCCGGCGGCGGCTATCGCGCCGCTGCCCAGCGTGGCTGCCGTAAAGCCGTATTCCACCACCTTGCAGGCCTTGGAGATGTTGTCCCGCTGTATCATCTCCTCCACCTTGGCCTTGGTCTGCTCCAGCTGGTTGCGCACGGCCAGGTTGGTGGCCTGCCGCTGCACGCCCTCGGCGAGGTTCTTGCGGTAGGCGCCGGCCTCGCGGTTGAGCCAGCCCAGGTCGTTGGCCGCGTCGGCGTAGGTGCGCTGCCCGGCCGCGGCCGGCAGGGCGCCGGCGAACAGGATAACGGAAAGGAATATGTGTTTCACGGAGCCTCCTGGAAAAAAGGCGCCGGGCTGCCCCGGCGCCAGGCCACGCGGGCGCTTAGAACTGTTTCACCCGGAACGAGGCCGTCCGGTCGGCGTTGGTCGGGCCGGAGACCATCTCCACGCAGTAGAAGTCCGTTCCGTAGTTGAAGCAGTAGGAACTGCCGTCGCCGGCGTCCGGCACGGAGGGCTGGCTCGTGTAGCCTGCCGTGTTCCTTACCTCCGCGGAACTCAGCATGGACAGCGTACTGGAGAACGTCTTCTCCAGGGTAGTTACCAGCCCTATCAGATTGGGGTTGGCATCCGCGTAGAACCAGATGTTCATCCCGCCGCCCGGCGCGCAGGCCTTGGCGCCGTTGTCGAACTCGTAGGCCGGGGTCTCTCCCGCAGCGCAGGCGATGGTTACCAGGGTGCCCGCGCCCCCGAGGGCGCCCGAGTCGTCGAGGACGAGGGTAGTGCCGGTGTTGCCCAGCACCGTGCCGCTGGCTACGTTCGAGGCGTCGGAAAGACCGAACATCAGCGGCTGCTTCATGCTGAACAGCGTCAGTTTGCCTTCCTTTGAGCCGAAGACTAACTCGGTGGAGCCGGAATCCGTGCTGGTGGCGCCGGTCTTGTTGACGGAGACCATGCGGTTATAGGTGACCGAAACGAAGACCTTTCCCTGAGCGCCGGCCGCTACGTTGTTCACGGTATAGCGGAGGTTAATGGAGCTGAGGGCGTCGAAGTCTCGCTTCACCGCGCGCTCGAGTATGTCCTTGTCCCCGGCGAAGTCCTCGCCGACGTAGCCCATGAACCTGGAGAGTTCCTCCTTGTTGTAGGCGTCGAACATCGCGTCCAGCGTTTCGCGCACCTTGGCCTGGATGTTCTCGGCGGACAGGGTTATCTCCCTGCGGGTCTCGTCGACCTTGTTGGTCTTGCCGGCCGTGTCGGTGACCTCCAGGAGCATCGGGTACGTCCTGCCCGGTTCCGGCTTGAAGGAGTACTCGAAGGAGCCGTTGTCGGAGAACTTGACGTCCTGCCAGGTGGCCTTGTCGTCCAGGGATATGCGGACTGAACCAACTCCGCCCTTGCCGGCGCTGGCGCGGCCGGTTATCCTGACCTGCCCTCCGGGCGGCAGGGTCTCGGAGAAGACCTTCACTTTCGGCCCGGTCTCGTCGGCGGAGATGCCGTTGATGTAGAGGTATCTGAGGCCCGCGTCCTGGCCGGATTTACCGAAGATCCACCATTTGGCGTCGGCGGCCCCGGCGGAGATCAGCAGCGCTGCGGCGAGAGATAGAAGCTTCTTCATATCGGTTTTTCCCCTTATCCTTTAAAAAGCCGTGTTGAGCCCGAGCGTGACGCTCTTCTCCCGGAAGTTGCGCGACGTGGTCGAGAAAGTATAGTCGTTGAAGTCCGCCCGCAGGAACACGGTGGACTCTTTGATCGAGGCCAGCAGCTTCGGGCGCCAATAGGCGCTCAGCGCGGCGAAGAACTTGGCGGAGTCGTCGCCTGTTTCCTTGCGCAGCATGTTCTGGCCGAAGCGCACGTCGCCGGTCAGGCTGGCGGCCGGGGCTTCGCAGCCGAGACCGAGCGAGTATTCGTACAGCTTGTCAGTGGTGTCGGCGAGCTCGTCGCGCGAATACCAGGTGCCCAGGTTGACGGAGGGCTTCAGAACCACGGAACTGAGCTGGTGCCGCGAGTTCAGCGAGGTGTTGAAGTTCAGCTCCTTCGCGTCGCGCACCGCGGTCTTGGTCCTGTAAAGGGTGTAACCCAGGTTCGTGTCGGAATCCAGCGGACCGAAGCGGTCCCTGTAGTTCGCGTTCATATAGTGGTCCGCTCCGCTGGAGCCACCGCCGTACTTGCGGTCGAACTTGTAGGAGAGGTCCGCATAGGAATAGCGCCGGGAGGCGAACGGCTTCTTGACGGCGGCGGATATCTCCGGCTTCCAGTTGCGCACGGTGCCGGCCGCGGAACTCGCGTCCAGGTTGTTGCGGTACCAGAGCAGGCCGGAGGTCACGGTGACCTGCTTCGAGGCTTTGTAGCGCCACTTGGCCTTCACTTTGCGGCGGTCCGGGGTTGCCGAGCCAAGCGCGGAGTAGAAGTCGGGTTCTACGTTCTCGTATTCCACCGAGACGCGGCTGGGGTCGGCGTCGCCCACCAGCTCGAAGTGGGCGGCCGTGCCGTTGGCCGAGACTTGGGCCGCCCCGGCGGACGGGGTCTGCGCCGAGTCGGCCTTGGAGAATTCGCCGTCGGCGGTCAGGCCAGGCATCGGCACGTAGTTGAAGTCCAGGGTGTAGTTCTTGGCGTCGTAGAGCGGGTCCGTGGGGTTTATCCTGCCGGTATCCTTGCCCGATACCGCGCTCAGGCCGGCCCAGAGGTCCCCGTTGAAGTTCTCCTTGACGCGCAGGCCGGCCGCCTGGCGGTTCACGGTCCGCGTGACGGGGTCTTTCCAGACCGAATCCCAGCGCGGGTACGCCCAGCCGAAAACGCCGGTCACTTCGGGCAGCTTCGAGTCCTGCTTCGCGTAGCGGTAGGAGGCTCCTTTCAGGGAAGTGGCGAGCGCGTACTGCGAAAAAGACTCGAACACGTCGCCGACGGCCAGCGTGTGCACCTTGTCGGACGCGCGGGCCTGGAGGTTCGTAAGGGAGAGATGTTTGGCGTCGTTGCGGATGTCGTCCGTCGCCTTGCCTCCGGCGGTGTAGCTGTAGGTCCAGCTCCCCCTCGTCCCGCTGCCGTAGACGTTGAGAACGTCCAGGTAATTGAAACCCTTCGTGAGCGAGGAGGCGGCCTTGCCGTCGCCCTCTATCGCGTTGCTTACCACGGAGAATTCGTTCGAGGCGTGAAATTCCGCTTCCTGGTCCTGCTGCGCTGCGGAGGGCGTGACGAAGGCCAAAAATAGTGCAGCCGCTGTTCTGTTCATGGTTAGGTAGTTTTCCCCCTGTAAAGCCGAGTTTCGGACTAAGATATCAAAAAATGCGACGGGGCACAAATTCTTTAGCAATTTTAAATTTGTTATCATTCTTAAAAGTCGCGGACAGCAGGAGCAGGCCCATGACGCAGAAACGTATTTACGCCAACAAGATAGCCGCTTTTCTCGGCAAGGAGCCGCGGGATCTCAACCTCGCCGACCTGGTGAAGTATATAAAGGCCAACGGCATCCGCATGGTGAACTTCCGCTACGCCGCCGGGGACGGCCGGCTGAAGACGCTGAACTTCATCATTAACGACGAGAAGTACCTGGACCGCATCCTTTCCGCCGGCGAGCGCGTGGACGGCTCGAGCCTGTTCGGGAACATAGACGCCGGCTCCAGCGACCTGTACGTGGTCCCGCGCTACCGTACGGCCTTCGTTAACCCTTTCTCTCAGGTCCCGGCCATAGACGTCCTGTGCCACTTCTATACGCCCGACGGCAAACCTTTCGAGAGCTCGCCCGCCGGGATACTGCGCCGGGCCGAGGCGGAGTTCCGCAAGGTCTCCGGCTGCGAGTTCCACGCCCTCGGCGAGCTGGAATACTACGTTATCTCCCCGAAGAACCTCCTTTACCCGACGGTCACGCAGAAGGGCTACCACGAGTCCTATCCGTTCTCCAAATGGGAGGGGCTGCGCACCGAGGCGATGGCGGCCATAGCCGAGGCGGGCGGCAGCCTGAAGTACGGCCATTCCGAGGTCGGCTTCATCCGCGCCGAGGATTCCGAGATGGCCCAGCAGGAGATAGAGTTCCTGCCGGTGCCGGCCTCGGAGGCCGCCGACCAGCTGGCCGTGGCGAAGTGGCTACTTTCCGGCATCGGCCACAAGTACGGCGTCGTGGTGTCCTTCGCCCCGAAGATCTCCATAGGGCACGCCGGCTCCGGTCTGCACGTGCACACCTGCCTGATGAAGAACGGCAGGAGCGTCATGCTGGAGAAGGGCGGCCTGTCCGCCGCCGCGCTCCGCATGGTAGCCGGCTTCCTTGAGCTGGCCGCGCCGATGACCGCGTTCGGCAATACGGTGCCGACCTCGTATTTCCGCCTCGTCCCGCACCAGGAGGCGCCCATCAATGTCTGCTGGGCCTACCGCAACCGTTCCGCGCTGATACGCATCCCGCTGGGCTGGATGAACGCCGCCGGGATGGTCAAGGACGCCAACCCGGGCTCGGCGCCCGCGGCGGTCGAATCCAACCAGACGGTGGAGGTCCGTTCCGCGGACGGCTCCGCCAACGTCCACCTGCTGCTGGCCGCGCTCTGCGTGGCGGCCCGCCGGGGGTTCGAGCGGAAGGACGCGCTGTCCTTCGCCGACAGGCATTTCGTGGACAAGAACATCTACGACAAGGCCCACGCGGGACTGCAGCAGAAGTTCCCCAAGCTGCCTTCCTCCTGCTGGGCTTCCGCCGAGGCGTTAGAGAAGTCGAGGGCCGCCTTCGAGGAGCGCGGCGTGTTCCCCCCGCAGGTCATCGACGGGGCGGTCAAGCGGCTGAAGGCCTATGACGACCGCAGCCTGAGCGAGCGCCTTTTCGGCAAGGAAGAGGAGATAAGGAGGCTGGTCGAGACCTACCTCTACTGCTGAGCCTATGTCAGACAACGTGCGATCTTCGAGCGATAGGAACAAATGGATAGCCGCCGGCGCCGCGGCGGCGCTGCTGCTGGCGGCCGGCGTCTATTCCCTGAGACGGGTAGTCTCCGGTCCGTCGGAGCCACCCGTGCGCGTCTCCAGCGGCACCTTCTCCGGCAGCCTGGATTCGCTGCTGAAGAGCGAGGGGCTGGGGGACGGCGAGCGCTACAAGGTCTCGAAGCAGCTGGCTAGGGGCCTCAACCTGCGCCGCCTGCGCCCCGAGGACCCGTATTCCCTGACCTTTTCCACCTGGGGCGCGCTGCTGAAGCTGACGGTCACGAAGGACCTTAAGGAGTACACCCTGCTGCCATCCTCGGGAGGCTATTCGCTGTCGGTGTCCTCCGTGGAGCTCACCGCGTCCTCCTTGATGGTCTCCGGAGACATCAAGTCCTCGCTGTGGGAATCCATGACGTCCAGCGGAGTTCCCGCCGCCGTGATCCTCGACTACGCCGACATCTTCTCCTGGTCGGTGGACTTCCTGACCGAGGTCCGGGACGGCGATAAATGGGCGCTTGCCTGGGATTACAAGACCGACCCGTCCGGGAAGGTCGTCTATCAGAGGATCCCCGCGGCCTATTACCACGGCAGCGAGAGCGGCGACAAGAACGCGGCCGCCTGGGGCGACGGCTATTACGACGAGAACGGGGATTCGCTGCGCAGCATGTTCCTGCGCGCGCCTCTGCATTACCGGCGGATCTCGTCCTTCTTCACGGCCCGCCGCTTCCATCCGGTGCTCAAGATCTTCCGGCCGCATTACGGCATAGACTACGCGGCCCCTACCGGCACGCCCGTCTCGGCGATAGCCGACGGCAGGGTCGCTTACGCCGGCTGGAAAGGCCAGAACGGCCGCCTCATCATCCTCAAGCACGGCGGCGGGTACGAGAGCACGTACGGGCATCTCTCGCGTTACGCCAAGGGCGTGCGCCCGGGGGCCAGGATCTCGCAGGGGGACGTGATCGGCTACGTCGGGGCCAGCGGCCTCGCGAGCGGGCCGCACCTCGACTTCAGGCTTAAGCTGAGGGGTACCCCCCTCAATTTCCTCAAGATAAAGTACCGCGCCAGCGGCGGGATCAGCGGAAAGGCGAAAGCCGTGGTCGCGGCGGCGATCGCGGCCCTGGAGAAGATCTAGGGCCTTCAGCGGAAGATGCCCTGCATGAAGGGGATCAGCTCGATCGCGATCAGCAGGATTATTATTATTTCGAGCCAGTGGCTGCGGCGGGTGTTGACCTCCCCGTGCAGGATCTGGCTGATCTGGGCCAGGGTCTCCATCTTGCGGGAGATGCTCTTCCTCCAGTCGTCGAAGTGGAACTCCAGGGCCGAGGCCCTGAACGCGACCGCCAGGTAGGGGTCGCCGACCGTCTTCAGCGAGTTCTCGACCCTTCCCAGGAACTCGGAGAATTCCATGTACTTGCGGCTGGAGTCCTCGGCGATATCGGCGTAGACGTTCTTGAAGATGTTCGCTACGCTCTCCCTCTTCTGGTCCATCGTGTCGTAGAGCTCGTCGAGCTTCCTGCCCAGCATCTCGTCGTAGTAACGGAACTCCAGCAGGTGCGTCAGCGAGAACTCTATCACGTCGGCGACGTCGCGCTCTCCGTCAGGCTCTATCAGCAGCGCGGAGTTCCAGTCTATCACCGCCAGGTCCGAGGACGAATACTGTATCGCGCTTTCCAGTATGAAGTTGCGGGATTCCTCTCCGAGCTTCTCTCTGTCCTCGGCCAGTATCAGCGCCGCCACGTCAACGCTGCGGATGAAGTCCTTCGGGTTCTCGGAGCCGTCGGCCTTCTGTATCAGGTAGGTGATGTAGTCCTCGTAGACTTCCCATTCGGCCGGGCCGGTCATGGCGGGGAGGATCAGCTTCTTGATGGCGTCCTTCCTGGAAATGGCGAGCAACTCCACCTCGTCGGAGGCCTCCAGCTCGGCGGCCATGCGCACCAGCGACTCCCAGGAGGTGCCGGCCGGGATGGCTATCTCCAGCGTGACCGAGATGACGCCGTAGTTCCAGACGCGGGCGAAGATGCGCGCCTTCTGCCTGCCGGAGGGGAGGTCGAGCGCTTCCTCTCCAAGTCCGGCCGTCAGCGGGGACTCCCGCATTATGATAGCGCGCCGGGTGTCGGTGCCGAACTTTAGCCTCTGCGCTTTCGCTTCCGCGCTCAGCAACTGTTCCGCGCGCGGCAGGGAGATCTCCCCCGCCACGTCGAAGACGCGGTGGACCAGGATGGTGCCCTGCTGTATGGCCGTTGACATGTTCCCCCCTCAGCCGCCGGAAATTATTTCTTCGCCAGCAGCTTCTCCACCGCGGAGATTATGGGCTGATCGTACTGGGAGTCATAGCCTTCCCAGACGTCGTAGATGTCGTGGCCGGAGTTCAGCAGGTAGATGTACGGTACGCCCTGGGTCCGGTATTTGCGTGAGATCTCGCCGCCGTTGTAGGCCAGCGGGAACGTGACTCCCAGGTCCTTCGCGAAGTTGAGCGCGGCCTTGGGACTGTCCTGCACGCAGATGCCCACCACTCCGAGACCCTTGGGGCCGTAGGCCGTATAGACCTTTTGAATGAAAGGCCCGGCCTTCCTGCAGTAGGGGCAGGTTTCGGTGAAGAACATCACGATGACGGGCTTCCCAGAGTATGCCGCGAGGTCGATCTCGCCGCCGGCGGCGCCGGGCAGACGGAAATAGGTGTCCTTCTTGACGTAGCCTTCCGCTACGTGAGCGCTGGACGACGGCGGCGTAGTGGGGGCCGCCGCCTCCTGGGCGGGCTGTTCCTTCCCGCAGGCGGCGAGCGCCATGGCGGCGGCGGTTGCTAGAAATATCTTCTTCATGGATATGGTCTCCTGGTGCCTGTATTTCCCTAGGGGTTATTTTATAATTTTCCGGAGCTCGTCCAAAATAAAATTGGCCGAGAACGTGCGGATGAAACCGCGGTCCCCGCGGAACTGCCTGCGGAAGGTGCGGCACCCGCGCGGGCCCGCGAGGCCGAAGTGGACCAGGCCTACGGGCTTGCCGGGGGCCGCGCCGTCAGGACCGGCTATGCCGGTCACCGAGAACGCGTAATCGGCGCCGAAGCGCCTGCGGGCCCCGGCGGCCATCTCGGCCGCGCACTCGGAGGACACCGCGCCGTGCCTGACCAGGGTCGAGCGCTTCACTCCCAGCAGTGCCGTCTTCGCGGAGTTGGAGTATGCTACGCAGCTTCCCAGGAACCAGGCAGAACTGCCCGGGATATCGGTGATCAGCTTCGCGGCGAGCCCGCCGGTGCAGGATTCGGCGCAGGCCAGGGTGCGGCCGGCGGCCAGCAGCAGCTTCCCTGCCGCGGAGGCGGGCGTCTCCTCCCCGGAACCGTACAGCGCCGGCCCAAGGGCTTTACAGCAGGCCTTCTCCGCCCGGGAGACGGCCCCTTCGGAATCGTCCCCGGAGACGAGGAAATCAACCGTGCCCGCGCCGGCCAGTATCGTGAAATCCAGTCTCGGGAAGCGCGACATGACCGGCCGCAGCAGTTTCTCCGCCTGCGTTTCCCAGAGGCCGGCCGCGTGCAGTTTTACCACCCGCGCTGGGCGGAAGCGGAAAAATGAACGGATTTCCTCTTCGAGGAAGTTGGGGAACATCGGTTCCCATTCCCTGCGCGGACCGGGGAGCAGCACGAGCATCTTGCGGCGGCCGCGGGTCAGGACCTGGCCGAATGCCGTGCCGGCGGTGTTCTCCAGCGGCTTGGCCCCCTCGACGAGCAGGCACTGGTCGCGGAAATTCGGCGGCAGCTTCTTCAGTCCGTAGTTGTACGCCAATATCTTCTCGCAGCCCTTGGAGTATACGATCCTCCTGCCTAGCGCGGCGGCCGCCGCCTGGCGGGTGAGGTCGTCGAAAGTGGGGCCGAGTCCGCCGCAGGCGACCACGAGGTCGGCCCGCCTGAGGGCGGCGGCCAGCGAATCCCGTATCCCTTCCAGACTGTCGCCCGAGGACCGCTCGCCTGTTATCCGGAAGCCCAGCGGGGCCAGTTTCTCGTGGAAAAGCGGGACGTACAGGTTCAACTTGCCGCTGAGCAGCTCCGAACCCGTGCAGACTATCTCGGCTTTTCCCTTTCCGGTGACGGCCATATGATCTACCGGCAATAAGGGTAGCATATAGCCCGTGAGGCTAGAAAGCGGCCGGCGGGAACCTGTCAAATCACTTAAGAATGTTACCGAAGGGACCATCCCCAGGCAGTTCCTCCTTTTGATCTCTTTGCTGTCACCACGTCTGCATTGCTGACTCCCGGTGCAGCACTTTCTCATACACCTCAACTCCGGGAAGTTCGG
>DAIENX010000007.1:0-193870 GCA_027340875.1 Elusimicrobiota bacterium
CGCGGCCGGCCAGGAACTCGTGCACCCCCATGGAAGGCCTTTCCGCGAAAACCCCCTCGTTGAACTGCACCTGCCTGGCCCAGGTCCCGCGCGGGAACCTCTTGTACGAAACGACCTTCTCGGAAGTCCGCGCCGGCCGGGACAGCGCCCCGAACATCTCGTCGCACTCTATCTCGGCTATGAACGCGGTGAATTCCTTCTCCGGGATGCTGAGCACCCTGGAAAGCCTTAGGCGCCCCATCAGCTTGCCCGTCAGCGAATTCTTCTGGGTATTCCTTATATGGGACATTATCTTGATTATGCCAAATTGTTCCATAACGCTGCCAATGTCGCGCATCGCCCCGCCGCCGGCGCCGGCAGGGCCCACGGCGCCCATAGGTCCAAAAACTCGCCCGCTCTGGGACCTCCGGCTTATGCTAAGAAGGCGCGGATCTGGCATAATATCCATAATACCGCAGGAGGTTTTTAAATGAACAATACCATAGCGGCGCTACTGCTCGCAGTTTCCGTCCTTCCGGCTTCTGCCGGAGAAAGCCGGGTCCTCGGCGCGGCAGGGCTGGACCTCCCGGCGGCCGCGGAAATGCCTGCCCCCGCGGCGCCCAAGTCCAATCAGTGGAACACCCTGCGCAAGATCTCTGTCAACACCTCGTCGGACATGAACGACGCCGTCATCGGCATGGTGCGGCACGGCCAGGACATCGACACGGTCCTCTCCGAACTCGCCGGGGCGGGCTTCAAGGTCAAGGCCTGCCAGGACGGCCTGGGCGGTTACATGGTGTTCGCTGACGTCAGCGGCCAGGACGCCGCCGACCGCGCGGTAGGGCTGGCCCGCTACTATTACATCACCGAGGTGAAAGTGAGCCGTAAGGTCTACAACGACATCTTCGGTCTCGCCGACAAGAGCCGGTCGAACTACGCGGTCAGGCAGGGGGTCATCACCGGCGGCATGAACCACAGCCCGGTGGACATCAAGATCGACAAGGCCGGGTGGACGATCACCGGCGGCATGAACCGCAGCCCGGTGGACATCAAGATAGACCATGACGCCAGGACCATCACCGGCGGCGCAAACCACTCCCCGATAGACCTGAAGTTCGCCTGGAGCACCGAGGAGGTAACGGTGGACGGCGGAGCCAACCACAGCCCCGTGCACTACACCGTCAACTGGAAGAACGGCCTGCTGGAAGGCTATTCCAACCACGCCCCGCTGAAGCTGGAATTCAACATGGACGAGGGCAACGCCGACGCGAAGACCGTGACCGTGACCGGCTACGCCAACCACGCGCCTGTGGAGCTTACCTACGACAAGGTCAGCGGCCGCATCAGCGGCGGCATGGACCGCAGCCCGGTCGACATAACCCTGGTCAACTGCGACCTTTACGACTTCCTGCAGTACTTCTTCCTCTTCGTCAGCGAGCAGGCCTGACTACCGGGAAAATAGAAGGCCTCCCCCGGGAAACCGCGGGAGGCCTTTTATTTTCGCGCGATATTTCGGGCGTTTTAATATATAATGTAAACGATGAAGCGACTCCTGCTGGCATTGCTCATTTCAATCGCCGCGGCCGCCCAGGTCTCTGCCGCCTGGTGGCTGGAGAACGACTACGCTTTCGGCTCGAACGGCCTGAAGAAGAACTCGCTGACCGCCTTCGTCAAGGGAAAGAGCCCCTTCACCTCCGGCCTGAGCCTCTCCTTCTACAAGGACACCGCCGCCTACCGGGCACGCGTCTATTCTTTCCGCGTCCCGCTGATGTATTCAGGCAGGTCCTTCTTCGTCTCACTGAAACCCTTCCTGTACCCTGTCTCCTCCTATACCCGTTCCGGCGCCTACGGAGGCAAGCTCTATCTGCTGACCTCCCTCCAGGAAGCCGAGGACGAGAGCTATGCCCACCTGATACTTTCCGGGGCCTGGGCCAGGCAGAAGGCTTTCCTGGCCGGGGCCGGCGCGCCGGACCGCAAGGAGTTCTCGCAGGCCGCCTACGAGCTGCAGGTGGAGAAGTCCTTCTACGGCCAGTTCTACTTCCTGGGCTCCGCCGCCGGCTTCCAGAAGCCGGGCGGCGGCGCGTCCAACTCCAACCTGGTCAAACCGGCGCTGGACCAGGCCGAGCTGGCGTACCTTGGCGTGTTCCGCCAGATAACCGCCATACCGGAATGGGCCCTCTCGGCCCAGATAGCCCGCAATATGCGCCCGGATTTTGACAGCCATATTTACGCGGGATATAGTAAAATATCGTTCAGGAACCAGGCCAAGGCCGGCTCGCTTACGGGCGGTATCAAGATGAACCTCAACGAGCGCAGCACGTTAGATCTGGCCTACGACGCCTACAAGGAAGAGAAAGCTCCCGCCAAGAGCTACTACAAGGTCCTGGTGCAGCTTTTCTTCTAGGAACGGATAAGATGATGGTAACGCAATCGCAAGAAAGCCTCGAAATGCTGGTGATGGTCAGCCGGCTGCTTTCCTCCAAGCTCGATATCTCGGAACTCCTGACCACCATCATGCGCCTCGCCTCCCGCGTGGTCGGGGCGGAGCGCGCCTCGCTGTACCTGCTCGACGAGAAAGCGCAGGAGCTCTATTTCGACGTGGCCCTCGGCCTGCCCGAGGACGTGCAGAAGATGCGCTTCAAGCTGGGCGAGGGCATAGCCGGCACCTGCGCCAAGGAAGGCCGTTCCATCATCATCAATGACACGGCCAACGACCCGCGCCATTCCAAGAAGGCCGACTCCAAGAGCGGCTTCATCACCAAGTCGCTGCTGACCTGTCCGATGATCATCAAGGGCAAGGTGATAGGCGTGGTGCAGGCCATCAACCGCATCGACGGCGAGTTCCTGGACAGCGACCGCAATAATTTCGAGGCCTTCGCCAGCCAGGCCGCCATAGCCATAGAGAATTCGCGCCTGTTCTCCACAGTCAAGGAGGAGAAGCGCAAGCTGGAGATAGTCTTCAAGCGCATCAAGGAAGGCGCGATACTCACCGACACCGACGGCGAGATCATCCTGATCAACAGCGCGGCGAAGACCTACCTGGAGCACGAGAAGTACAAGTTCACCAACGTCAAGAACGCCTTCGCCGATTTCGAGGTCAAGCCGGAGCTGGGCAGCGTCCTGGCCTGTCCGGACCAGCACTGCCGCTTCGAACTCTTCCGGGCCAAGCCGAAGAAGTTCTTCATTGACGCCTCGGCCATAAAGCTCTTCAAGGAGAGCCCGGACGGCAACGAAGTACCCGAGGGAACGCTCTGGGTCTTCACCGACGTCACGGCCCGCAAGCTCGAGGAGCTGATGGCCCGCAACTTCCTGTCGCTGGTCTCGCACAAGCTCAAGACCCCGCTGGCCTCGATAAACGGCTTCGCGCAGATACTGCGCGACGAGTCCGAGAAGAACGCGGGCATGCCCGACATGGTGAAGAAGGCCGCCGTCACGATAAACGCGCAGGGCCAGAAGCTAAACCGGCTGGTGGAGAGCCTGCTCAATTTCGTGATGGCCGAGGACCTGGACCAGCCCGCTCTCACCAGGATAGAGTTCGACGCCGCCGAGTTCCTGACCGAGGCTGCCGAAGGCGCGAAGGCCTGGCTCAAGGACACCCCCGGAGTCAGCATAAAGATAGCGGTGCCGGAACAGGTGGCCATAAAAGCGGACCGCAAGCTGCTGGCCTCGGCCATCAAGGGCATGATAGACAACGCGGTCAAGTTCAACCCGGCCAAGGACAAGCTGGTCATACTCTCGGCCCAGGCCAGGGACGGCTTCACGCTGATCTCGGTGGGAGACAACGGCCCCGGCATCCCCGGCGAAGAACTCGAGAACATCTTCCAGAAGTTCTACCAGGTGGAGGCCTCCTTCACCGGCCAGGTGGAAGGCTGGGGACTGGGCCTGGCCTACGCCAAGAAGATAGCGGAAGCCCACGGCGGCCGCATCTTCGCCAAGTCCCAACTGCAGAAAGGCTCCGCGATCACCATAGCCCTGCCGGCGTAAGCTCGGCCAGGCGAAACCAAGGACCCGCCGCATTAGCGGCGGGTCCTTTTTTGCCTAAGAAAAAAGAGATCCCCCGCGCGAACCGCCGCGGGGGATGCCTTCGGGTGAAGCGCCGTTACTGCGTTATCTTGTCGGTGTCGCCCTTCTTCATGTAGTCGTTGGTGGAGATGCTGCCGATGCGGCGGAAGCCCCACTTCACGTAGAACTTCTTGGGACCGCGCATATCGCCGGAATCGTCCACGAAGTCCTTGTCCTTGACGAGGTCTCCCTCGTTGAAGGCGAGCTCATAGCTGGCAGCGGTGTCCAGCGTGAAAGTCTTCTTGCCCTTGCTGCTGTTGAAGAACAGGAACCCGTCCTTCATCAGCTCCACCTGTATCTCGACCTTCTCTCCGGCATACTCGGCCGCCCACCTGTCGCCGATGGCCATCACGAACTTGCCGTCGCGGAAGGCGAAGCTGGAGAGGTTGAGGCCCGAGGCGTCCGGAGGCGTGGGCCGGCGGTAATTCGGGGTCAGGTTGAAGGTAAGGTCGAAAAGACCCTGCCTGTCCACCGAGTAGCTGTAAGGGGAGTTGCGGGTCTCGAAGTCCACGCGCTGGCCTTCCATGCAGACCGCGAACGATTCGCTCTCCCAAGGGAACAGCTGCCTGGGGGCGAGGTTCACCTGAGCGGTGGCGCGGAAGACCTGCCCTATGCGCTCGCGGCAATGCCACTGGCCCTGCTGGCCGCCGAAGTTGCCGGGATAGTCGTAGTCCCCGTGCGGACCGTAGTCGTTGCCGTTATAGCCGGGGTAACCGGGCTGGCCGGGGTAGTAGTCCTTCTCCGAAGCGGCCTTGGATTTATTCGGCCGCGGCGGCGGCGGCGGGAGCGGAGGGTTAGGCGGAGCGGGAATGAACCGGCATTCCTCTATATACTCCGTGCTGCTGATGTATTCCCTGCCCGAGGACTGGGCGAAGGGGCTGGGGGCGAAGCCGAAGTTCTTGCATTCCCTGCTGTAGCGCACGCGGTGGGGGCCGTAACCGGGATAGGGAGACTTCACGTCCACGCTTTTGGCCTGATCCACGACGCTCTTCACGTCGAGGTTCTGGTCGAAGTTAACTTCAGCGCCGGCCGAGGCGGCAAAGCCGAGGCAGGCGAGTGCTACGACTATCTTGTTAGTCATGCGGAACGACCTCCATTTGTGTTTGGAACGGAACTCATCAGTAAAAGTTTATTATAAACGCCGGGCACTCATAAGAGGCTTTGGTACCAGGACCGGCACATTTTTAGGCCCAGCCCCGGCTGGGCCCCTTGTCCCCTCGCCAGAAAAAGGGAAGGGCCGCTATGCGCGGCCCTTCCCTTAATCATCCGGCGCAGCCCCGGCTCAGGCGAGCTTATTGTCCGCCACGACCTTCTTCAGCTCGGTCAGCTCCGGCTTTATGACTATCGGCTTGCCCACGGACTTCATCGCGCTCTGCACATCCTTCAAACCGTTGCCGGTGACCAGCAGGACCACGGACTCGTTCTCCTTGACCTTCTCTTCCTTGACCGCCTTGAGCAGGCCGGCGTAGGTGGCGGCGGCCGCGGGCTCGGCGAAGACGTTCGACCCGCGCGCTATCACGGGAATGGCGGACAGGATCTCGGAATCGGTAACGCTGACCGCGAACCCCTTGGAATCCCGCACCGCCATCACGGCCGCCAGGCCGTCGCGCGGGATGCTGACGGAGATGCTGTCGGCCACGGTCTGGCCGCTCACCGGCTGTATATCGCCTCCGGTCTCGAAGGCGCGCTTTACGGCGTCCGACTTCTCGGCCTGCACGGCCACCAGCTGGGGCAGGCGGTCTATGAAGCCGAGGCGGTGGAACTCCACGAAGCCCTTCCAGATGCCGCTGATGATGTTGCCGTCGCCCACCGGCACGAACACCTTGTCCGGGGTCTCCCATTCGAGCTGCTCGCAGATCTCGAACGAGCAGGTCTTCTTGCCCTCCCGGGTGAACGGGTTGATGCCGGTGCTGCGGTTGTACCAGCCGTACTCCTGCGAGGCCTTCACGCACAGGTCGAAGGCGTCGTCGTAAGTCCCCTTCACCATGATGACGGCGGCCCCGTAGACCAGCAGCTGCGCCACCTTCGGCGCGGGAGCGGTCTCCGGGACAAAGATGACGGTCTTCATGTCGAGACTGCCCGTCATGCAGGCGAGGGAAGAGGCCGCGTTGCCGGTGGAGGCGCAGGTCACCACCTTCTCCTCCAGCTCTATGGCCCTGGCCGTAACCACGGCGCTGGCCCTGTCCTTGAAGGAAGCGCTGGGATTGCGGCCGTCATCTTTCACGTAGAGGTGGGGCACGCCTATCTCGTCGCCCATCTTCTCGGCCCGGTACAGCGGCGTCCAGCCCACCTGCACCGGCGGCGTGCCCTTCAGGCTGCTGACCGGCAGTATGTCCAGGTAGCGCCAGATGCTGCGGTCCTGGTTCTCGCTCAGCTCCTCGAAATTCATCCTCTTCTTTATCAGGTTGTAGTCGTAGAGCACCTGGAGGTTGCCGCCGCACGCGGTACAGTTGTACTTAGTGTCGCCGAGCTTGTGGTCCTTTCCGCACCTGATGCACTGCAGGGTCTTGATCTTTTTCATTATTCCAGAGCCTCTTTGAAGAATACCCGCACTTTTTCTCCGGCGGCCGGTTTTTCCAGCAGCAGCAGCATCGGGACGCACGCCTGGTGCTTGTTGCCGGTGTACCTCGGCATCGCGGCGTAATTGGACACGCCGACGCGCTTCGCCCGGTCGCCGTCCACGGTGACGTCCCACTCGTCGCGGTTCTGTACGCACCAGACCACGTACCGGCCTGAGGCGCCGGCGACGGCCTGCCCGTAAGTTATGGCGTCCTCCCTGGCCTGCGCCACCAGCGGAGAGATCTCCCCGCGCCGGTCCAGGGACATGCGGAAACCGTCGAAGGCCGGGCCGAGCCAGAGCGGCAGCAGATAAAGGGCCGCCAGCGCCAGAACGGGGTAGATGACGAACTTCTTCAGGTTCCTGAAGTTAACCAGCGGCTCGGCGCCGCTCTGGTCGCGCTGGTCCGTCATCTCAGCCCGGCAGCACCGTGGTGCCTGCTTTGCCGGCCAGCGTCTCCTCGAACAGCTCCGTCTTGGAGATATAGGCCACGCTGCCGCCGTTCTTGATGAACTCTATGACGGCCTTTATCTTGGGACCCATGGAGCCGGCAGGGAACGGCGCCGGCTTCTGGTTATAAATGACCTCCAGCTCGCTGGCCTTGATAACGCGCAGGGCTTTCTCGTCCGGCTTCTGGTAGTTCAGCTTGGCGCCGTCCTCGCCGGTGAAGATAGTGAGGCTGACCTCCACCTGCTCGCCGCGGGCCTTGGCGCGCTTCATCAGCATGCAGCCCAGCAGGGCCGACGCTAGGTCCTTGTCTATCACGGCTTCCACGCCGGTGTACATCTTGAGGGGTTTTTCACCCTTGGCGGGCTTCGTGAACTTCACGCCGAAATTGGTGGAATAGGTCTCCTTGCCGTCCGCTACCTCGGCCGGCACCTCGCGCACCGGTATGCCGCCGCCGCCCACTGTGATCGGCACTATGCCCTTGTCGAGCAGCGCCTCGATGGCGTCTATCTCCACGATGTCCACCGGGGCCGGAGAGGGAACCACGCGGCGCCAGATCTCGTTGCCTGAGGCGTCTTTCTTGTAGAGCTTAATCTGCCAGCCCTCGGCTTCGCGCTGTTTCGCCTCCTCGGCGGTGTAGGACTGGCCTATGTACTTGGAGGGGTTCTGGAAATCCGGGTCGTCCTTGTTGACGACCACCTGCGTCACCACTCCGGCCACGATATTGTCTATGCCGCGGATGTTCAGCACGTTGTTGAGCTGGGCCAGCATGTAGGACATCGCGCCCTGCGTGTCGGCCACGCAGACGTCCAGCGGCAGCGGGAACATCTTGGGGCGGCACATCTCGGCGCGCTGGATGATGTTGCCCACCTGCGGCCCGTTGCCGTGGGTTATCACGTACCGGTCCTCGGGATGGGCCTGGAAGATGTCCGCCACCAGCCTGGCGGTATCGGCCGTGCGCTGCCACTGCATGGCGATGTCCGGGTTGATGACCTTGCCGTCCTTGTCCTTCAGGCCCACGGGGGCCACTTCGTTGCCGCCGAAAGCGAATATCCTTATCTTTTTCATTTATTATCTCCGGTTGACTTACCCTCTGAACTGATAAATTCCGCTGCCGCCATCCGTACGGCCCCGCTGAAGGAGGCCAAAGCCTCCCCGTCGCTCTCCAGCCTGCGCAACAGGCGCAGGGTCAGCTCCAGCTGCACACCTCCGGCCGAAGGCAGGTTGACCAGGTTCCGGGGAGAGGTGCCGGGCAGGCGCTCGCACGGGGTTTCCGCCGCGAAGCCGGCCTCCTGCAGCCGCCTCGCGACCAGGCCGGCGGCCCTGCTGTTGGCCCCGCCTATGCAGACCCGGGCGCCGCTGTCCGCCTCGGCATGCACCGAGATGCCGAGCACGGAGGAGGTAGCCAGCAGCACCGCGTCCGGGTCGTCGAAATGAGTGGCGGTCACGTGCATGCGGAAGCTGTCCCGCCCCAGCCAGCCGCTGAAGACGTACAGGTTGAAGTTCTTGCCGGCTATCCTGCGGGCCAGCCGGGCGGTAGTGTCCTCAATGTCGCCCCCGTGCATAGCGAAGACGGAGACCGCGGAGCCGCGCGGATAGACCTCGCGGGAATAATCCGATCCCTCGGTATAGGCGGCCCGCATAGCGCTGAAATCCGGATAGACATCCGTTCCGCGGCGCAGCGCGGCGGGGCCGGCCGAACAGGCCGAAAGCAGCAGAAGAGCCAGCGGGAGCAGGGTTTTCATCGGCAAACCAATATAATATAAAAAAATGCCCCCCCTTATCTCCGGCCCGCGGGGAGCCCCCCCGGCGCCCAAATACGGCCTCTTTCCGCTATAATTAAGGCGGGCGCTGGTGCCCGGGGAGACCTTTATGGGGATGATAGGCAGGCTGAGACGGACCATACTGGAAAAGGCCACGTCGCTGTACGGCCCTTTCCTGGGGGCCGGCATCCGACTGGCGGAGATCAGCGCGGATTACCGCTACTGCAGGGTGGAGATGCCCCTGACCTTCTACAACAGGAACTACGTGGGCACGCAGTTCGGCGGGTCGCTGTACGCGATGGTCGACCCCTGGTTCATGCTGATGCTGATAAAGAACCTCGGCCCGGACTACATAGTCTGGGACAAGTCGGCCTGCATCAATTTCCGCAAGCCGGGACGCGGCCGGGTGACGGCCGAATTCCGCCTGGAGCAGGGCGTGATAGACGGGATAAGGGCGGAGCTCGGCTCGGCGCCGAAGACGGACCGCACCTTCAAGGCGGAGATCCGAGACGACTCCGGCCTGCTGATAGCCGACGTGGTGAAGGTGGTGAATATCCGGAAGAAAGCGGGCGCTCAGTCCGCCCCGGTTAACGCCGAAGAATAGAACTTCTCCAGCTTAGCGGCCTCGGCCTGAGGCAGCCTGGCGGGATAGGACAGCTCCAGCCCCCTTTCGAACTTCCTGCTGCGGCTGAATTTGAAAGATACAGGCCTGCTGTGCAGCACCGCGGTCAGTTTCCCCCTGCTGAACACCAGCAGGACCCTGAAGCCTGGGGAGGGGTCCTCCATCCAGCTTTCGTATATCCCGTACGACTCCACGCTCCCGTAACCGTTCCATTTCCTGTAACCGAACTTCCTGAGGTGGGCGGAAAGCGCCGTCTTGCGGGGAGCTCCTTTGGCCGCCGCGAGCTCGGCGGCGAGCGCCGCCTCCGCCACGGAGCCGGGCTCGATGTCGGCATCGCGCGCCAGCAGCGCCAGGTCGGCCTCTATCCTGGCCGTGCCGGGGGTCGGCTCGTAGACCGGGTAATCCTGGCTGAAATCCTCGAGGACCCTGCCTATCGCCTTGCCGCGCCCGTCGTAGAGCGCGGCGCCCTTCCGCACCACGCTGCCGGAAGAGTCGAACGACGGAGTGTCCAGGTAGACGGTGAAACCGGTCAGGCGGTACTCGCCGCCCGCTGCCGAGCGCACCGCTCCGATGTCGGAGGATATCCTGACCACGCCCTTGCCTCCGGCCTCGTACCTGAGCAGGGCCCCCGCCTTCAGCGTTTCGGCGCGCAGAGGCGCCTGGAGGGACAGCAAGGCGCAGAAATAAATGATAAACCCAGTCATACTGCTGCTATCTTAACAAAAATGCGGTCCGGAAAAGGAAGAGCCCCCGGACAGGGCCGGGGGCTCTTCGCGGCTTTCAGCGCCCTTACAGCAGCACTACCAGCAGCAGCACGGCCAGCGCCACCGCGCCGACTATGGCCCAGGTGGAGCCGGAGACCGGGTGATGTATCACGGGCTGCGTGGTCTCATGGCTGGGACCGGTCGGATACGGAGGATAATAACCGGGCGTGTACGGGTGGGTCGGATGGTAGGGGTCGTTGTCCCAGCCGGGGTGGTACGGATTATACGGGGGATAATAGGGCTGCGGGGGATACACTACGGGCGGCTGGGGATGCACGGGATGCTGCAAATGGGTCGGCTGGGGCTGCGGATGATGCTGCCCGTTATGGACGCCGTTGTCATGATGGGCGCTGCCGGGCTGCTGATACACGGCCGGCGGCGGCACATGCTGCGAGAACGGCTTGCCGGCTTCCACGCGGGCGCCGGAGAGGCTCTGGTTGGAAGCGGCGGAGACGCTCACTTGCTCCACCATGCCCAGCGTCGGCGAGACGGCCTGGGCCGAGACGGCGGCGGGGAACGCGGCCGCTAATATGGTTATGATTATCTTCACTATATCCTCCTTAAATTCACTTCTTCCTAGGCTATATCGTGACATTTTACCCGCCCGCCTTTGATGAGCCGAATGGGGAAACGGACCGAAGTTTTTTGGCCTACGCCCCGCGTGGGCCCGCGGCCACCGCGCCGCGGGCCCGGGCCGCGCCGGTTCCTTGACAATACGACGGCGAAAGACATTTAATGAGATGGCCGCGCAAAGCGGCCCAGAACGGATCGCCATGGAGATGAAAATGCCCACAGGGACGCAAACCAAGAACACTACAGACCTCAGGACGGCCATAGCCGGGCTCGAAAAGCTGGGCGCCGACCTTTACCACAAGGACTTCCTGCTGACCTGGCAGAAATCCGACGCCGAGATACACGCGGTCCTGAAGATCGCCGAGATACTCAAGGAGATGCACGCGCAGAACATCAGCGCGCGCATGTTCGAGACCGGCCTCGCCGTCTCCAACTTCCGCGACAACTCCACCCGCACGCGCTTCTCGTTCGCCAGCGCCTGCAACCTGCTGGGCCTCGCCGTGCAGGACCTCGACGAGGGCAAGAGCCAGATCGCCCACGGCGAGACCGTGCGCGAGACCGCCAACATGATCTCGTTCCTGACCGAGGCCGTCGGCATCCGCGACGACATGTTCATCGGCAAGGGCCACACCTATATGAAGGAAGTGGCCGAGGCCCTCGACGACGGTTTCAAGCAGGGAGTGCTGAACCAACGCCCGGCCGTGGTCAACCTCCAGTGCGACCTGGACCACCCGACGCAGAGCATGTCCGACCTGCTGTTCATCAAGAACCACTTCGGCGGCTTCGAGAACCTCAAAGGCAAGAAGATCGCCATGACCTGGGCCTATTCCCCCAGCTACGGCAAGCCGCTCTCCGTGCCGCAGGGCGTCATAACCCTGATGAGCCGCTTCGGCATGGAAGTGGAGCTCGCCTACCCCGAGGGCTACGACCTGCTGCCAGACACGATCGAGGTGGCCAAGAAGCACGCCAAGAAGTCCGGCGGCTCGTTCAAGGTCTCCAACAGCATGGAGAGCGCCTTCAAGAACGCCGACATCGTCTACCCGAAGAGCTGGGCTCCGTTCAAGGTGATGGAGCGCCGCACCGCGCTGCTCGAAGGTGGCGACCAGGCCGGCCTGAAGGCCCTCGAGAAGGAGTGCCTCGAGAACAACGCCAAGTTCAAGAGCTGGGAGTGCGACGAGGCCAGGATGAAGCTGACGAAGGGCGGCAAGGCTACCTACATGCACTGTCTGCCCGCCGACATCACCGACGTCAGCTGCAAGGCCGGCGAGGTGAGCGCGAAGGTCTTCGAAGGCGCCCGCATAGGCACCTACAAGGAAGCCGGCTACAAACCCTTCGTCATCGCCGCCATGATAGCGGCCTGCACGAAGAAGAACCCGGCCAAACTGCTGGCCGAGCTCGTGAAGGCCGACCAGAAGCGCGTGCTGTAATACAGGCCGCCGCCTAAAGAAGAAGGACGGGCACAGGCCCGTCCTTCTTCTTTATCCGGCTTTCGGAAGCAGCCGGCCGGCTATATGTTCAGGGAAGGCCGGCAGTATCTCCCTAAGGAAACGTCCGAGCCCCACCAGGACCAGGCCGCAGAAAAGGCAGTCCTCGGGAGTGTTCCTGAGCAGACGTATATACCCGCCGCCCGCCTCTACATACCCGAGAGCCGCCAGTTCCCGCAAAGGGTCGGAAAATTCGGCCAGCGGGTCCAGGCCGAAGCTCTGCCGGAACTGCGCTATCATCACCGGAGCGCCGCTCCTGAAAGAGACGAACAGGTGCTTGAGCATCTCGTCGCGCAGATCGATGGCTCCGCCCGAGAACATCTTGCTTCCGGAGTCGAACCGGCGCGGGACGCGCAGGCTCTGCGCATAGCCGAAGTCGCCGTAAAGCACCGACCTGGCCCCGCTGCCTATGCCCAGCGTGGAGAAAGAGGCCTGGGAGAAGCCGCTCGAATACGTGTAATATTCGAAATACTTGGCCGCCTTGTCCTTCCGGCAGAACAGCCACTCCCGGGTCTGGACGCGGCGCAGCAGCACGTAGCCGCCGGCTTCGGCCAGCTCCAGCATCCTCTTTTCCGTCTTCCCGCGGAATTTCTCCAGGTGGCGGTAGATAGCTGCGGTATCCCCGCCGTAGAATTTCTTCACGTAGATCGCGGTAGGGCTGAGGCCGTATACGGTCACGGTCTCGGGGCCGCGCCCGAGCGTTCTTGAAAAGGACCGGAGGAAGCCGGCCGCGCTTTCCCCGTGCAGGCCCATTATCAGGTCGACGTTCATCCCGAAGGCGAAACCGGCGGAGCCGATCCGGTCCATGAACTCGATGGCGGCGCCGGTCTTCTGCGGCCGGTTGATCGCCGCGCTCACCTTTTCGTCCAGGGTCTGCACGCCCATCGTGATCTTGTTCAGCCCGTGGGCCCGCGCGATGTCGATCTTTTCGCGGCTCATCGTGGACGGGGCGCACTCCATCACCTTCTGCCCGTCCTCGGCGAACGAGAAGGAGGAGAATATGCCGTCCAGCAGCGCCGACAGCCCGGAGGCGTCCGGATAGCTGGGGGTGCCGCCGATGAAGAGGTGCCTCACCTTCAGCCCGCGGAAGGCCCCGCCGAAATAGCGCAGCTCCTCCGCTGTCGCTTTCAGGTAGTCCTTCACCTCCTCCGGCGACGCTCCGGTCTTGTTGTAGAACTCGCAGAAATCGCAGCGCGTGCTGCAGAACGGCACGCTCACGTAAAGATTTACGAAATGACCGGCGTAAGCGGCCGCGCGCCGGCGCAGGAAGAGCTTCCAGCGTTCCCTGGCTTCCCGCGCGGAGAGCGGGACCTCTTTCCTCTCGCTGGACATCTTGTAATAGAGGTCGGCCAGGTCGAAGCTGTTGGCGCACAGCACGGCGGCCGTGCGGCGCAGCAGGGCCAGGCCGGCCAGACGCCTTTTGTCCCCGGAGACGCCGCGCGGCTTTCCTGCGCCCATCAGCGCGCCCCCCCTCCGAGACCGGAGATATCCGGAGCGCTCCGGCCGGAGGCGCTCCTGATCAGGAACATGATGATCAGGAAACGCGCCTTCTTGGTCCAGTAGTTCAGGTGCAGGTCCCCGTCCTTTATAGTTATGGCGCCGGCTTTGGACAGCGCGGCGAGCGGCTTCCTGAACACCTCGAGGTAGTCCTCGGCGAAGGCCCTGCGCATATAGTCGCCGGGCACCATGTTGTTGTGCTTGTCCAGGGAGAACACCATGTGCCAGAGCATCTCGTACTTCAGGCCGTGCCTGGAGAAGACCATCTTCTTCCCGTCCGGAGAGAAGCCGCCGCGCAGCGAATGCTCCGCGTGGTACAGCCCGTAGCCGAAGATGTTGGACTTAGCGCTGGGCCCCAGTCCCAGCACCGAATAGGCGTGCACGTTGTCTATCGTGTAGCCTCCGGTGGGCTCCTTCTCGAACTCCTTTATGTAGCGGGGAGTGAGCATCGTGTAGACGCGGTTCTCGTAGTGGGAAGGGTCGTAATCCGGGAAGATGAAGCCGTGCCTGTCCGCCAGCCTCTTCAGCCCCGGAAGCACGGCCCTGGCGAACCTGTTTATATCGTCCACGCACCGCGCATTGTCGTCCCCGTAGAAGTCGCGCAGGTAGTCCGGCTGCGGCACCAGCCTGTGCACGCTGATGCTGCCAGGCCCCAGCTTCATCACGCGGTCGGCCGTGTCCAGGAACGCCGCTGGCGTGTCCTTGGTCAGGCCGAGCAGCAGGTCGATGTTCAGCATCGGGATGCCGGAGCGCTTGAGCCGGCCCTGCAGCGCGACAATGTCCCGCCACGTCTGGCAGTCCCTGTTCACCCGGCTCAGCGTCCTCCTGTTGAGCGTCTGCACCCCGAAGCTGACGCGGTTCAGGCCGTGTTTCTTTATCACGGCCAGGTGCCGCGGCGTCATGTTGAGGGGATGGCATTCCAGCCCCCGCTCTCCGGTAGGTCCGAACTTGAACAGCGAGAAGACGCCGGACAGCACGCGGTCCAGCTGCTCCGGGGAAAGCGTGCTGGGGGTCCCGCCTCCCACGTATAGGTGGGTCACCTTCACCCCCTTCAGCGCCGGCGCCATGAAGGCCATCTCCGCTAGGAGGTCGCGCAGGAAGCGTTCCACGCTTTCCGGTCCGCCCGGTTCTTCGGAGAAGTACATGCAGTACTTGCAGCGGTGCGCGCAGAAAGGCACATGCACGTAGATACTGAGCAGCTCCTGCTTGCGGCCGGTCTTTATGTCCGCGGCCAGACCGGACCACAGGGCGCGGACCTGCCTCGGGCTAAGCAGGGATTTCGGCGCGCGGTAATGCAGCATCGCCGTGTCCAGGCTCTCGTAGAAGTCCGGGGCTATCCTTTCCGGACCCGTTTTTCCGCTGCGTTCGGTCATAATCCTGGAGCGGCCCCTCGGCCGCCTTTCTATGATACAAAAACGGGACGCGTTTTCGGCCGGCAGGAAAAGGAAAGCCCCGCCGGAGCGGGGCTTTCGGTCTTAACGCCGCCGGGCGCTTACAGGTACTGCGGCAGCGCGGCGTAGAACGCGGCGGCCTTCACCAGGTCCGCCGCGGGCATGAACTCATTGACGGTGTGCGCGTACACCTCGTTGCCGGGGCCGAAGCCGATCGTAGGTATCTTCAGGCGGCCGGCCGAGGCCACGCCGTTCGTGGAGAACACCCACTTGTCGACCACGGGGTTCTTGCCGAGGGCGACCTTGCCCGCCAGCTCGCCGGCCTTCACCAGCTTGTGCTCGCGCGGCAGCACCCAGGTGGGGAAGTACTTCTCCTGGTCCACCTTGGCGCCGGTCCAGGCGACGGCGTTGTACCACAGCACCTCGACCCTGGCCTTGGCCTTCTTCACGGCGGGCAGCTTGTTGATCTCGGCGACCGAGCTCTTCAGCGTCTCGCCCACGGTAAGGCGGCGGTCCAGGTAGATCGTGCACTCGTCGGGCACGGCGTTGAGGGACGGGGTCTTGCACTCTATCGAGGTCACGGCCACGGTGCCCTTGCCGATGAACTTGTCGTTCTTGAGGCGCTTGTTGAGGGCGGTGATCTCGTTGATGATGCCGGTCATCTTCACCACGGCGTTGTCGCCGCGCTCCGGGGCGCTGGCGTGGCAGCTGCGGCCCTTCGTGACGACCTTCATCTCCATGCGGCCGCGGTGGCCGCGGTAGACCTTCAGGTCGGTGGGCTCGGTGATCACTACGAAGTCCGGCCTGATCTTCTCTTTGTTGACGATGTGGAGGATCGGCAGGCCGTCGCAGTCCTCCTCCATCACGGAGCCGACCACGATCAGCGTGTAGTCGCCCTCGAGCTTCAGGTCCTTTATGATCTTACCCGCGTAGACCATCGAGGCCATCGACAGCTTCTGGTCGGTGGCGCCGCGGCCGTAGATCGTGTCGTTCTTGTAGATGCCCGCGAACGGGTCTATCTTCCAGGCCTTCGGGTCGCCTATACCGACGGTGTCGATGTGGGCGTCCATCATGATCTTCTTCCTGCCGTGGCCGATGAAGCCGATCACGTTGCCGATCTTGTCGACCTTCACCTTGTCGAAGCCGACCTTGAGCATCTCCTTCTTTATCAGGGCGACGAGCTTGCCCTCCTGGCACGAGAAACTGGGGGTCCGGATGATGTTGCGCGCGAAGGCCACGATGTCCTTCTTGTACTTGTCCGCGGCCTTGCGTATCAGTTCTGCCTTGTTCATTTTATCTCCTTGGGGCGGCCGGCGCCTGGCGGCGGCGCGGCGGCGTTACGCCCATATTCTATTCAATAGCCGCGGACCTTGTAAACTTGCCTTGCGCTTGCAGGCCCCGGGGAAAATAGATACAGTCTAGTTGCCCGCGGTCCGGGCCGGGAACTCCGTTCCCCCGCCGGGCCGCCTCCCGATATGACCCGAACTAGAACCACCGGAACGGCCAGAGCGGCGCGCCTGCTGCTGATGGGCAGAACGGCGCGCCTGCTCTCCGAGAACGGGTTCGACCTCTGCGACCTGTACTACCGCATGGCCAGCAAGAAGGGCGCGGAGCGCTTTTCCTCCGAGAGAGCGGCGGCCCTCTGGGAGGAGTTCCTGCGCACCCGCCACCGCGCCGCCGGCGGGCTTACCAACGTCTACGTGAACGTCCCTTTCTGCAAGACCCGCTGCAGTTTCTGCGGTCTTTACACCCGGCCCGGCGCGGGCCGGCGGGAGATGGAGAGCTACACCTCGGCCCTGATAAGCGAGATAGAGCGCTTCGGCCGCGCGTTCCGCGGCGTGAAGGTGAACCATCTTTACGTCGGCGGGACTCCCAGCAGGCTGGACGACGCGGCCTTCGAACGCCTGCTCGGCGCCATCTTCTCCGGCTTCAGCTTCACTCCGGAAGGCAACCGCATACTCGAATGCGCGCCCAGCAGCATGACCGTGGAGAAACTGCGCGCCGCCGCGGACCGCGGCTTCAACAAGATAAACATAGGCGTGCAGACCCTCGACGAGAAGGTGCTGAAGGCCATAGACCGCCCGCAGGACCGCGCCGCCGTGCTGCGCCTGGTCGGGAGCGTGAACTCCCTCGGCCTGAAGTTCGGCTGCAACGTCGACCTGATAATGGGCCTCTACGGCGAGACGGCCGGGGGCTTCCTGGACTCCTTCCGCGCGATGGTGAAAAGCTCCCCGCAGACCATCTCGGTCTACGACCTCTACCTGATACCCAGCTACGTGGACAGGTATTACGGCGGCGACCACGGAGCGGCCGAGGCCGCGCTGGCGCGCGTCCGCGCCGAGGCGGAAGGGCCGATGAGGAAGATGGCGGCCGAGGCCGGCTACGTCCTGACCTGCCGCAACAACTCCAGGGAATGGGTGTTCAGCCGCCGGGAGAGCCTGAAGAACTACTCGCTTTACACCATCTATACCGGGGAATTCTCCCCCGCGCCGTTCTCCACGCTGGGCCTGGGGGCCGCGGCCAGGTCGCTGATGTACGGCTACTACAGCTATATGCAGGACGCCGGGACGATGCGGGACTTCTCCCCGGCCGCCCCGATCTTCTCGGGCACGCCGGTCAGCATGGACGGCGAGATGATAAAGTTCCTGTTCGTCTGTTTCAGGACCGGGGTTCCGGTCTCGCTGGACTATTTCAGGAAGCGCTTCAAGACTGACCTGCTGAAGAGGTTCAAGGCCCCGCTGGCGGAGCTGGCCGGGCTCGGCTACCTTAAGATGACCGGCAGAAAGGTGGAGCTGACCTGCTCCACCCCCGCCAGCCTCGTCTTCTGCGGCCTGTGCCTGATCGGCATGGAGAGGTTCGTCCGCGAGGCCCTGCCCTTCTTCCCTGAGAACATCCGCAGTTCTTTCGCCGGCGCCGCGGCGGGGCGCCCGGAGCGTAGCCACCCGCCGGTCAGGCACCGCAACAGCAGGCTCTGATCCGCTCCTATTCGAAGCAGAACATCTTCATTATCTTTTCCGAGAGCGGCGCGCAGGCCTCCGGGCCGCGCGAGGAAGCCGCGCGGTAGCGCCAGTCCTCCCCTTTGCCGGCCCTGACGGCGCGGACGAAGTCCAGCATTTCCGGGATCAGGCAGGTCTCCGGGTTCATCAGCGGGTTCCAGCACCTCTTCGGCGACGCGGCCGTCAGCAGCTTGTAATATTCGCCGCAGAACGCGGCCCCGGACTTCGGGCGGGCCAGCTCCGCCCAGCCGGAGCAGAAGCCGTCGTACTTATTCCTCCCGTCCCTGAGCGCGGCGTAGGCCGAGAGGTACGGCAGGGCCGCCTCCTCGCAGGTACGCTTGAGGTCCGGATGTATGGAGCTCAGCGGAGCGCAGCCCTCCAGCGAGCCTTTCGAGAGGGAGACGCAGACGCCGTACTCCGCCAGCGCGTCCCACAGGTGCTGCTCCGGCATATGCCTGGCGTCGCCGGAATAGTTCGCTATGACGGTGGATACGTCCACCTTCCGGCCGGCGCACCTGTCCTCGCCTTTCGGCTGCCCGCCGCCGTCGCCGCTGTTGCGGTACTCGCGCAGCGCGGTGATGGCCTTGCCGCCGCGCATGTTCTTCAGCGCGGCTACGGCGGCCTCGCGCACGCGCGGCGAATCGTCCTTCAGCGCCACTATCGCGGCGTCCACGGCCGCCGGCTTGTCGATCATACCGAAGGCTTCCACCGCGTAGGTCCTGGCCAGCGGGTCCCTGTCCTTCATCATCTCCAGGGCGGCCCCGAAGGCCTTGTCCCTGTCTATCTGCACCAGCGCCCGCAGCGCCTTGGTGCGCACGTAGATGCCGGGGTCGCCCAGCAAAGCCGATACCGGCTTATAAGTGGACGGCTCCGCTATCCTGCCCAAGGCCTGGACGGCCTTCTCCCTTATCTGCTCCTCCGGGTTTCTGAGGCTCTTCACGAGGAAGTCGACGGCCCGCTTGTCCCCTATAACGCCCAGCACCTTTATCTCCCACAGCATCGCGGCCGGGCCGCTCCGCTCCGCCGCGCGCAGTATGGCGGGCACGGCGTCCCCGCCCATGTCCTCGAGCGCCCTTTCGGCGGCGCCCCTTAATTCGGACTCGTCGGAACCGAGGAAGCCGATAAGGGCGGTCACGTTCCTCTCGCCGCGCGCCTTTACCAGGGTATTCCTGGCGGCCTGGCGCTTCTTGTCGTCCGGAGACTCGAGCAGGCGCAGCAGGGCCTTCTCGCTCTCAGCGTCCAGCGAGGCGGCGCGCACCTCGCGCATCGCGGCCTCCCTGACGGACCTGGCCTGCGCCGCCGGGGCGGCGGGCGCTTCTCCGGCCCGCGCCGGGACCCCGGCCGCGGCCAGCGCTATAGGGACCATCAGCATGCGCAATACGGTTCTCTTCATTTCTCCTCCTGGCGCTCCGGGACTTCAGGACCGTGGCAGTTCCACAGTTCCGAATCTTCTTATGTAGTCCGCGTACACGCCGTCGCACTCGCCGCGCATCGCGCAGCCGCGGCAGGCGGGTATACGCCTCCTCTCGGGAAGCTTCTTCCGGTCCGCTTTCCGGAAACGCCCCTTACCGGCCACGTACTGCCTGGCCTGGCGCTCGAACATCTCCACCCTGTCGCTGACCTCCCGGAAGAGGCACGGCACCGGCGCGTTTATCAGCGCGGCTTCCGGCTCCCCGGCGCGCAGGCATTCGATTATGACCGGCGCGGCGTCCTTCACCCTGGGGGTGTGCGGCATCTCCCCGGCCCGCTCTCCGACGTATATGATGTTCCACTTCGTCATCCCCAGGCGTCCCAGCAGGGTCCTGATCCGCGGCAGGCGCGAGACGTTCTTCCTGACCACCGTGGTATTGGCCGAGATGTTGCGGAAGCCGGCGGCGCGCAGATTGGCCACGCCCTTCAGTATGCGGGCGAAGCCGCCCTTCGTGCCGGTGAGCCCGTCATGGACGGAAGCCCTGTCGCCGTGCACCGAGAAGCGCACCTCGGTCACCCCCGCCTCCAGCAGGGCCGCGACGAACTTCCGGTCGGCGAACATCCAGCCGTTGGTGGTCAGCATGCGCTGCCTGAACCCCAGCCTTTTCGCCGCCCCGAAGATCGCGAAAATATCCTTCCTCAGCGAGGACTCCCCCCCCAGCACGTCCACCGCCTCCGCGCCGGCCCGCCTGGCCTCCACCAGCTCCGCCAGTATGGCGCGGTGGCTCTTGTCCGGCGCCTTGCCGCGGTACTCCCTGTCCCAGCAGAAGCCGCAGGAGTTGTTGCAGGTGTAGCCGGTGATCAGCTTGAGCGACCTCATCGCGCCCCCCCGCGCTTCCGGCCGGCCGGGGCCTTCTTGAAGCAGAAATAGGCGTCCAGCGTCCTGCCTGACTTCCCGGCCCCGTCCCCGGCCGCGAACAGCACCGGCGCCATCGTCATGCCGGCGCGCCTCGCGTAGGCGACGAGCGAGAGTATCTTCTGCAGGGCCGCCGGGCGCCCTCCGGCGGCGTAAAGCCCGCAGATCTCCCGCATCGCCGGGGTAAGATCGCTTATTCCGCCGGTCTCGTACACCTTGTAGGCCTTCCTCCGGCCGGAGCCGGCGCCGCGCATCTCGTAATAGAAGCACTTCTTTTCCAGCCCCAGCCCCGCCATCGTCCGCTTCTGCCAGGGCGGCACGCGCAGCCCGGCCGGCGCTTCCCGCCTGAAATAGAGCTTGAAGTCGCGGCCGCGGCCCGGCGTCAGGTCCAGACAGACGGCCGACAGCGCGTCCAGGTCCGCCTTGGACGGAAGCCTCTTCAGGCCGCAGGCCCCGGAAAGCAGGCCGGCCTTCAACCGCCCGTCATAGACGGGATAAAGTTCCTCGTGGTAGACCTTCAGCCGCGGGGCGTTCTGGCCGGTGCCCCAGTCCAGGCCCAGCGTGGTCTGATGGGCCGCGCCCAGCGCCGCGCCGGCCTTCAGGAAGCGTCCGAGCGCGGCCAGGTCGTAGCTGTCTCCGAAAGAAGCGGCATAGCGCATTATCACCCGGCCCAGCGCCCCGCGCTCGCCGAAATCGCTGACGCTGAAGCGGAAGGCCCCCGGATCGGAGGAGGAGACGCAGACGTCGAGCTTCTGGTTGAGCGGCAGCCATTCTCCCTTCACCCTGCCGGCGAACAGCCCGGCGATGGCGGCCAGGCCGGCCGGCGGGACCTGAGGGGCCCCCTCGCCGAGGAGCCTGAACAGGCCGGGCAGGGACCCCGCGCTCCGCATCAGCGCCCCTCTATGTCGCTGGTAAGCTCGTTGTATTTCTTGAGCAGCCGCTTTTTGGCGAGGGCCTTGCGCATCTCTCCCGCGAACTCGGTGAACAGCAGGCCGGCCTTCACGTTGTTCCGGAGGTTGCCCACGATGTTGTTCTCGCGGTAGATGATGGACATGGCCCGCGTGTTGGACAGCCGGCCCGGGTGCAGCTTGTCTATGCTCAGCTCCGGGTCGGAGATATGGCCCAGGATGTAGCGGTTGCGCACGGCGTCGTCCTTGACCAGGTAGGCCAGGCAGGCGGAATAGATGTTGCCGTCGATGTTCACCGACAGCTCGGTGTTCATCGGCATCGGCGAAAGCCAGTTCTTAACGTTCAGCAGCGCCACGCCCTTGTCCTTCAGCGCGGCCACCGCCGCCGGCACCAGCTCCTTCAGCTTCTTCCTCAGCAGCTTCAGCTTGGCGTCGGTGAACTTGGGGCCGCAGGAGACCATTATCCAGACCTTCTTGAAGCCCAGCTCCACCAGCGAATTGAAGCTCTCCAGCAGCCGCGGCGCGGTATCGGGCGTGATCACGGTGTAGCAGTAGGCGTCCAGGCCGTTGCGGAAGATCATCGGCAGGTTCTTCACCACCAGCGGGTAGGTCTCGTCCTTGCAGCCCATCCGCGGCCTGTTCTTGTTGTGCGAGCGGCGGTCGCCGTCCAGGCTGACTATCAGCAGCACGTCGTGCTTCTTGAAATAGGCTATCTTCGCCTCGTCGAGCAGCGTCGCGTTCGTCGTCATGATGAACTTGACCGTCTTGCCCAGCGAGGCCGCCTTGCGCTCGCCGTACTCTATCGTCCTGCGGATCAGGTCGAACGGCAGCAGCAGCGGTTCGCCGCCGAAGAACTCCATCTTCAGCTCCTTGTCCTGCGAGCCGCAGAGCAGGTCCACAGCCTTGAAGAGGTAGTCCTCGGGTATATACTTGTTCTCGAAATGGACCTTGCAGTAAGTGCAGCGCAGGTTGCAGGCCCAGGTGGTCACGACTAGAAGGTACATGTTCTCATCCTATTTCCCCGGACCCGAACCTGCCCAGGTACTCCGAGAAGACCCCGGGGCAGCGCCGGCAGGGGCCGCAGGAGGCGGGCCTCGTCCGGCCGAACTCGGCGGAGGAATTTATCTCATTATAATAAAATAAGCCGTCCCGGAAGACCAGCAGCCTGGCGGCCGGCGCCTGCCTGAAACTGGAAGCTCCGGGGAACACGCCGCGCAGCCTGTCCACCACGCAGTCCGGGAAGAGCGTGAACTGGGCGCGTCCGGAAGCCCGCGAGCGGCGGTAGGCCTCTACCAGGCTGGCATATGAGGGCAGCGCGCTCAGGTACCGTTTCTCCCCGCCCGGGCCCTGGTTGTCCGGGTAGTAATGCCAGACGGAAAGGCCCCAGTCGCCGGAGTAGGAGCCGACCAGCCCGCCCAGGGCCGGCAGCTCCCGCGCGTTCTTCTTCAGCGCCACCGCGTGGAAGCTGACGTCCAGGCGGTCTCGCTTGGCCAGCCTCTCCATCAGCGATATCAGCTTCCGCCAGGAGCCGGGCCGGCCGGTGACCGAGTCGTGCGTCTTCGCGGAGGCGCCGTATATCGGCAGCTCCAGCCCGGTCACGCCCAGCTTCTCCAGACCGTCGAGCGCCGCGTCGTCCAGCGCGAGGCCGGTGGTCCAGAGCCTGATCTTCCGGTAGCCGGCGCCGCGGCAGCGCCGCAGGAGCTCACCCAGCGCCGGGAACCTGTCGGCCCTGTCCCTGCCCCAGATATTCAGGGTCCTGTCCTTGTTCACCACGGAGAGGAACCTGCCCAGAACCGGAGACCCCGGGTCGAAGTCCAGCTTCTCCCGCGCCAGCCGGTGGTACTGCCTGCCGCGTATGACGCGCGAGTCGAAGGCGCAGGTGAAATCGCTGGCCCCGTACTGCAGGTCTATCGCCGCCAGGAAGTCCCGGCCGGCGGAGGGCTTTTCGCCGGCGAGGACCGCGTCGGGCATCACGAGGCGTCCGCCGCCTACGGCGTCGGAGTAGAGGTACCTGTTGCGCCTCAGCTCGTCTATGCGGCTGGCGGGCGGCAGGAAGCCCAGGTCGCCGCCCAGGTCCTCCACGAGGACCCTGGTCGATAGCCCGGCCATGCGGGCGCGCACGGCTCTAACGGCCGAGACGAAGCCTTTCCGGTCCAGCAGGCCGCGCGGCGCGGCGCCGCCGGGATAGCCGGCCAGCGGCCTGGCCAGCGTGATGAAGGAGAGGCCGAAGCCGTCGAGCAGGGAGAGGACGGCGCCGAGCGACGCGGCGTTGACCCGCGTCACCGGCACGGCCGCGCCCACTTCCCTGATGCCGGCCGTTCTGGCCGCGCGCAGGCCGGCGAGGTTCTCCGCGAAGGCTTCGCGCCCGACGCCGCAGACGCGCGCGTAGGTCTTCCCGTCGGCGGCCGGCACCGAGACTATGGCGTAGCCCAGCCCCGCCGAGGCGAGGCCGGCGGCCAGGCCGGGGCGCAGCAAGCCGCGGCCGTTGGTGGACAAGCCTATGGTGGAGTAGCCCATGGCGCGGGCCGCCGCCACGAACCCCGGCAGGCCGGGGTGCGCGGCCGGCTCCCCGCCGGTGAACTCCACGTGATCGAGGCCCATGGACCTGCCGTATTTGAGCCCGGCCAGCACCTTGCCGGCAGGGGCCAGGGCGCCGGACAGCCCGCAGGCGCAGTAGCCGCAGCGGTTGTCGCAGGCGTCGGAAACGGAAAGGGAAAGTCTGCTGAGGCTTTCCCCGGAAACGCCTCCCGTGGGAACGGCTTCTTCAGCCACGGCGCCTCCGTGCCACCAGGAATTTAACCATCTCCACCGCGTAAGACTTTACGAAGCCGGGGCAGGAGACGGAATGCGGGCAGGCGGAGCAGACCCCGGCGGGCTTCACCCGCAGGCGCGGCTGGAAATCGGCCCCGGAGACCTCCCCGGCGGGGCAGGGCAGGCCCAGCTTCTCCGCCACGCAGAGCGGCACCGCCCCGCCGGCAGGCAGCATGCACCTGAGCCCCAGCTTCCGGCGGAAGCCGGCTATGGCGGAAAGCGAGCGCAGCGCGGCGGCCGCGTCGGGTATCAGCCAGCGCCTGGCCCGGACGCGCGCGCAGTCCGGCTCCAGCAGAGAAAGCACGATGTCCTTAACTCCGTATTTCTTCCTCAGTTCGCGCACCAGGGCAGGCGCGGAGGACTGGTTGCCGGAATAGACCAGGAAATTGACGGCGGTCCTTATCCCGGCGCGGCGCAGGTTCTTCAGCGCGGCTTCCTTTTTGGCGAAGCCGCCTTTTACCCCGGCGAGAGCGTCGTATCTCTCCGGGGCCGATTCGAAGAAGCTGAGCACGACCTCGTCCAGGCCCGCCCCGGCCAGCTCCTCCAGGTAATCGGCGGAGGCCAGCCTGAGGCCGTTCGTCAGCAGCGCCACGTACTTGCCGCCCTTCTTCAGCCGGCGCACGAGGCCGGGCAGGCCGGGATGCAGCGTGGGCTCGCCGCCGGTCACGTTCACCCGCGCGGGCCCGGGCTCGGCGGCCAGGGCGGCGGCCTGCCTGGCGGCCCCGTCCTTCCGCTTCACGCCGCCGGCGTCGCAGAACAGGCAGTCCTGGTTGCAGCCGCAGGAAAGTACCAGGCGGGAGGTCTTCATTTCGCTCTCTTCCGCCGCTTCGGCCCCGCCCCCGCGGCGGCGGGGCGGCACGGAACGAACTCGCCCCAGCCGAAAAGCTCCGGGTACTCGCGCCAGGGACCCTCGCACCTGTCGAAGAAGGCGCAGGACGGACACTTCGGCCCCTTGGCCTTGCCCTCGTTCAGCCTGTATTTACCGAAATCCTCTATCACGGTCCCCGCGTCGAAGATCTTGGTGCGCGGGATTATCGTCTCGGCCACGTAGTCCTCGTAGCCGCCCATGAAGCAGTACGGTATGGCCTCGGTCATAACGCGCAGGCCGGCGGCAAGGCCGATGTCCAGGCCGCGCTTCACGAAAGGCTCCATCACGGTCTTCTTCGGGATCAGCCACCTGGCGTTCGCGGCGGCGCTGCCGAGTATGTGCACGAAGGCGAACTGGAACTGGTCCACGCCCAGCTTGGCCAGCAGCGTGGCTATGGCCGGCAGGTCCTGCGTGTTGGGTTTGGTTATCACGGTGTTGGTGATGACCCGGAACCCCGCCTTCTTCAGGTTCATTATCCCGGTCACGGTCTCGCGGAACGAGCCCCCGGCTCCGGTGAGGTAGTCGTGTATCTCCGCCCTGGACCCGTGCAGGGCCGGCGAGGCCTCGGTGGCCCCTGCCGCCGCCGCCTCGCGGCAGAACTCGGGGTAGCGGAACATGCGGCCGTTGCTCTGGATCTGGATGTTGCGGTAGCCGGTCTTCTTCGCCTCGCGCACTATCTGCAGGAATTCCTTGTGCAGCGTGGGCTCGCCGCCGGTCAGGACCAGCTCCCGGCCGCCGTCCTCGTAGCCGCGCCTCAGCTCCCTGCGCAGCTGCGCCATGTCCTTGGGCTGGTGCTTCTCCCGCTTCTTGCCCTGCACGCAGAACACGCACATGTTGTTGCAGCCGAAGGCGACTTTAAGGTCTATCCGCTTCAGGGGTCCGTTCATATGAGGCTCCACAGGCGCCGCAGGGCGATCTTGGCCAGCAGCAGCACGTTGCCGCCGGACAGCGCCGCGGTGACGGCCAGGCCGGCGACTATCCAGAAGGCGAAGGGGCGCACGTGGAAGACCGGCACCCCCACGTCGTCCTTCGAATCGGCGGCTTTGCTCCTGACGTATTCCTTGAGGCCCTCCAGCTGTTCGGCGGTCAGGCCGTCGCGGTACCGGTCGAAGCCGTACTTCTCCGCCAGCTCCGGCTCGGCCTCGCGCAGCTGCTGCAGGTATTCCTCGGAGATTATCATGCCCGGCGTTAGGCTGTCGAGACAGACGCGGCGCGTGCCGGACAGCGCCAGGTGCCGGTCGGCGACGGCGTACAAAACGCCCCTGAACAGCATGAACTCCATGCTCATCACGAATCCGTACAGCACCAGCCTGGCGAGGCTGAGCGTCTCGGGATTAAGCCTGGACGCGACGGCCAGGAGCAGCAGGCCGGCGAGCAGCGCGCGCGGACCGGCCTTACCGGCCAGCCAGCCGACGCGCCCGCCCAGCGCGAACATCAGGATGAAGAGGATGTTGCTGTTCACCTGGAAGCCGCCGGTATGCGCCGAGTTCCAGGCCGAGACGAAGCTGAACAGCAGAGCGCTGAAGGAGAAGGTCACCAGCCGGCCCGGCTCCCTCGCCAGTCCGGCGGCGGCGGCGCGGGCGGCCGCCCAGCTCTTCCCGAAGGCTTTGATGGTCCCGTCCGAGAAGAGCAGGCCGAGCTGCTCCCTGGACATCTGCGCGAAATATACCGCCGCGGGCGGGACGAAGATGTTGACCAGCAGCGACAGCACCAGCGCCACCGGCGCCCAGCTGGCGTACGAGATGACCATCGGTAGCGCCGCGCAGAGCAGGGCGAAGAGCTTGGCGTCGCCCGCCGGCCACACCGCGGTCTTCCAAAGTATTATCCCAGCCAGCAGGCCGAGGGCCGCGTTCTCCAGCAGCACCAGGTAGTACCTGTAAACGAAGAACGGCTCCCAGAATGGGCCGTGCAGCCCGTACCTGGTCCCGGCCACGCTGACGGACAGCATGACCGCGGCGGCGGCCAGGACGGCAGCCCCGCCGCGGGCCAGGCTCCTGTTGCGTATCTTGCCGCAAAGGTCGTCCTCCCTGACCACCCTGAGCAGCAGGACGGTCAGGTACAGCGTCAGCAGCAGGCTTACTATCGGCAGGTACATAGTTCTAGCGTCCGAGTATCCTGGCCGCTATAGCGGCCGGGTCCGAGAACATCGGGCACAGCTCCTCCGACTTGTAGTACACGTCCTTCTTATAGAGCCCGGCGCAGATCCTCTTCAGCGTGCAGGCGGCGCAGCGCCCGCCCTTGCCGTAGCTCCAGTCCTCCTGCACTATGAGCTCCTTCTCGTCCAGGAAATACGTGAGCCGGTTCTCGCCCTTCACTATCTTCCTGGTCTCCGTGGAGCAGTGCGCGAACTCGGCCATGAAGCAGAGCGGCACGCGCTCCACGCGGAAAGTCCGCCCGCCGGCCTCGAGGAAACGCATCGCGGCGGCCAGCGAGGCCTCGAAGCCGGACAGCGTGGGTATGGTGTCCGGGAACTCCACCACGCGCTCCATGCCCGGGTCCATATTGTTGAAGACGAAATGCGAGATGAACGGGTACTTCGCGCAGAGGAAGCGCGCGGCCAGGTGCAGATGGCCGGAGTTGTAGCGGTTGATGACGGTGTTCACGTTCACCGAAACGCCCAGCTTGGCGGCGTTGTCCAGGGTACTGAAGAGGTTCGTCAGCGAGCCCTTGGTCCTGGAAAGGTGCTCCTGCAGCGCCGGCACGTGAGAATGTATCGAGACGTGCAGATGTCTCAGCCCGGCGCGGCAGAGCCTGGAGAAATACTTCAAGTCCGCCGTGCGCTGGCCGTTGGTTACTATCCGCGGCTCCATGCCGAGCGTCCGCGCGTAGGCTATGAAGTCCGGCAGCTTGGGATGCAGCGTCGGCTCGCCGCCGGTGAAGATTATGCCGGAGGCCTTCCGCTTCGCGTAGTCGCGCATCATAGCGCCGGCCTTTTCCGCGCTTATCACGCTGCCGTTGGAGGGATTGGAGCAGAACCGGCAGTTCTGGTTGCATTCCCTGGTAAGCTGCAGATAATAAAGCTTCGCCATAGTTATAACGTCCCGAGCCCGCTGACGCCGTGGATCTCGAGGTACTCCGGCCAGACCCCGCCGCAGTAATCCCTGACCCGGCAGCCGGAGCAGAGCGGCGGGAACACCTTGCCCGCGTCCGACCGGCGGCTGGTCCTGCCGAGGGCCGCCTCCACGCACCTCTCCGTGCGCTCGTGCCAGCCGCCCACGCAGAGCGGCAGGCCGCAGACTGGATTATTGACCACCAGCCCCTTTTTTTCCGCCAGCGAGAGCGCCGCCTCCACGTAAGGGGACAGCGCCGCGTAATCGGGCACCAGGCGCGGATCGGCCTTGGCGCGCCCCCGCGGCTGCACCACGGACAGCGAGACCGTCCTGACGGCCGGGAAGCGCCTGGAAACGAAATCGATGTACCTGGCGGCGCCGCGGTAGTTGCGCGAGCACAGCACCGGGTTCAGTATCACCTCGAGCCCGCAGGCCAGCAAATTGTCTATCCCTTTCAGGCAGAGGGCATGGGAGCCGGGGACTCCGGTTATACCGTCGTGCACGCGCGCCGAATGGCTGTGCAGCGAGACGAAGGCGCTCGTCGCCCCGGCCCTGGCCGCGGCGGCCGCCAGCGCCCGGTCCGCGAAGCAGACGGCGTTGGTCTGCACGTCCACCTTCGCGGCCTTCTTCGCCCGGTAAAGCTTTATCAGGGCGGGCAGGCCCTTGTAGAGCCCGGGCTCCCCGCCGCTTATGGAGATGCGCGCTCCCGGCCTGACGCCGGCCAGCAGGGCCGACCTCATCGCGTTACGCAGCGCGCGGTCGTCGCGCCGCCGCTCCTCCGGCCGGCGGTCCACGTTGCAGAACACGCAGTTCTCGTTGCAGGCGTAGCCGAGCCTCACCAGTTCGTACGGGATGTCCTCCCTGGGGTCGTAGCCTTTCTTAGCCTTAGAGCGCATGGAATTCCGAGTCCCCGTAGGTTTCAAGATATTTGGCGTACACCCCGCCGCAGACCGCCAGCTTCGAACAGGCCCGGCAGCAGCGCAGGGCCGTCTTTTCCCGGTGGCCGTCCACGGAGCGGCCGCGGCGGCGCAGCATCTCGGTGCGCCGCATCGCGAACTCGCAGGCGCCCGCCGGCACGCGCGGCAGGGCGGCGCAGAGCGGCACGTCCCAGAGGCGCAGGCTTCGCGGCCAGCGGCCGCGCGCGGGCGCCAGCTCCTCCACCAGCCTGGAATACCTGACCGAGAGCTTTTTCCAGTCCTTCAGCGCCCGGCCGAACGGCAGCAGTCCGTGGAAGACGATGTTCCTGAGGCCGCGCAGCGAGAGGAAGAAGTCCCGCAGCTCCCCGAGGCCGTCTATGTTCAGCGCGTTGACCGTGGCGTTCACCGAGACCTGCACCGGCGAGCCCTTCGGCCGCAGCGAAAGCAGGTTCGACAGGCCGCGCACGGTCTGCGCCCAGCTTCCCGCCGCCCCCGTTATGGCGTCATGCACTTCCGGTCTGGCCCCGTGCAGCGAGACTATCACCTCGCTGGCGCCCGAGGCCAGCAGTTTGGAGCAGTAATCCCTGTAGGCCAGCATCCTGCCGTTGGTTATGACGGAGATGCCGCTGCAGCCCAGCCGCGCGGCCTCCCCTATCAGGGCCGGCAGGTCCGGGTTCAGCGTGGGCTCTCCGGAGGTGAAGACCAGCCGGCGCCCCCTCGCGGGCGCCCGAAGCCCGTCCACGGCGCCGCCGCCCCGGCGGCGGCCGCGGCCGGAGACGTCGGTGCAGAAGACGCAGTTATTGTTGCACTCCGAAGAGGAGGCCGCGTAGAGGACTTTCCCTGCCGCCTTAGTCATGCGCTCCTCGCCGCGTTGAACATCCGCTGCACCAGGTTCACGGCTCCGGAGAAGCCCAGGAAAGGCTCCGGCCGCAGCGCGTGGTACCTGTAGGACGGGAAACCCAGGTCCATGCCGGGCAGCCCCAGCAGGGCCGAGCGCCGGCCTACGCTGCTGGATACCAGCAGGTCGCAGCGCCCGCCGGAGAAAAGCTCCTCTATGGCCCGCCCGTAGGCGAGCACGGGGAAATCCCTCAGCACCGGTCTCCCCGGGAAAGCCGCCTCGGCCGAGGCCCATTTGCCTCCGGAGCAGGTCAGGAACACTCCGGCCACGCCCATGCCCAGCTCGGCCGCGAAGGCGCAGACCGCCTTTCCCAGGTACGGGTCGCCGGTGAAGCAGAGCCTTTTCCCGGCCAGCGCGCCGCCCACCGCGGTGCGGGCCAGCGAATGGGCCCCGGAGAGCTCCTCGGCTATGATCGCGTCCGCTTTCACGGCGGAGATTCCGGCGGCGCCGGCGGCGGCTTTCAGCCAGGCCGCCGAGGCGGCCAGCCCCAGCGGCAGCTCCAGCTCCAGCAGCCTGGCGCCGGTCCTGCGGGCCAGCGTCGCGGCCGCGCCGCGCGCGTAAGGCAGGGAGATGATCAGGCCGGCCTGCTCCGCTTCCTTCAGGGAGGCGTAATCGCTCCCTCCGGGCCAGGCGCAGACCAGGTCCAGCCCGGCCAGCGCCAGCATGCGGCGCAGCTCCGCGAGGTTGCCGGTCTGGTCGCCCTCGTTGCGGTCCATGAAATGCCCCACTACGGCGACCTTGCCGCGCCGGCCGGCGCCCTTCTTCAGCGGCATGTCCGCGGCCATCCTTTCCAGCGCCAGCGCGTAGCCGTCCAGGTAGTCGAAGTCCAGCGCGTTGGCCGAGGCGCTCACCACCCTGGTGCCGCGCCGCCCCGTCAGCGAGGCGGCCAGCTTCCCGTAATCCCTCCCGGTGAGCGTCATGACCGGCAGCGAGGAGAGCAGCACCACGCCCGCGCGGCCGCACAGCGCGTCGGCGCGGGCCTCGGCGCCGGAGCTGTCGCCGGCTATTATCTCCCCGGCGTGGGAACCGGTATGCAGCACGCGGCTGTCGCCGCGGCAGTCCAGCAGCGTGGAGAACAGGTCGTGGGAGCCGTGCACGCACTCGGCCTTGCGCGTCACGCAGTCCGTGCCGTCCACCACCGCGTAGGCGTCCGAGACGGCGTTGACGGCGAGGTACAGACCCGTCAGGAAGGACGGCGTGCAGCTCTCTCCCCTGTCCGGGGTATCAGTTCTCTTTTCTGCCATAGCTAGCGAAATCCGACCCGCAGACGGCCAGGATGGTCTCCAGCGTCCTGCAGGCCCCGGCGAAGCCGGGCCTGAACATGTCCAGCGAGACCTGCGCCTTGCCGGCGTCGGAGACCCGGTAGTCGCAGGAGAAATCGCTCCAGACCGCGGAGATCGCCGGGGAAGCCAGCCTTCGGCGCAGCTCGGCCTCTCCGGAGAACGCCGCCGTTCTCATATTGAAGGCGGACAGCGGGCCGGAGAACCTCTTCAGGGCCTTCTTCTCCGGGGCGTATACCAGCAGCTCCAGGCCGAAGCCGGCCTCCGCCAGGAAGGCGGCCGGCGGCACCCCGGCGGAGCGGGCCGGCGTGAATATCCGCTCCAGGTCCGCCTCGCCGGCGACGAAAGCTATCCTCTTGCCGGCCGCGCGCGCCTTCAGCGCCTTCCATTCCCCAGCGCTGGCGGCCATCGCCGCCCGAACGGTACCGGCCGCCGCCTTGGAGCGGCCGGCCAGCGCGGCCGCCTCGAGCAGCCAGGCGGCCGTGGCGGAAAATCCGTAGGGCGAGGGCGGGCGCCTGAGACGCTTCTTCCAGCGCCCGCTGAAAGCGGCCTCCAGCCTGTCGTAGATGAAAGAATCGCTGAGCAGGGCGCTGCCGGCCGACCGCAGGGCCTCGAGGGACTCCCCGTCGTATTCCGGCAGCAGCCAGAACGCCTTTACGCCGGCGGAAGAGAGTATGCCGTCCAGCTCCTTAAGGCCGGCCCCGCCGTAGCCGAGCAGAACGGCAGCGTTGGCGGGCAGCCGGAAGCGGCGCCGGCCGTCCCGCCTGGCGTAGGCGCGGAAGAAGCCCAGCAGCTCGCCGGGCACGGAGCAGCCGTCCAGGCAGGTGGAGCTGACCACCACCGGCACGCCGCTGGCCTTCTCGGCCTCGCCGGCCAGCTTCCGCACGTCCTCGCCCATAGCGTAAGGTACGCAGCCGTTGGTCATGAAGATATAATCCGGCCTTCCTCCGGCCAGGTCCGCGGCGATATCCCTTATGCGGCCGCCGCTGCCGAGTATCACTTCCCCTGTGCCCAGCGCGCTGGAGCTCCTGGTGGAGCCGGCTTCCGGGTGCAGCTCGCTGCCGGGCAGCAGGCTGGCGGGACCGCGCAGGAACGGGACCTTCTCGCTCTCCTCCAGCCGCTCCTGGCTGTAGGCGCATTCCCTGTCCTCGTGGGCCAGGAAAGCCTGCCGCCCGGTGTAGCGTACCAGCCCGGTGCCGGAGAAGACGGCGTCCGAGAAGAAGCGGCGCCAGCCGTCGCCGGCGCCCGAGGGCGGCCTGGCGGGCGAGGAGATCTTGAAGGACGCCCCGCAGGCCTCCGGCGCGTGGCAGGCAGCGGGCACGTCGGGCGGGGCGGCCGGAAGCACGCGCGGCTTCTTCCCGCGGCCGGAGAGCAGCGGCAGCAGTATCCTGCCGTCCACCGGCCGCGGCAGGGAGCCGGCGGCATCGGAAGCGTCCAGGCCGGCCTTTATCCTCCTGACCGCCGCGGCGAAAGGCGAGCGCGGGGCCAGGCGCACCACCGCGGCCCCGGCGGCTTCGGCCTCCCTGACCGCCGGGTCCAAAGGACAGCGGGCCAGTATGCCGGCCTTTATCAGCGCGGCGAACTTGTCCACGGCGCCGCCGCGGCCGCCGTCCGCGCCGTTGGCCACCAGCCCCATCAGGCCGGCGCCGCTGCCGGCGTGCACGGTCATCGCGCGGGCTATGTTGTTGGCGGCGTAGAGTGACATCAGGTCTTCCGAGACCACTATCAGCACCTTGCGCCCGAAGCCTTTTCTCAGCGGCACGGCGAAGCCGCCGCAGACTATGTCGCCCAGCACGTCGAAGATCACCGCGTCGTAGTCGGCGGCCACCTTCTCGCGGGCGGATTCCAGCAGCTCGAAGGTCTTCAGCAGGCCCATGCCGGCGCAACCCTCTCCCGGAGCGGGGCCGCCGGCCTCCAGGCAGTCCACGCCCCTGCCTGTCCTGTAGATCAGCTTCTCCAGCGTCGGGCGGCCGCCGCGCAGCGCCTCCACCACGGTCGGGATGCCCTCGCCGCCTGTCAGCAGCAGCGCGGAATCGCTCTTCGGGTCGCAGCCCACGTGCAGGACCCGCTTGCCCTCCATGGCGTACAGCTCGCTGAGGTTGGCTGCTATGGTGGATTTGCCTATCCCGCCCTTGCCCAGGATGACGATGCGCTCAGACATGTCCCACCGCCTCTCCCGCGGCCGGCCGGGCGCGCAGTATCCGGGCCGCGGCGGCCGCGGGGATGGGGCGCAGTTCGCCGTCGCCGAACCTGTCGAGGTAGGCCCCGAAGACCCCGGCGCAGCGGTCCGCCAGCGCGCAGCCCGAGCAGCGCTCCGTCCTCGTCCGCTTCAGCGGCGGGACCACGCTCTTCTTAACCGAGAGCACGTTCTCCTTCAGGTAGGAGCGCCCGCGCTCCAGCACGAGCCGCGGGGAGAAGAGCAGGTCGTTGGAGAAAGGGGCCAGCGGGCCCAGCGCGCAGAAAGGGGCCCCGGAGACGACCAGGCGGGCGCCGTTGGCGCGTATGGTCCCGGCGGCTGAACGCACGGCGCGCGCGAAGTCCGGCAGCCTCACGGTCAGGCTCCCGTAGGAGGAGCGCACGTTCCCCCACGGTATCAGCTGCGACATCATGTAGACCCCCGGCCGGCCGCGGGAGAAGACGTACTTCGCTATGTCCGCCGTTCTCCCGGAGTTGAGGGAGCAGACCACGGTGTGGCACATGAACAGCTTGAGCTTCCCGAAGCGTTCCACGTTCGAAAAGACCTTTTCGACCGTGGAGAAGGCGGACGGCATCCGCGTGACGGCGCGCGCCAGTCCCTCTTCGTTCCAGTGCACAGAGAGGCAGAGTTCGTCGATGTCCGGCAGCAGCCGTGCCGCCGCCGCGGGGTCGGCCAGTCCCGTGCCGTCGGTGGTGACCTGCACCGAGTAGCCCAGCAGCTTGGCTATGCGCAGTATGCGCCCGAACTGCGGATGCACGGTGGGCTCCCCGCCCAGCAGCGTCAGGTGCCCGGCGCCGCCGCTCCGGAGCTTCTTCATTATCGAGCAGGCCTCCGCGAGCGGCATGAAGCCGCCGCCGGAGCGCAGGCTGCGCGCCTCGCAGCAGAAGACGCAGCGGCGGCGGCAGACCTTGGAGATCCGCAGCTCGGCCCGCTCCCCGGCGGCGCCGGGGGCGCTCAGTAGGTCCTCTCCGTGCATATGTTGTACTTCACGTAATTGGGCGCGCGGTCCTCGCGCACCCGGCTGTCCACGGCCCGCTGCTTCCGCGGCCTGGCCCCGTCCGGCCTGAGCGCGGCGTAGTCCACGTGCGTGTCCGTCTCGTTCTCCTTGAGGTCCCAGACCGCGCATTTCAGCCCGAGCGCCATCATCCCGGAGACGGTCTCCTTTATCCTGCCCTGGTTGGCCTTCAGGCGCAGCGTGTGCATCTCTATCCTAGTGCCGGGAAAGGACTTTATGTTCTTTATGGCCTTCAGCAGGGCCGCGTAGCTGCCTTTCTTCCTGGTCACGGCGTCGTGCACGGCCGCGTCCGGCCCGTAGACCGGCAGCAGGAAGGCGTTGACCCCGGCCGCGACCAGCGCGGCCGTCAGCCGGCGGCTGCGCAGCTTGACGCCGTTCGACATCAGCTCTATATAGGCGAAGCCTTCCTTCACTCCCATCCTGACCACGGACTCCAGCAGCCACGCGGGGGCCATCGTGGGCTCGTCGCCGCCGAGGCAGAGCCGCCTGACTCCGCGCCGGCGGAGCACCCGCATCAGCGCGAGGAAGCGTATCAGCACCTCGCGCCACCGCTCCTCGGTGAAGGTGAAGGAGGTCTTGTGCGGGTGCCTGTTCCGCTGGCAGAAGACGCAGTCGATGTCGCAGCCGAACGGGAACGCCAGCAGCAGCTTGTCCTCCTTCCTGGCGTTCATGCGGCCTTCACCTCCGTTATGGGACGGAAGAAAGGGGCCTGCTCCGGGAAGGCCTCGAGATACTTCCGGAAGATGCCTCCGCAGGAGCGCCGCAGCGCGCAGCGGCCGCAGGACTTCAGATAGACGCGCCGCCGCGTCGGGCGCAGCGAGACCGTCTCCTTCAGGCCGGCGCGCCCGCCGGGGAGCGCCGCCCTCTCCACGGTCAGCCGCGGCGAGTAGTAGAGGTCGTTGGAAAGGTCGTAATGACCGTTCAGCGAACAGGCCGGCGCGCCGAAGAAGCGCAGCGTCACGCCGAACAGCGCGGCCTGCTCCCGCAGGTCCCCTATGCGCCGGCCTATGGCGGTGAGGTCCGGAGCCAGCGAGGCGTAGTCCTCGCAGGCGCCGCCCTCCGGGGCCGGGTTGGAGATCATGTAATGCCGGACGAACCCAGAGCGGGAGACCAGGCGCAGGATGTCCGAGACCAGCTTGAAGTTCTTTTTGACGGCCACGGTGTTGACCATCAGGAACAGCCTGCCGCCGCCGGCCTTGCCCAGGTTGTCCAGCGCGGCCATGGCGTCGTCGAAGCTGCCCTTCCTGCCGGTCAGCGCGTCGTGTATCTTGGCCGTAGGTCCGTGGCAGGAGAGCATGGCCTCGTCCAGCAGCGGCGCGGTACGGCGGACGAAAGCGGGATCGGCGAAGGCGAGGCCGTTGGTGGTGACGCTGGTCCTGAACCCAAGCGCCCTGGCCGCACCGAGGGCGGCCGGCAGCGCGGCGCACAACGACGGCTCTCCTCCGGTGAAAGTGACGTGGGAGAAGCCGGCCCTGCGTTTCTCGCGCAGGATGCCTGCTATCTCCGACCCCGTCAGGTCCAGCGAGCCGAACCGGCGCAGCCTGTTCCGCTCGCTGCAGAACAGACAGCTGTTCTCGCAGGTGTAGGAAACGTGTATCTCCAGCCGCTCCACCGCGGCTTTCTTCGCTCCAGCGCCGTGTACCGTTCGGCTCATGCGACGCACCTCCCGGAACGGACCGGCTTCAACGCCGAGAAACCCCTGGCCATCACGGTCCATATCCTGGCTCCGCGGCAGGCCGGGCCCAGCCGGCAGCGTCGGCAGGCGGAACCCTTCACGGTCAGCCTCTCCGCTATGAAGAACTCGGCCACCTTCATCAGGCCGGCCCTTGGCGTTATCTTTTTCACGGCCCTCCGCTTCTCCGGCAGGCAGGCCGGCGCCGGGACCGTCTTAAGGGAACCTTCCGCCCGCAGCAGCTCGAGGTCCGAGCAGAACTGTGCCATCACGCAGGACGCGCACCGCGCCCCCTTGCAGTGCATCTCCTCTCCGGCGTACAGGAAGGCCTCCAGCGGCCGGCGCATCCCCCGCACCTCGTCCATCAGCTTGCCGGGGTGCTGTATATACCGCTCGTTGCCCTCCAGCACTGCGGCGGGGAAGCGGTTCGTCCAGACGTGGGCGTTGACGGATTCGGAGAAGCGGAACACCTTTTCCAGCACCTTCCTCTTGGAAGCCGGGTCATAGGAAAGTTTCTTCCAGTTCTCCCACGCCCTGCCGAAAGGTATCAGGTTCAGCAGGTCGTACTCGTCCACGCCGAGGCGGTGCAGCAGGCCGACTATCTCGCGGACGGAGTCGGCGTTAAGCCTGTTCACCACGATGTCGCTGCTGACTATCAGGCCCGGCACCTTCTTGGCGTTGGCGATGGCCAGCAGGGTCTGCGCGAAAGCGCCGGGGACCCCGACCAGCGCGTCGTGCTGCCCGGAGGTGGCCCCGTGCACGGAGAACGTTATCTCGGTGAGCCCGGCGGCCACAGCGCGCTTCAGAAAGCCATCGTAGCAGAACATCCGCCCGTTGCTGATGGCCTGCACGTGGGTATAGCCGAGCTTCCTCGCCTTCGCCACTATGGCCGTGAATTTGGGGTGTATCGTGGGCTCTCCGCCGCTCAGCACCACCCGGCGGCAGCCCTCCGCCCGGCCCCGCCTCAGGTCGGCCTCTATCTCTCCGAGCGGCAGATGTTCGCCGCAGATGGAGTCCGCGTCCAGACAGAAAAGGCAGCGGTTGTTGCAGGCCCTGGTCAGCCTGACCCATTTCCGCTTTTCCGGGGCGGCGGTTCTTTCCGTCATAGTTCTATCCAAGAAGTATCCTCTCTGCCAGCCTGTCCGCGGCCATCCCGCCGGCCACGGCCTTGGCCCCGAAAAGCTTCTTCGCCATGCCGGAGTAATCAGGACGGCGTCCGCTCCCGGCGCCCAGAGCCTCCAGCCCGCCGGCCAGCATCTGCGCGGCCTGGCCCGGGTCCCTCGCGGCAAGGACGAGGTTGGAGTGATAGCACCTGCCGTCAGTGTCCACCGTGGTCCCGGGATTGAAAAGCGGCACCGGGCCTTCGCGCGAGGCGTTCTCGATGACAACGGCCCCGGAATCGGCCAGTTCCCTGATATGCCTCAGCGCCCTGGCGAGCTTGGCGAGGGCGGCCGGCGTCCATTCCCGGTAATAGGCCGGCAGGACGTTGACCCTGGGCGGTCGTCCGCGCGAAGCGGCTATCACGCGCTTCAGGACCCCGAGCGAAGAAAGCGGGTCGCGCTCGGGCAGCAGCAGGTTCCAGATCAGGTTGGGCAGGGCCGCGAACCTGCGGCTGACGCTCACCGAGGAGTTAATGTTCACCTGCACCCACGGCCGGGCCGAGAAATACCGGAGCTTCGCCGCGTCCAGCAGCAGGCCGTTCGTGCCCACCTCCGCGCGGCCGCGGTAGCCGGCCGCCTCCAGCATGCCTATGCCAGTCCTCACCAGCCCGAAGCGCAGCAGCGGCTCCCCGCCGAAAAACTTGACCGCGCCGCCCCCCAGGGCGGCGGAACAATACTGCTTTATAGCGCTTTTCAGGACCGCCGCGGGCATGTCCGCCCGCCCGGTCGCGACGGGACATTCGGGGCACGCCGACTGGCAGCGCCGGGTGAGGATAAGGGTCAGCTGCGGGGCCGGCGCGCCCCCGCGGCAGGCCGGAAGGGCCGAGTTACTGGCCCTTCGCCGGTTCCTTTCCTTTGGTCTGCTTGCCCTGCGGCTGTACGCCCATCCTCTTGTCATCTTCAGCCTTCTGCTTTACCATGTCGGCCATTATCTTGTGGCGGAACGAGCTCGTGCAGTAGCCGGTGGCGAGCTTCTTGGCCAAAGGTGCGCAAACCGACGGGTCCCTGGACTGCAGCACGTGGAGCAGCCATTTCTCGTCCGGGGTGGAATCCCCCCTCACCAGCGCGGCGCTGAGCTGGCATTCTTTCTTCCGCGGGCCGCTCAGTTTGCCGCAGGCCGCCCGCCCGTTGATGAACAGGAAGTTGGATTCGCAGTTGGGCGGCAGACCGAGCGAGCGGCACTCCGGGGTCCGCCTCTTCGCGATAGAGTCGGTAATGAACCGACAGAAGTCGGGGCTGGGACGCCCCCCCCTGAACGCGTTGTTAACGAACTTCTCGCATTTCCCGTCGTTCGTCTTCCTGTTCAGGGCCGAATACATGAAATCGTAGTAATCGGCGGCGAAACAGACCCTCTCCAGGTTCTGCTGGACGCAGTCGAGACGGCCACCGCTGATAAGCCGGCAGACGCCGTAGTCCAGGAAGAGATCGAGTATAGTCTCATCCTCGGGCATGTTGCTGTTGGTATTGAAGAAGAACCGGAAGTTCTTGTCGAAATGCCTGACGATAGCGTCCGGGTTGTCCGAGAAGGCCTTTATACAGTCGCTGTCGGCCGCGTTCACCGGGACGTCCTCTGGCTGGGAATAATACCCGCCGGAGGCGCTTTCGTACTGGCCGCTCTGGGGGATATTGCTCTGGGTATCGGTCGACGCCTGGCTGACCAGCGCGGCGGCGTCCGGAGGAAGCGCCTGGCCGACCTCCTGTTGCTGGGCCGCGGGGTAGGCCGGAGCCGCCGGCTGCTCGATGCCTATCTTCGCGGCGTTCCTGTCGGTGACCATCTTCAGGGCGAAAAGCACGCCCATCAGCGCCACCAGCAGGCCGATAAGCAGCTTCGGGGACATCGCCCCGGGTCTGTAGCCTTTCCTCATCGCGCTCACCATTGCCCGTGGCTGCCGTGCGAACCGTGCGAACCGTGCGAGCCGTGGCTGCTGTGCGAACCGTGCGAACCGTGCGAGGCGTGACTCACGTGGCCCGACGCGTTGCCGCTGCTGTGGAAGTAGTTTGCATGCGCTAGCGCGTCAGCGTGCTCTGTCACCACTCCGACGGCGGTGGCTACCAGTCCGAGGACGACCGCGGCCTTGACCACGTCGCTCTTGACTATCTTGCCCTCCTCGCTCGAAAGGAAGCGGGAAAGGTCTACCGACAGTTTCTTTTTCTGTTTTCCGGCCATATTTCGCCCCGTTCTCGGTCTATACGTGTATCCCGGCCGCTCCGGCGCTGCTGCCGGCCCAGGATTCGAACAGCTTCCTAACCTTCGGCTCGCGCAGCCGCGCGAACAGGTAGTCCATCACTCCGGTGTAGATCTCGCACCGGAAGTTGGGATGATGCATGTACAGGTCGTTGTGCTCCGAATAGTTGAAGACCGGGCATACGCCGCAGTAGGGCTTGTAGACGCAGGAGGAGCAGAGCGTCTGTATGTCCGTGACCGACGCGGTGACCACGCATTTCACCACTGAGCTCGACGCCAGGTCCGCGTAGGTCTCCTTCTTCAGGTCGCCCATGCAGAACGAATCGGTCCCCTCCGCCGCCAGCATGCGCCCCTCGTCGCAGGTGAAGACGCGGCCGTCGTAGTCGTAGGCGATCTGGCCTATCCCCGCCCCGCAGGGGGACCGGAGGTCCATGAAGTTCGGGTCGGTGCCGGTCAGGATCTTCCTCAGGAATATCCTGGCCGTGTGCTCGACCAGGGAGGCCTTCTTCTTCAGGTTCAGCTCTATGATGTAGTCCAGCGCCTTCGTGTAGAACTCTATGTACTCCCGCGCCGTGTAGCCTATCCCAGGCCAGGCCTTCTTCGCCGCGCCGAACGGATTGAGGAAGCGCAGGAAGATGGAGCGGGCGCCGATGCGGACGTATTCGTCCACTATGTCCTTGTGGCGCCCCAGGGACTGCTGCGTCACCGTGAGCAGGGCGTCCGGCCCGTTCTTGGTCCTGGCCGTGCGCTTCTTGATGGTCTTCCACCACTTCACGACCTGGGCGTGGCTGCTGCCGCCGGTGGCCACCCGGTTCTTGTCGTGCAGGTCGGCGGGACCGTCCAGCGAGGTGCAGATGGCGACGTTGTGCTTGAGCAGGAAGTTCAGCCTCTCTCCGGTCATGGCCGACAGGTTGGTGACCAGGCTCAGGCTCACCTTCTTATCGAAGGTCTTCGTGCGGGCGGCGGCCTCGTTGACCACGAACTCCAGCACGGGCCAGTTGAGCAGCGGCTCCCCGCCCTGGAACTCTATGGTGATGTTGTCGGCCGGGGAAGCGAAGATGGCGTCCAGCACCCTGGAGGCCGTCTCCCTGTTCATGTCCAGGCCGCGGCCGCTCCTCTTGGACGAGGCGTGGCAATACACGCAGTCGTGGTTGCAGCGCCGCGTCAGCACGGCTATGTGCAGCGCCGGGCCGGAGAAGAGGAAATGGTTCTTCTCGAGCCACCTCTCGGCCAGGCCGGAAAAGTCCATGTAGTCGCGGACGAGGCCCTTGCGGGAGAGGTCCTTGTACTCAGCCGAGTCCTTGTCCAGCTTGCCGGCCGCCAGCCGCGAGAAGACATCGCCGGAGATGAAGGCGTGCTCGCCTATGTCGTTGGTGACCAGGTATTCGTCGCCCCACTTCTTGTAGCGCAGAAAACCGGTCTTCTTCGGGTCGAAGTCAATTCTTTCTTTTTGCTTTTCTGGCCTTCGCATTTTTGTTTTCTTCCCACGGTATGGCTATTCCCAGAGCATCGGTCTTGTAGTCGCCGCTCTCCGCCTCTTTCAGCAGCTTCTCGATCTCCTTCTCCAGCTCCGCGTCCAGCACCGGGGCGGCGGCCGCCGGTTCCGCGGGTCTGGGCTGCGCGGAAAGAAGGGCCCTGACCACTATCCTCTCGCGCAGGGCCTGGTTCACGGCCGAGACCTTGAGGCGGAAAGCGTGGTGCAGCAGTTCGTTGCGGAACTCGCCCTCCAGGTCGCGGCCCGCCGGGAACTTGCCGTTCTTGGACTCCAGCACGGCCGAGAGAGCGCCGCCCTTGTCCTTGCCCAGCTTCACGTACGCGGCCTTGGAGAACGTGTATGCCGCGGCATAGACGCACTCGATAGGGTAAACGGAAAGATCTATCTTCACCTGTATTTTCATGCTGATCCTCTAACGCAGTTTATCTCAACCTGCAGCAAAGCATTTCGCCAGTAGCCTGTATACCGCCGGGAGGGCCCATCTGGTACATCTGGTTGCCGACGCGGGCGGCCACTACGGCGGTCTTGGCGCCGAGACACATCGTGACGACGCCGTAAGAATAGCTCTGCCAGGAACAGTCCAGCGGGACCGTCGGGTCGGACCAGCGGGCCAGGCCGTTGCCGTCCGAGGTAAGCAGCCGGCCGTTGGCCTGCGTGCCGTCCTGCAGCTCGAAGCTGCCGACCACGTGGAGTTTTGCGGCCGGGGAAGGGGTGCCTATTCCAACATTGCCGCCGTCCCTGGCCAGCAGGGTCTGGCTGGTGGTAAGTATGCTGACGTAGCCGCCGTAGGGGGCAGGGTAATAAGTGGTCAGCGTAAGCGTCTCGGAGCCGATGAAGCCCGGATGCCAGCAGATGAACATGAGGGCCATCAGCGCCACCACCGTCTTCCGGTGCGTCCTGCCGAGCCTGTCCAGCCAGGCAGGCAGGCCGGGCTGGTGAAGCCAGTCCAGCGAGAACCTTATAACGATATCGCGGTTATTTTTCATAGTCGCCGCCCCCGATAAGCGCGAAAAGCACATCCTTGCGCAACGGCCCCTACGGTCGGGACGCGTTGCATATCACACGGACCGCCACGGGCTTGCTCCCATGGCACTCACCGATCCGGATTTCGTTCGCGCGCCTACGCGCATGCTAGCCATCCGCCGGCTTACGCCGGCGATACTTCGACTATATTATTAATTATAGCAGAAATCTTTCCGATTTTCAATGGGAGCCGCCTTCAGCCGCGGCCGCTGGAGGGACCGCCCGTCCCGGACAGGCTCCAGGGCAGAAAAGCCCGGCAGGCCCATGTGCAGGAGGTCCCGGCATTACCGGGGGCCAGCGATCAGGCAGACCCCTCAGCTGCCGGCCTTTATCCCTCTCGACCTGACGAACTTGTCGAGGTCGAACTTCTCGAAGGGCTGGTAATTCTTCTGCCGCCAGGGCTTGTTGGTGATGAAGCTCCAGCCCATCTTGATGAACATGTTGAGGTAGGTCCTATGGAGCGGCTTCTTCGAGAAGAAATAGTTCCCGAGGAACTTCCTGTTCACGATAAGTGCCTTCCCGATCCATTTTTTATAGTACTTGTCGGCCTCCCCGACCGACATATCCGCGGTCCTGGTTATCGCGTTGAGCCAGTTGAACTGCGAGAAATCCGTCACCTCTATCGCGCCCATCTTCTTGCATTCGTCGTAATAGGGGGTGCCCGGCAGCGGCGTGGTGAAATCCGGGCCCACGATGTCGCAGTTCTCGATCAGGAAGTCGAGGGTATTGTGCAGGTCCTCCTTGGTATCCCACGGACTGCCCCACATCAGCATTCCCATGATTATGAAATTGTGCTTCTGGGCTATCTTTATGGCCTTGTTTATCACCTCGAGGGTCTGCGGCTTCTGCAGCCTTTGCAGTTCGCTGGGCTTCGAGGTCTCTATCCCCAGCATGATCTGATACACGCCTATCTCGTTGAGGTCCTTCATCAGGCTCTCGTTCCTGATCACGTTGAAGCAGGTCGTCTGTATCCACATCAGGACGCCCAGCTTCCTGGCCCGCATGAGCTTTATGAACTCCCGGGTGCGGTCCTGGTCGTGGAGGAAGTCGTTGTCCCCGACGTAGAAGACCTTTTTGCCGTATTTCTTGCTCAGCAGCTCGAGCACGTCCACCATGTACTTCGCCCCGTGCCCGCGCCAGGAATGCTGCCAGTGTATGGCCTCGCTGCAGAACCTGCAGTGCCCCACGCAGCCCCTCGCGAAATTCACGGTGAAGCCGACCTTGCCGCCGAACGGGGCCAGGCCGTACCTCTCCATCGGGAACAGGTCGAAGGCGGGCATCGGGAGCTCGTCCAGGTCCTTTATCATCGGCCGAGGGGCGTTCTTTACGGCCTCTCCGTCCTTGAGCCAGGCCAGGCCTTTTATCCCCGAAAGGTCTCTCTCCTTCTTCTCCACGGCCCGGAGCAGCTCCATCAGCGTGACCTCTCCCTCGCCCGTGACGATGTAATCGAACAGCCCGCTTTCAAGGGCGTCCTTCCACATGTAGGAGCCCATATAGCCGCCGGTCACTATCTTGGCGCCGGGCAGCACCTTTCTCGCTATCTTCGCGGCGTTCACCGTATCCTGCCAGAAAGCCGTTACCGACCCGGTTATGGCCACGACGTCCGGCCGCTCATTATCGAGCGTCTCCGCCGTTCTGTCCCATGGCTTATCGGGCGCGACGGCGGCGTCGAAGACCTTCGTTTCGAACTCTTTCCTGGCTACCGCGGCGAGGTATATGAGCGACGGCGAGGCCGTCACGCCCCTGAAAAATTCCCAGTATTGGTGGAGCGGTTCAAGAAAAAGGACTTTCATTACGGTTTCTCCCTGCTGGCCGGCCGCAAGATCGAACGCGGCTCCGCGTCATCCCTCCTCACGACGGGAACACGGAACCCCGCATCTACAAACTACCACATTACTGACCCTTAAGCCAAGAGCGGCGGCTTTCATCGGGAGGGGCGCGGGACAGTTGGTCCCGCGGCGTCCGCAGTGCCGCGGTCCAGGGTATTGACAGCCGCCGGGTTTCGTCTTATAATCGGATTATACGGGTGACAGGAGGAAAGATGCCTGCGATCGCTAAATCTCCGGTAAAACCGGCTAAAAAACTGAACAAAACGCTGAAAGCGGACAAGAAACTGTCGCGGTACTGCCGTTCCGGCAGGGTTCTCTGGTAAACCGGTCCGATAACGCGACGAAGTCCCCGTAACCGCGGGGACTTCTCGTTTCCAGCGGACCGTCAAACGGAGAAAGATGGCACAAAAACCGGCATTCCTCTTCGAGAAACTCGGGCGCCGCATCGGCGTCTCTACCGGCACCGGCGATTTCTACGAGCTGTCCCCTGCCGTCTACAAGGCCCTTAAGAAGTGGAATAGCGCGATCGAAGAAAAGGGCGGAAAACTCTCGACCGCGGCGGCGGAAAAGCTGGCCCGCGGCTTTTCGGTCCCGGCGGAGATCTCCGCTCTGTTCCCGCTGCGCGCCGCCAGGTCCGGGCCTCCCGACATCCGCGCCCGCCTGACCGACCTGACGCTGAACATAACCTCCGACTGCAACCTGCGCTGCGTCTACTGCTGGAACGATACCGGGAAATATTCGAACGGTTCGTTCAAGAAGGCGAAGAGCGCCCGTCCGGAAGCCGCGGCCTGCCCTCCCCCGATGTCCGTGGAAACGGCCTGCCGGGCCGTGGACCTGCTGGTCAAGATGAGCCGCGGGGAAAAACAGCTGGTCGTGGATTTTTACGGCGGGGAGCCTCTTAAGAACCTGCCCACGCTCCTGGGCGCGGTCGCCTACTGCAAGGCCCTGGGAAAGAAAACGAACATCCGGTTCCATTTCCTGCTGGCCACCAACGGGACCCTGCTGACCCCGGCGCTGGCCGAGAAGCTGCTGGGACTGGGGGTACAGATAGCGGTAAGCGTGGACGGCCCCAGGAAGCTGCACGACCGGAACAGGCCCTTTCACGACGGGAAAGGCAGCTTCGCCGCGATAGCGCGAAACCTGCGGAACATGCGTCCGGAGACGAGACGCAGGCTGGTCGGGAGGACGACCGTCACCCCTTACTACACGGACATGGTCGCGCTTTACCGCAACCTAAAGGACCTGGGGTTCGAGCGCGTGGAGATCTTCGAGAGCGAGGACGCGTGCCACAAGATAACCCCGGGGAGGGAAGCCGTTTTCTTCCACAAGGAAAAGGACTTCCGCAGGATCCTCGGGGAGTACGATCTGCTGGCCGGGAAATATTCGGACGAGGCCGTAAAGGGCGTCCTGGATTACGGAAAGACCTTCTTCAACAGGTTCTTCAAGCTGATGCAGAGGCTTTATTACAACCAGCAGGTCACCGGCGGGTGCCCGGCGGCCCAGGGCCAGATAGCGGTGTCGTCCGACGGCGAGATCTTCCCCTGCACCTCGTTCATAGGGATAAAGGCCTTCTCCCTCGGGAACGTGCACTCCGGGCTGGACCGCAAAAAACATCTCTCGCTGCTGCGGAAAACCGCCGGAAGGTTCAGGAGGTGCGCCGGCTGCGAGATCTTCAGCGTCTGCGGGACCACCGGGTCCTGCCTGAACATCAACCATTATTTCAACGGGGACGTATCCAGGCCTCATGCCAGGAGTTGCAGGCTGTTCACGGAAAAGATAAAGCTGGCCATGGCCGTGCTCGCCGACCTTTCGGAAAGGATGCCGGACAGGCTGGAGGCTCTTTTCGGCCACGATCCCGTAGGACGTAGAGGGAACGAACTCTATTGAACCCGGCGACCGCGGTCAACGGACAATGTCCGCAAGGGTCAATACCCAGGGCCGCGCCGCATATGCTTCCCTCAGCGCTTCCCGGAGCCGGACGCAACGTATTCCGCGGCGAGCTTCGCCGCGCTGCCGCCGGATTGTATGGCCATGGTCATCCCTGAACCGGGAGAAGTCCACTGTCCCGAGAGGAAAAGACCGCGCACGGGGGAGACCTGCGGCAATCTGTCGAACAGCGTCTGGCCGACCTTGTTCTCCCAGCCGTAGATCGCCCCCTCGTCCACCCCGGTCCGCGCCTCTATGGAGGCCGGGTCGAAGATCTCCATCTCGCGCACCTTGCTCCGAAGGCCCGGCAGCACGCTCTCGACCATGTCTATCAGGCGGTCCGCACGGGCCGCGCGGTTCTTCTTCCAGTAAGCCCGGCCGCGCCAGGGAGAGAGCGTGATGACCGCCAGCGAGCTGCAGCCGCGCGGCGCCTGCGAAGGATCCGCGAGGGAATGGAGGCAGAGGCCGAACGAGCTGATCTCCCCCTGCGTCGTCAGAGCGTAGTTCTCGTCGTGATCGAGGCCGCGGTAGAAGCTGGTGGCGTAGACCGGCGGCCTCTCGAGCCGCCCGATATCCAGCTCCGCGCCTATCAGCAAATGGAACGCGGACAGCGAGGTGCTCATCCCGCGCAGGCGCGAGAGGTAAGGCGCCGGCGCGACGCTCGCACCGAGCATGGCGCCGAAGGTAAGCCTGGCCGGGGCGTTGGAGATGACGCAGCGCGCGTCCACGCGGGTCCCGTCCTCGAGCTCCACCCCCTTCGCCGCGCCGGCGGCGGTAAGTATGCGCCGCACGGGCGCGCCGGTCCTCACCGTCCCGCCGCGCGCTGTTATGGAGCCGGCCAGCGCCTCGCTCAGGCTGCGCGAGCCGCCCCTGATATAGAAGGGCTTCTCCGCCGTGAAGGCGCCCAGCATGGCCACCATCATCATGGCGGGCACCCGGCCCGGCGGCACGCCCAGGTATACCCAGGGAGCGCCGAGTATGGCCACCAGCTCGGGGGACCGGAAATGCTCGCGGCAGTAATCCCCGAAGGTCCGCTTGGCATAGCGCATCATGGCCGCCGAATTGACCATATTGCGCAGTTCGGCGGCCGGGCTGGAGCATTCCCTGAGGCGGTCCCTCCAGCCGCCGGACTTCAGCATGCGGTCCATCCGGTAGAGACTGCGGCCCTGCTCGAGCATTTTGCTTATCGCGCGGCGCTCGGCGGGGAAACGCCTGCAGAGGGCCGCCTCGAGCTCGCCGGCGTCGGCGGGGAACAGGAAGCGGAGCCCCGGGAACACCACCTCCATGAAAGCGGGCAGCTCGATGAACTCCACCTTCCGGTCCACCCCCATCTCCCGGAGCAGTCCCGCGCTCTGGGTACCCGTACTGCCGAGGCCGTAGACCTGGTGCAGCGCCCGCTCGAACGAGTAGCCGCCGCGCCTCACTACGCTGGCGTTGCCCCCCACCTCCTCGTTGCGCTCGGCCAGGAAGACCTTGTAGCCGCGGCTGGCCAGCAAGGCCCCCGCCGACAAGCCTCCGAGGCCGCCGCCTATCACCGCCGCGTCGAAATCAGTGCCGTTCTTTTTCATAGTTTCACCCGGGGACCGGGTCTCCCGCGCATTCCGCCTATAATATCAAAAAGCGGAAGAGCTTTCGTCAGAAGACGCAGCTTCTGCCAAAATGAACGGTGGGCGGGATGCCAGGGGAGAACGGGGACGGGGGGAAGGGCGGTTTTCCGCGGTTTCAGAGCAGCACTACCAGCAGGGTCGCGCCGAACTTTTCCTTCAAAAAGGCCCGCGCCTCCTCCGCGATGTCCCTGAAATCCTCCAGGTCGGCGGGAGAGGCGGAGAGGAAAGAGGCCGGGTCCCGGACCGCCAGCACGTAACCCTTCGCCGGGACCTCGTTCGGGAGCGAACGCAGGCAGTCCAGCAGGGCGTCCCAGTTCCCGCCGAAATAGGCCGGGAACCTGAACGCCGACGAGACCGCGGCCAGCAGCCCGGCCTTGTCCCTGGCCGCAGATCCGTCTATGAAGGCCGTAAAATAATCCGGAGGAGGGAACCTTTTCAGGACCTCCTCCTCCGAAGCGGACCCCTTGAGGTCCAGGAACAGCCCGCCGGCGCCCGGGGGCATGCGGCTCAGTAGACCACCGTCAGCAGGATAAAGTTCTTGTAGTGGTCGGGGGTGTAGTAGATCTTCTCGCCGCCGCCTATTATCACCCGCTCCGAGCCGCGGGCGCTGAGGTCGGGGGCCACCTGGTAGGTGGTGCCGCCTATGGTCACCGTGTGCGGCGCGTTGCCGGTCAGAAGCGTGTACTCGTGGTAGTAGCCCTTGGGCTGCTGCGGCAGGCGTCCTTCCTTGTTGGAGAAGATCGCGCCGTCCTGGGAATACGGGAGATGGTTCCCGTTGTAGATGTCGGAGATCAGCTTCATCAGCGCCTTGATGCGGGCGCCGTCCTGGATGGCGGGGCTGAAGTCGCGGCCGGGAGCGGGCGCGCCGGCCGAGGCGCGCGTTTCCGCAGCGGGAGCGGCCATCGGAACGATAATCTCATTCGGGGAGGGGATCGCGTCCAGGCCCTGCAGCACCACCGCGCCGGACAGGTCGCCCAGCGCTGTCGCGCCTGGGCGCTCGGCGAAGACCCGTGGCGAAACCGCGAGCAGGGAAAGTATTACGGCGGTCTGAAACCATCTTTTAAGCATGTTCTTTTTCCTTGTGTTGTAATGGCGCCGATCGCGCTCGCGTTCCGGCATTACCGCAGTTATATTTTAGTATATAACGTTTTTCTGCCTAGGGCCCTAGGACCCAGACCCGCCTAGGCCCAAAGACCCAGAGAACCAAAAGAAAGGCCGGGGCGGGCCCGGCCTTCCCTTGACCGGCTGGAGCCGGTTACAGCAGCTCGGCCACGAGCGCCGCCAGCGAGCTGCGCTCGGTCTTCGTGAACGTCAGGTGGCCGTACATTTTCTGGCCCTTCATGCGGTCCACGATATAGGTCAGGCCGTTGGACGCTATGTCCAGGTACGGATTGTCTATCTGGTACGGATCGCCTGTCACCACGACCTTGGTGCCCTCCCCGGCGCGCGAAAGTATCGTCTTGATCTCGTGCGGCGTCAGGTTCTGCGCGTCGTCCACTATCATGTACTGCTTCGGCAGCGAGCGGCCGCGGATATGCGTGACGGAGGCTATCTCTATCTTCTCGTTCTGCAGCAGGTATTCGAACTTCTCCAGCGCGCTCTCCTGGTGGCGCTTGTCCATCACGAACTCGAGGTTGTCGTAGATAGCCCCCATCCACGTAGAGAGCTTCTCCTCCTTGGTGCCGGGGATGAAGCCGATGTCCTTTCCGACCGGGACTATCGGACGGCAGATGATCAGCTTGCGGTAGACGTTCTCTTCCACCGACTTCTGCAAACCGCAGACCAGCGTGCAGAGGGTCTTGCCCGTGCCGGCGGAACCGAGCAACGTGACCAGCTTGACCGAGTCGTCGAGCAGCAGCTCCATCGCGCAGCGCTGCTCCTTGTTGAGCGGGCGGATGCCCCACGGCGAGGGCTCCGGGTTCAGCGCCCGGATCTTCGACGGGTCGGCCGGGTCCACGCGGCCGAGCGCCGACTTCTTCTGGTCGTCCTTGGCGTGGATCACGACGAATTCATTGGGGGACAGCTCGCTGTCCTTCGGGCTGTCGATCACGTGGTCCTTGTAGAACTTGTCCACCGACGGCGCGGGGACCTGCAGCGTGACCAGCCCTGGGTAAAGCTCGTCCACCTTCACCTTGCCGGACTCGTAGTCCTGCGACACCAGCCCGACGGCCTCGGCCTTCAGGCGCAGGTTGATGTCCTTGGTCACCAGTATCGCGGTGTGCTTCTTCTGGCCGTACCAGTAGGCGGTGTTCAGGATGCGGTTGTCCATCTCCGTCAGCTTGAACTCCTTGGGCAGCACCTGAACGTGGTCCAGGTCCACCACCAGCGTGCCGCCGTTCTCCATCTTGACGCCGGCGTTCAGCTTGCCTTTCAGGCGGTATTCGTCGAGCTTGCGCGAGACTATGCGCGCGCTCTTGCCGCGCTCGTCGGCCGCGTGTTTGAAGGTGTCCAGTTCCTCTATGACGGAGATCGGTATGACCACCGTATTATCCTCGAATTTGGTGAACGACAGCGGGTCGTGGATAAGCACGTTCGTGTCGAGGATGAATACTTTTTTCATTGGTTCCTCCGTTTCCGGTCCGGCCGGCGGAAGCCGGGGCTCAAGCCCCGGAAGACCGCAACTTTTCCGCCCCCCGGTCCGTAATTGTGATAGCAGGATATCGGGCCCCGCTAATTCTAGCATAAATCCCGCGAAAGCGGTTTTATGAGCGGGCGCTAAAATAGTAAGATATCGATATCCACCGCCACCGCCCTACGGGGCGGCGGCGTCGTTCATCTGGCAACAAGGACAAAGATGCGAATTTCCACCGTTCTACTACTGCTCTCCGCCCTGCCGGCCGCCATGGCCGGCGCCCAATCCACACCCGCCGCCACCGGCGACCTTCCCGGCATGCAGCAGCAGGCGCCGGCCGCGCCGCGCGTAGTGCTGCCTGCCGAGCACCTGGTCATAGAGGTCCCGAAAGCGGACGCGGACGACCTGGGCGAAGGGCCGTGGGCCGTGGCCGAAACGGCCGTAAAGGGCAACGTCAATCTTAAGCCCAAGACCGTCATCAAGGCCGGCAAGGCCAGAAAGGGGCGGGTCTACATGAAGGACTTCGTGCAGGACGACATCGAGGCCATCCTGGCGCTGGGCAGCGTGGACAAGGTCTCCGTGGACATAGCCAGGATGCCTGGCGCGGAGATACCGGAGAAGCTCTCCCGGGCCGCCGGCGTGACCGAGGCCGTCCGCGTCACTTATATCATCACAGAGAAGCCCCTGATCCGCAGCCTCGACGTCAGCGGCAACAAGGACCTCTCGAAGGGCCGCGTCAAGGACGAGATGACGCTGAAGAAGAAGGACTATTTCGACGAGCTGAAGGTGCGCGAGGACCTTATCAAGATCGCCGACATGTACCGCGAGAAGGGTTACATCGACATCCAGACCGACTACGACGTGAAGTTCGATTCCTCCTCCTCCGCCTGCGATCTTACCATCAAGGTGAAGGAAGGCAACAAGGCCCGCGTGGCGGCCGTGGAGATAACCGGCGCCGAGGGCTTCCCGCTGAAGAAGCTCGTCAAGAAGTTCAAGAACCGCCCGAAGAAGGTCTACGCCCCGCAGGAGCTGTCCGCCGACGTGGAGAAGCTCAAGGACTTCTACAAGAACAACGGCTACGCCGATTTCTCGGTGGACAGGACCTCCACCTCGTTCAACGAGAACCGCTCCAGCGCGACCATACACATAACCGTCACGGAAGGAAAGAAGATAAAGTTCGGAGGCACCTATTTCTCCGGCAACTCCGTCTACCTGCCGAGCGACCTGACGCCGCTGGTAGAGTACCGGCGGGGCAAGTATTTCAGCCAGGAGAAGCTGGACGACACCGTGCGCGCGTTGCAGGACAAGTACGCCGACAAGGGCTACCTGAAGGCCGTGATCGTCCCGCAGCGCAACTTCGTCGAGTCCACCGGGGAGACCGACATAACGTTCCTGATCACCGAGAACTCCCAGATCTACGTCGCCCACATCGACGTGGAAGGCAACAAGGCCACGAAGACCCACGTGCTGCGCCGCGAGATCACGCAGAAGGAGGGCGAGGTGTTCAGCTCCTCCAAGATCCGCCGCAGCCAGGAGAAGATCTTCAACCTCGGTTTCATAGACGACGTGGCCCCGGTCATCAACCCTACGCCCGACCCGGACAAGGTGGACCTCGTCTTCGACGTCACGGAGGGCAAGCCCGGCATGCTGACCGCGGGCGCCGGCATCTCGTCCACCGACGGCCTGGTCGGCACGCTGTCGATGTCGCACATGAACATGTTCGGCAGGGCCCAGCGGATGTCCCTCTCCTGGAACTTCGGCAAGCGCGTGCAGGACTACTATCTGAGCTGGATGACCCCGTGGGTCGGGGACCACCCCACGTCGCTCGGCGTGGACGTGTTCAATACGCGCCATTACAAGCCCTACCGCGACACCATCTCCGCCTACACGGAGCGCCGCACCGGCGGCAAGATCACCCTGGGCCCGCGCTTCCAGGAGGACAAATACCAGCTGCGGACCTCGTACACCTACGAGAAGGTGCGGATAACCGGCGTGGACCAGATCTATCAGGGAGAGCTGCAGGAGGGCACCAGCGTCACTTCCTCTGTGTACGTGGAGCTGACGCGCGACACCCGCGACAACGTCTGGGACCCGACCCGCGGCACCAAAACCTCCCTGGGCTTCGATTACGCCGGCGGCCCGCTGCAGGGCGACGTGAACTACTACAAACCCACGCTCTCCTACAGCTACAACCTGAAGCTCTTCTCGATAGACGACTACCCGTTCGTGATGTCTTTCGCCAACCGCTTCGGCTTCGTCGGCCGCTTCGGGAGCACTAAGAAGGTCCCCGTATACGAGCGCTACTTCCTCGGCGGCGCGGAGACCGTGCGCGGCTATTCCAACAACGGCCAGATAGGCCCGCTGAACGGCGGCCGCGTCTACGACGTGGCTAACCTCGAGTTCAAGATCCCGCTGGCGCGGGAGAAGCACAGGACGATAGTGCAGTGGGGCTTCTTCCTGGACGCCGGCAACTCGTGGGACGGCTTCGACAGGATCAGCACCCGCTTCGGCACCGGGACCACGAACATGAAGGCGGGCGCCGGGTTCGGCATACGTTTCACGACCCCGGCCTTCCCGATACGGCTGGATTGGGGCTACGGCTTCAACCACAAGGCCGGCGAACAGCGCTCCGACATCTACTTCACGCTGGGCAACCTGTTCTAGAAGGCGGGAGACGAGAGTACTGGAGGATCGGCCGGGACAGCCCCGGCCCCTATGGCTATGAAAGAACTCCTTTTTGCCGCGCTGCTGGCGCTGCCGGCGGCTAAAGCCAACGCGCTCGAATTGCTGCTCGAGGAGAACCGCGGCGAATCCGGCACGATAGGCTACGTGGACATCGACCGCGTCTTCAAGGAATATTCCGGCACCACCGGCGCGCGCGAGGACTTCCTGGCCGAGATAAAGAAGAAGGAGGACTCCCTCAACGCCAGGAAGACCGAGATCTTCACGCTGAAGGCCGAGATCGCCAAGTTGCGACAGGAAAGGGAGTTCGCTCTTACGCTGCCGTCCCTGATGGAGACCAGGCGCAGCGTGGCCGAGGCCGCCGCGCAGGCCGCGCAGGCCGTCTCCACCGAGACCGTCTCCCTCTCCACTTCCTCGCCCGAGGCGTCCACCTCCGCCGTCCAGGGCGCCGCCGCGCCCGTGCCCTCTACCGCCGTACCGGCGGGGCTGCCGGGCATGACGGGCATAGATATGCCCGGGGTGGCCCGCGTCCCCGTCTCCCACTTCAAGTTCTCGGTCTCCACCTCCGTCCCGGAGATAGACGCCGCCATAACCGGCAAAGAGACCGACCTGTCACGCAAGGAGGAGTCGCTGCGCCAGGCCCAGAAACAGGCCGAGCGCGAGCTGCTCGACTACGAGAGCCGCAAGAGCGAGCTGCTGCTGGGGCGCATCTACGTGGCCCTCAAGGAGCTGGCGACAAAGGAGGAGGTCAGCGTGGTGGTGGACAAGCGCAACATCCTCTACGGCCAGCACGCGGTGGACCTGACCGACAAGCTTATGAAGAAGCTGGAGGAGGGCGGCCTATGAGCCTCGCCGCCTCCGAAGTGGAGAAGCTGGCGCAGGGCAAGCTACGCGGCGACCCCGGCCTGATGCTGCGAGGCGCCGCCCCGCTGGAGAAGGCCGGCCCCTCGGACCTCGCCTTCCTCGCGGACCCGGCCCTCGCCGCGGCCGCCGCGGCCTCGAAGGCCGGCTGCCTGCTGGCCCCCGACGGCAGCGAAGCGGCCCTCTCCGAGTTCAAGGGCGCGGTGGTCTTCACGAAGAACCCGAAGTACGCCTTCATGCTGGCCCTGCGCCGCTTCGAGGCCGACCTGAGGCCGCTCCCGGACCGCGGCAGGCACCCGACGGCCGTCATCTATCCCACGGCGAAGATCGGGGCCGACTCGCACGTCGGTCCCGGCGCCGTCGTCGAAGAGGGCGCCTACATAGCCCCCGGCGCCTCGATAGGCGCGCAGTGCTATATCGGCCGCAACGCTAAGGTGGGCATGGGCACGAGGCTTTACCCCGGCGTTAAAATGATGGATTCCTGCGAGATAGGCTCCGGCTGCATAATACACGCCGGCACGGTCATAGGTTCCGACGGTTACGGTTACGTTTCCCCCCGCGGCAAACACGAGAAGATCCCGCAGATAGGAAAGGTCGTCATAGAGGACGACGTAGAGATAGGCGCCAACTGCGCGGTAGACCGCGCCGCGCTGGAGGTCACGCTGATAGGCGCGGGCACGAAGATAGACAACTTGGTGCACATAGCTCACAACGTGAGGATCGGCAGGAACTGCCTGATCATGGCGCAGGCCGCGATAGCCGGCTCCACCGAGGTAGGCGACAACGCGATAATCGGCGGCCAGGCCGGCATCTCGGACCACGTGAAGATCGGGGAGAACTCCGCGGTGATGGCCAGGACCGGCATCATGAGCGACCTCTCCCCGGGACAGGTGGTGTTCGGCCATATCGGCCGGCCGCGCATCCAGGCCATGAAGATAGAGGCCCTGCTCTCCAAGCTGCCGGAGATGCACCGCACGCTCTCGAAGATAAAGAAGCGCCTCGGGATCTAGACGGGCTGAGCCTGGCGAGGGTATGCCTTCTCCGGGTACGCGCGGCCACACCGTGGCCGTGCTCTTTCACTCGGGCTCGGCGCTGCGCAAGCCTCGCCCTCGCGAGGCCCCTGTCGCCGAAATAGTTGGAGGGGTGACGACCGGGCCGTTTTTCCGGGCCGGCCGCGTAAGGTGAACGGCAGGCACGCATCTCGCCAGCCTAGCAGGGGATGGGTGGAGCGGACGGGACGGGAAAGCGGACCGGGCGGCAGGACCCCGAACCTGCATTCGGCGACACAATTCAAAACGCATGAGAACTACAACCAAAGAGACGGCTACGATAGACGGGATCGGCCTCCATAAAGGCAAACCATCCAGGGTCACCTTCAGACCCGCGGAAGGCCCGACCGGGTACAGGTTCCTGCACCCGGCCTTCTCCGCCCCGCTGCCCGCCAGGCTGGACCGCATGGCAGGCACCGCTCGCGGCACCAACATCACCGACGGCAGGACCACCATCTACACCGTGGAACACCTGCTCTCCGCGGCCGCCGGCCTCGGCATAGACGACCTGGACATAGAGCTCTCCGGAGAGGAGCCGCCCGCGGCCGACGGCTCGGCCCTGCCATTCGCGCTGGCGCTGAAGGGCGCGGGCATGGTTCCAAAACCGGCGCAGGAGCGCAGGACGATTTCGCTCTCCGTCCCGGTCCGCTTCGAGAACGCCGGCACGCGCATCTCCGCCGAGCCGCGTCCCGGCGGCGTCTCTTTCAGGTTAGTCTACGACTACCCGCACAAGCTGGTGGGACGGCAGGCGGTGGAATTCTCGCTTTCTCCGGAGGCTTATCTGAAAGAAGTCGCGCCGGCCCGCACCTTCGGCTTCTCGCACGAACTCGAGGCCCTGAAGAAGGCCGGCCTCGCGCTGGGAGGCTCGCTGGACAACGCGGTGGTGATAGCGGAGGAGGAGGTGCTGGCCAAGGACGGCCTGCGCTTCGCTGACGAGTTCGCCCGCCACAAACTGCTGGACCTGATAGGGGACCTGGCGCTGGCCGGTCTGCCGCTGGCCGGCGTCCATATAGAGGCCGAGCGCCCCGGCCACGCCGCCAACGTCAATTTTGCTAAACTATTGTCGGAGAAGGCCAACCTATGACCGAAACCAAAGCCCCGGCGTACAAGCCCGTGCGCGTCATCCCCTGCGAAGACATACTGAAGATCATCCCCCACCGCTACCCGTTCATGATGGTGGACCGCGTTGAAGTGGTGGAGGAGGGAAAGTACTGCGTGGGCGTGAAATGCGTCAGCGCCAACGAACTCTACTTCCACGGCCACTTCCCGGAGAAGCCGATAATGCCAGGCGTGCTGATGCTCGAAGGCATGGCGCAGACCGCGGCCGCGATGATGATGGACCTGCCCGAGACCAAGGGCCGCCTGGGCTTCTTCGCCGGCATCAACAAGGCCAAGTTCCGCCGTCAGGTGGTGCCCGGCGACGTGCTTAAGATGCACGTTGAGATAGTGAAATTCAAGAGCAGGATAGGCAAGGTCAGGGGCTCGGCCTGGGTAGGCGACGAGCCGGCCGCCGGGGCCGAACTGACCTTCGCGATAGGCTGACCCTTAAGACTTCACAGGAGAGAACATGGCGACCAAGATACATCCCACGGCGGTGATAGACCCTAAGGCCCAGATCGACAACGACGTAGAGATAGGCCCGCTGACCGTGATAGGCGAGGACGTGCAAATAGGCGCCGGCACGAAGATAGGCCCGCACTGCATCCTCGAGTTCTGCACCGTCGGCAAGAACAACTGGCTCACCGGCGCCGCCTACGTGGGCATGCCGCCGCAGGACTGGAGCTACAAGGGCGAGCACAAGCGCTTCATCATGGGCGACTCCAACGTGATCCGCGAGAACGTCACGCTGCACCGCGGCGCGCACACCGACATCACTACGATGGGCTCCAACTGCATGCTGATGGCCAACTCGCATATCGGCCACGACTGCCGCGTCGGGAACAACGTCATCATGGTCAACTGCGCCTCCGCCGCCGGCCACGTGGAGATAGGCGACAGGGCGCTGATCAGCGGCCTCGCCGGCATACACCAGTTCACGCGCATAGGCAGGTTCGCGATGATCTCCGGAGGCGGCATGGCCAACCAGGACATCATCCCCTACGTCACCGCGCAGGGCGACCGCGCCAAGCCCGTCGGCCTGAATCTGGTCGGCATGAGGCGCAACGGCTTCACCCGCGAGCAGATAAAGGCCGTAAAGCACGTTTTCAAGACCCTGTTCTTCCGCGGCCTGCTGCTGAAGGACGCGGTGGCGAAGCTCCGCGCCGATAACCTGCCCGCCGAAGCCGCGCTGATCCTCGACTTCGTCGAGGCCTCCAAGCGCGGCATAGCGAGGCCGCGCCGCAACGCAGGCTCGCTGGAGAAGGACCTGGCAGACTGATGGGCGAAAAGATCGGCATCATCGCGGGCGGAGGCAGCTTCCCGCTGCTGTTCGCCGCCGAGGCCAAAAAGGCGGGCCGCGAGGTCTACGCCGTAGCGCTCAACGACATAACCTCCAGGGACATCGAGCTGTCCGCCGCCGAGACCGCCTGGTTCCGGCTGGGCAACATAGGCGGGCCGATAGATTTCTTCAAGAAGAACGGCGTGACGCGCACGCTGATCGCCGGTTCCGTGCAGCACGTCAACGTCTTCGGCGGCATCCTGCCGGACCTGCGCGGCGCGAAGCTGCTGCTGAAGCTCCGCGACAAGAAGGCCAACTCCATCTTTTCCGCCATCGCGGACGAGCTGGCCGCGGACGGCATAGAGGTAGCCAGCTCCGCCACGCTGCTCGAACACCTGCTCGTCAAGCCCGGCCTCCTCGCCGGCCGGCATCCCGGTTCCGACACCCTCAAGACCGCGGCCTACGGCTGGAAGGCCGCGAAGGCCCTGGCCGCGCTGGATATAGGCCTCACGGTGGTCCTGCGCGACCAGGTCGTAGTAGCCGCGGAGGGGATAGAGGGAACCGACGCGTGCATAAAGCGCGCCGGCGCGCTGACCCGGGAGAAGGGCGGGGAACTCACCGTCGTGAAGGTAGCGCGTCCCGGACAGGACATGCGCTTCGACCTGCCGGTGGCCGGCGCCAGCACGCTCAAGGTCATGAAGGAAGCCGGCGCCGCGACGCTCGTGCTGGAAGCCGGCAAGACCCTGATCCTCGGCCTGGACGATTTTCTAACCGCCGCAGCCGAGACCGGCATCTCCGTACTCGGCGCTGACGACAACACCTTCAAGGACGAGCCGGTCTAGCCTCCGGGGCCCTCCGCTGGCACAGCGATGAACGAGCTGCTCTACAAGAACTCCCCCGGACACTGGCTGCTCTCGCTGCTGGCGCGCTTCTACATACGTTTCCTCGGCCTGACCTCCCGCATACACATCAAAGGACGCAGGCATCACCCCGGCCCCGCCGTCTACGCTCTGTGGCACCGGCAGGAGGTGCTGATGATCTGGCTGCACCGCGGCAAGGGGCTCTGCGGCCTGGTCAGCCAGAGCAAGGACGGGGAGTACATGGCCCGCATCCTGCTCGGCATGGGCTTCAACGTGATACGCGGCTCCTCGACCACCGGCGGCTCGCAGGCCCTGCGCGCCCTCACCAAGGCGGCCAGGGCCGGCTACTCCATAGCCGTCACGCCCGACGGCCCGAAGGGCCCCATCTTCAAGGTACACCCCGGCAGCGTCTTCATAGCGCAGAAGGCCGGAATACCGATAATCCCCGCCGCCTGCGCGCTGTCGAACAAGAAGATACTCCGCAGCTGGGACAAGTACCAGTTCCCGCTGCCTTTCGGCCGCATAGAGGCCGTCTACGGCGAGCCGCTCTTCGTGGCCGAGACCGACGACGTCCAGGCCAAGGCCCTGGAACTGGAAACCAGGCTCAACGCCCTCACCGAAGAAGCCGAAAAGCTGCTCGCCGCCGGGAACTGACATGCGGGACCAGGGGCGATATCCTCAGCTCCTTTTCAGCGCCACCGCCTTTCTGGGCTCCTTCCTGCTGTTCCAGCTGGAGCTGCTGGCCGGCTCCGCCGTGCTGCCGCTGTTCGGCGGCGGCTACTACGTCTGGACCGTCTGCCTGCTGTTCTACCAGGCCGTGCTCGTCGCCGGCTACGCCTATGCGCTGCTGCTCTCCGAGAGACTGCCTGGCCGGCGGCTTCTTTCCCTGCACCTGGCGCTGCTGGCCGCGGCGCTGGCGCTGTTCTCCGGGCGCTTCCACGGCCAGGTGCTGGCCGCGCCGATAGGGGACCTGCTGGCGCGGCTCGCCCTCTTCATAGGCCTGCCGTTCCTGGTCCTATCCGCGTCCACGACGCTCTGCCACCGGCTGCTGGCCGAGACAGGCAGCCGCAGCCCGTTCAGGGTCTTCGCGTGGTCCAACGCCGGGTCGCTGGCCGGCATGCTCTCCTTCTCGCTGCTCGTCGAGCCGCGCCTGGCCGCGCCGCAGACGGTGCACCTATGGCGCTGGCTGTTCGGCGGCTACATACTGCTGCTGCTCGCCGCGCGCGCGGCCTTCACGTATTCCCCGGCACCGCCGACCCCTCCGGCGGGAACAGAGCGCCCCCGCTGGGCGCTCTGGCTGGCGCTGCCGGCGGCCACCTCCGCCATGCTCGCCGCCGTCACCAGCTACCAGAGCTCGGCCACGGCTTCGATGCCGCTGACCTGGATGATACCGCTGTCGGCCTACCTGTTCTCGTATGCACTGCTGTTCTCCGGCCGCGAATTCCGGACCGGCACCCTGCGCTTCTTCCTCTTCGGACTGCTTGCCGTCCTGCTGTTCCTGTTGTGGCGGATGCAGGCCCCGGTCAGCACCGCGCTGGTGGCCCTGCTGAACTGGGCGCTTCTCTTCGTCTGCGTGGCCGCGCACCGCGAGCTCTACGGGGCCAGGCCGCGCGACCCGGCGCTGGCCCCGCGCTTCTACCTCGCGATGGGCCTCGGCGGCGTACTGGGCACGGCGCTGGTCACGCCTGCAGGGGCTTTGCGCTTCGGCTACGGCTTCGCCGACCTCTATATAGCCGCGGCCGCCCTGATCGGCGCGATGTCGTACGCCGCCGGCCGGCAGAAAGGGTTCGGAGGACGCGCCGCGCTGGCCTCGCTGCTGCTCTTGGGGGCGATAGTCTGGGGCGGGGCGAAGGTCTCCGGCGAATCCACGGTCTTCGCGCTGCGCAACTTCTACGGCATGTACCGCGTGGAGGAGGACAGGGCCGCCGGCATACGCCGCTTCGTGCACGGCGCCACCGTGCACGGCATACAGCGCATCTCCGGCGGCGCCGAGGGCCAGGCCACCACCTACTACGCGGCCGGCTCCCCTATCAGCGAGGTGCTGAACTCCTTCCCGGCCGAGCGCGTGGGGGCCGTGGGGCTGGGGATCGGGGTGAGTTGCGCGGACGCGAAGCCCGGCACCGAGTGGACCTTCTACGAGCTGGACCCGGACGTCGAGATGATAGCCAGTAAATACTTCTCGTTCCTGCCGCGCTGCCGGGCGAAGGTCTCGGTGATCACCGGCGACGCGAGGGTGAACCTGGCCAAGGCTCCCCCTGGCTGCTACGATCTGCTCTACCTCGACGCCTTCACCGGCGGCGCCGTCCCGTTCCATCTGCTGACAAAGGAAGCGCTGGAACTCTATAAGGAGAAGCTGAAGCCGGGCGGGCTGATGGTCTTCCATGTCTCCGCCAACTTCCTGGACATCTCGCCGGTGATAGCCATGTCAGCGGAAGCGGCCGGCCTGCGGAGCCTCTACAAGGAGATCTCCTACGACCCCTCGGACCCGGCCCGCCTGAGCTCCGAATGGCTGGCCGTGACGGATGATCCGTCCCACCTTCGGACGCTGAGGGCCAGCGGCTGGACCGCGGCTTCGGTGCCGCAGGGCTGGCGGGTCTGGACCGACGACTACCGCGACGTGCTGAAAGCCCTGAAATTCCGACCCGGCCCGTTGCGGCCGTAATCCCCCATATTTAGTAGAATAATAAGATTGACGGGCCGCGCGGCCGGTCCGCGCTATCCGTTTTCTTTGAGGACACTTATGGCTGACAAAGAGAAGAAACTGAGGTTCGGCGTCGTAGGCGCCGGCAAACTGGGCGGCTTCCATACACGCACCCTTTCGACCATGCCCGAAGTGGAGCTGGTCGGGGTCTCCGACCCCAACCTGCTGCGGGCCCAGGTGCTGGCCTGGCGCCACAACTGCGTGGCCTATAAGACCGTGGAGGAGCTGCTCAACCAGGTGGACGCGCTGGTGATAGCCGCCCCCACCGAATACCACGCCGAACTGGGCGTGAAGGCCCTGTCGGCAGGCGTGCACGTGCTGATGGAGAAACCGATAACGAATTCCGAGGAGGGCGCCCGCAAGCTGCTGGACCTCTCCGAGAAGAACAAGGTGGTCCTGCAGGTTGGGCACTCCGAGCGCTTCAACGCGGCCGTCGTGGAAACGATGAAGCACGTCAAGAACCCGCGCTACGTCACGATAGAGCGCCTCGGGCCGTACGACCCGCGCGTGGCCGCCACCGGCGTCACGCTGGACCTGATGATCCACGACCTTGACATCATCCTCACGATGATAGACTCCGAGATAGAGTCCTTCGAGGCCATCGGGGCCAGCATGCTGTCCAACCACGAGGACATCTCCAACGTGCGCCTGAAGTTCCGGAACGGCTGCGTGGCGGACATCACGGCCAGCCGCGCCACGATGGAAGCCTCCCGTCGCATGCGCATCTACCAGCAGGACGCCTACATCTCGGTGGACTACGTCAGCTCCCGGCTCAAGATCTACACGAAGAAGAACCCCGTGATAAAATCGCTGCGCGACATAGAGATCACCTACCCTAAGTTCGCGCCGAAACAGCCGATCCGCGAGGAGCTGTACCATTTCATAGACTGCATCAAGACCTCCAAGACCCCGACGCCCAGCGGCGAGAAGGGCCTGAAGGCGCTGCGGCTGGCGCTCGACATCACCGACAAGATGCGCCGCTTCGAGGTCTCCGGCTCCAAGACCGAGCAGTCTCCCGAGTCCATCTCGGGAACGCTGGCCGACATAGGCAAGGTCACCAAGGTCCTGGTGGAGGAAAGCCTCAAGAACGCCGGGATAGACAAGCACTAGCCGGAGCGCCCTACTCAACCATGGCCAAGATAGCACCCTCGAACAAGAACATTCTGGTGGTTGCAGGCGACCCCTCCGGCGACCTGCACGCCGCCAACCTGATACGCGCCCTGCAGGCCAAAGACCCGGAGATCACCGTCACCGGCATAGGCGGAGTGCGGATGCAGGAGGTCTCAACCCACTTCATCTACAACCTGGTCTCGGTCGGCGCCGTGGGCTTCTCGGAACCGTTCAAGCACTTCTTCCTGTGGCTAAAGCTGATCAAGCTGGTCAGGCGCTACATGGAGGAGCGGCGCCCGGCCTGCGTGATAGCGGTGGACTTCTACGGCTTCAACCACCAGGTGCTGGGCCTGGCCGCCCACCGCAAGATCCCCGCGTTCTACTACATAAGCCCGCAGGTCTGGGCCAGCCGCGCCGGCCGGGCCGCCAAGATCGCCAAGCTGACCAAGGAGATCTTCGTGATCTTCCCGTTCGAGGAGGAGCTCTACAGGAAGGCCGGCGGCAACCCTTCCTTCGTCGGCCACCCGCTGCTGGACATCATGCCGGAGCCGGAGAAGCGCGAGGGCCTGCCCCCCGGAGGAGAGCTGCGCATCGGCATACTGCCTGGCTCGCGCAAGACCGAGATCTACCGCCACCTGCCGCTGTTCGTCAAGGCGTTCTACCGCATAAAGGAGCAGCACCCGAAGGCCCGCGCCTACCTGTTCGCCGTGCCGGAATTCCCGGACGAGGCGATGGTGCCGGCGCTCGAGGAAGCCGAGAAGTACTGGTCCAAGGACGTCGAGATAGTCCGCGAGAAGGACTACCGCGAGCGCGCCAAGCTCGACTTCGCCTTCACCTGCTCCGGCACGGCCACGCTCGAGAACGCGCTGCTCGGCGTGCCGATGGCCGTCGCCTACAAGATGCAGAAGCTCACCTACGAGGTGGCAAAGCTAGTCGTCAAGACGCCGTATATCTCGCTGGTCAACATCCTGCTGAAGCGCCCCGCCGTCAAGGAGCTGATACAGGACAAGGCCACGGTCGACAACCTGGCCCAGGAGGCCTTCGCCTACATCAACAACCCGCCGCGCATGCAGGCGGCCCGCAAGGAGCTGATAGCGATGCGCTCCCTGCTGGGCGAGCGCGGGGCCGCGCGCCGCGCGGCCGACAAGATCCTGGCGCACCTTTCATGACGCAGGTCCAGGACCCTTCCCGGAAGATAACGGGCGAGCAGTTCAAGAAGCTCGCCCGGGCTCTGTTCGCCTACCTGAAGCCGTACAAGCGCCGCCTGCTGCAGGCGGCCGGCTCTATGGTCGTGCTCGCGCTGATCAAGAACCTGATCATCTACGTCTCCGGCCCGGTGATCAAGGGCGTCTTCATGGACAAGAACGAGCACCTGCTGATGCTCGTCGTGACGGGCCTGCCGGTGCTGTTCGTGCTGCGCATGCTGGTGGAGTACACCAACGCCTACCTGATGAGCTGGGTCGGCCAGAAGGCCGTGCAGGACATCCGCGGCGACCTGTTCGACCACGTGCACCGGCTCTCGCTCGAGTTCTACTGGCGGCGCCGCTCCTCCGACGTGATGAGCCGCGTCATCAACGACCTCAACAATGTGCAGAGCACGGTGCAGTTCATCCCGCTCTACGGCATCCGCGACGTGCTGACGGTCATCGGCTGCATCGGGGTGCTGTTCTACATCAACTGGCGCCTGGCTCTTATCTCTCTGATAGTGCTGCCGGCCGTGGGCGGCATACTGGGAGTGCTGGGCAAGAAGATGCGCCGCGCCTCCGCCGAGAGCAACGTGATAGTGGGCGATATCTCGCACCGCTTCCAGGAGAGCCTGCAGGGCATCACCGTGGTCAAGGCCTTCAACTACGAGGACCAGGCCATAGCCCGCTTCAAGGTCTCCAACGACGCCTACTTCTCCAAGATGATGCGCTACCTGCGCGCCACCGCGATGAGCGGCCCGGTGATGGAGCTGATCAGCGGCATGGTGATGGTCGCCATCCTCTACATGAGCGGCAAGGCCATCTTCTCCGGCACGATGACGACCGCGAACTTCTTCTCTTTTCTGATGGGCTACCTGACGGCCTACGTGCCGCTGAAGAACATCGGCAACATGAATTCCAAGCTGCAGCAGGGCATGGCGGCCTGGGAACGCATCCACCAGATCCTCGAGGAGAAGCCGGCCGTGGTGGTGAAGGCCGAGACCAAGAACATAGATAAGCTGGCCGGAAAGATAGAGTTCCGGAACGTCGGCTACAAGTACCCGTCCCGGGACACGCAGGTGCTCAAGGACCTCTCGTTCACGATCAATCCCGGAGAGGTGGCCGCCTTCGTGGGGCCCTCCGGCTCCGGCAAGACCACGATAGTCCACATGCTGCTGCGCTTCTTCGACCCGGTCAGCGGCCGCATAGAGGTGGACGGCCACGACATGCTGGACCTGGACACCACCGACCTGCGGGCGCACATGGGCCTGGTCACGCAGGATACGATACTGTTCGACGACACGGTCTACAAGAACATCACGATAGGCCGCCCCGGCGCCTCGATGGACGAGGTGGTCGAGGCCGCGAAGGCCGCCGACGCGCACGCCTTCATCGAGGCGATGCCGCAGGGCTACGAGACGGTGCTGGGCGAGCGCGGCGTGAAGCTCTCGGGCGGCCAGCGCCAGCGCCTGGCGATAGCCCGCGCGATAATCAAGAAGCCGAAGATCCTGCTGCTCGACGAGGCCACCTCCAACCTGGACACCGCGAGCGAGCAGGCCGTGCAGGCCGCGATAGAGCGCATCCTGGGCGGCCGCACCGTGGTGATGGTCGCCCACCGCCTCTCCACTGTGAAGAACGCCGACAAGATCTTCGTGCTGAAGCGGGGCGAACTGGCAGAGACCGGCACGCACGAGGAACTGCTCGCGCTCGGCGGAATCTACAAGGGCCTCTACGAGGCGCAGACCTGATCCATTATGGTCATCCTCTTCAGCATCCTGGCGGTAGTTTTCACCATGGCGGGAGCGGCGGCCGTGCTGAAGCTGGGCGGTTTCAGCAGGACTTTCCTGGCGCGCGCGCTGGCCTACGCCGCGGGCGTGCTGATCTCGGTGGCGCTGCTCGACATCCTCCCGGCCGGCTTCGGCTTCGACGCGCAGGCGCTCTCCTACGGTGCGCTGGCCGGGCTGCTCGCCCTGTTCACGCTCGAGACCTTCGCCGCCCACAGCTCCTGCAGCGAGTTCATGGAGGACTGCCATGTCCACGACATAGGCGCCTTCGCGCTGGCGGCGATGGGCCTGCACTCCCTGCTGGACGGTTTCAATATCGCCGTGGGCTTCTCCTCCGGCTCGGCGGCCGGCTTCAACGTGGCGCTGGGCGTGATCCTGCACAAGTTCGCGGACGGCGTCACGCTGGTCTCGCTGCTGCTGCACGCCGGCCGTACGCCGCGCAAAGCCCTGGTCTTCAGCCTGTGGCTGGCCGCGGCCACCCCCTTCGGGGCGCTGGTCGCCGCGCCGCTGCTGCGGGCCCTGCCCGCGGGGGCCGAAGCTTTCGCGCTCGGCCTCTCCGGCGGCTCGTTCCTCTATATCGCGATGGCCGACATCCTGCCCGAGCTGCACCGTCACGACGACAAGTTCGCGCGCCTGATCTACCCGGCCGGCTACCTGACCGTATACCTCATCAAGAAACTGGGAGCGCATTGACATGGAACTGGACGAACTGCTGAAGAAATTCCGGGAATACTCCTCGCAGGACACCACCGTCCTGGAATACGCCTGGAACTACTCCTGCGAGGCGCACCAGGACCAGAAGCGCGCCTCCGGCGAGAAGTATTTCGTCCACTGCGCGGCCGTGGCCGAGATCCTCGTGGACTACAAGATGGACCTCGAGACCGTGGCGGCGGGACTGCTGCACGACGTGCTCGAGGACACGAAGATACCGCACGAGACCTTCAAGAAGGAGTTCGGCGACGAGATATACGCGCTCGTGGCCGGCGTGACCAAGATCGAGACCCTCAAGTTCTCCTCCCGCGACGAGGCCCAGGCCGAGAACTGGCGCAAGATGATCCTGGCCACCGCGAAGGACATCCGCGTGATCGTGATAAAGCTGGCCGACCGCCTGCACAACATGCGCACGTTGAACTTCATGCCTAAGGAAAAGCGCCTCGAGATCAGTCACGAAACCCTCTCCCTCTACGCCCCGCTCGCGCAGCGGCTGGGCATCTTCCATCTGAAATCGGAACTCGAGGACCTGTCGTTCAAGTACCTGCATCCCGACGAGTACCAGAGCCTGCTGACCAAGGTGCAGCTGCGCTACGCCAAGCGCGAGAAGCTGCTGGACGATTTCCGCGCCGAGCTGGAGAAGCACCTAAATGGCGCCAACGTGCCCTTCCGGGTCCTCTCCCGCGCGAAGAACCTATATTCCATCTACCGCAAGATGCTGCGCCAGGCTAAGCCGTTCGAGGAGATCCAGGACGCGCTCGGCGTACGCGTGATCACCGACACGGTGCTCAACTGCTACGCGCTGCTCGGCACCGTCCACTCCGTCTTCAAACCGGTGGCCGGCTCGTTCACCGACTATATCGCGGTCCCGAAGATGAACCTTTACCAGAGCCTGCACACCAGCGTGATCGCGGCCTCCGGCGAGGTCATCGAGATCCAGATCCGCACCGAGGACATGCACCACACCTCGGAGTACGGCATCGCGGCGCACTGGCGCTACAAGATGGGCGACAAGGGAGCGGACCGCCACCTTGACGAGAAACTGAACTGGCTGCGGCAGTGGATGGAGTGGCTGCAGGACCTCTCCAGCCCGCGCGAGTTCATAGAAAGCTTCAAGACCGACCTCGAGCTGGACCAGATCTTCATCTTCACGCCGAAGGGCGACGTGAAGCCGCTGCCGGTGGACGCCACGCCGATAGATTTCGCCTACGCGATACACACCGATGTGGGCAACACCTGCATAGGCGCCAAGGTCAACAACAAGATGGTCCGCCTGGACCACTCGCTCAAGAGCGGCGACATCTGCGAGATCATCACCCGCAAGAATTCCGCCCCGCGCAAGGACTGGCTCGGCGCCGTAAAGACGGCGGGCGCGCGCAGCCATATCCGCAAGTACCTGCGCGAGCACGGCCAGTCGGAAGAGTAACGGTGAACTTCCCGGAGCTCTCCGACATCACCCCGCAGAAGGCCGAAGCGCTCAAGGCGCGCATCGCGCGCCTCGCGATAGACCTGCGCCTGGTGGAGGAGCAGTTCGTGCGCGGCGGCGGCAAGGGCGGCCAGAAGATAAACAAGACGGCCAATGCGGTGCTGCTGCGCTACGCGCCGCTGGGGCTGGTCGTCCGCTGCCAGCGCGAGCGCAAGCGCTCGCTCAACCGCTTCCTGGCCCTCAGGGAGCTCGTGGACGAGATAGAGCTGCGCGTCTCCCCGGGAACCTCGGAGCGCCTCAAAGAGATAGCCCGGATAAGGAAAAGAAAATCCCGCGCGCGGTCCAGGCGCGCGGGCGGAGGAGAAGGGGCCGGCATATAGCCGGCCTCTTCATTTTGAGAATCTGCTGGCTTCCTTCTGGAACTTGACTATCAGCGGCGCATAGGCGCGCGCCGCCTTCTTCCCCTCTTCCCCGTATTCGGAGTCGAAAGCCTTCACGCCGCCCTTGTAAGCCTCCAGCGGCATTTCAAGCGTGCCGCTCGACGTGATGATGGCAGCGGTGTCCCAGGACGCGCAGGACACGAAGGACCGCGGAGAAACGTCGAACAGGCTGCGTCCGCTGGAATAGTCGGACGGGGGGTTCTTTACGCCCAGCAACGGCATCAGCGTCGGCACTATATCCAGATGGCTCGTCATGGCCGAGGAGACCAGCGGTTTTCGGCCGGGCACGTACAGCACCAGCGGCACGCGCACCTCTTCCGGACTGTAGCCCTGGTTGTGGCCGTAACGGCCGCGCTCCAGGAAGGCCTCGCCGTGGTCTCCCAGCACCAGGATGACCGTGTCCTTCATCCCTCCGGTATCCGCTATCGTCTTCAGTATCTCCCCTGCCAAGCGATCGTCGTAGTAGACCGAGTTCTTGTACATGTTGAACAGCGGGCCGATATTGTCCCTGTTAAGGGCCAGGCGGTTCGCGTTAGCCGCGGGCCTGAACTTCTCTAATTCGGGCGGGTAGCCGTAAGCCCCGTGCGAGGCGTCGTAGAAGACGAAGGCGAAATACGGAGAACCCCGGCGGCGGGAGCGCAGGTAGGAGACGAACTCCTTAGTTATACGCCCGTCCCGGGCCACCACGTCGGCGCCGTCCGGATCGTCGTAGACGCCGCCTCTGGGGACCCTGGCGAAGGCGGTCTTATCGAACTCGGGAAAACTCAGCTTCGAACTGGCGTACAACCGGATGTCGTAGCCCTGAGCCTGCAGCTCGTCCATGAGCACCGGCGGGCGGCGCTCACCCAGCATGTCGAACCAGTAGTTGCCGTAGATGCCGTAGAAGATGGAGAAGATGCCGAACCTGGTGCAGTTGCCGCCGCTGTAGTGATCCGTGAAAATGGCGCTCTTCTTCCCCAGCGCCCAGGTCTCCGGCATGATGTCCGGCTTCAGCATGTCCCGGCGCAGCGAGTCCACCACCAGGACCACGAAGTTCAGCGGCCTGGCCGGCCGCTCCGCCCGCAGCGGGACCAGCGGGTAGGCCAACCCTGAGTAACGCTTGTCTATGCCGCCCCTGACCTCCGAGTCCAGTCTGACGCCCAGGTACTTATTGGCGAAACTCCGTATCCTCAGCGGCTGGTAGAGCGGGTAAAGCTGGGCGTTGCGGGTGATGTAGACCGAGTCGTACAGCGTGCCCCACGCGAAGAGACCTTTATCCGCCAGCACGAACAGCAACAAAACGGCGGCGGCCGTCCTGGCCGCGCGGCGGCTGAAGCCCGCCCGCACCCTTTCCGATAGCTTCCAGAGCGGCCGCTGCGCCGCCAGCATCGCGGCCGCCAGGAGAACGTAGAAGAGCTTCATGCCCCAGCCCTGTTCCAGCGAGTCGAGGCCTCCGGGGGTCAGGACCAGGTTGACCACCATCGAGTTCAGGTGGAACTTGAATATCTTGTATACGCCGGCGTCGGTGACCAGCAGCAGCTGGAAGAGGCCCAGCAGCGCGCCGGGCAGCGCCGGCCCGCGGCCGAGACGATACAGCAGCAGGGCCGGGACGGAGACGGCCGCGCAGAGCATCAGCGTATTGGAGACCAGCGCCACCGCCGCGAAGGCCAGCTCGAGCGGGTGCCGGCCCGCGAAGAGGAGGAAAAAGGAGGAGACGGCCAGGGACAGGCAGAAATTCAGGGCCAGGAAAGCCGTAAATCTGTTCAGGTCGCAGCTCTTTGTCATCTTTTGGAAGTTGACCAAAATCAGTTGACAACGGTCAACACATCTGCTAGATTTTAGCCGAAACAGCGTAGCTATATTATATGAAAATGGCAAAACCCGCGCTTTTCATCCTTGCCCTGCCTTTCCTGCTCTGCGGCCGCGCGGCCGCCATCGACCTGAACGCCACGCACGCGGCCGACTTAGCGGCGCTGGCCTCGGACATGGACATGCCGGCCCCGCAGCCTCCGCTGGCCGGGGTACTGACCCAGGTGAACGGCATGGACCCGATAGTAATAACGCTGCCCGGACTGAAGTTCTCGGAGATAGGCTGGGGGTCGGCCGACCTGGGGAATTTTCTCAAGCTCATCCGCAGGATCTTCCCCCACAGGGACCTGACCGAAGCGGACGAGGCCGGGACCGGCTTCGACGCGCGCTACTTTTTCCCCGAAGAGGACGAGGCCGGCCTGGAGGCCGAGCGGGAAGTGGTGCGCCTGCCGGATAACTACCTCGAGCTCAAGCTGCAGGAGCTGCCCGGCTACGCGGACCACGACGTCATAGTAATACCCTTCACCTGGTCCAGGGACCCCGGGGACACCCGGAAGACGGTGCGCAGGCTGCAGGCGAAGATCATAGAGGTCTACGACAAATACAAGGACTCAGGCAGGCCGATCTACATCCTGGCCCACAGCTGGGGCTCGGTGCTGGCCCACACGGCGCTGCACCGGGTAGGGAAAAGGCGCGGCGACGTCCGCATAGACAAGCTGATCACCGTCGGCTCCCCGCTGGTGCCCTCCAACCCGGTGGTCAAGATGTTCCTGCGCTTCGAGGCCCTGAAAAGCGGCCTGGTCCGGAAGGTCAGGAAGCCGGCGGTAGTCGGCGTCTGGCGGAATATCTGGGCCATGCGCGACTCGTTCTCCAACGCCATCCCGGCGGCCGACTCCAACTATCAGGTAGACGCGGAAGTGGGCAACGTGGAACACAACCTGATCGACTTCATCCTTCACAACAAGCCGCTGCGGGCCGCCGCCAGGCGGGACCTTTTCACCATACGCAACGTGAAGACCTGGCATGGCTCCTATTTCTACGACTACAAGGCCGCGCTGAAGACGCTGAACCGCGAGATCTTCGTGCCGGTATTCCGCCCGGTCCTGGCCCCGCAGGTGGTGGACTGCGGCAAGGACCCCGCCTCTTTCATGTGCCCCATCTAGCCGCCCCTCGGCGATCCCAAGGCCCGCCTCCCGGCGGGCCTTGTTTTTATGGGCCCCCATATTTGCGATAATCTTAGTATGGACTTCCAGAAGCTCTCCGCGTTCCTGGAAAAGAGCGGCCTGCCGGCCTTCCGCATGAAACAGGTGCGCGCCGCCGTCTACCGCGGCATGGCCGCCTCCTGGGACGATGTTACCGTGCTCCCGGCCCCCCTCAGGGAACAGCTGTCCCGGGAGTTCCGCCTGCATTCCGTGGAGCAGCTGGAAGCGCAGGTATCGGCCAAGGGCGACGCGGTCAAGTTCCTGTACGGCCTGAAGGACGGCCGCAAGATAGAGACAGTGCTGCTGAACCTGCTGCCGGAAAAGTGGAGCCTCTGCGTCTCCACCCAGGTGGGCTGCCCTGTGCGCTGCCCGTTCTGCGCCACCGGCAAGAAGGGGCTGAAGAGGAACCTCTCTCCCGACGAGATAACCGACCAGTTCCTGGCGGCCGGCGCCTGGCTCAGGAAGGCCCGCGGCCAGAAGATAGGCAACGTGATCTTCATGGGCATGGGCGAGCCGTTCTACAACTACGACGCCGTGGGCGAGGCCATAAAGACCATGACCGACCCCGACAGGATCGGCCTGGGCCAGCGCCACATCTCGGTCTCCACCGCCGGCCACGTGCCCGGCATCCGGCGCTTCGCGAAGGATTTCCCGCAGTGCAACCTGGCGATATCGCTGCACGCCTCAGAGGACGCGCTGCGCAACGAGCTGGTTCCGCTTAACAGGCAGTACCCGCTGTCCCAGCTGGCCAAGGCCCTGAACGACTACATCTTCAGCACCCGCCGCCGCGTGTTCGTGGAGTACGTGCTGATGGACGGCGTGAACAACAGCCGCTCCCAGGCCGGCAAGCTCAACTCCTGGCTGCGCTCGGTGGCCGCCCCCAAGTATTTCACGATAAACCTGATCCCCTACAACCGCACCGGCTGCCCTTACAATACGCCGGCCAAGGACCGCGTTAAGGTTTTCGCGGGTCTTATGGAGACCTACGGCTTCGAGGTCACCGTCCGCAAGAGCCTGGGCGACGACATAGCCGGCGCCTGCGGCCAACTGTCCGGAAAATAGCGCCCGCCCGCCGCGTCTTGCACGAAAGAAAAGCCCCCGGCGTTGCCGGGGGCTTTTCTTTTTCGGACGGCGCGCTCTAGCAGCCGCCGAGTATGCGCTTGGCCTTCTTGACCGCCGGCTCCGCCGGCGCGGCCTTGAGCAGGCCGGGCACGATCCGCTTCGCTTCCTCGCGGAAACGGTAGGCGTTGTCCCGCTCGAAAGCGGAAGCGCCGGCCGCCGGCTTGAAATCCAGTATCCGGTCCCTGAACGCCTTCAGCCCGCCCTCCAGTATCCTTATGTCCCGGAAGCCCAGCCTGTCGGCGATGAAGGCCATCCTGCGCTCCGTCTGTTCGTCCTCGGCCGCGAACACGTAGGTCAGCCCGCGGGTCAGCAGGGTCCTGGCGGCCTGCTTCTCGAACAGCCCTCCGGCAGTGAACGGCACCGAGCCCGGCAGCGGCATCTTGGCGCGCGCCTCCTCGGGCCGGAAATCCACGATGCGCATCTTATCCCCGCCGTCCATCAGCCTGAGCGCGAACTCGTCGGGGGTCATCGCGTCGGCCTTATAGGCCTGCGCGGCCCCCGGGGCCTCGGAGGCCTCGAGCAGCGAGGCCTTCCTGGAGGGCATCAGCAGGGCTGCCGCGGCCAGCACCAGCCCCGCGGCTCCGAGCCCGGCGTAGTACGGCGTGAACCGCACCGCCGGCCTCTTCACGCCGTTGACCCTGTTCTCTATGATAGAGACGGCCCAGAAAGCCCCGAGCGCGGCCAGCACCAGCAGGAAGGCGAACAGGCTCTGCGAGATGCGCAGGCTGTCGAAGACCTGCGGACTGCCCCACGGCGCGGCCATATAGAGCTTCACGAACAGCGGATAGCCCTCGGCGAAGATGAACACGCCGAGGAAGGCGCCGCCTATGAAGACCATCGCGTCCAGCTTGCCTATGGCCGCCGCGCAGATACTGGTGCCCGGGCAGAACCCGCCAACCACGAAGCCCAGCCCCATTATCAGGCCGCCGACTATGGCGGCCCAGAGGAAGGTCGGGTTTATGTAGACCAGGCTCATGTCCAGCAGGCCGAAGTGCTCTAGGCCTATCACGCCCAGCATGGCCGTCACGCCGGCGGTGAAGAACACGCGCAGCACCGTGAAGTCATAGCCGTAGAACAGGCCCACCAGCTTCCTCGTGCTCGAGAAGCCGGCCTGTTCCAGCACCATGCCGAAAAGCAGCCCTACCCCCAGGGCTACGAGATAGTTCAGATTGTTGCTGATTATGTCTGGTACTAAAGGCCCCATATATCTCTCCTCATATCCAGAGCTTCCGGACGAAGTACGCGAAGCCGTACGCGCCGGCGAAGATGAAGATCATCGTTATTATGCCGCCGGTGGACATCACGGCCATGCCGCTCAGCGCCGCTCCGCTGGTACAGCCGCGGCCCAACTGCGCGCCGATGCCCCACAGAACGCCGCCGGCCAGCGCGCCCCAGACCCTCATCCTGTTGGTGGCGGAAGGTCCCTTGTCGAACCTGAAGGCCAGCCGGTCGGAGATCAGGCCCGACAGGAAGGCGCCGATGATCACGCCGACCGCCTCGAAGACCAGCCAGTTCTTGAGCGGCCCCTCGGGGTGCTGCGCCGCGTATTCGCTGTAGAACTCTGACGACGCCGCGTGACCCGGCGCCACCGCCTGCACCGCCGCCACCACTCCGCTCTTCAGCGCGCCGCTGGCCCCAAGTCCGCGGCCCGTCATGAAGATCGTGGCCAGCAGTACCATACCCAGCAGGAAGCCCGCCAGGTACGGGTTCATATACTTAGTCTCTTGCGCGTCTTTTACGTGTTCACTCTTCATCTTCCAGCTCCTCCCAGCCCGTCAACATGGCCTTCAGGTTGGACGTCACGGTGCTGCCGGTGGTCATAAGGTAAAGGTGCCCGATCAGGAACGCCGCCAGCGCGAAGGCGCAGGCCGTATGCACCAGCGCTACGGGGCCCAGGGAGCCGGCCGACAGGAAGCCCGGCAGGCCGCCGCCCTGGTAGCGGTAGAACATGTACAGCAGGCCGGACAGCAGCGTGGCCGGCAGCAGGAAGACCTTCAGGCCGAAGTAGGCCAGCTTCTGCAGCGGGTTCAGCTTGGAATGCGCGGTCTTCTTGGTAGGGTGCGGCGCGTTCCGGAAGATACCGAACACGTAGTACTCCAGCTGCGCCGAGATGTTCTTCGTGGTCGGCACGTACTGTTTCCATTCGCCCGTGGTGAAATGCCAGAAGATAGCGAAGGCTATCAGCACCATCAGCAGCCAGGTGGCGTCGTTGTGGTAGCGGACGGCGTCCCTGAAGCCGAGGAAGGAATAGGCGCCGTGTATCTCGAACCCGGTGAAGCCGAGGAAGATGATCAGCACGGCCTGCGTCCAGTGCCAGAACCGCTCGAAGCCGGTGTAGATCCTCACTTTCTTATGCGTCTTCATTTTTTCTCACCGCCTTTGTAGGCCCTGCGGCTGATGATGCGGCCCGCGCCGTGCAGCAGCACGCCCAGCAGGGTTACTATCAGCATCAGCTTCCCCAGTATATCTAGCGCTTTAGAGCGGTCCCTGCCCGGCAGGTAGAAGCCGTTCAGTCCCGCCAGACGGCCGCCGTCACGCTCGTGGCATTCCGAGCATTTCAGCGTCTCTTCCTTGGGCGCAACCATGTGGTTCAGGGGCCAGTTCATGTCGGTACGGATGAAGGTTATCTTGCCGCTGAACGGCAGCCCGACCTTCTTCATGCCGAGCCGCGCGGCCGACTGCCAGTCGAAGTCCTTCCAGAAGCCGCCCTCGCCTTTCCTGTCGGCGTACAGCTTCGGCTGTATCAGCGTCTTATTTACCGGGTCGAAGGGCTGGTTGGCCCGGTGCACCTTCACCGGTATTATCTTCGCGTTGTCGTCGGAATAGGAGCCGTAGAGCGGGTTCAGCACCAACGGCTTCGAGGTATCCTCCACCTTGTCGCCGCTCAGGTAATGCGAGGCGGTGCCGTTGGACCAGGCGTATTCCGGCTTCAGGTGGTCGCCCCACTTGAACGAGCCCTTTATCGACAGGTAGGTATGGTTGCCCCGCTCGTCCTCCTCGGAATAGGGCTTGCCGTCCCTGAGCTTTCCAGCCGTGGACCAGTCCCAGAACACCTTGGTGGAGTTGGCCTTGGCGTAGAGCGGGATGTGGCAGCTCTGGCAGGCCACTTTGGCGGTATGCTCGTTGATCACCCTGTCCTTGTGCGGCGAGGCGGTGTGGCACCGCTCGCAGGTGACCCGGTTACGGTCCATGGACGAAAGCGAGTACATCTTTCCGGAGATCTCGTGGTTCTCCGTGAGGTGGCAGTCGACGCACTGCATGTTGGCGCCGTTCTGCGCCATGTGCACGTCCAGTTCTCTGGAGGGCTCGAACTGCGCCTTCTCCAGGTCCCCGTGCTTGACGTTGTTGCCGCCGCCGCCGAAGAAGTGGCAGATGCCGCAGTTGGCGCGCCTGGGCAGGCCGACGCTGCGGGCCGCAGCGCCGAGGTCCACTTTCGGGTCCGGCGCGCCGCCCATGTCGGAGCCTTTCGCGTAGGTCTCGGAATTGTCGTGGCAGACCAGGCAGTCCACGTCATCGGGGTCCTTAGGTACGGAGCCGTCCGCGTTTCGCCCGTAGCCCGGGTGGCACTTGGCGCAGCTCTTCTCGTTGCCGGGGGTGCTGATGCAGAAGTTGTTTATCGCGTTCTTTTTGCCGAAATAGACCACGCCGCGCCCCGGGATGTACTCGCCCCTGTCCCAGGTCCAGTGGCTGGTATGCATCACCTCGTCCTGCGCCTTGTTGTGGCAGGACAGGCAGGCCGCGGTGACCTGCTTCAGGTCCCCGAATTTCTTGTCCAGGGCCTGGAACTTGGAATGGTCCACCGAGGCCTTGTGCTTCTTGGGATATTCGGCCTTCAGTACGGACAGGGTGCCGGGATCGGTCTCACGCAGGGCCAGCGCCCCGGAAGGGACGCCGCCTATAAGGCCTGCCAGCGCTATTAATATAAGGACTTTCTTCATATTCGGTTCAAGGCCTGCCAGCGGCCGGCGTGCGGCCCGGGCAGTACAGCCTCCTCATCATGGCCACCATCTCGGACATCCTCCCGTCGCTGATGCCGTAGAAGACCTTGTTGCCGTCCTTGCGGCGCGAAAGCACGCCGTTGTCGGTCAGGATGCGCAGGTGCTGCGAGACGTTGCCCCTGGTGGTACCGAGGGGGCCGGAGATGTCCCCGGCGCATTTCTCCCCGGAGGAGAGCATGCAGACTATCAGCAGACGCAACGGGTGGGCGATGTGCCGGAGGGTCTTCGCGAGCCTCCCGGCTTCGGCGTGGCGCGGTGGTTTCATGTAAGTATTTTAGCAAATACTAAAATACATTGGAACCCGCATCGGTCAATCCGCGCATTGTTTTTAGTCAAGAATTCCACAAAACAGAGGGGGCGGCCAAAGCCGTCCCCTCCCCTCACCCTATCCGTTTACCTTAGAACCTGAAGGTCAGCCCCAGGTCCAGCGCGTTCTCGGACAGCTCGGACTTGAGGGTGATCGTGCCGGAACTGTCGGTCTCGCTGATAGTCTTCGCCAGGGCCCTGGTGTAGCCCAGGTTCAGCGCGAACTTAGGAGAGAACTCGTAGCCGCAGCCCAGGCTGACGTGGTTCTCCACGATGCCGGGGAAGCCTATTATCCTGAAATACTCGTAGCCGAAAGTGCTCATGCTCTTGCCCTGCACGCTGGTCATGCCGCTCATCGCGTTGAAGGCCTGGTGCTTCTTTACCGGGTTCTTCCCGTAGTTCCAGCCGGCGCGCAGCGTCAGCTTATCGGTGGTCTTGTTCTGGACTCCGAGCCCGAACACGGTCTGGGACCCCCAGTCGAAGTCCTTGTAGCCCTCGGCGTTGCCCCAGTCTATGTACTTCACGTCGGCCGAGAACAGCCACTTATCGAGGCCCTTGTAGGCCGCGCCGGCCCCGTACTGGGCCGGGTTCTCGAGCTTGAGCGAGTCGAAGCCGTTAAAGGCGCCGCCGGCCCCGGTCCCGTCGAAATCGTAGATGCGCTTATGCTCCACGCTCTGCGGGCTCACGTACGTCAGGCCGAAGTTCCAGGCGCCGGCCTCATAGCCCGCGCCGAGGCGCGCGCCCACGGCGTAGTTATGGGAAAGCCCAGACCCGAAGTCGGCGGCCTGATAATCTATGTCCATGCCGAGCCCGTACGAGAAAGCCCCGCTCTTCCAGGACACGGCCGGAACGAATTTCATCACGGAGACCTTGGTATTGGTCTTCATCGGGTCCTTGTTCCGGTAGTCCACGCCCATGCCGGAAACTCCGTAGGCGGCTATACCGAAATTCACCTTGTCCGTCATCGGAGTGGAGAGGCCTATCGCCGGCACGGCGTAGACGGCGTCCTGGCTGGTCGCTTTCCAGTTGCCCGGCATGCCGCCGCCGGACGGAGCGACCACCGTCGCCTTAACGGCCGGGCTGAAATCGGTGCCGGCGAAGTTGAACTGCGAGCCCTCTATCTGGGAGAGAGCGGCCGGGTTGGAGAAGATGGCGCTGATGGAGTCCTGCGGGGCGGCTATCCCGGTTCCGCCCATGGCCCGGGACGTGGGGCCCACGCCTATCAGGTTGTCCCCGTTCGTCGCGTAGCAGACGGCGGAGAGCCCTATCAGGGCCGTTGCCGCCGCGAGATGTCTTACTGTCCGTTTCATTATTGCTGCCTCCTTATATAACCTGCGTATCGAACTGTTGGCGGACTAGTGCCCGCCGCCCGGGCAATACAGGTTCCTCATCGCGTCCAGCAGCTTCACCAGCTTCCCGTCCGCTATGCGGTAGATGACCCTGTTCGCCTCCCTCCTGTAAGCTATGACCCCGTTGTCCGACAGCACGCGCAGGTGCTGCGAGATGTTCCCCTTGGTGGTGCCCAGCCTGGCGACGATATCGCCGGCGCACTTCTCGCCCTCGGAGAGCATGCAGATCATCAGCAGCCTCAGCGGGTGGGAGATGTGCTTCAGGGTCCTTGCGAGCTTCTCTGCCTGGTTCATGCGCGGTGTCTTCATGTATAGAAATTTAGTAAATTCTAAACCATCCGCGTACCCCTCCCGGTCAGCCGGCGGATTGTTTTATGTTAGCGCCGGGCATGACGAAAGGACCGGAACGCGCGGCTGCGGGCCCATAAAAAAGGCCCCGGGCGGAAGCCCGGGGCCCTTCGCCGCGCTTAGGGTGCTACCTACTGCCGCTCGACGCACATCGCTATGCCCATGCCGCCGCCTATGCACAGCGTGGCGAGGCCTTTCTTCACGCCGCGCTTCTTCATCTCGTGCAGCAGCGTCACCAGCACGCGCGCTCCGGAAGCGCCCACCGGGTGTCCGAGCGCTATCGCGCCGCCGTTGACGTTGACGATGTCTCCGTTGAAGCCGAGCTCCTTGGCTACGGAGAGCGCCTGGGCCGCGAAGGCCTCGTTGGCCTCTATCAGCTCCACGTCCTTCAGTTCCCAGTCCGCCTTCTTCAGGGCCTTGCGCACGGCCTCGGCCGGTCCTATGCCCATGATGGCCGGGTCCACTCCGGCCCAGGCGTAGGAAACGATCTTCGCCATGGGCTTGAGGTTATGCTTCTTCACGGCCTCGGCGGAGGCCACAAGCACGCAGGCCGCGCCGTCGTTGATGCCGGAGGCGTTGCCCGCCGTTACCGTGCCGTCCTTCTTGAAGGCCGGGCGGAGCTTGCCCAGCGCGGCCGGCGTGACGCCCGCCTTGGGGTACTCGTCGCGCTCGAAGACCACTATCTCGCCCTTGCGCTGCGGGATGGCGATGGGCGCTATCTCGTCCCGGAAGCGGTTCTCGTTCAGGGCCTTCTCGGCCTTGTTCTGGGACTCCGCGGCGAACTTGTCCTGCTCCTCGCGGCTGAGATTGTACTTGGCGGCCAGGTTCTCGGCCGTCATGCCCATGTGGTAATTATTGAAGATGTCCCAGAGGCCGTCGCCTATCATAGAGTCGATCAGCTCGCCGTTCCCCATCTTATAGCCATTCCTGGCCTTCTTCAGCAGGTACGGCGCGTTGGTCATGCTCTCGGCGCCGCCGGCGATCACCATCTCGGCGTCGCCGCAGATTATCTGCTGCGCTGCCATGGCCACGGTCCGCAGGCCGGAGCCGCAGAGCATGTTCAGGGTCACGGCGGTCTTCTCCACCGGGATACCGGCGCCTACGGCTATCTGCCTGGCCGGGCCCTGCCCCAGTCCCGCCTGGTAGATACTGCCGAACAGCACCTCGTCGACTTCGGCCGGAGGGACCTTGGTCCTCTCCAGCAGGGCCGTTACGGCCGCCTTCCCCAGTTCCACCGAGCTGAAGCCGGACAGCGCGCCGCCGAAACTCCCTATCGCGGTCCTCACTCCGTCTATGATGTACGCTTCTTTCATTTTCCCTCCCGAGTATGTGTATAACAGATCTTACAGGTAGCCCAGCTGCGCCGCCCGGCGCCTGAGCTCCGCCCTGAAATCAGGGTGGGCCACGTTCATCAGCGCGTTAGCCCTCTCCCGAACGGTTCGGCCGCGCAGCCGCGCTATGCCGAACTCGGTCACTATATTGTCGGTGTTCGCCCTGTGCAGCGTGACCGCCGTCCCCTCGGACAGCGCAGGTACGATAGCGGAGACCGTCCCGTTCTTGGCCGTCGAGCGGCAGGCGATGATGGACTTGCCGAGGCCGTCGTAGGCCTCCTTGGCTCCCACGGCGGTGTCGGTCTGCCCGCCGGTGCCGGAATACTGGACGTGGCCTAGGGTTTCGCTGGCCACCTGGCCGGTCAGGTCCACGGTCAGGCAGGTGTTGATGGAGACCATCCTGGAGTTCCGGCGTATCACCGCGGGGTCGTTCACCCAGGAACCCCTGCGGAACTCCACCGCCGGGTTGTCGTGCAGCCAGTCATAGAGCTTCCGCGAGCCCATCGCGAAGGTGCAGACGAACTTGTCCTTCAGCAGGGCTTTGCGCTTATTGGTGATGACGCCGGCCTCGTAGAGCTCCATCATCGAGTCCACCATCATCTCGGTGTGCACGCCCAGTTCCTTCTTGTCCTTCAGCGCCAGCGCGCAGGCGTTCGGTATGCCGCCGATGCCGAGCTGCAGCGTGGAGCCGTCGTCCACCAGCTCGGAGATGTAATTCCCGATGGCCTTCTCCGTCGCGTCCGGGGCGGGGGACGGCAGGGTCGGCACTTCCTGGTCGTGCTCGACGAACCAGTCCACGTCGCTGACGTGGAGGTGCGTGTCGCCGAAGGTGCGCGGCAGGTTGCGGTTTATCTCGAGGATGACGGTATCGGCCGCCTCGATGACGTCCTTCTCGTAGGTTATGCCGAGCGACAGCGAGACGAAGCCCTTGGCGTCCGGCGGCGTGCAGGTGCCGAAGAAGATGTCGGGCTTGCGGGCCTGGATGCGGTCCGTCGCCGCGCGGTGCAGCATATTGGGCACGTAGGTGACGGTACCGGCGCCCGCGGCCAGCGCTTTCCTGGAGCCGGGGGCGTGGAACCAGCTGGCCAGTTCGAAATGCCCCCTCATCTCCGGCTTCATGTAGAAATCGTAGGGCCTGAGCGTCAGCACGGAGAACACGCGCACATCCTCCACGTTCGGCGCGACCGTATGGAAGGCCGCCATGCAGCCCTGCGGCTCCGAGGCGCACTGCGCCACCACCACGTCGTCCCCGCTCTTTATCTTCGAAGCAGCCTCTTCCGCGGTTATAAGCTTTCCGGCGTACACGCTTTTGCGCGCGGCGGCCGGCCTATCCAGAGTCGCTGTCATGCCAGTATCCCCCTCTTGAACACCCTCGCGAACATCTTCACGGCCTGCGCGTCGGCCAGCCCGTAGTGGCCCTTCACCTTGAAGAGCTTCTCCATGATGAAATAGTTGAAATAGTTCCAGGTCACCATCATCAGCGCGCCTACCGGGTCTATATCCCGGGCCACGCGGGCCTTGCCGGCCGGGCCGGCCTTCAGCGCGGCGGCGTAGCCCTGCCGCATGCGCGCGAACATCCTGTTGACGTGCTTCGCCTCGAACTCCACCACGTCCACGTATATAAGGAGAATATAGGCGGAGAACCTCTCCACGACCTCGCGCGACGCGAAACCCAGGCCCTCTATATTGTCCGGGAATGAGGTGGAAGAAAGGGCCTTTATCAGCGGCTGGTCCGGGCGGAAATACTCGCCTTCGTACTTCTCCAGCAGCGAGACGAAGATCTCCTCCTTGGTGCCGAAATAGTTGTAGATATTCCCCAGGGAAACGCCGGCTTCGGCCGCGATATCCCTGGTGGAGGTGCCGTTGAATCCTTTGCGCGTGAACAGGTCCGACGCCGCGGACAGGATCCTGTCCAGGTTAGCCGTGCCGCCCTTCTCCGTTTTCGCCTTTTTCCCCATACATGAACGAGCGTTCGTTCATATATATTCTAGCACAGCCGCGCCTTCACGGTCAACCGCCGGGGCCCCGGCCTGCCGGGGCCCCGCGAACGTTCAGTTCCTCCCCTCCCTCTCCAGCGTCGGCTGGCCCGGCGCGCGGCCCGAGACCGCCTTTTTCAGCACGTAATATTTAGGCTTCTTGTGCCTGATGGTGTAATCCCCGCTTTTCCACTCGAAGAACATGTACTGCTCCCCGCCCATCTCCACTATGGAATAGCGGGCCGCCGTATGGTCCCCGCCGAGGTGCATCACCACTCCCCTGGTCCAGCCGAACCACGGCACCGCCGTCTTCCCGTTCGGCAGGAAGGAAAGGCCCTCCAGGTACAGGTCCCCGCGGAATCTCCTTTTCCCCGGCATGAACTCCGCGGGTTCCCCGACGAAGTCCACGCTCACCCACTTCCCCAGCACCGCCGGGTCGTTCACGAAGGTCAGGTTGGAAAAGTCGTCCACGTACCTGCCGTTCATCTCCGTAGTGTTTATCTTTACCTCGCCGCCGCGGGCAGGCCCGCAGAACGCCGCCAGCATCACTATCGCCGCCAATATTCCGGTTTTCATAGCTCCTCCTTTTCCCTTCGGACGTTATTACGCGGGCGGCCCCGTTTTCTTACAAAGAAAAAGCCCCGGGGAGACCGGGGCTTTCGCTTCTGGCGGCTGAAGGCCTTATTTCTTCTTAAGGACGTAATAGAACGGCTTCGCCCCGCGGAATACGTAGTCGCCGCTCTTCCATTCGAAGAACATATATTTAGCTCCCTTTACATCTTTTATCGTGTAGTGACTGGCGGTGCGGTCGCCATGGTGCATCACAACGCCCCTGGTCCAGGTCCACCACGGATTCCCTCCCTTGCCCCCAGGCAGGAACTTCAGGCCCTTCAGGTACAGTTCCCCGTTCCAGGCCCTGTTGTCCGGGTTGAAGTAGTCAGGCGTCTCCACGAAATCCACGCTCGTCCACTCTCCGACCACGTTCGGGTCGTCGCGGAAAGGGAGGTCCGTCCTGTCCATACGCAGCGGGCCTTCGCGCTTGAGCACGTAGTACCAGGGCTTGCGGTGCCTTATGGTGTAGTCGCCGCTCTTCCATTCGAAGAACATGTATTCGACCCCTCCGATCTTCCTTATCTCGTACCCGCTGGCGGTACTATCGCCGTGATGCAGCACGGCGCCCCTGGTCCAGGTCAGCCAGCCGTTGGTGCTTTTGCCTCCGGGAAGGAAGACCAGCTCCCTGAGGAACAGGTCCCCCTTCCAGCTTCTGCCCCCCGGCGAGAACTTCTCCGGGGTCTCGACGAAGTCCACCGAGCTCCAGGCGCCCGGCACCGCGGGATCGTCGACGAAGGGCCGGTCGATATCGTCCTTTATGACGTCGCTGCCGTCTCCGGCGTAGGCGCCGCGTTCGAGCACGTAGTACCACGGCGTCTTATGGAAGTACCTGTAGTCGCCGGTCTTCCATTCGAAGAACAGATACTCCTTCCCCCCCAGGCGGCGGATCTCGTACGTCGAGTCGAAACCCTCCCCTTTGTTGAGCACATGACCCTTGGTCCAGGTCCACCAGCCCTCGAACATGCCGCCGCCGTCATTGAAGGTCATGCCCTTAAGGAAAAGGTCCCCGCCCCAGCTCCTGGTTCCAGGAACGAACTTGTCCGGGCTCTCCACGAAATCCACGGAGCGCCACTTCCCCTTTACCGCCGGGTCGTCCGCGAAAGGCCGCGAGGTGTCGTCCCGGCCACAGCCGGCCAGCAGCGTCAGAGCGGCCATGAAAAATATCGCGTTCATCTTCATAATTCCTCCGTCAGAACCTCTCGGCGGCCTGATAGTCCCCGAGGCCGCGTCTTCCGCACTGCGCGTAGCCGTCATCCGGCAGGCCGTAAGAATAGTCCGGCGCGGCGGCTTGCCGCGCGCTGCGCGGGGCGAAGAACAGCAGCAACGCGGCCGCGGCGAAGACCGGCAGCAGCCACGCCAGGACAGGCGTCCGCCTTTCGGACCGGCCGCGGGCCAGCAGCCTGGCCCGCAGCTCCTCCTTCAGGCCGCTGTCGGCGCTCAGGTCGGCCGCCCGCAGCTTCCGCTCAAGTCCGGCGAATTCGCCGCTATCGAGTTCCTCTTTCATATCTCCTCCGGCCCCAGCCGCGCCCGCAGCTTGCCCAGGGCCCTGAAAAGCGTCACGCCCACGTTGCTCTCGCTCAGGCCGGTCCGCTCGGCCATCTCGCGCCCGCTCATGTCCAGCGCGTAGCGCATGGCTATCAGCTCCCGCTCCGCTTCGGAAAGGACGGCCAGAGCGGCCAGCAGCCTGGCGTTCTTCTCGCCCGCCTCCGCGGCGCGCTCCACGGATTCGCCGGAGGGAATGACCTCCTCGAAGCCGCTGGTCGACAGAGCTCCGCGCACCTTGCCGCGGCGGTAATGGTCGTTGAGCGTGTTGCGCGCTATCGCGAACAGCCACGGCTCCACGGGTCTCGCCTGGTCGAAGTCGTCGAACCCGTCCAGCACCTTCTCGAACACGGCCGAGACTATATCGTCGGCCGCGTCGCGCGCCAGCACGCGGTAGCGGACATAGTTGTATATCCGCCGGAAGTACCTGTCGTAGAGTTCCTCGAAGACCATGCCAAGCGCCGCCTCCGCACGTTATTACGCGGCGCCCCCCGTTTTCTTACAAGGCCGGACCGGGCCTGGCGGCCCGTTTGTGCCTGACGTATTCCACTATCGCCGGCAGTATCGAGATGAAGATGATGACCAGTATGACCGCGGTGAAGTTCTTCCTGACGGCCGGTATGTTGCCGAAAAAATACCCCGCGAAGGTCACTATCGTGACCCAGCTGAAACCGCCTATCACGTTGAACATAAGGAAGCGGGGATAGGTCATCGCCCCGACGCCGGCCACGAAAGGCGCGAACGTGCGCACTATCGGCACGTACTTGCAGAGGATGATGGCCTTCCCGCCGTACTTCTCGTAGAAGTTATGCGTCTTCTGAAGGTACTCCTTCCTGAAGATCCGCGAGTTCTCGTAGTGGAAGACCTTGGGGCCGATGTAGTTGCCGACCGCGTAGTTCACGTTGTCGCCGAGTATGGCCGCGAAGGCCAGCAGCGGCCAGATCTTCTGTATGTCCAGGTACTGCAGGGCGGCGAAAGTGCCCACCGCGAACAGCAGCGAGTCGCCGGGAAGGATAGGCGTGACGACAAGGCCGGTCTCGCAGAAGATTATCAGGAAAAGTATCAGGTAGGTCCAGGCGCCGTAGTCCTGTATCACCGCGCCGAGCGTCCTGTCCAGGTGGAGGAAAAGGTCGAACGCGTAGACCAGGAAGGAAAAAAGCTTGTCGAAGATCTCCATTTATCCCCCGACCGAAAATAAAATTGCCGCCCAGGGGCGGCAACCTTTAAATCTGGTGGGTGGTACAGGTGAGGACCGCCTTCAGAGCGAAGCATAATTATGCTTCGCGTGCGGTCCGCAAGGCCGGAGCCGGTTTCCTGCGCAGCGAAACCGGCGAGGCGGGGTCGCGGAAAACCGCTATGCGGTTTATCCGTGACTTGAACCTGCAACTCCCAGAAAGATCCAAAAACTTTGGTGGGTGGTACAGGATTTGAACCTGTGACATCTGTCGTGTGAGGACAGCGCTCTACCGCTGAGCTAACCACCCGCGCGATAAGAAATTCTAGCACATTTGGGCCCCGGGCATAAACCGGGCGGTTCAGGGAAAAAGGATGTTCACCGCGCGCGGCAGCGTCTCGAAGACCGCCGGCAGCATCCCCTCCGCCTCGCCGTCGATATTAAGCCAGACCGGCTCCTCCGAGTAAACCTCCAGCCGGCGCAGGCTCATGCGCGAGACCCCCGGAGAGCCGATATGCTTTCCTTTATATATGAGCGGGAACTTCCCGATCAACGCCGGCCGGCTCATATCCTCGACCAGTACCAGGTCCATAAGACCGTCATCGTCCTTGGCGCCGGGCGCCACCAGCATGCCGCCTCCCATGGATGAAGTGTTGGCCAGGACCCCGAAGTGGAAGCTGCCCTTTATCTCCCTGCCGTCGGCCCGCAGCGCTATCGCCCGGGCCCGGGCGCCCAGTATGGAAAGCAGCGAGGACACCGCGTAGGAAACGGTGCCGCCGAGCGGCTTTCCCATTTCCTTTATATGGCGCGCTACGTCCCCGGCGAGACCGAACGCGGCGATATTGATGAAATGCCTCGTTCCCGGGGAGCCGTCCTCCCCGGTGAAATCCGCCCGCCCCGCATCTATCGGCCTGGAGCGGCCGCGCGCCAGCATGCCGAGCAGACCTTCGGCGTCGCGGGGACAGCCGAGGTGCCTGGCCAGGTCGCAGCCGGAGCCGGCGGGGAAAGCCCCTAGCGCCGTGCGCCGCCTCAGGCTTTCCGGCGACGCCATCATTCCCTCCAGCGCCTCGCGCAGCGTGCCGTCGCCGCCCACCGCTATCACTTTCTCCGCGCCGGCCCGAACGGCTTCCTCGGCCAGCGCGGCCGCGTGGCCCGGCCGTTCCGTAACGGAGAAGCCGGAACCCGGCGCAAGCCGCAGCGCCCGCTCGCGCAGGCCTTCCCAGAAACGCAGGGCCCTGCCGTGGCCGGCCGCCGGGTTTATGATGAAGAAATTGGATGGCATCGTACGCTGTCGGCTCCGCCGCCGCTATCCGCCGCGACACGCTATGATAACAAAAAAGAGCGCCGGCGGCGCCGTAAAGCAGAGGCGGCGCCGAGGACCATCCGGTCCGGGCGCCGCCTTATTTCCGAAGCGAGCGAGTTACTTCTTCTTCGCTTTCTTCGCTTTCTTCACGGACTTCTTCGCCGTCTTTTTCTTGGCGACCTTCTTAGCAACCTTCTTTTTCGCTTTAGGCATTTTATCTCCTTGCGCTCATCAGCGCGTGAATTGATTGTATATCATGAAATTTCAAAATGCAATAGGAAATTTTATTTTTTTGAAAATATTTTTCGCCGCGGAACCCGGAGAAGGTTTTATATAATTAAAAAATGAACGAAACGCTGGACATCTGCGCGCTGGAGAAGCTGCCCGACGGCAGGCCGCAGGCCTTCTTTCCTCTCGGGCTGCCGGTGCTGCTGCTGCGCCGTGGAGCCGAGGTCTTCGCGCTGGAGAACCGCTGCGCGCACATGGGCTGCCCGCTCTCGTCGGGCAGGCTCGACGGGTACACGCTGCAGTGTCCCTGCCACGACTGGCGCTTCGACGTACGCGACGGCAGGTTCCTCGACGCGCCGGAGATCTCGCTGCGCACCTACGCCGCGACGGTAAAGGACGGCAGAGTCCATCTGAGGTTGCCATGAAAAAAGTCACCATCTACGCGCTCAGCACCTGCTTGTGGTGCAAGAAGACGAAGAAGTTCTTCGAGGAACGGAACGTGGCGTTCGACGCCGTGGATTACGACAAGCAGGACGAGCAGAAGCAGGCCGAGATGAAGAAGGAGATGAAGGATGCCGGCTGTTCTGCCTCTTTCCCGTTCGTCCGCATCGGCGGCTCCTGCATCCAGGGCTACGACCCCGACGAGTTCGAGAAGCTGCTAGGGGAAAAATGAGCGTCGAGACCCGCAAGGCGGCGCTCCGCTTCCTGTTCGCCCCTATCGTAGACAGGCTAGGCTACAAGTTCACGCCCAACGAGGAGGACGCCGACTTCCTGCTCGAGCAGGAGGCCGCCCTCGAGGCCGAGACCGGCATTCCGTACTGCCCGTGCCAGGCCCGCGCGGGAGAGCGCTCCGAGGATATGCGCATGGTCTGTCCCTGCATCCCTTTCCACCGCTCCCATTACGACGCGATGCGGCGCTGCTGGTGCGGCCTGTTCGTACACAAGGACGTGACCGATCCGGACAGGCTGAGGCAGATACCGGAGAGCAAGTTCAAGGCGGGGAACTGAGCCATGTACGCGAAGGCCATAGAGACGAAGGAACTGGCGCCGGGCGGGATGAAGGCCGTCGCGCTGCGCGGCGTCGAAGCCGTGATCTGCGAATACGCGGGCCGTTATTACGCCGTCTCCCGCGCCTGCGGGCACGCCGCCGCGCGGCTGGAGCGCGGCGCCCTGACCGGCTGGATACTCACCTGCCCGCTCCACTTCGCGCAGTTCGACGTGCGCACCGGAGAGGCGCTCAGCGGTCCCGCCCCCAAAGCGCCTGAAACGGCCCACCGCGATCCCCGCGACCCCTCGCTGTCCACCAGGGGACTGAAGACCTGGCCGGCCAAAGCCGAGGACGGCTGGATCTGGATAGATATTCCTTAACTAAGGCAGGCCCCAAAAAAAGGACGGCTCCCCTCGCGGGGAGCCGTCCTCATTTCCGGACCGGGGGTCAGCGCCGGACAGCGCGCTCAGGAAGCAAGACCGGCCTCGACATCTCTATCGGCTTCGAAACGAACAGCAGCGAGCCGTAATCTATGCGCAGTCCGTAAAGCACTCCGTTCACGGCCAGCAGCCAGCGCGGATAGTCCGCGATCTGGCCGTCCGGAGTGAGCGAGAAGTAATACAGGCCGTCGGACCCCACCCTGAGAGAGACCGTCCCCTCGTTCTCCGTCAGCGGCTCCAGGTTGCGGAAGACGGCGTAGGTCACGGCGTCACCGAACGTCACCTTCAGGGAATTGTTGTAGAGCTGGTCGAACAGGGCGGTCATAGTGGTCTCCACCCTGGCGCCCGCCCCCTCTATCGCCACCGCGTCCCCGGTCTTGGTTATCCTCAGTTCCAGGCCCTTGTACTTGTAGACGACGCCCGTCTCGAGAACGTCTTCTTTCCACGCGCCGGCCCCGAAGCCGGAAACCGGCTTTATCATGAGCCAGGCGTCCCAGGCGGCGTCGAAGACCACCGAAACCAGGAGCTTCTCCCCGCCTATCTCCAGCGGCAGCGAGGCCTTATCCCTGGCCGCCAGCAGTTCCAGCAGCGGCGTGGCGCTTATGACCGATATCTCGGAGCGCGCGGCCAGCAGGCCGGCCGCGGCGGCGCTCTCGGAACGGCCCCACTCGGCGGAAGCCGGTACCGCCGCCATCATCAGCATCAATAAGATCTTCATAACCTCATTCTACAATAATGCCAGCCTGAGCGGACATGCGCCGCGGCAGGCGAAAATCCCGCAGCGGCCGGCGAGGGCATGCCTTCGGAGGGGCCTCACGAGGCCCGAGCTTGCGAAGCGCGAGGGCCGAGCTGACAGAGCGGGGCCACGGTGTGGCCCCGCGTACCCGGAGAAGGCGTGCCCTTGTCGGCCAATAATTCCCGGGCCTGCCCGCGCATATCCGCAAAAAAAACCGCCCGGTTCTGAGGCCGGGCGGTTCGTCAAGAATAAGAAGGATTACTTCTTCTTCTTGCCGGAATTCTTCATGATGGCGCGGGAGATGTTCCCCTTCTTATCGATGAAGTACAGGTAGCCCTTCTCTTTCTTCAGGCCGACCTTCACGGCGGTCTTCGCTTTGCCGCCCTTCTTTTTGCCGCGGGCCATCAGCGCGCAGGATATGTCGCCCTTCTTGTCGATGAAGTACAGGTAGCCCTTCTCGCGCTTCAGACCAACTTTCTGTATCATTTCAGCCATTTTCACTTTCCTCCGTTGACTTCCCCCCCTGCTCTCGCCGGGGCGAATTTTCGCTCCCGTCGGGGGCGATAGGTAGATACTACATTATGCCGACGGAAAACGCAAGGGTTTTTTCCGGAAGGGCCGGACGGCCGCCCGTCGGGAGCTATTTCCCGGCTCCGGCAGGGGCCTCGGCCTCGGGCGCCGGCTCGGGGAGGAACTCGGAGAAGAAGGCCGAGACGCGGCCGCGGTACACCTCGCCGCCCACCTCGGCGCATTTGGCGTGCGACGCGCCGGCCATCTTCCACATCTGTTTTTTCTCCGACGAGCAGAGCGCGAACAGCGCCTCCGCGTCCTCTATCGGCACCAGATCGTCGTTGTCGCCGTTGATGAACATCACGGGTATTTTCAGCGAGCCGACGTTGTAACGCGGGCTGTACGGCTCCGGGTCGGCCTTCAGCCTGCGGCGGACGAAGAAAAGGGTGAGGGCCACCAGCGGATAGTACGGCACCTTGAGCCTGCGCCAGCTCCAGTTCGCGACCACTTTCTGGTAGGACAGGAAGGTGTTCTCCGCCAGCAGGCAGGTTATCTCCGGGTACTTGGCCGCCGCATAGATAGATACCGCTCCGCCCATGGAGGTCCCGAAAAGCGCCACCTTTTCCGCGGCGTGCGGCCGGTGCGTCTTCAGGAATTCATAGGCGGCGTCGAAATCCCTCGTCTCGAGATAGCCGACACTGGAGACCGTCCCCTTGCTCTCCCCCGAAGCGCGGAAATCGAAATAAAAAAGGTTGAAGCCCTTCTCGGCCAGGAACCACGTGTCGCGCAGCATCTCTCCGCGGTTGGAGCCCCAGCCGTGGCTGAAGATGATAGTGCGGCAGCTTTCGCCTCCGGGAGCCGGGATGAACCAGCCCTTCAGCCGCACCCTGTCGGCGGTCGAGAACTCAACGGTCTCGTAGGCCAGACGGTACTGGTCCGGGTTGTAGGCGAGCGCGCCGCCGCGCACCGGCATGAGTATCTCCGAGCTCTTGTGGTAGGAAAGGTACACCAGCACGGCGGCCATCACCGCCAGCGCGAACAGGAACCAGTTGACGAGTTCAGCTATGCTCATATCATTTCACCAGCTTCCTGATGCCCAGCAGGTCGAAGTAGTCGTAGAAACCAGGGCGGCGGGCCGCCGTCCAGACCGCGGCCTTGAGCGCGCCGGCCGCGAAAACCGCGCGGGAATGCGCCATGTGTTTCAGCTCGACGCGCTCGTGCGGACCTGCGAAAAGGACCGTATGGTCGCCGACTATATCCCCGGCCCTGACGCTGGTCATAGGCGGGGGCTTCCCGCCGCGCGCGGCGGCTATGGCCGCGGCGAAACGCAGCGCGGTGCCGGAGGGGGCGTCCTTCTTGGCGGAGTGATGCGCCTCGTGAACGTGCACGTCGAACCCGTGCAGCCGCCCGGCGGCGAACGCCGCCAGCGAGAAGCAGAGATTGACGGCCGGGCTCATGTTCGGAGAGAAGAAGACGGCGGTCCTGCGGGCCGCGGCCTTCAGCGAGGCGAGCTGCGCTCCGGAAAAGCCGGTAGTGCCCGTCACGAAAGGCTTGCGCGCCCCGGCGCAGGCGGCCGCGTAGGCGCAGGCGGCGGCCGGCGAGGAGAAATCCACCGCCACGTCAGCGGATGAGAGAAGGCCGGCGAAAGCGGCAGGGAGCTCTATGCCCTCGCCGCCCGCGGAATCTACGCGGCCGGCCAGCTCGAAAGCCGGAGAGGACGCCATCTCTGCCGTCACGGCGCGGCCCATCCTGCCGGCGGCGCCGCTGACTAGCACGCGAAGAGCCTTCCTTTTCATGGATTCCATTATAAATATTATAGGTTCTCGATTACAATAACGGCCGGCGGCCCTCCTTAACGATATCCTTTTTATTGGATTTGCCCGCGTTCTTTTGCTATCCTTTTTCCTGTCATGGTATACCTGCTTTCGCTGGCGGTCGCAACACTTCTCATCGTCATCGGCGTCCTGCTGCGCAAGGTATACGAGCTTCGCCTGGACAAGCCGCCCGAATCCGCCAGCGGCACCGAGCTCTCCTTAAGGGCCACCTGGGGCAAGTTCGACGAGCTGCTGACCAGCCTGCTCACCATCCACGAGATAGGCATAGTGAACGCCGGCACGATAAAGAAGGAGGAGTTCTACCAGACCGTGGTGGAATCCGCCTGCGAGCTGATAGCCTCGCCCCGCGGCTCGCTGATGATACACGACGCGCAGGCCGACGAGCTCCGCATAGCCGCCTCCAAGAACATTTCCCGCGAGGTCATCGAGAACACCCGCATAAAGCCGGGCCTCGGCATAGCCGGCCGAGCGTTCCAGACCGGGGAGACAATCTTCGTTACCGACCCGGCGCAGAACACCCAGTACAAGGATTTCATCGGCAAGGAGGAGCAGAAGGACCCCTTCATCGCGATACCGCTGAAGCTCAAGGAAAAGCCCTTCGGCGTGCTGAACCTCCACCTCTCCCGCGAGAAGGAATCCTTCACCGACTACGACCTCAAATTCCTGACGCTCCTGGCCGGCGAGACCGCCATCACGCTCGAGAACATCAAGCTCTACGAGAGCCTCGAGAACTTCTACCTCGAGATGGTGCAGACGCTCGCGCGCGTGATAGACGCGAAGGACTCCTATACCGGCGACCACGCGGGCCGCGCCCGCCAGAAGGCGCGGCGCCTCGCCGAGGAACTGCGCATGCCCGAGCAGATGATCCGCTACGTGGAGTACGCGGCCCTGCTGCACGATATCGGCAAGATAGGCATCGACGGCGCTATCCTCTCCAAGCCGGGCAAGCTGACCAACGAGGAGTACGAGGAGATCAAGAAGCACCCGGCCATAGGCTACCAGATACTTTCCCCGATAAATTTCCTCGGGCCGGTGGCGCAGATGGTGCTCTACCACCAGGAATGGTTCAACGGCATGGGCTACCCCGAGGGTCTCAAGGGCGAGGAGATCCCGCTGGGCGCGCGCATCGTGGCCACGATAGACGCCTGGGACGCCATGCGCAGCGACCGCCCCTACCGCAAGGCCCTCAGCGTGGATATCGCCGAGGACCAGCTGATCAAGGGCTCAAGCCGCCAGTTCGACCCCGACGTGGTCAAGGCCTTCCTGAAGCTGGAGAAGGCCGGCTGGCCCGAGTTCGAGAAATAGCCCGGAGGGCAACGTGCTCTCCATAGTCCCCACACCGATAGGAAACCTGAAAGATATCACGCTGCGCGCGCTGGACGTCCTGCGCGAGGCCGACGCCGTCTTCTGCGAGGACACGCGCCGCACGCTGAACCTGCTGAACCATTTCGGCCTCTCCAAGAAGCTTTTCCGCTACAACGAGCACGACGAGCGGTCCGTGGCCGGCGCGATGGCCTGGCTCAAGTCCGGCAAGAGCGCCGCGCTCGTCACCGACGGCGGCTCCCCCTGCATCTCCGACCCCGGCAAGAGGCTGGTCTCCCTGGCCCGCGCCAACGGCATAAAGGTCACGGCGCTGCCGGGCCCGTCGGCCGTCATCGCCGCCGCGGCCGGCTCGGGACTTCCCTGCGACTCCTTCGTTTTTTTGGGCTTCCTGCCCCGCTCGCGCGGGAAGATCCTCAAGGCGCTCAAGGCCGCTTTTTCCCTGAACAAGACCGTCATCCTTTTCGAGTCCCCGTACCGGCTGAAGAAGTTCCTGGCCATGGCGCGGGAGGAGTTCGGCCCGGGCCTGACGGAGGTGGTGGCCCGCGAAATAAGCAAGGTCTACGAGGAGTGGACCGGCGGCGCCATCGACGAGACCATCGCGAAGATCGAATCCGCCGGAGAGGTGAAGGGCGAGGTGGTGGTGCTGCTGCGGCCGCCCGAGGCAGCGGAAGAGGAGAGCGGCGGCTCCGAAGAGGAGGACCTGCCCTGAGGAAGGTCCTTTTCGTCTGCACCGGCAATACCTGCCGCAGCGTGCTGGCCCACCGCTACGCCGCCCTGCTGGCCGGAAAGGAGGGCCTGCCGCTCGAGTTCTCCTCCGCCGGCCTTGCCGCCTCTCCGGACATCCCCCAGCCGCCCATAGTCGCGCAGCTGCTGGCGAAAGAAGGCGTCCCGCCCTACACCCACGTCCCGGTCCCGCTGACCGCCGAACTCGCCGCCGGCGCCGATCTGATACTGGGGATGACCCGGGCGCACAAGGCCGGCATAATCTCCTCCTTCCCCGGAGAGGAAAAGAAGACCTTCACGCTGCTGGAATACGCGGGCCTCGGGAGCGGCGACATCGCGGACCCGTTCGGCCTGGACGACGTCTTCTACTTCACTATCTTCAAGGCGATAAAATCGGCCGTAACGGCCTCGCTGGAGAGACTGAAAAAAGAAGTACAATGAATTTGGTTTTACGCGGTCACCCAAGGAGAGACTAAAATGTACGACGAGATAAAGAAGAGCGATCCCCAGCTTTACGCGGCGGTCAAGGGCGAGGTGCTGCGCCAGCAGAACAACCTCGAGCTGATAGCCTCCGAGAACTATACCTCCAGGGCCGTCCTCGAGGCCCTGGGCAGCGTCCTCACCAACAAGTACGCCGAAGGCTACCCCGGCAAGCGCTACTACGGCGGCTGCGAACACGTGGACGTGGCCGAGAAGCTCGCGATAGACCGCGCCAAGAAGCTCTTCCACGCGGAGCACGCCAACGTGCAGCCGCATTCCGGCACGCAGGCCAACATCGCCGCCTATCTCTCGCTGATAGATCCCGGCGACACCGTGATGGGCCTGAACCTCAGCCACGGCGGCCACCTGTCGCACGGCCACCCGCTCAACTTCTCCGGCCGCTACTTCAAGATAGTCACGATGAACGTCAGCCAGGAGACCGAGCTGATAGACTACGAGGAAATGGAGAAGCTCATCGAGAAGCACCGCCCCAAGCTGATCATGGCCGGCGCCTCCAACTATTCCCGCAAATGGGACTGGGCCCGCATCAAGCGCGCCGCCGACGTCTGGAAGGCCTTCCTCGTCACCGATATAGCGCACTACGCGGGCCTTATCGCCGCCGGCATCTATCCGTCGCCGGTGGAGTACGCGGACATCGTCACCACTACCACGCACAAGACGCTGCGCGGCCCACGCGGCGGCCTGATCCTCTCCAAGGCCTGCTACGCCAAGAACGTGGACCGCACCAACTTCCCCGGCAACCAGGGCGGCCCGCTGATGCACGCGATAGCCGGCAAGGCCGTCTGCTTCAGGGAGGCCCTGAGCCCCAAATTCAAGGATTACCAGGTCCAGGTGCTCAAGAACGCCCGCAAGCTCGCGCGCGAGCTGCAGGGCCGCGGCTATCGCATAGTCTCCGGCGGCACTGACTGCCACCTTCTCAGCGTGGACCTGCGCGCCAAGAACATAACCGGCCTCGAGGCCGAGAAGGCGCTGGACAAGGCCGGCATCACGGTGAACAAGAACACGATACCCTACGACCCGCAGAAGCCGATGGTCACCAGCGGCATCCGCATAGGCTCGCCCGCCGTCACCACCCGCGGCATGAAGGAGAAGCAGATGGCCGTCATCGCGGGCCTGCTGGACGAGGCCATCGCCCACAAGGACGACGACAAGGCGCTGAAAGGAATAAAGGAACAGGTGAAGCTGCTCTGCTCCGGCTTCCCGATGTACCCCGGTTTCGAGAACTAACCTGAAAATTTCAGTTGAAATTTTCCGCCCGCATAGCGGGCGCCCTTCGGGAGGCATACACCTCCTCGGGCCTGGCGCGCATAGCGCTGGGCCCTCGGCCCGCTTCGCGGGGAATTCCGCAGAATAATTATGTTCACTGAATCTTCATAATGAAAACCATGTTGAACTGCGGAATTCAGGCTAAAGCCGCCTGAAATAAAAAAAGCCGCGCTCCTTCAAGGGGCGCGGCTTTTTTTGCGGGCGGCTGACTCAGGCTTTCCCGAACTCCATGCCATCCTTGCCGGCCGACACCTCCAGCCTGCCGCCCGGCTTTATCTCCCCGGCCAGCAGCTTCATCGCCAGCGGGTCCTGCACCAGCCGCTGCAGCGCGCGCTTCATAGGGCGGGCGCCGTACTGCGGGTCGTAGCCTTCCCTGAACAGCAGGTCGCGGGCCGACTTATCCAGCTCCAGCCCTAACCCCCGCTCCGCGAGCACCCTGCGCAGGCGCTCGAGCTGTATGTCTACCACCCGCGCTATCTCCGCCTTGCCCAGCGCGTTGAAGACCACGATCTCGTCGACGCGGTTGATGAACTCCGGCCTGAAGTGTTCCAGCAAACTGTCGCGCACCGCGCGCCTGACCTCCTCGCCCGGCTTCCCCGCGCTCTCGAGTATCATCCGCGAGGCGATGTTGGAGGTCATGATGACTATAGTGTTCCGGAAGTCCACCGTGCGGCCCTTGCCGTCGGTGAGGCGCCCCTCGTCCAGCACCTGCAGCAGCACGTTGAAGACGTCCGGGTGCGCTTTCTCTATCTCATCGAACAGTATCACCGAGTACGGGCGCCGGCGCACGCGCTCGGTCAGCTGGCCGCCCTCATCGTAGCCCACGTAGCCGGGGGGCGCGCCTATCAGACGGGCCACCGCGTGCTTCTCCATATATTCCGACATGTCTATGCGCGTCAGCGCCTTCTCGTCGTCGAACAGGAATTCGGCCAGCGCGCGGGCGAGCTCGGTCTTGCCCACGCCGGTCGGACCCATGAAGATGAAGCTGCCTATCGGCCTGCCGCCCTCTGTCACGCCGGCGCGGCTGCGCCTGACGGCGTTGGCCACGAGCGACAGCGCCTCGTCCTGCCCCACCACGCGCGCGCGCAGCTTGTCCTCCATCTTCACCAGCTTGGCCATTTCTCCTTCCATCATGCGGGAAACCGGCACTCCGGTCCACTTGGAGACTATCTTCGCGATATCTTCCTCGTCGACCTCTTCCTTCAGCAGCGCCCCCTTGGATTGAAGTCCGGCGAGGTCGGCCTCGGCCTTCTCTATCTCCTTTTTCGCGGCGGGCAGCTTGCCGTATTGTATCTCCGCGGCCTTGTCCAGGTCTCCGCGGCGGCGGGCCGACTGCTCCTCGAGGTTCAGCGACTCCACGCTCTCCTTCAGGCCGCGCGCGCGGGAGATGAGGTCCGTCTCCCCCTTCCAGCGCAGCTTCAGCGCGCTCGCGCGCTCCTTCAGATCGGCAAGTTCCTTTTCCAGAGTCTTCAGGCGCGCCCTGGAAGCGGCGTCGCTCTCCTTCTTCAGCGCCTGGCGCTCCACCTCCAGCTGCAGCACCTTGTGCTCTAGCTGGTCCAGCTCGGCGGGCATCGAGTCTATCTCTATGCGCAACGCCGAGGCCGCCTCGTCCACGAGGTCTATGGCCTTGTCCGGCAGGAAGCGGTCCGTGATGTAGCGGTGCGACAGGCGCACGGCCGCTATGATGGCCGCGTCCTTGATGCGCACGCCGTGGTGGATCTCGTACTTCTCCTTGAGGCCGCGCAGTATCGCTATCGTCTCCTCGGGGCCGGGCTCGCCCACGTAGACCTGCTGGAAGCGGCGCTCGAGGGCCGCGTCCTTCTCGATGTATTTCTGGTACTCGTTGAGCGTAGTGGCGCCTATGCAGCGCAGCTCGCCGCGCGCGAGCGCGGGCTTCAGCATGTTGGAGGCATCTATCGCGCCCTCGGCCGCCCCCGCGCCGACCAGGGTGTGCAATTCGTCGATGAAGAGTATCACGCCGCCTTCCGCCTTCTCGATCTCCTTGAGCACGGCCTTCAGCCTGTCCTCGAACTCGCCGCGGAACTTGGCGCCCGCGAGCATGGCGCCCAGGTCCAGCGCCACCAACTTCTTGTTCTTGAGCCCTTCGGGGACCGAGCCCGCGGCTATGCGCTGGGCTATGCCCTCCACGATGGCGGTCTTGCCCACTCCGGGCTCACCTATCAGCACCGGGTTGTTCTTGGTGCGGCGAGACAGCACCTGTATCACCCGGCGTACCTCCTCGTCGCGGCCGATCACCGGGTCCATCTTCCCCTTGCGGGCCGCGTCGGTCAGGTCTCGCGCGTACTTCTGCAGCGCCTGGTACTTGGCCTCCGGCTCCTGGTCGGTGACGCGGTGGCTGCCGCGCACGGCCAACAACGCCTTCAGTATGCCGTCATGGGTCACGCCCTGCGCGGTCAGCAGGGCCTGGGCCGGGTCTCCGGAAGACTTGGCTATGGCCAGGAACAGATGCTCCGTAGAGGCGAACTCGTCCTTGAAAACGACCATCTCCCTCTGCGCTTCATCCAGCACTTTCTTATAGGCAAGGGAGAGGTACCGTTCTCCGCCGCTGACCTTGGGCAGCCCCTCGCAGCCGCGCACGGCGGCCGCTGCCAGGGCCTCGGGGCTCGCGCCCAGCTTGCGGACCACGTCGGGGATCAGGCCTTCGGCCTGGGACAACAGGGCGAGCAGCAGATGAAGCGGCTCTACCTGCTGGTTGCCGAAGCGCCCGGCCTCGGCTTCCGAGGCCTGTACCGCCTCCTGCGCCTTGATGGTGAACTTGTCGAACCTTATGCTCATGGCCCCTCCCTTACCCGGGGCGCCGACCGACTGTTCTGGGATATTCGCGGCCGGAAGGCCCGGGAACTTAAAGGTATTTCATTTATAGTATAAATAACTAGCAGTCATTTGTCAAGACTGCTAGTTATCATCTAGACCAGCTTACTCCATAGTTGGTAAGATGGGTTTAAATGAGACAACTCATCCTCTGCCTGCTTTTAGCTTCCGCCTGCCCGCCGCCGGCCGCCGCCGGGGCCCCGGCGCAGACCTCCGCGGAGGTCAAGGCCCTGCTCGAAAAGGTGGACCGCCTCTACCGCAGCTCCCGCTCCTACGCCGAGATCGAGATGGAGGTGCTGACCCCGGACTGGAAGCGCACGCTCTCGATGGACTTCTGGACCGAAGGCCTGGACAAGACCTTCATCCGCATCAACGCCCCGGCGCGCGACGCCGGCGCGGCCACGCTGCGCAAGGGCAACGAGATGTGGAACTACTTCCCGAAGATAAACAAGGTGATGAAGGTCCCGCCGTCGATGATGCTGGGCTCCTGGATGGGCTCCGACTTCACCAACGACGACCTGGTGAAGGAAAGCACGCTGATGGACGACTACACCGGCGACTTCTTCATCCCCGCCAAACCCGACCCGGCCTACTACTATATCCGCCTCACCCCGAAGAAGGAGACCGTTTCGCTCTGGGCGGCGATAGAGCTGACCGTGGCGAAGGACACGCTGCTGCCCAGCCTTGAGCAGTATTTCGACGAAAAAGGCCGACTCCAGCGCACGATGGAGTTCTCTGATATTGCCGATATGGGCGGCCGGAAGCTGCCGAAGGTCATGAAGATGCTGCCGGTCTCCAACCCCGGCCATAGCACCACGATACGCTACATCAAGGCGGAATTCGACGGGAAGCTGCCGGCCGACACCTTCTCGCTGCGCAACCTGCAGCGCGTCAGGGTTAAATAATGCTGATCTTCCGGATGGCCCTGCGCAACCTGCTGCGCAACCGGCGCCGGACGCTGCTGACCGGGCTGATGATGGCCGGCGGCTTCACGCTGTTCTCGGCCACGCTGGCCCTCTCCGACGGCACCTACGGCTCCATCATAGACATGTTCACCCGCAGCCGCACCGGCCACGCGCAGGTACACGCCAAAGGTTACCTGGAAAAGCCCTCCTTGTACCGCTCCATCTCCGGCCTGGACCGCGTAGGCCGGGTGCTGGACGGACAGAAGGTGGTCCGGGCCTGGACCCCGCGCGTCTACACCCCGGCGCTGGCCTTCGCCGGCTCAAAGACCGTAGGCGCGCAGGTAATGGGCATAGACCCGGCGCGCGAGCGCAAGGCCATGCGCCTGGAATCCCAGCTGGCGGAAGGCGCTTTCATCCCTGACAAGCTCTCCGACGGCGCGGTCATAAGCGCCCGCCTCGCCTCGGCGCTCAACCTGAAGCCCGGCGACGAGTTCTCGCTGATAGGCCAGGGCGCCGACGGCTCCATAGCCAACGACAACTTCCGGGTGGCCGGCGTCCTGTCGGCCACCGAATCCTCCTTCGAAGGGCCGTGGTGCCTGCTGCACATAGGCAAGGCCCGCGAGTTCCTGGCGCTGGGCGACAAGGCCCACGAGATAGCGCTGGTATTCACCGACTACCGCAAGGCCCGCGAGGACGCGGCCATCGTCGGCGCGGCCCTCGCGGACCCGGCGCTGGACGTAGAGCCGTGGCAGGTGACTGAGAAGGAGTTCTACCAGGCTATGCTGCTCGACAAGAAGGGCGGCGACATCACCAACTTCATCATAATGTGCATCGTGGCGGTCGGCGTGCTGAACACCATATTGATGGCGGTGCTGGAGCGCACGCGCGAGTACGGCGTGCTGAAGGCGCTGGGCACACGCCCCGCTTTCATCTTCTGGCTTATCATGGCCGAGGTAACGCTGCTGGCCATAGCCGCCGCGGCGGCGGGGGCGCTTTTCTCGCTGGGGCTGAACCACTACCTCTCCGTCCACGGCATACCGATACCCGAGCCCATCAGCTACGGCGGCGTGAAGTTCACCAAGATGATCTCGTCGATCACCGCCTTCTCCTTCATCCGGCCCGCCTACACCGTGCTGGCGGCGGCTCTGATAGTAGGCGTATTCCCGGCGCTGAAGGCAGCGCGCGTGACGCCCATAAAGGCGCTGGGGAGCCGCTGATGTTCTACCTGAAGCTCGCCTGGCGCAACAACCTGCGCAACAAGCGCAGGACCTTCCTGGCGGCGCTCGCCGTGGGACTTGGCCTGGCCGCGCTGATCTTCACCGACGCCATCTCGGTAGGCATGCTGAAGGGACTGATAGACACGGCCACCGGCACTTTCATGGGGCAGGCCCAGATACACCGCAAGGGCTTCATGGACACGATGGACTCGGACCTGCAGGTGGCCGGCGGGCCGCGCCTGCTGGCGGAGCTGACGGCCGACCCGCTGGTGGCGCGCGCCGCGCCGCGGGCCGTCGCGTTCGCGATGATAGCCTCTCCGTCCAACTCCGGCTCGGTACTGCTCTACGGCCTGGACCCGGAGGCCGAGCGCGGCGTCTCCCGCCTGGACCGGACCGTAAGGACCGGCGACTTCCTGAAAGAGGACGGCGACACGGTGGTGATAGGCGCGAAGCTGGCCGACACGCTGGGCGTGGAGCTGGGCGACAAGGTGGTCCTGACGGCCGCCGCGGCCGGAGGCGGGGACCTGGCTCAGGCCCTGTTCCGCGTGGGCGGGATAATGAACTCGGGCTCGCGCGCGATGGATTCCAATTTCGCTTTCATCAGGCTGGACCGGGCGCAGAAGCTGCTGAACCTGCGCGGCGGCTTCCACGAAATAGCGGTGGCATTCAAGGACCTCCGGACGGCCGAGGACAAGAGTCTCAAATTCTGGAGCAGTTACGGCGGCGGCGGCAACGAGGCCAAGGGCTGGCCGGAACTGGTGCCGGAGCTCGCGGCCGCGAAGAGCATGTCGGCCTTCGGCATCTTCATCACGGCGGTGATACTGTCCGGCATAGTCGCGCTTGGCATCATGAACACTCTGTTCATGTCGCTCTACGAGCGCATGTTCGAGTTCGGGGTGCTGCGCGCGCTGGGCACGCGGCCCTGGCGGATGGGGCTGATGATAGTGAGCGAGGCCGGCGCGCTGTCCCTGATAAGCTCCGTGGTCGGCATGGCCATCGGCCTGCTCGCCTGCCGGCTGGTGGGCATACACGGGCTGGACTATACCGGCGTGGACTACGCCGGCATAACGATGCTCGAGCCCATCCGCCCGATGTTCCGGGCGCTGCAGTACTGGCTGTACCCGGCGGCGCTCTTCGTCTTCACGCTGCTCGTCAGCCTTTACCCGGCCGTCTACGCCGCCCGCATGAACCCCATCAACGCCATGCGGAGGAGCCTGTGAGGCCGCCGCGGGGACGGAACGCAAAACACGGCGTCGGCCACACCGTGGCCGCGCCTCGACACTCGGCCTCGTCGCTTACGCAAGCCTCGGCCTCCGCGACGGTTTTGCTTATCCGCTCCCCGCGTCGACCTCTCCACCAATGCACAAATCACAATTGAAATCCGCAGTAATACTTATCGCAGAGGCGATTGCTAGGGATATAATCGGTTTGTGGTATTCTTAATGTTTTATCACATCTCGTATGATAAGCTCATACCAAAATTTGGCTGAGGACACTTTTATGCGATTTTTATTAATTGGACTCTTGCTTTCATTATCGGGATGCAGTCGAATTGAATTTTATCGTACCTGGAACGGCACACAGCCTATACCAACTGAACGGGAACGAAACGAATACATTAGACAGAATACGACGTTACCTCAAGACATTAAAGAAAAGATTCTATCCGGCAAAGCTGCACAAGGCATGACTGAGGCAGATGTCGTGGCCATTTTTGGCAAACCGTGCGGGCGCTATGAAACAGGAACCGGGTATACCCGGTGGGACTACAATTACAACGAAAATGGATTTATGTCCTCCGGGACGTGTTATAACGAAAGCAATCAAAGTGTTTATTTCAAAGAAACCAAAGTTGCCTTTGCTAATAAAAAAGACTTCCAGGATTTTCTGAAGGATGAAGAGGATAGGGAAAAAAACGAAAATTAAGAAGAAAAAAGAATACATAAAGCGAAAAGGGTTAGATAAAACCTCTGCGGACAACATCCTGAACGGGAAAGTATCTCTAGGAATGTCGAGCGAAGACGTTGAGATATCGTGGGGAAAACCCAGAGACATCAATCGCACTGTTGGCGCTTGGGGCGTGCATGAACAATGGATTTACGGTGACACCTATCTCTACTTTGAGAATGGAAAATTAACTAGTTGGCAAGATTAATTTAAACAACAATTCAATTGTTGTAAGTTAGCGTTTTATTATTGCGTGGTTATGCATAAGAGTCGCTGTGAAGTCACAAGCACTCAGGAGGGGCGGGCGGCGGTATGGGTCCGGCGGGCCGTCGCGGACCGAAGCCGCTTGCGCAGCGCGGCGAGGGAGTGACGAGGGGCGAGCACGGTGTGCGAGACCCCGTGCCCGACGGACCCATACTCCGACAAGCCCCGACTTCGCATCTCGCGGCACTTGAGGACTGTTTTTTATGGAAAAAGACAATGTGATAGAGACCAAAGGGGTCACGAAGACCTACCAGAGCGGGGAGGTGAAGGTGCACGCGCTGCACCCGGTGGACCTCGTCATCGCCCGCGGCGAGTTCACCGCCATAGCCGGCCCCAGCGGCTCCGGCAAGACCACGCTCCTCAACATCATCAGCGGCCTCGACAACCCCAGCTCCGGCAGGATCCGCCTCGCCGGCCGCGAAATAAGCTCGATGAGCCAGTCCGAGCTCTCGGATTTCCGCCGCGACCACATAGGCTTCATCTTCCAGGCCTACAACCTCATACCCGTCCTCACCGTCGGCGAGAACATAGAGTACGTGATGCTGCTGCGCGGCGTGCCCGCCGGCGAGCGCGCCGACAGAGTAAGACGCATCCTCGACGAGGTAGGCCTCTCCGGCAAGCAGGGCCGCTTCCCGTCACAGCTTTCCGGCGGCCAGCAGCAGCGCGTCGCCATAGCCCGCGCGATGGTCTCCGGCCCGGACATCATCCTCGCCGACGAGCCCACCGCGAACCTCGACTCCGCCACCGGCGGCGCGCTGATGGACATGATGCGCGAGCTCAACGAGAAGCGCGGCATGACCTTCCTGTTCTCCACCCACGACAGAATGATAATGGACAAGTCCACGCGCCTGGTAACCCTTAAGGACGGCCGCGTGGAATCGGACACCGTTAAGAAATGAGGAACCTTCTTGCGGCTCTGGCCCTGCTGCTGCCCGCCATCCCGGCTGGCGCGGCCGACCTGTCGCTCAAGGGTTTCCTCAAGACCTACCTGTATTCCACCGAGCCGGCCGCGGTGCGCGGCCTGCCCGGCCAGCCGGATGGCGCGTACGCCGCCAGCGAGACAAAGCTGCGGCTGAAGACCTACTGGGACAGTGGCGGTCCCCTTAAGGCCGAGGCCGCCTACGAGCTGATCTACGACTCCCGGGAAAAGGCACTGGCCGCCGCCAGGCCGTTAACGGCCGGCTACGGCTACCGCGTCTCCGACCCCTCCCCCGTACTCGCTCCGGCCGCCGGAGGCGAGAGTTCCTCCGCCGCGCTGCTCCAGAACCTGGACCGGGCCTTCGTCACCTGGTCGCCGGCCGCTTTCGACCTGTACGCCGGCCGCCAGCCGCTGGCCTTCGGCTCCGGCCGCACCGTCAACCCCACGGACGTGCTGGCCCCTTACCCTTACGGCACCATAGACACCGAGGAGCGCCGCGGGGTGGACGCCCTCAGGCTCAAGCGGCCCCTTGGCGAGATGGGCGAGCTGGACGCCGGCTGGCTGCCGGGAAAGGACTGGTCCCGGAGCGATAGCGCGGCCTTCCTGCGGGCGCGGGACACCATCGGCCGGAACGACCTCACGGTCATAACCGCGGCCTTCCGCGGCAACCTGATGGCCGGCGGGGACCTGGAGCGCGACATAGGCGGCGCCACTTTCCGCGCCGAGGCGGCCCAGGTCTGGGCCGGCAGCTTACAGAACCGCCTGCCCGGCGACGACTTCTTCCGGCTGACCGCGGGAGCGGAGTACAACTTCCCCCTGCTGGGCGGCCTGGATTCCTGGCTGGAGTACCATTACAACGGCGCCGGCAAGGACAAGCCGGCCGATTACCCCTCGCTGGCGGCCAGAACCGCCTACCGGGAGGCCAACGTCTACCTGCTGGGCAGGAACTACCTGTCCTGCGGGGCGGGGGCCCAGCTTTCCCCGCTGTTCTCGGCCTCAGCCGGCCTTATGGTCAACCTTGGGGACGGGTCCCTCTATGCCCTGCCCTCCGCGGAGTGGAACGCCGCCGAGAACCTATATCTCTCGGCGGGAGCGCTGCTGCCGTCCGGGCCGGGAGCCCGCCTCAGCGGCCTGGCCGCCCGCCCCGCCTCAGAGTTCGGGCTGTATGACAGGTCCCTCTACCTCTCCCTGAGGAAGTACTTCTAGGGCCGCAGGCCGTTTTTCCGCGCTTTAGGGCCTTTATTTATTATAAAATACAGGAATAGTGGCGGGACGCCCCCCAAAAAGGGCCTCCGGTCACAGGTTTTCATATTCAAATGTAAGGCAGGAAAGCTAATGGCGAATAAAGTTCTGGCGGAAATAGGCGTGATCGGCGGTACCGGCCTGTACGCCATGCAGGAACTTAAGATCCTCCGGGAGATAAAGGTCAAAACCCCCTTCGGCGACCCCTCGGACAAGATAATCCTGGGCTCCATCTCCGGCATCAAGGTAGCCTTCCTCCCGCGCCACGGCCGCAAGCACCACCTGCTCCCGGGAGAGATAAACCAGCGCGCCAACATGTGGGCGCTCAAGTCCATAGGCGTGAAGACCATCATCTCCGCCAGCGCGGTAGGCTCGCTCAAGGAAAAGCTGGCCCCCACCCATTTCGTCTTCCCCGACCAGTTCGTCGACAGGACCAAGGGCCGCCCCTCCACCTTCTTCGGCGGCGGCATAGTCGGCCACGTGCCCATGGCCGAGCCGTTCTGCATGGGCGTCTCCGACATGATATACAAGGAAGCCGTGAAACTGGGCATCAAGGCCCACAAGGGCGGTACCTATATCTGCATGGAGGGCCCCGGCTTCTCCACCAAGGCCGAGTCCGAATTCCATCGCAAGATGGGCTACGACATCATCGGCATGACGATGGCCACCGAGGCGAAGCTCGCCCGCGAGGCCGGCTTCCACTACGCTCCCGTCTCGCTGGTCACCGATTACGACTGCTGGAAGGAAGGCGAGGAAGTGGACCAGCACCAGGTCTCCGAGACCATGCACAAGAACATAGGCAATATCCGCCGCCTGCTGGTGAAGATACTGCCGCTGGTGGCCGAGGCCGGCTGCCGCAACGGCTGCCCGTCCTTCTCGAAGAACTCTTTGCTGACGCACCGGGAGAACTTCCCTCCGAAGACCTACAAGAAACTGAAGCTGATACTGGGATAAGACAATGGCCAAGAAGACAGCAGGGAAAAAAGAGCGCGGGAACTGGAAGCTGCGCCTGATAGAGGCGGCCAAGTCGGCGCAGAAGAAGGCCTACTGCCCCTATTCCCGCTACCCCGTCGGCGCGGCGGTGCTGACCGATTCCGGCAGGCTCTACACCGGCTGCAACGTGGAGAACGCCTCGTTCGGGCTGGCGATGTGCGCGGAGCGGGTGGCCATCTTCAAGGCCGTCAGCCACGGCGACAAGAAGATCAAGGCCGTCTGCGTGGCGGCCAAGTCCGCCAAGCCCTGCGGCGCCTGCCGGCAGGTGATAATAGAGTTCGCCCCCAAGGACGCGGACATAATCTACGTGGACTGGTTCCCGATGGCCAAGAAGCAGAAAGTTACCTACACCAAGGCCGGCAAACTGCTGCCGCAGGCCTTCGACCCGTCGGAAGCGGGATTGTAAAATTTACTGGAGGTGCATTTATGGACGTCAAGACCCTTACTAAGATCACCAAGTGGATGGAATCCACCGACCTAGAGGAGATAACCTGGAGGAGCGGGGACGACAAGATCTCGCTGAAGCTCAACAACAACCCGGAGCACAACGCCTCGATCTCCTCGTCGATGGAGCCCGTGCTCTCCCCTTCCATAGGCATATTCCGCTTCGCCCGCCCTGGCAAGACCAACCATCTGAAGGAGGGCTCCTCCATGAAGTCCGGCCAGGAGCTCGGCGTGGTGGAGGTGGGCAAGGAATTCAAGAGCGTGCAGGCGCCCGCGAACGGCCTGCTGAAGATCATCTCGATCTCCGACGGCAAGCCGGTGGAATACGGCCAGCCGTTGTTCTTCTTCGAGCCCAAGTAAGCTACGCCCACCGCCCCGGCCCCCCCGCGGCCGGGCGCCGGGCGCCCATACATGACCTCCAAGCCATCGACAATCAAGTGTCCGAAGTGCGGCAGCCAGCCGAACATCATCACCGACACCTGCATGAACTGCGGCTCGAAGCTGGAGAAGATCTGCGGCGAGTGCGGCGCAGCCGTGGCGGTGGAGAAGAACTACTGCGACAAATGCGGCTCGCTGCTGGCCCTGCAGCCGCCGCCAAGGCCCGATGCCCCGGGAACCCCTCCGCCGCCGCCCGCTCCGGAAAAAAGGGGATTCAGCCTGGAGATGGAATCCATCCAGGACACCGTATCCGAGAGGGCGACCTCCTTCCGCCGCAAGGTGGACACCGGGCCCGCTCCGGCAGGTCCGGCCGCCCCGCCGCCGCCCGCTTCCAAACCGGCCGCCTCGGGACGCTCGTCCAAGGGAGGAGGCAGCGTGCTCAGCCCGGATTCCGCCCGCCTGATGAAACAGGCGCCTCTGCCGCGGCCGGTCAGGCCCCCCATGCTCAAGAAAGTGACCGGCGCGCTGGTCACGGTCCTGCTGCTGGGCGTGCTGAGCGCCATACTCTACATGATAGCCGCGCCGTCGCTGCCAAAGCTGCGCCTGATAATGACGGCCAAGGCCTACCTCTCCGACATCTCAGAGGGCAAGTTCGAGAAGGCCTACTCGCTGCTCTCGACCAATTCCAAGGCGGCCTGCTCGCTAGAGGAATACCTCAAGAACAGCTCCGACTACTACGCTAAGGCCCCCGCCTGGCAGTTCAAGGACGTAGAGGTCTTCGCAATGACCAGCGATTCGGCGATGATCCGCTACATGCTCAAGGAGGGGAACGGGGAGTGGAAGTACGACTTCATCTCCTTCGTGCGCGAGAACAACCGCTGGACCCGCCCCTACATCTGGGTGCTGTTCCAGCCCATAGACGACGCGCTTAAGCGCCACGACTTTCCGCAGGCCCTGTTCCTGGCGCAGAAACTTTACCTTACCGATCCGGTGGATCCCCGCACCTCCGGCTATCTCTGCGACGCCGAGTTCTTCATGGGCCTGCACGAGAAGGCCGTGGATTCCTGTAAGCGCATGATAGACAACGCGGCCATCTACCCGGTTGGCTATACCAGCGCGGAACTGTTCCAGTACAACTCCCATTACGCCGACAGCCTGCGCTTCCTGCAGCGCGACCGGGTGGCCCTCCAGGAGTACGACAAGCTGCTCAAATGGCCCGGCGCCACCTCCGACCAGCTCTGCCCGGTGCACCTGAACCGCGCCGATTCATTCGTCTACCTGAAGGAGTACGACCGCGCCCTCAGGGAACTGATGGACGCCTCCAGCCTCTGCACGCAGAGCCCGGCCAAGGAGTCCACGCGGACCAGGCTTTACTATATGAGCGGTTCCGCCGGCCCGGCAGCCGTGGCCTTCGCCCAAAAATCCCGCTTCCAGCCCGGCCAGCCGCCGATAGGAGAGGCGCGCAGCAAGGAGCTGGCGGATCTGAAGGCAAAGCTGGGCCCGAGGAACGCCAGGCTCCTGCCCAAGGACCAGTGGATGGCCGTGCACGTGGCGGGCCCCGAATACCGCGTCTTCCTGCGCCAGGAGGGCATCAACCTCAGGACGAAGAAGTCCGAGACGCAGACCCTTTACACTTTCCTGGTAAACCTCTGGACCGGCAGGGCGACCGTGGAGAAGGCCCCCGGCCAGGATAAGCCCGGAGAAGTATCTCCGGACGGCAAATAGTTGATCTTGGAGGCAATATGTTCAAGAAAGTACTGATCGCCAACCGCGGCGAGATAGCGGTACGGGTGATACGCACCCTGCGCGAGATGGGCGTAAGCTCGGTGGCGGTGTACTCCGAGGCCGACCGCTCCTCCCTGCACGTCCGGCTGGCGGACGAGGCGGTCTGCATAGGCCCGGCCATAGCCAAGGAGAGCTACCTCAGCATACCGGCCATCATCTCCGCCGCCACGGTCACCGGCGCCGACGCCATACACCCCGGCTACGGCTTCCTGTCCGAGAACGCGGACTTCTCCGCCGCCTGCCGCGACAACGGTCTCGCGTTCATCGGGCCGTCCCCCAAGTCCATACAGCAGCTGGGCCACAAGGCCGAGGCCCGCAAGGTGGCCATGAAGGCCGGCGTGCCCGTGACCCCGGGCACCAAAGAATGCGTGGGCAGGAACTTCAAGAGCGAGGCCGAGAAGATCGGCTTCCCGCTGATGATCAAGGCAGCCGCCGGCGGCGGCGGCAAGGGCATCCGCATCGTGCGCGAGGAGTCCCAGCTGGAGAAGGAAATGACGATGGCCTCCAGCGAGGCCAAGGCCGCCTTCGGCAACGGCGAGGTCTATTTCGAGAAGTACATCGAGCTGCCGCGCCACATAGAAGTGCAGTTCGCGCGCGACACGCACGGCCACACGCTGGCCTTCCCGGAGCGCGACTGCTCCATACAGCGCCGTCATCAGAAGCTGGTGGAGGAATCCCCCTCGCCTGCGGTGGACAAGAAACTGCGCGAGAAGCTGGAGGAGGCCGCCGTTAAGCTGGCCAACGCCGCCAACTACGTGGGCGTGGGCACCGTGGAATTCCTGCTGACGCAGACCGGCGAGTTCTATTTCATGGAGGTCAACACGCGCCTGCAGGTCGAGCACCCGGTCACCGAGTTCATCACCGGCTTCGACCTGGTGCGCGAGCAGCTGCTGGCCGCCTCCGGGGAGAGCCTCTCCTACACGGCCTCCCACAGCGTGCCGTACCGCGGCCACGCGATAGAGCACCGCGTCAACGCCGAGGATTTCTCCAGGAACTTCCTGCCGTCCGTGGGCCGGGTAGAGGAGTGGCTCGTCCCCGGCGGCCCCGGCATACGGGTGGACACGCACGTCTATTCCGGCTACAACCTCCCTATCTATTACGACAGCATGCTGGCCAAACTGATAGTCTGGGACCAGACCCGCGAGCTGGCGGTCGCCAGGTCGGCCAGGGCCCTGAGGGACTTCAAGGTCTCCGGCATAAAGACCACGATAGACGCCCACCGCCTGATAGTGCAGAGCGAGGGCTTCAAGACCGGCAAGACCGACACCGGCTTCATGGAACGCCTGCTCGCTCCCGCGGAGGCCGCCGGCAAGTAGATGCGCACCACCGGCAAAATAGTCCCTCTCAAGAAGGCGCTGGCACTGCGGGCCGCGCTCAGGAAGGCGGGCAGGATGGCGGTCTTCACCAACGGCTGCTTCGACCTGCTGCACGCCGGACATATCTATTCTATCGAAAAGGCCCGCTCTTTCGGGGATTTCCTCTTCCTCGGCCTCAATTCCGACGCTTCGGTGCGCCGCCTCAAGGGCCCCGCCCGTCCGATCAATAAGGCGCGGGACAGGGCTCTGGTGCTGGCCGCCCTGCAGGCCGTGGACGCCGTGGTCGTATTCGGAGAAGATACCCCCCTGAAGCTGATAAAAGCCCTCAGGCCTGACGTGCTGGTAAAAGGCGCGGATTATACCAACGGTACCGTCGTGGGAGCCGAGTATGCCGGCATGGTAAGGCTGGTACCCCTGCTGAAGGGACGCTCGACCACCGCGCTGGCCAGGAAACTCTGCCGCTCCTGACCCCCATTTTTTCCCCTAAAGCTCCCCCCAATTTAATAAAATATGACGATATTACCTATGACCGACATTTTCGACAAGTGCCGCAGCTTCACCATCGCCCGCCAGCTCATCGAGTCGGGCATCTACCCCTATTTCAAGGAACTCGAGTCCGAACAGGCCCCGGAAGTGACCATACAGGGCAAGAAGTTCATCATGTTCGGCTCCAACAACTACCTGGGTCTCGCGAACGACCCCCGCATGAAGCAGGCCGCCATAGACGCGGTCAAGAAGTACGGGACCGGCGTGGCCGGCTCGCGCTTCCTGAACGGCAACACCGTGCTGCACACGGACCTGGAAAAGAAGCTGGCCGCCTTCAAAGGCCGCGAGGCCGCCCTGATCTACGCCACCGGCTACCAGATGAACCTGGGCGTGGTCAGCGCCCTGGTCGGCAAGGGAGATTTCGCGGTGGTCGACAAGCTTGACCACGCCAGCATCCTGGACGGCTGCCGCCTGTCGCACGGCGAGGTGCGCCGCTTCAAGCACAACAATCCCGCCGACCTGGACCGCGTCCTGAAGGACATCGGCCCCGGCCACGGCAAGCTGGTCATAGTGGACGGCGTCTTCTCTATGGAAGGCGACATCTCCCCCGTCCCGGAGATCTCCAAGGTCTGCAAGAAGCACGGCGCGCGCCTGATGGTGGACGACGCGCACGCCACCGGCGTGCTCGGCAAGCACGGCCACGGCACTATGGAGCATTTCGGCCTCACCAGCAAGGACGTGGACCTGGTGGTAGGCACCTGCTCGAAGTCCTTCGCCTCGGTAGGCGGCTTCGTGGTGGGCGACGAGGACATCATCCACTACATCCAGCACGTTTCCCGCTCGATGATCTTCTCGGCGGCCCTGCCGCCCTCCTCGGTGGCCTCCATCGCAAAGGCCATAGACATCATCCAGGAAGAACCCCAGCGCATCAGAAAGCTCTGGGACAACTCCGCCTACCTGATGAAGCGCTTCAAGGCCCTCGGCCTCAACACCGGCGAGACCGCCACCCCGATCATCCCGGTCATCATCGGCGACAACGAGAAGACCTTCATGCTTTGGCGCATGCTCTACGACAACGGCCTGTTCACCAACCCGGTGGTCAGCCCGGCCGTGCCCCCAAAGCGGTCGCTCTTGCGCGTAGTGGTCACGGCCACACATACCCGTGAGCAGCTGGACAACGCGCTGGACATCTTCGAAGGCTGCGTCAGGAAGGTCATAAAGACCAGGCCTGCCCACGCGGCCAAATAGACGGGCCCAGCCATGCCCGCCGAAATAAGGGAAATACCCGAGAGCGACCTCGGCCTGTTCGTAGACTACCCGTATAACCTGTTCAGGGACAACCCTTTCTGGGCCGCCGACCTCAAAAAGGACGTCGCGCACCTGCTGCATACCGGCCACCCCTTCTGGCGGCACGGCGAACGCAAGATGTTCATGGCCTGCAGGGACGGCCGCCCGGTCGGGCGCATAGCCGCCATAGTCAACCACGCCTACAACAATTTCCACGGCGACCGCACCGGCTTCTTCGGCTTCTTCGACTGCGAGGACGACAAGGAGGCCGCGGCGCAGCTGTTCTCGGCCGCCGGGGCCTGGCTTAAGGCCCGCGGCATGGACTGCTCGATAGGACCGGTCAATCCCTCAACCAACGAGACCTGCGGCATGCTCTCGGAAGGCTTCGACTTCCCCCCCGTGGTCATGATGCCGTACAATCCGCCTTATTACCTCGCGCTGGCCGAGACGGCCGGCTACGGCAAGGCCAAGGACCTCTACGCCTACAATTACGAGACGGCCAACGGGTTCCCGGAGCGCTTCGACAAGATACTGTCACGCATGACCCGGGACGGCAAGGTCACCGTCCATTTCGCCGACGTCAAGGACATCAACGGGGCGCTGGGCGAGGTCAAGGACGTCTACAACTCGGCCTGGGAGAAGAACTGGGGCTTCGTGCCGATGACCGACGAGGAACTCGACGACATGGCGGCGGCCTTCAAGCCGGTGCTGAAGCCGGAATACCTCTTCTTCGCGCGCTACGAGGGCAAGCCCGCCGCCTTCTGCCTGATGCTGCCCGACTTCAACATAGCCCTGAAGCCGGTCCGCGGCTCCCTCAATCCGCTCAACATACTGCCCTTCCTCTACCGGTTCACCTACAAGCTCGACCGCGGCCGCATGCTCACCCTGGGGGTAAAGAAGGAATTCCGGGGAAAGGGCATAGAGCTGCTGCTGATAAAACAGGCCCTCCTCTCGGCCAAAAAGCTGGGCTGGAAGTCCGCCGAACTCTCCTGGACGCTCGAGAACAACGAGCTTATCAACAACACCATCGAAGCTATAGGCGGCAAACTCTACCGCAAGTACCGCATCTACCGCAAGGACCTGTAAGGGCTGCCCGGCCAGGGGGGCGCGGGTTTAATCATTTTGTAATCATTTCTTAACCACCGCGGGGTATAATAATACCATGCGTTTTTCCGATCTGAAGAAGCTGAAGGAGGAGTCGGCGACGCCCAGAGCGAGGAAGCTGCCACCCCCTCCGCCGCCGCCCGCCGAAGAAAGGACGGCCTTCGAGGCGCGCTGCGAGGAACACGCCGAGCCCCCCGAACCGGCACCGGCCGCTCCGGAGAAGCCGCCGGCCCGCGAAGCCGCGCCGCCGGAACCGGCGAAACCGCCGGAGCGCCCCACGTCGCAGGAGAAGAAGGCCGGAAAGAAGCCGTACCGCGAGCTGGAGGCCGAGGCCAGGGAGGCGTATTCGCGCCTGCTGCGCCAGGCCGCCCAGTACCTGAAAGCTTCGGACGAAGAATATACCGAGAAGTACGAATCCATCATCGCGCTGGCTTCCGCGACCGTCAACGCGCTGAGGGAGAACCCGGTCCTGCTGGGGCTGACGGCCTACTCCACCGCGGACGACTACCTGCGCGGACATACCGCCAACACCTTCGTGCTCTCCCTGGCGATGGGCATGGAGGCCGGTCTCGACCAGCAGGAGCTGGGCCTGCTCGGCTTCTGCGCCATGGCCCACGACGCCGGGATGACCAGCTTCTCCGCCCTTTACAACACCCCGGGCCGGCTGGGAGAGCCGGAACTCGCGGAAATGACGCTGCACGCCGAGGCCGGAGCCGCGAAGCTGGACCGGATAGTGGACCTGGACTACAAGGTCAAGGACCGGGCCCGCCGCATAGTGCTGCAGGTCCACGAGCGCAGCGACGGATCCGGCTACCCGGACAGGCTTTCCAGCGAGGAGATAGACCCGCTGGCCCAGATCATAGGAATAGCCGACGCCTACGAGGCAATGTCCCATCAGCGGCCGTGGCGGGACGCGCTCCCGCCGCATGAGGCGGTCAGGGAGCTCATCGAGAAGGAAGGCCGCGGTTTCAACGCCAGGCCGGTCAAGCTGCTGCTGGCCTGCCTGTCGATGTATCCCCCCGGCTCTCTCATAGTCCTCTCCACCGGCGAGACGGCCCGCGTACTGATGCCCAACCGCGGCCTGCTGACCAAACCGCTGGTGGAGATACTGCTGCGCCAGGACCTGACTCCGGCCGAAGGCCAGCTGGCCGACCTGAAGGAGCACCCGCTGGTCTCGATAGAACATCCTATCACTCCGTCCGAACTGAAGGGGCGCAACCAGAAATGCGCGGCCAAGGCGGAACTCGCGCGTTGGTGGGTGGACTGGTAGGCGGACCATGCAGAAGAGACAGCTGCTGCTGATAGAGGACGAAGGCTACGTGATCTCCCGCATACAGGAGATCCTCTCCGCTTTCCCCTACATCGAGGTCACGCGCACCGACGACGCCGAGCGGGCCCGCGCGCTGCTCGACGAAAAGCCTTTCGACGTGGTCATCGCCGACGTATATCTGCGCGGCGCCTCCGGGCTGGAGTTCTCGTTCAAGGCCCTGCAGAAGAACAAGGACGTCTGCGTCATACTGATAACCGGCATAGACAACGCCGACATGGCCGCCAAGGCCGTCAAGGAAGGAGCTTTCGATTTCGTGATAAAGCCGCCCGGGCTGGAGCGGCTGGCCAGCATGCTCAGGATGCTGGAGCTGGTGAAAGGACTAAGACCGCCGGAGGACGGCGGCCAGCAGCCCTAGGAAGCGCCTGGCGTAGCTGAAAGCGGAGGCGGAACCGTAGCGGCGCTCCATGAAGCGCCTGTCCGGCACGGCGTACCGCGCCAGCAGGGACGGGCGCAGCAGCACCGGCAGCAGGTATTCCAGAGCACGAGAACGCCGCAGGGCGGCCCTTTCGAAGAGGGCCGCTTTTATCTTTTCCGCGCCTCTGGGCCGCAGCTCCTCCAGGGCCCGCTCCGGCACCCGGCACGGCCCCGCGGCCAGACGTCTTACCGCCGGCCATACCGCCGGGCGTATGCCGTAGAGGTTGGACTTGCGCGAGACCCCGGCCCAGAACTTTTCCCCGTCCCCCGGAGCGCTCATTGCCAGCCGGGCGCAGTCCTCTATGGCGCGCGCGGTGAGTTCGCCGTGATGCAGCAGCGGATGGACGGCGGCGTGCAGGAAGAGGTCCTCCCTGTTCAGGGCCAGCCCCCCGGGGCCAGGCTCCAGGCCCCAGCTGAAAAGGCCATCCGTGTCCCTGATATGCCAGAGGCCGGTATGCACGTCTATGACGGCGGGCGGAGCCTCTCCGGCCGAAGGACGGACCCAGGCGTCGGCGCTGTTGGGCATTGGCCGGTAGCCAAGCTCCCTGAGCGCGCCCTCGAAAGCCTCCAGGTCCGCCGGCCTGACCAGGACGTCAGCGTCCGTCATGCCGCGCTCGCCCGGCTGGTAGAGCCCCAGCTCCAGCAGCGCCGCGCCTTTCAGCGCGGCCACCTCCACTCCGGCTTTGGCGGCGGCGTCGCGGGCCTCCTCGAAGGCCCCGAGCAGCAGTATGTCCCTGGCAGCCGAAGTCCGGTCCATCGCCTAATCCCAGCGTTCCTTCTTCTCTCCCGTAGGGTGCACCTCGGTAACGGAGTCGAACTTCACGCCGTAGACTCGGCGGCCCTTGTCCTGCCGCGTCCAGACCACCTCGCCGTGGGCCTCGAGCGCGCCCCGGCCCAGCAGGCGCAGCCTGGCCCTGAGCTTCTCCCCCTTCCGGAACTCCCTGTCGGAGGAGAAGGCTATGCCGCTGGCCGAGACGTCGGAAAGACGCCCGGTGGCCGTAAGGCGGCCGTCCTCGTCCAGAAGCTCCACGACCGAATCGTGCCTGTTCCTCTCCGCCCGTCTCTGTTCCCTGCCCATGCTTCCTCCTGTCCCAGACCCCGCTCCCATTCTATAATATGTCGGCCGGCGCGGCGCAGGTCCCGTTATTTTTATAATATAATACAAGTGGGCGCAAGGCGCTCTATCTTGGGGATCCGGGGACGTTTTATGAAGATACTGGTCGTTGACGACAATCTCTTGACCAGGAGCATGATCAGGGACCTGCTCAGCGAGATGGGCCACGAGGTGGTAGGGGAGGCCGAGAACGGCGATGAGGCCATACGGCTGTTCCGCGAGCTCGAGCCGGATCTGACGCTGCTCGACATGATCATGCCCGGCAAGACGGGCCTGGAGACGCTGCAGGAGATAAAGGCGATGGACCAGGCTGCCCGGGTGATAATGGTAACGGCCGTGCAGCAGGAATCTCTCAGCACTCAATTACTGACTGCCGGCGCCGCCGCCGTGCTGCACAAGCCGTTCATGTACGGCGACCTCGAGGAAGTGCTTAAGACGCTCTGAACCATGCCGCAGAACCCCCCCTTGGACGTGCTGGCGCAGCAGGGCCTGGAGAAATGCCTCTCCAGGCTGTCGCGCATCTCCACCGGAGAATGGCGGGCTGCGATGGTTTCCGCCGGTCACGGCAAGCCGCGCGACGTGATAGCGCGCTACGCCGCCGCCGGCGCGCACGCCGTCTTCCTCCGCCTTACCGACATCCCCGTATATTCCATCATGCTGGTCAGCCCCGGCGACATCGAATGCGTCTCCCGCGGCTTCACCGGCCATTCCTTCCCGCGGTCGGAGAAGACCTCGCTGGCGGAAGAGATCATGCTGACCGAGCTGGGCAACATCATGCTCAACTCGCTGGTGAACTCCCTGCTCAACGCCGTCAACAGGAGCGCGATGCCGGACCTGCCCGAGTTCATCGAAGGCGGGTACGGCGACATAGAGAAAGCCCTCGCCGCCAAGCTGCCGCTGGACAAGCCCTGCCGACTGATCTCCGCCGCCGTCAGCCTTCGCTGCGAGGGCCTGGCTTCCTGGACCATGCACGCCTTCGTCCCCGAAGAGCTGGCGGCCCAGATAGAGCGCCCCTAAGGCCGGCCGGACGCCTCGCGCGCCGTACCGCCGCCTCCATTTATGCATAAACTTTACTACCCGGAAGACAAGCTCCCGCTTTCGCGCCTCGTGCCAATGGGTATGCAGCACGTGGTCGCGATGTTCGGCGCCACGGTGCTGGCCCCGATACTGATGGGGTTCAACCCGCAGACGGCCATCTTTTTCTCCGGTGTCGGCACGCTGATCTTCATAGCGGCCACCCGCGCCAAGGTCCCGAGCTACCTCGGCTCCTCCTTCGCTTTTATAGGTCCGGTGCTGGCCGTGACCGGCGGCAGCCCGGCCAACATCCCCTACGCGCTCTCCGGCATAGCCGCGGCCGCGGTGCTCTACGCTGCGGCCGCGGCCGTCACGATGCGCTGGGGCTCCTCCTGGATAGACAGGTTGATGCCGCCAATAGTCACCGGCGCGGTGGTGGCCATCATCGGCCTGAACCTTTCCTCGTCGGCGGTCTCCAACTTCATAAACAGCGACTTCGTTCTCGGCGGCCGGGCCGACGCGCTGAACCTGCTGGTCGCCGCCGTGACCTTCGCCGTGGCGGCCGCGGTCTCGCTGTACCTGCGCGGCTTCCTGCGCCTGCTGCCGATACTGACCGGCGTGGTGGCCGGCTACGCCCTCGCCTTCTTCCTCGGCCTGATAGGCCTGGAGCAGCTGGCCGCCGTGCGTTCCGCGCCGTGGCTGGGCCTGCCGCCCTTCACCGCGCCGGTGTTCAGCTGGCAGGCCGTGCTGGTGATAGCCCCTGTCTTCGTGGTGCTGGTGGCCGAGAACAAGGGCCACCTCGAGGCCATAGGCGGCTACATGAAGCGCGACATGAACAAACACCTGGGCCGCGCCTACCTCGGCGACGCGCTGGCGTCGTTCGTGTCCGCCATGGGCGGCGGCACGCCGCAGACCACCTACGCCGAGAACATGGGCGTGATGGCCATCACGCGCGTCTTCAGCGTCTACAATTTCATCGCCGCGGCCTGCATAGCCCTGCTGCTCGGGCTCTGCCCTAAGTTCGGCGCGGTGATACAGTCCATCCCGGCGCCGGTGCTGGGCGGCGTGACCGTGATACTGTACGGCCTGATAGCGCTGATGGGCGTTAAGATCTGGCTGGACGCCAAGGTGGACTTCTGCTCGCACAAGAACCTGATAATAGCGGGCTCCTCCATCATCCTCGCCACCGGCCTCGGCGTGAAGGGTTTCACCGTGGCCGGGATAAATATAGCCGGCATAGCCTTCGGCACCGTGCTGGCCGTGCTGCTGCACCTGCTGTTCTCGTTCGGCGGCGAGGACCCGCAGGACGACGCCGCATGCGACTGCTCCCCGGAGGTGAAATAGCATGCCGTCAGGCTTCTTCTCGCTCTACCGTCCCGCCCCGTTCGCCAAGCCGCTCCCGGAAAACGAAGTCCCCGGCGCCTACCGCCGCCTGCGCTGGCAGGTGATGCTGTCGATCTTCGCCGGCTATACTTTCTTCTACTTCGTCCGCAACAGCTTCTCGCTGGCCAAACCCTACCTGATAAAGCTTTATGGCATGAGCAAGGGCGACGTCGGCTTCATCGCCACCGGCCTCGCGGTGGCCTACGGCCTGAGCAAGTTCATAATGGGCAACGTCTCGGACCGCTCCAACCCGCGCTATTTCATGGCCACCGGGCTGCTGGCCTCCGGCCTGGTCAACCTGATCTTCCCCAGCTTCGCCGGTTCGGTGACGGTTATGTTCGCGCTGTGGTTCGTCAACGGCTGGGCGCAGGGCATGGGCTGGCCCCCCTGCGCGCGCACGCTGACGCACTGGTTCAGCGACGGGGAGCGCGGCAGGATCTTCGCCGTCTGGAACCTGGCGCACAACCTGGGCGGCGGGCTGGTGGGCCCCATAGTGAACGGCGCGCTGGCGCTGGCGGCCGTCATGGCGGCAGGGGCCGCTCTCGGCGGCGGCCTCACGCTGAAGCTGGTCTTCTACGTGCCGGCGCTGCTGGCCATAGGCATGGGCCTGCTGCTGCTTGTTTTCCTGCGCGACACGCCGCAGTCCTGCGGCCTGCCCTCCATAGAGGATCACAAGAACGACCACCCCGACACCGGCGTGGCCGATCCGGAGAAGGAGCTGACCGCGCGGGAGATCCTCTTCAATTTCGTCCTGAACAACAAGCCGCTGTGGATAATAGCCGTGGCCAACATCTTCATCTACGTCGTGCGCTACGGCGTGCTCAACTGGGCGCCCACTTATCTCACCACCGTAAAAGCCTGCCCGGCCGACACCTCGCGCTGGCTGTTCTTCCTCTATGAAGTGGCGGGCATACCCGGGACGCTGCTGGCCGGCTGGGCGTCGGACCGTCTCTTCGGCGGCCGCCGCAGCCCGGTCTCGTTCATCTTCATGGTGCTGGTCACAGCCGCCGTCTGGGTGTACTGGAAGAACCCGGCCGGGCATTTCCTGGTGGACTCGGCCTGCCTGTTCACCATCGGCTTCCTGATCTACGGGCCCGTGATGCTGATAGGCGTAAGCGCGGTGGACCTGGTGCCCAAGAAGGCCGCCGGCACCGCGGCCGGTTTCACCGGCTTCTTCGGCTATGTCTTCGGCGCCGTCATCGCCGAGCTGGGGCTCGGGAAGATAGTGGACCGCTGGGGCTGGGACGGCGGCTTCGCGCTGCTGCTGGCCGCCTGCGTCATCTCTATGGCGCTGTTCGCGGCCACCTGGAAGATGCACCACAAGGCGGACAGGTAGCCATGACCCACCTGCTGCTCTGCTGCGCGGCGGCGCTGCTCTCCGCGCTCCCCGCCGCGGCTGCCGGGCAGGCCGCCGTACATTTCAAAACGTCCGACGGCTGCTCCCTAGAGGCTTTTTACCTGGCCCCCTCCAGCGGCGCTTACGTTTTCGTCAACGTGCACGGCCTCGGCTCCGACAAGAACGAATGGGCCCCGTTCCAGAAGGAACTGGAGAAACGGGGCATTGGCTATTTGTCGCTGGACCTGCGGGGCCACGGGAAGAGCAGGGCTTGCCGGGGAAAGGCCGCCGACTACAGGAATTTCTCGGCTGAGGATTGGGCGGCCGCTTCCAAGGATATCGAGGCGGCCTCCGCCTGGCTTGAGAAAAAAGGCCTGCCGGCCGGCCGCCAGATATTCTGCGGCGCCAGCGTAGGCGCCAACCTGGCGTTGAAAGCCGCGGCCGAGGGAAAGACGAAGCCTGCGGCGCTGGTGCTGCTGTCGGCGGGGCTGGAGTACGCCGGCGTCAGGGCCGACGCTTATCTGCCGCGCGCGCCGAAGCGCGTGCTGCTGCTGGCCTCCGAGAACGATCCCTACGCCTGGCGCAGCGCGCTGCTGTTCAGCGAGCGGGCCGGCGGATACGGGCTGAAGCTTTCCGCGCTGGACGGCGGCGCCGGACACGGCGTGAACATGTTCAAGACCCCGGGGGTCGCGGAAAAGGTCATAGACTGGGCCAAGAGCACGGAGACCGCGCAACGATGAAAGAGAACAAGCACATAGGTAGGGACCTTGAGGACCCGGAGCGTCGCTTCGACCGCCTGACCCGCCTGGTGGGGCCGGAGGCGCTGCAGAAGCTGCGCCGCTCCCACGTGATGGTGATCGGGCTGGGGGGCGTAGGCTCCTGGGCCGCAGAGGGCGTGACGCGCTCCGCCGTCGGCCGCGTCACGGTGATAGATTTCGACACCGTCTGCATCAGGAACTTCAACAGGCAGCTCCAGGCCCTGAGCGGCACCGTGGGCAGGGAGAAGGCCCCGCTCCTGGCCGAGCGCCTGCGCCTGGTAAACCCGGAGGCCAGGATAGACGCCATAACCAAGCCTTTCAGCGAGGAGACCTGCGGGGAGCTGATGCTGGAGCGGCCGGACTTCGTGATAGACGCCATCGACCACATCACCTCCAAGTGCTACCTGATAAACTACTGCCGCGAGCGCGGCATACCGCTGATAGTTTCCACCGGCTCCGGCGGCCGCTTCGACCCCACGAAGGTGCGCGTGACGGACCTGGGGCTCACCGAGCTGGATCCACTGGCCCGCGCCGTGCGCAAGATCCTGCGCGACAAGTACTCCTTCCCCAGGAAGGGGAAGTTCGGAGTGAGGGCCGTCTGCACGATAGAGCCGCCGCGCCGACCGCACGAAGGCGTGGAACTGTCCGACTGCAAGGCCGGCTGCCTCTGCCCGCAGGGCGAGAACCCGTTCCAGTGCTGCACCAAGAAGAGCGTGGTGCTGGGCACGGCCTGTTTCCTAACCTCGGTGTTCGGGATGACCTGCGCCGCGGAAGCGGTCAGGCATATCTGCGAGGGTCCGGCCAAGCCGGAGCCCCCGGCCTCTCACCTGGTCTAGAAGTTCAGCGCTTTCCGGAAAGGAACCTGGCGGCATTGGCGACGGAGAGTTCCGCCATGTCTTCGGCGGAGCGCCCCAGTACCGCGGCCGATATCTCCACCACCTCCGCCACCCCGGCCGGCCCCGACCGCCAGCCGGGAGCGTCGCCTTCCGGAGACTCGGTCTCGAAGAGCAGCCTCTCGGGCGGCACCGCCGCCAGGGCCGCCTTCAGCTTCTCTCGCCTGGGGTCCTTCAGCTCCCCGCCGAAGGAAAAATACCCGCCGAGCTCCGCGAAGGCCTTCACAATCTCTGGCGAGCCCCCGTAGGCGTGCAGCATGAAACACGACAGCCCGGCAGCGCTCAGCAGCTCCAGCAACCGCCCCCAGCTTTTGACGCAGTGGATCACCGCCGGGCGGCCGAACTGTCGGGCCAGCTCCAGCTGGGCCAGGAAGTCCCTCTCCTGCCCAGCCGCGCCCTTCGCCCCGTCCAGGCCTATTTCTCCCACGCAGGCGGCCGGCACCCTGCGCAGGAACTCCTCCAGGCGGTACTGCCAGCCATCCTCGGCGCTGAACCACGGGTGGAGGCCGAAGGCCGGGACCACTCCCGGATATCTGCCGGACAGCTCGAGCACCTTGCCCCAGTCCTCCGGGCTGGTGCCGCAGCAGAGCATGCCGGCAACGCCCGCCGAGGAGGCCGCCGCCATGGCCGCGGCCTCCTCGGCGTCGGCGGCGTAGTTCTGCAGGTGGTTGTGGGCGTCGAAGTACTTCATTTCTTCCCCTGCTTCGTATAGCCGAAGTACATATTGATCTTTCCGGATATGCCGGGGGCGGGCTTGAAGGAATGCTCCCTGGGGTATTCCATCGCCGGACTGATCTCGCCGAACATCCAGCCGTTGTAAAGGTTGCGCCGGTAGGCCAGCACCACGGCGTAGAGCTCGGCCCTGTTGTACGGCACCGTGACCGAATGCAGCTGCAGGGCCAGTCCGACGGAATCCAGCCTGCCCACCTGCTTCACCACGGCCACCGACTCGAAGATGTCGATCTTCCTGGCCAGCGTGGTCTTCTCCGCGCTGGAGTTTATCGAGAGGGTCGCCCTCCTGGGAAGGGCGCGGGAGAAATAAACGCCTCCGGAAAGTTCCAGCCACGGGTCGGAGAACCAGCCGGCCTGCGTGAACACTATCGAGCGCCAGGCGCCCCAGAAATCGGCCTGCGCGCCAACCCGGAACTTGGCGAAGATCCTGTAGATCCGGCTTCTGGAGAGCATGAGCCTGCTACCCACGTGCAGGTCCTGCCTGAAGTGGCGGCCGGAGAACAGGCTGTACTTGCCGCCCAGCGTAGTGCCCTCGGAAGGGGTCTGGCCGCGCGCTATGCGCTCCTCGGAGGCCGACACAGAACCGTCCTCCGCCGGGGCGTGCTCTATGATCAGCTTGAGCCTGTGCAGGGTACTGGGCATATCTATGCGCATGTCTGCCCGCGGCTCGTTCTTCAGCGGCATGTAGCGCCCCACCACCGACCTAAAGCTCAGATTCATGGAGGTTTTGTTAGCGGAAGTCGCCTCCTGGCCGGAGATCAGTTTGTCTATGCCGGTGAAAAGGGAATTGAAGATCGACAGCCCCGGGCTGACCTCGTCGAGGAACAGCACCGGCCGGTGCGTATCGCTGGAAAGCTCAACTTCCGCCGGGACGGTGGAAACTTCGAGTCCGGACGGCGCTCCCGAAGAAAGCGCCGGCGCCGCCGGCGCCGGAAGGTCCTCCAGCCCGGCGCCAGACACGGAGACGGTGGAGATCTCCGCGGTCGAAGCGGCGTCTCCGGGAAAGGCCTCGTCCCGGGCCCTCGCCGGTCCGGGCAGGACGGCGGCCAGCAGCGCGGTCAGCGCTAAGAGCGTCGCATGGTTAGGGCGGGATCCTTTCATCAGTCCACGGTTATGGATTTGCTGACGTTCTTGGGCGAGTCGGGGTGCACGCCGTGGTCCTGTATGCCGAGGCGGTCCAGGAAGTCCATCTTGCGCACGCTCATCTCCATCGCCAGCAGCTGCAGCGCCACCGACGACGTGAAGAACACCAGCAGGTCGTCTCCGGTCCTGGGCAGCGCCACGTAGCCGTGGCGGTAGGTCTTGGAGTACATGGAAGGCACGCTCTTCTGCGCGGCCTCGCGCAGCAGCCTGTCCTCCTCGGCCAGCACGTAAATATTGGCGCCGCGTATCTTGTGCGTGTTTATCTGCGAGATGGTCAGGTTCACGTCGCGCGAGTTGGGACCGGTGACGAACACCAACGGGTAGTTCGTGTACATGCTCTCGAAGAAGTTGTGCTTTTTGAAGATATCGGAGAACAGCTCCGCCTCGGCCAGACTGAGGCCGGCCGGCTTGCGGTCGAAGAAGGCGTAGCCGGAAACGGCGTGGAAGACGCGGGACAGGCTTTCCGGAGCCAGGCTCTTGCCGCCGCGGCCCACGGCGTACTTTATCATGTCGGCGAACTTGTCGGTCAGGGCGCCCACGCCCTCCATGCCGAAGATCGTGTTCACTCCGAGTATGGTATTGGGGCCGTGCTTGAACTCCGGGGACTCGAAGCCCTCGGTGTGGTTGAGCACAACCTCGCGCACCTTGAGGGCGCCCTCTCGCGCTATGCCCTGCATGCCGGTGGCAAGAATATGCACGCTGGGCTCCAGATAGAGGTCCTGGGCGGCCTGCTGCACGGCGTCGCGCGTGTTGTTGATGGTCTCCTCTATCAGCTCCGGCACCCGGTAGAGGTTGTCGGCGTACTTCCTCAGCCCGGACGAGCGCGCCATGTCCCGGTCCTCCGCGGCCAGCCTCTCGCCCAGCCGGAGGGCCAGTAGGTAGAGGATAAGCAGCTGGTTGACGAAACTCTTCGTAGCGGGCACGGCTATCTCCGGGCCGCAGTAAAGCGGGATGCAGACATCCGATTTCTCCAGCGCTATCGTGGAGTTGACGTTGTTCACTATGTTCAGGAACGAGACCTTCCGGCCCGAGGCCTTCACCTGGTTGAGCACGTCTATCAGGTCCTTTGTCTCGCCGCTCTGGCTGATGCCGATGACGACGTCCCCGTCGCGCACGGAGCTAAGGCACTGCGCGCGGAAATCCCCCGGCAGGCAGGCCGTGACGGCCGTGCCCGCCATGCGGTTAAAGAAAACGGCAGCGCACCGGGCCGCGTTGTACGAGGTGCCACAGGCCACGAAATAGGCGGCGCGCCCTTTCCTCCGGCAGGAGGCGAGCCGCGCGCAGAACTCCCGTACCCGGGAGCGGATGTCCTCTATTTCGTCCACCATGAACAGGGCGTCAGCGAACTTTATCGATTGGCCGCATTCGGCGGAGCCGCACAGGGAGCGCAGCTCCACGAAGAAGTCCGCCATCGAGGACTCCGGCGCCATGGAGGCCAGCGGCAGGCGGCAGGCACGGGCATACTCGAGGGCTTTCTTCATAGACCGGCAGCCGAAGAAGGAAGCGGCCTCTTTCTTGAAGACAGCCGCGTCCGTGATGGCGGCCAGCCGCGTCACGCGGGACTTCAGGTCCTTAACGAAGGGCTTGTCCTTGCGGGCGGCCTGGCGGGCCAGATCGGTGAGCGGGGAGCGGTCGGCGAAATAGGCCAGGACCTTGGAGGCCGCGGCGGACTCGCTGAAGATCTCCTGCTCCATGAAATAACGGAACGGCTTCCGGAGGCCGGTCTCCTCGACGCGCAGGTGACTGCGCAGTTTTTCCTTCTTGATGGGCCGGCCGGTGCGCAGGCTGAAGAACTCCGCCTTCTGCGGCGTGTACAGCGCGAACTCGTCCTCCTTGATGGGGTAGAGCATCTTGGTCATCGACAGCACGCTCGCGAGGTCCGACGAGGCTATTGTGAACGGGCCGTGCGCGTCGTCCACGCCGGCGCCCATGTAGAGGCTGCTGCCGGCCTTTATGCAGGCCATCAGCTCGGTGACCGGGTCCACCACCACGGCGGCGAAGGAACCCGTGGTCTTTTTGGCCGCGGCGAGTATCGCTTTCTTCAGCGCGTCGTGGCGGGCCTTCCTGTTCCTGTGGTCCTTGAGCCTTTTAAGCTCTATCGCGAAATAATGCTCCACGGTGTGCACCAGCATCTCGCCGTCGTTGTCGCTCTTCACGTCGTGGCCGGTGGAGACCAGCCATTCCTTCAGCTGGTCGCAGTTGGTGATGTTGCCGTTATGGGCGCCGTAGAGATGGGTGTGGCAGCGCGCGTCGTGCGGCTGGGCGTTCTCCTTCGTGACCACTCCGAACGTGGCCCAGCGCACCTGGCCGCAGAAGAGCTTTCCGGAGAGGCGGTCTATGCCCAGCTTCCTGGTTATTACACTGGGCGCGCCCACGTCCTTCTTGAGCGTGACGCGGCCGGCGGAATCCTGTATCAGCGCGCCGGTGGAGTCGTAGCCGCGGTACTCCAGCATCCGCAGCAGGCGCGAAGCCTCCACCCCGAGGTCTTCCCTGTCCTTAGCGCAAGTTAAGCCTATCACTCCGCACATGCAAGCACCTCGCCCTCAGATTGACGACAATAAATAATAGCATTATCCTCGCGCCAGGTGCCCCCGGGATAATTTGTTAATATCTTATTTAGTTCTTTCAGGGATCGCGTGGGCACACGCCAGCGGGCGACGCGGGGACCGGGTTAGCAAAACCTTCATGCGTGGAGCGAAGCGACACTTTCTTGCGCGAGGCTTGCACCGCGCCGAGCCCGAATGATGAGCGAGGCCACGGTGTGGCCGAACGCGTTTTGCGTTCCGGTCCACGTGGCGCCCCGGAGACAAACCCCGATTGCCCGCGTTAAACCCGGAAGCGCCGTCTTATTATTCTTACCGGAGGGAACATGAAGAGACTTCTTTTCGTAGTTATCGCCTGCGCGGCGTCCTCGGCCTCGGCGGCGGGCCCGCTGGTGCACGGTCACCGCGGCAGCCGCGGCACCGTGCCGGAGAACACTATACCGGCCTTCGAGGCCGCCCTGATGGCCGGGGCCGACGTGCTGGAGATGGACATGAACGTCACCAAGGACGACGTCATCGTGATCTCCCACGAACCCAACGTCACTCCGGAGCGCTGCACGGGACCGGAAGGCGCGAAGCTGGAAAAGCCAGTGCCCATCCGCTCGCTAACGCTGGATGAGCTCAAGAAATACGACTGCGGCGCGCTGCAGAACCCCAGATTCCCGCGCCAGATACCGGTGCCAGGCACGCCCATGCCCACTTTGGACGAGGTCTTCTCTATGGTGGAGAAGTCCGGCTACGAGACCGCGCCGAAGGCCGAGTTCAACATAGAGACCAAGATCTTCCCCTGGGCCCCGGAGCTCTCCCCCGCCCCCGCCAAGTTCGCCGAGCTGGTGGTCAAGGAAGTCAGAAAGCACCGCATGGAGAAGCGCGTGATAGTGCAGTCCTTCGACGTGCGCACGCTGCGCGAGATAAAGAAGCAGGCGCCGCAGATCCGGACCTCGCAGCTCACCGGCGAGGACCTGCTAAACATCGTGCCGGCCCTGAAGGCCGACAGGACCGACATCTGGAGCCCGAACATGTCGTGGGTGACGGCCGAGGCCGTGAAGGAAGCTCACGCCGCAGGCATACTGGTGGCTCCGTGGACCGTGAACGATCCAAAGATATGGGACCTGGCCATCGCCGCGGGCGTGGACGCCATCATCACCGACTATCCCGCCGACCTGGTGGACTACCTGCAGGCCAAGAAGCTGCGCTGACCCTGAGAAGGCAGGATTTTTTTGGAAAAAACAAGAACCGCGCTTTAGGCGCGGTTCTTGTTTTTTAAGACGACGGTCAGGGCCGGCCTTTGAAACTTCTGGCAACTTTTTCGAAGACCTTCAGGTTCGGGGCGAACTCTTCCCTGGGGGCGCTGAAACGTACGACGTAGAAACCGGACTTGGCCGGCAGGACGTAGATCTTCTCCTTCAGGGCCACGCTCTCGTCGGACTTGCTCTCGGGGTGCAGGAACTCGAGCGTCTCGCTGGACAGCTCGAAGCCCTTCCTGTCGTTCAGCCGGATGTTCTTTACCGGCGCGTAATTCTCCCTGCTGGTTTTTGTCTCTCCCGCAACATTGCGTGAATTACGCTTTATGTAGTCCCTGTAATCGTTAAAATCCTCGTTGTCCTTGGAATAATAAGAAATGAATATCGCGATCGGAGCTTTAGCGGATTTAGGCGCAACCAATTCTATCTCGTATATCTTATACTCCTCGTCCTGGTCCTTGTCCCGTTTCAGCTCCCAGCTCTCCGGCACCAGGCAGGAGAAATGTCCGCCCTCCATGGAATAGGGCTTGTACTGCTCCGCGCGGGCCTTCGGCTGCGCCCCGGCCAAGGACGGAGAGGCCATGAAGGCAAGGAGGCTCAGGTTCAGCAAGGCGTTCTTCATATGGTCAATGGCGGCACGGCCGCGCCGGCCGAGGCTGTGCCGCGCTCCAGCGCTTTCAGGCTTTTGCGGCCCTGCCTGTCCGAGGCGGCGTAACGGCTCCTGTACGTACCCAGGTTGGACAGGTCCCCCTGTATTTTAACAAGTACCGGCGTCTGTATCTCTTTTACCGAGTAGGCCAGCTCCTCCGGGGACATCTCCAGCGTCTCGGAAAGGCTTAGGCCTCCTGAGTCCAGGGCGGATTTTTCAGCCGCGGGCATGGTCTCGCGGCGCTCCAACTCCGAGGTTACAGCGCCCAGAACATGGGCGGCCGCGGTGGACAGCGATGGCAGCCCGGCGGAATATAATTGTCGCACTGTAATCGCGAATCCTTTGGAACCCCGCTTCTGGTACTGCGTGCCGACATCCATCTTTTTGGCGGCATACGAAGAAAATTCCCTGCTGGAGGTAAGAATATCCTTGAATTTCCGGTCTTTCTGCATTTTCTCCGTCGTATACAGCCCCTCCAGCGACATGGCCTCTATCTCATTCTCCTGCACCTGCGGCAGGTATATGCCACGTGAGACGGCCCAGTCGGCCTGCATCTTGTGGGCGGACTCGTAGACCACGGCCGGGGACATGTACTTGGCTATCTCCGCCACCTGCTCCGGACTGCGCATCAGCGAGTCCGCCGTGTAGCCCTTCACCCGCATGTACTGCTGTATGGTCTCCGAGTCCAGCACTATGCCGCCGGTGGAGGCGTCGTAGCGGGAATAGGCCCCCTGCACGGGGGCCACGGTTATCTTCAGCCCGCCGGGGAAGGCGGAAAGCGCGCGGGCTCCGGCCTGCGTGCCGGAGAGCTCTTTCGTCACCGCGGTATTGAGCATGCCGCCCAAGAGCTGGCGCTGCTGGTAAGGCAGCACCTCGCCCGGCAGCGAGGAACGCGCGGAGTTTATCTTGTTCTTCAGGTCCTGGCTCACGGCGATATCGCTGTTGTCGAACATGTTGCCCAACAGGTAGAGCTGGTCGTCGAAGGACTTGCCAGAGAGCTGGCTCAGTTGCGCCGGAGACAGGGCCCCGGAGTTCTTCACCTGGATCAGCGCCGCCGCCACCGCCACGCGGTCCTTCTCGGCCGCAAGGCGCTCGTCGTTGTAGATCAGGAAGGACGGGTCGCGCGCTATCAGCTTCTCTATCACCGCGTTGCGCTCGCGCAGCACCATGCCTTCCCAGTTGGCCTTTGTTATGTTCTGCCAGCCGGCCTGGCCCCATTTCATCGTGCGGGTGTCGGTCATCGTGCCGAAGACGACCTCCCACTGCCTTATGGCCTTCCTCACGGCGGCCTTTTTGGCGGCCGGGTACCTGGGCGCGTACCGGACCAGCCAGGAGAGCAGCTTCTCCGGCTCCGGCCCCACGCCGAGCAGCGAAAGCGGCTTCTCCACGTCAATGCGGATGGCGAGAGATTTGTTGAGCTGGTTGACCTTGGCGTCGTCCCAGTCCATGTTCAGCAGGTCCTTGAGGTCCTTGAGCGCCTCGGCCTTGCCCAGCAGCTCCGCGCTCTTGCGCGGGTCGGCCTGGGCCAGCTCGCGGGCCTCGCCGTCCCTCAGGTAAGCGGCCGCGGCGGCGGGATTGGCGCTGGCTATGGCCAGCTCGTAGGCGGCCAGCCTGTCGGCGGGGTCGCCCTCGGCGGCTCCGGCCCGCAGGCCGCAAACCAGCAGGACCGCGGCTGTGGCGGTTATGCGGGCGGTCCTGGCGGCGGCGCTCATATCACTTAAGCCTCTCCCTCATCATATCGAGCAGATAATCGTCCCAGAGCGAGTCGGCCGCGAAGGCCAGGCGCTCGTAATTGTCGGAGGCGTAACGCAGGTCCGGAATGTAGACGGCCAGGCCGTTGGCGGCCGTATAGGGATCGCCGTCCGGCGGCGGTCCGGCCGGCAGAGCCCCGGAGCGTATCAGCAGCGCGCCGGAAATATAGTTCCTCAGCGCCGCGCCCGCGACCCTGACCCGCCCGCCCGCCCTGGGAGAAGCGTCGACCTTGTCTATGTAATCCACGAGGTCCTTCGAGTCCTTGTTGGAAAAATGCGAAACGGAATCGGTCAGGGTTTTATCGGACGCCGCGGCCAGGGCCGCCGGGTCGGAACGGATGGCGGAAACCCAGTTGTCCAGCGCCTTTACGAAGGTTGGCAGGGCCGCCGTGCGTACGGCCGAGAGCGTGGCGTTATCGCTGCAGCTGGCGATGTACTCGTCCACGATGAGAGCGCCCAGCCGCTCCGCGTTCATGGAGGGGTTCGCGGCAAGGCGCCGGAGTATGGGGGCGTAGGGATAGCCGGCATCGGATATGGTCTCCTCGGAGCCCACCACTACGGACGCGGCGTTCCTTAACTCGTAGGCCACTTCGGCCATCTGCATGCGGCAGGCGTCGGTGGCGAAAACGTCTATCTTGCGGCCAGCGGCGCGGCTTATCTCCTCCATGGCGCGCCCCAGCGAATCGATCTCGATATGGTTCCTGCTGACGTCGTCGAAGGAGATCCCCTGGAGGCCCGCGCCGTGGTTCCAGACCACCACCGCCAGCTTCCTGGCCGGGTAGAGGCGCAGGCCGCGCCTGGCGAAGCGCACCAGGTTGGCCGCGCTGCCCATGTCGGAGTCGTTGGAGGAATAGATCACCGGCGAGGTTATCTCCTCAGGGTCCTCGTCGCGGGTTATGTAGAGGGTCTTGGTTCCGCGCTGGAACCGCAGGTTGGAGTCGTCGTCGGACCCCATCAGCCCGTATTCCGCCAGCACCGCGACCTTATCGGTGGAGCCGACGGCCTCCATCTCGTTGATATCCTTCTCGGCGTCCCCCAACATGCCGAGGTCGTTCACCCCGTTGATGAAAACCAGCACCAGCCATTCCCTTTCGGCCGGGACCGCGGCGGCCGCGGGGGACGGCGCGGAAACCGAGGCCGGGGACGGCAGCGTCAAAGCGCCGAAAGGCGCGTCCTCTGCGACGAGCCCGGTACTTAACGCGGCCAGCGCCGCCAGGGTAAGCCACAACCGTTTCATATATATAGTTTCCACTATCGTTTGACTTTAATCAAAGGTCCAAAGACCCGGCGCGCAATAGGACTTAGGTCCTACCTGGCGGCGACATATCCTGGAGGGTCGACGGTCCTAATTAATAGTATAGGCCTTTATCTTGACTTGTCAAGGGCCGGGGACGGTTCAGAAGCCGGCGTACTTGCGCACGCTGACCATTCTGGCGTAATAGTATGGATTATATACAGAATCGATGTGCACCCCGTTGCTGAACGAGGCATGAACGAAGAAGCCCTTGCCCACATAGATGCCCACGTGGTCCACGCGCGGGGTGCCGGGGTTCTTCATGGCGAAGAAGATCAGGTCGCCCGGCAGGACGGAGGCGGGCGGAAGGCGCTTCGTCTGGGCGAACTGCTCTGCCGAAACGCGCGGCAGGTAAAGCCCGGCCCGGGCGTAGACCAGCTTGGCGAAGGCGGAGCAGTCCATGCCGGTATCCGGGTGCATTCCCCCCCAGAGGTACGGGGTGTTCAGGTACGTCATGGTCTCGCGCACCACGCCGGCGCGGGCCTCGGCTATCGTCGCGGCGCGGGCCGACACGGCGACCGACAGCAGCAAAGCGGCCAGCGCGGGTTTCAGGAGCCTCATTTTTGTATTATATAACAAGTCGCCAGATATATCGATGAGAACCGCGTTCCTCTCCCTGATACTGCTGACCCTGCCGCTGGCCCAGCCGCGCGCGGCCGGCCTGCCCGACCTGAAAAGCCAGGACGCCTGGACCGACAAGGAGAAGAAGGAGTTCCTGGACTACCTCAAGACCAGCCAGCCTATGCCGGCCGGCCAGGTAAAAAGCGTGGCGCACATCTCAAACGGGGTCTCTACGGTCCCGCGGAAGCCGGCCTTCGCCTCGCTGGCGCTGCAATCCGAGGCTTTGGTCATCAACCTCGGCGGCGGGAAAGCAAAGACCGAGACCTCCTACCCCGGACCGAAGCTGCTGGCAGGAGGCCACCTGTTCTCCTGGGTGCGCTATTACACCGGCCTCAAGTACAACAGCATGGGCCAGGACAGGCTGGACGGAGGACGCTCCCGCATCTCCCACCTGGAGATACCGGCCGGACTCGAGCTGGCGCTGATACCGCTCGGCACGCCGCAGACCCGCTACGTGCTGCTGCGCGGAGGGGTCTCGGCCCACCGCTTCTCCTCTTCCGCCCGAAATACGGCTTTCGCCGCCCCGCTGCTGGGCTGGCACCCGGCCTGGAACCTGGGACTGGGCTATGAATGGCAGTTCGACAATTCGCGCTGGCGCTTCCACTCGCTGGCCGAAGGCTACCGCTCCTTCGCCCGCTCGGGGAAGACCTCCTTCTCCGGCCTAGGCCTGACGGCCGGCTTCGTCTACACTTTCTGAGCCCGGTTATTCCGGGAAGTGCTTCTTCGCGCAGTCGGGGCAGATCCCGTGCGAGAAGCGTATGGGGGAATTCTTCGCTATATAGGACGTCAGCGTCTCATAGGCCTCGTCGTCGCGGCGTATACGGCCGCAATAGGAACAGATAGGGATAATGGACTTCAGCGTGCCTATCTCGGTGTTCATGCTCAGAATGCGCTGCGCCACCCTCAGACGCACCCTCAGCAGGTCCTTATCGGGCGGCTTCTGCATGTAATCGTCGGCGCCGGCGTCCATCGCCTCCATGAAATTTATGTTCCCGAGCTTGCTGCCGGTAAGGATTATGAAGTACACGTATTGCCTGGCAGCGTCGGCACGCACCTTCCTTATCAGCTCCAGCCCTGAAAGCCCCGGCATTATCCAGTCGCAGACGGCCACCAGTATCTCCCTGTCGGAAAGCGCCACCAGAGCCTCCGTGCCGTTGGAAGCGTAGACCGGCTTATGCCCGCACAGCTCCACTATCCGTCCCGCCACCATCCTGCTGGCGCTATCGTCATCAGCTATGAGTATCTTCATTAGATATCCCCCTGGAGGCCTATAATAGCATAATGGGCTTCCGCCTTGGACCGGTCCCGAGGACTCGCGCGGGGGCAAACCCGTCTTTCGCGGCGGCCCTATGAAACTTTTTCGCCTTCCCCGCATCTCATTGGTGCAGGAAAGGAGAAAAGCATGGACCTGAAGAAGCTTCCGCTGGCTACAATACTGATACTCCCCCTCGCCGCCTACGCCAGGGCGGGCCTGACGCTGGAGCAGGCCGTGGACCGCGGGTTAAAAGTCGACAATGTGATAAGAACGGAGGCCGCCAGGGTGAGCGGGGCCAAGGCCGGTCTTAAGCAGGCCAGGATGAGCCGCTTCGGCGGGCTGAAGCTCAAGGGCATGTATACCGACGGGAACGACCCGGTCTACGCTTTCGCCACGGCGATGAAGCAGGGCACTTTCGGCATGGCCTCCCTGGCCACGATAAACGACCCGGACCCGGCGCGCAACTACATGGCAGGCGTGGAGGCCGGGGTCCCGCTGTTCACCGGCTTCGCCATTTCCAACGCGGAAAAGATGGGAAAGCTCGGCGTAGAGGCGGCCGAGGCCGGCTACGCCCGCGCCAACTCGGGCATAACCTTCAAGATAGCCTACCAGTGGATGATGGTCCTGCTGCGCGCCCGGCTGGCCGGCCTGGCCGCCGACAGCGTCGCGGCGGCGGAAACCGAGCTCAAGACCGCCCAGATGCTCAAGGACAAGGGCATGGTGCTGGGCTCGGACTATTACGGCGCCGAGGCCATACTTTCCACGCTGCGCGGCTACAAACTGGAGTGGGACAAGGCGCTGGAGCTGGAGAAGGAGAAGCTGGGTATAGCGGTAGGCCTGCCCGGCGGGGCCGAGGTTTCCGGCGAGCTGCGCGACCCGGGCTACCCCGCCCTCGACCGGGGCCGGCTCGAGGACGGAGCCGCCGGCCGCAAGGACGTGCTGGCCCTGCGCAAGATGGCGCAGATCTCCAGGACGGCCGAGAAGATGCAGGAGAACTCCGTGCTGCCGGTAGTGGAGGCGTTCGGCTCCTGGGAGACCAATTCGGAGAGCCTTTCCGATTTCAAGGGCAACCGCATGCTCGGCCTGCGCCTGACCATGCCCATAGGCGACCCCGCCTGGTTCGCCAGGCGCGACGGCGCCAGGGCCGAGGCCTCCATGGCCTCCAGCCGCGCCGACGAAGCCGATAAGCAGGCCGCCGTAGAGCTGTCGGAAGCCCTCAACAATTACAGCTCCGCGCTCGAGACCCTGCCGGTCACGAAGGAGACCGTGGAGAAGGCCAAGCAGTCCCTGGAGCTGTTCCGCCCGCTGTACCGCCAGGGCCGCCAGAGCGTTCTGGAGGTGCTGCGCGCGCAGGCCAGCGTGCTGCAGGCCGAGGCCGCCTACTACCAGGACCTTTTCAAGCTGAACCTCTACCATGCGCAGGCCCTGCTGGCCTCGGAGACGCTGGACGCCGCCGCGGTCAAGGACATCTCCGGCAGGCTGTCCGCAGGGAACTATTAGCCGCAAAGCCCCGCTTGAACCGCAGGGACGGACGGGCGTTCTTCCACGAACCCGTTGCGGAAGGGGGGGCCCCGTACTTTAAGACAAAGCGGGGATCGAGGAGAGGAGACCGGAAATTTCAGGCCCGCGGCGGGACCAAAGTACGGGGGGAAACCGACGCAAGGGTTTCCATCTTCCAGGGTTCGCGGAAGAACGCCCGGACAGCCAGACGGAACAAAAATACGCGTCGGACGACAGGACCCCGACGGAAACCTTAGAACATCGGAGCGACAAATGCAGAACCCAGAACACAAGTACGGCATGGCCGGGCGCATAGCGGAGAGCTTCATAGGCTCCCGCCTCACCCCCATCCTGATAATAACCTTCATCCTGCTCGGCGTCTTCTCGACGTTCAAGCTGCCGCGCGAGGAGGAACCGCAGATCAACGTGCCCATGTTCGACATCATGGTGCCGTTCTACGGCGCGGCGCCCAAGGAGATAGAGAAGCACCTCGTCGAAGTGGGCGAGCGCAAGCTCTGGGAGATACCCGGCGTAGAGTACATCTACTCGATGGCCCAGCCCAACTTCGCGATGTTCACCGTGCGCTTCAAGGTGGGCACTTCCCCCGAGACCGCGGCCAACCTGATCTACACCAAGACGCTCGACAACAAGGACATCTTCCCGCGCGGCACCGGAGAGCCGCTGATCAAGTTCCGCGCTATCGACGACGTGCCCGTGCTGGCGCTGACGCTCTGGGGCAGGGACAAGAGCGGCTACGACCTGCGCCGCGTAGCGGCCAGGATACAGACCGAGATCAACTCCGTCCAGAACGTCTCCGAGACGCGCATCATCGGCGGCCACAAGCGGCAGTTCATAGTGCATTTCGACCCGGTCTCCATCGCGCGCCACCGCCTGACCCCGCCGATGCTGGCCGGCATCATCAAGATGTCCAACGCCAACCTGCCCGCCGGGCACTACAACAAGGGCGATACCGTCCTGCTGGCCCAGACCGACGCCTTCGTCCGCAGCGCCGAGGACCTCCGCAACATCGTGGTCGGCGTCTACGACGGCAAGCCGGTGCGCCTCTCCGAGGTCGCCGACATCGCCGACGGCCCCGACGAGGAGGAGCGCTCCGTCACGATGCTGCAGGGCCCCGCCTCCAGCTCCAAGGCCGGTCCGTCCGACGCGGTAACCCTCTCCGTGGCCAAGCGCCGCGGCGCCAACGCCACCGAGGTGGCCCGCGAGATACTCTCCCGCGTAGAGGCCATGAAAGGAAAGGAGATACCCGACGGCGTCAGCCTGACCGTCACGCGCAACTACGGCGAGACCGCCAAGGCCAAGTCCGACGAGCTGATCTACCACATGCTGCTGGCCACGCTGTCGGTCACCGTGCTGATAGCCCTTACGCTGGGCCTGCGCGAGGCCGCCGTAGTGCTGGTGGCCATCCCGGTCACGCTGGCGCTGACGATGCTGGTCTACTTCCTGTACGGCTACACGCTGAACCGCATCACGCTGTTCGCGCTGATCTTCTCCATCGGCATCCTGGTCGACGACGCGATAGTCGTGGTGGAGAACATCAACCGCCACTGCATGCTCCACAGGAAGAACTCGCTGTTCCGGAACATCCTGAACGCGGTGGACGAGGTGGGCAATCCCACGATACTCGCGACCTGGACCGTGATAGCCTCGATACTCCCGATGGCCTTCGTGCGCGGCCTGATGGGCCCCTACATGCGTCCGATACCGATAGGCGCCTCCGTCGCGATGCTGTTCTCGCTCGGCGTGGCCTTCGCCTTCACGCCGTGGCTGTACGCCAAGGTGGTGGAGAAATGGCCGCTGAAGCACCACGGCCACGGCAGGGAGGGCGCGCTGGACCGCTGGTACCGCGGCCTGATGAAGAAGCTGATCTATAAGCCGGCCGCGGGCAGGCAGTTCCTGCTCTTCACCGCGCTGCTGCTGGCCGGGGCGCTGGCGATGGTCGCCTTCAGGCTGGTCATCTTCAAGACGCTGCCGTTCGACAACAAGAACGAGTTCCAGGTCATCATCAACATGCCGGAAAGCTCGTCGCTGGCGCGCACCGAGAAGGCCGCGAAGGAGATGGCGGCCTACCTCTCCACCGTGCCGGAGGTCCGCGACCTGCAGGTCTACGCCGGCACCTCCGCGCCGTACAACTTCAACGGCCTGGTGCGCCACTACTTCCTGCGGCGCGAGCCCTACCAGGCCGACATACAGGTCAATCTCTCCGACAAGCACGAGCGCAGGCGCCAGAGCCACGACATCGCGCTGGCGGCCAGGCCGAAGCTCAAGGAGATAGCGGACTCCTACGGCGCCCGCGTGCAGGTGGCCGAGGTGCCGCCCGGCCCGCCGGTGCTGGCCACGATGCTGGTGGAGGTCTACGACCCCAACCCCAAGAACCAGCGCGCGCTGGCCGAGGAGATAAAGAACCTGCTCCGGAAGTCCGACGGCATAGTGGACGTGGATTCCTACATACCCGACGACCAGCCGATAACCCGCCTGGAGGTGGACCGCCAGAAGGCCACGCTCAACGGCATAGCGGCGGCGGACATAGTGCAGACCGCGGCCATGTCCCTCTCCGGCGCGGACATAGACTCGGCGCACGTGGAGGACGAGAACGAGGCGGTCGACATCAGGCTGCGCCTCTCGCCGGAGAAGCGCCGCGAGCTGTCCACGCTCAAGGAGATAAAGTTCTTCTCCCCCAACGGCACCGCGATACCGATGGCCAGTTTCGTCAAGGCCGAGAACGGGCTCGAGAACCAGCCCATCTACCGCAAGAACCTGCAGCGCGTGGCGTACGTCACGGCCGACATAGCCGGCGGCACCGAAAGCCCGGTCTACGCCGTGCTCGACCTCAAGAAGAAGATAGACGAGCTCTCCCGGGCGCGCGGCGCGGAGATAAAGCAGTACTTCACGCGCCAGCCCGACAGCGCCTCCGAGACCGCGATCAAGTGGGACGGCGAGTGGCAGATAACCTACGAGGTGTTCAGGGACCTCGGCCTCGCGTTCGCGATGGTGCTGGTGCTCATCTACATCCTCGTCGTGGCCTGGTTCGAGGATTTCCTGACGCCGTTCATCATCATGGCCGCGATACCTATGGCGCTGATAGGCATCATACCGGCGCACTGGGCGATGCGCGCCTTCTTCACGGCCACGTCGATGATAGGCTTTATCGCGTCGGCGGGCATCGTCGTGCGCAACTCCATCATCCTGGTGGACTTCATCAATCTGAAGGTGAGAGAGGGTATGGAACTGAGGGAGGCCGTGATAGAGGCCGGCGTGGTCAGGTTCAGGCCTATGCTGCTGACCGCGCTGGCCGTCATAGTCGGCGCCGGCGTCATACTCTTCGACCCTATCTTCCAGGGCCTGGCCATCTCGCTGATAGCCGGGCAGATAGCGGCCACGCTGCTTTCGCGCGTCGCCGTGCCGGTGCTGTACTACCTGGCCTTCGCGGGCCGGGAGCACCGTCTGAAGCCCGCAGCCGCCGAGCCCGAGGTCCGCGAGGAACTGCTCGGCGCGACCGGGGAATAATCGAGGAGAATAAAATGAAACTCAATGACGCGTTAAGGCTGCTGGCCGGGTTCATGGTGCTGCTGAGCGCGGCGCTCACGGTCTACGTGAACGGCAGCTTCATCTGGCTGACGGTGTTCGTGGGGGCCAACCTGCTGCAGTCGGCCTTCACCAAGTGGTGCCCGGCGATCTGGTTCTTCCGGAAGCTGGGTCTGAAGGAATGCTGAGGAAACGCAAACATGATGAAAGAGGAAAAGAAGAAAGAACCCGCGACAGGGAAATACGTATACGACAGGAATACGGGAAAAGTCGTGAAGGTGTCGGACCGGGCGAGCGCGACGAAGAAAGATGCGGCGCCCTCCTTTCCGTCCTGCGGGACTGGCGGCTGCTGCTGCGGAAACTGAGCTAGGCCCGCGGGGCCTCAGCGCAGCAGCTCGGCCGCGAAAGCCTTGGCTTCCTCTATGAAGCCCGGCCACTCGCCGGGCGATAGCAGGCCGCGCTGTTTTATCAGCAGCAGGAACCCCGGCGCTCCCTGCACCATCAGCCCGAGGTTCTGCTCGAACCAGGCTGCGCGGCGGGAGCCGAAGAAGGCGCGCACGCGCTCCTCGTCGGGGCCGGTCAGCCTGTACTTGTCCGAGAAGAGCGGGAACTCGGGCAGGTCTATGTCCTTGAAGCCTATCATCTCCCCGAGCTTATACATCAGCGTCTCCGGCTTCAGGTCGAAGCGCGGGATGTCGCCGCCGCAGGCCATCAGGGCCACGGTGTGCCTGCGGACGCTCCGGCTTTTCCCGGAGCCGATGGTGTAGCTGTAGTCGAACAACTTGACGGCGCCGTGCTGCGACTGGACCTCCACCATATTGAACGCGCGCCTGGAACGGCCCAGCGAAAAAAGCTCCAGGCCGGCCGCCGCCAGCGCGGCGGGGTCCGGGCCTTCCTGCGCAAAGATCAGCCCCATCGACGCCGCCATGGCCTCGATGTCCTTACGGCGCTTCCACACAAGGTACAGGGATCCGCCTCCGAAAACCGCCGCTATCACGAGGAATATAACGACCGGATGCGTTCCGAGCAGATCTTGCATCAGTTCCCCCCCGTCTTGTTGAGGTCCAGGCTGTCCAGGTTGGTCTTTTCCGTCTTCTCGTAGAGCTCTTTGGCGGCCTTGGCCTTGGAGATCTGGTCCACCTGGCCGCGCAGATAATTACCCGCGGCCGTAGCCGGCGGCTTCTCGGCCGGAGCGGCCGCCTGCGCCGGCTCGGCCTTCGGCTGCGGCACCTGCTCAGGCTGCTTCTTCTTGCAGGCCGCGGCTAAGAGCAGCGCCGGCACCAGCCACGCCATAAGCGATCTGTTCGTCATGTCCCCCCCTTAAAGGTCTATGAGATGTTCAGCTATCTGCACCGAATTAAGGGCAGCGCCCTTGTAAAGGTTGTCGGATACCACCCAGAGCTGGAACTCGCGCGGCGAGGTCTTGGAGCGGCGCAGGCGGCCGGAGTAGACTATGTCGGTCCTGTGGCCGTTCTCCAGCGGCGTCGGGTAGTTCTCTGGTTCGGGCAGGAACTTCAGCCCCGGGGTCCTGGCGAACTCCCGCCTGATATCGGCGAGGCCGCAGGGCCTTGAAGTGGTGAACCAGAGCGCCAGGGAATGCCCGCGCAGCACCGGCACGCGCACCGAGGTCACGCTGATGCGCAGGCGCGGAGCGCCCAGTATCTTTTTCAGCTCCGCCTCCACCTTGTTCTCCTCGCCGGTATTCCCTTCCGCGTCGAAGCCGCCAACCTGCGGGAAAAGATTGAAGGCTATCGGCCGGGGAAAGCCCTTTCCCTTGAGGCGCGGCACGGAACCTTTCCGGAGATAACCGCGCAGCTCCTCTTCCAGCTCAGTCATCGCGGCCTTTCCGGCCCCGGAGACTGCCTGATAGGTGGCCATGCGCAGCTCGGAGAGGCCGTAGCGCCTGTGCACCCCCGCCAGCGCCACCGCGGCGCCGGTCAGCGTGCAGTTGGGACCGGCGATAAGGCGCCTCGAAGACTTCAGCTCGCCGCCGTTCACCTCCGGGATCACCAGCGGCACTTTCGGGGAGAGCCGGAACTGCGAGGAATCGTCTACGCACCAGACCCCCTCGGCCGCCAGCCGCGGGGCGAACTTCTCCGAGACTTCCTCGTTAGAGACGAAAAAAACGATATCGGCCCGCTTCAGGGCCCCGAAGGACGGGGCCGAGCAGGCGTAGCGCCTGCCGCGGAACCTTACGTATGCGGCCCTGCGGCCGGAGTTGAAGGCGTACAGCTCGGCGACCGGGAAGCGCCGGCTCTCCAGCAGGCCCAGCAGCTCCCCCCCCACCATGCCAGAGGCCCCCACCACCGCCACGTCGAACTTTCCGGATCCCTTCTTTCCGTTCATTCCGATGCGTCCCCTTCGCCGGCGGGCTGTTCCGGAGCAGGCTGCTCCGGCGCCGCCTGCTTCATGGGCGGGATGGTTATCTCCTTGGAATAGCCCACGTTCTCCAGGCTGTCAACGGCGGCCGCCCTCAGGTAGAACATATCCGCGGATATCCCGTCCCGGGCGAAGGTCCAGAAATACGGGGCCCTGAAGAAATATCTGGTCACCCGCTGCCAGTCGAACTTGTCGTAGGAGACCTCCAGCCAGGCCGCGCGCACGTCCTCGCCTATGGCCGAGAAGGAGACGTTTATCTCCGTGGAGGTGAGCTCGGCGGCGAAGCCCTTGATGAAGACGCGGTACTCGTTGAACGGCACGAGCTTCACGGCCATAGCCGGCTTTATGCCGGAGATCGGGGTCTCCAGCACGCCGTCGCCCGAAGGCGCGTTGCCCCTGATGGAGCGGTTGACCCAGACGTTCTCCTCGCCGCCGCCGCTCATCGCGGCCGCTATTATCGGGGAGCTGGACGCCGAGACGAAGTAGCGGGAAGAGGACCAGAGCGCGAGATAGTTGTCCTTGTCCCCGGAGACGCGGGACAGCGGGACCTCGGCCCAGACCCACCGGGAGGAGTCCACACCGTCGAGGGAATCGTTCGGCAGCGGCTCCCGCGGCAGGTCGGCCGCCTCGGCCAGGAAATAGGTGTGGTCCGAGCTGAACGTCGGGGCCTGGTTCACCGCCATGTAGATCTTGCCGGGTATCGGCTCGGGGTCCCAGGAATAGGGCCACGACATGATCTTCGCGCGGCCGAGCTTGGCCCCGACGTACGCCTTCGCGTAGCCGGCGGTGGGTATCGGCGGCAGCTTGACGATCCAGCAGTTGTTGTAGCCGACGTACCAGTCCGCGTGGAAGCCGCCGTCGGCGTAGAGATAGTAGCGCCCGAGGTTGCGCTCCGGGGCGAAGTACGCGGGCACGAAGGCCTTCGGGCCCGCGGAGAATACCGGCCCGCCCTCGGCGGCCGCCGGCGCGGCGGGCGCGGCGAGCAGCGCGGCGAGCAGCAGAGTCTTAGCCAGGCGTGCCATGTGTTACTTTTTTATTATTCGTGTTACCCTGTCGAGATCGTCGAAGGAGAAGTAATGCACGACGATCCGGCCGTTCTGCGGGCCGGGGCCGGGGCAGACCTCGACCTTCGTGCCGAGCGTCTTCTCCAGCTCCGATTCCAGGGCCAGCACCTCGGGGGTGCGCCTGGAGCCGCCCCGCGGGGCCTTCGCGGCGCGCGGCCTGTCCTTGTGGAAGCCCTGCGCGAAGCCCTCCACGTCCCTGACGGTCAGCTTCTCGCTGATGATCCGCTGGTAGAATTCCCTTCTCTTGGAAGAATCGGGGATGGAGATGAGCGCCCGCGCATGCCCCTCCGTGATGGCGCCGGACTGTATGCCCTGGCGGATATCGGCGTCCAGCTCGAGCAGGCGCAGCGTGTTGGAGACGGCCGCGCGGGATTTCCCCACCCGGGCCGCGATGTCGGCCTGGGAAACGCTGAAACTGTCCATCAGCTGGCGGTAGGCCATGGCGGTGTCCACCGCATTGAGGTCCTCCCGCTGTATGTTCTCTATCAGGGAAAGCCCCAGCTTCTGCTCGTCGCTCAGGTCCTTCCTTATTATAGCGTCTATCTCAGCCAGGCCGGCCAGTTTGCAGGCCCGGAGCCGGCGCTCGCCGGCCAGCACGGTGTACTGCCCGTCGCCGTTATTCCTCCAGACGGTAATAGGCTGCAGCAGCCCGCCGGACTTTATGGACTCGGCAAGCTCGGCCAGCTTCTCCTCGTCGAAGATCCTGCGGGGCTGATAAGGGTTCGGAATGATGGCGCCCACCGGGATCTTCTGCACCATGTCCCCGGAAATATCGTTGTCCCGCACTTTCGTTATAAGCGAATCTATGCCCCTGCCTAATGCCTTCCTGCTCATTGAATATTCTCCTTAAAATACAAAGCTTTTTTCTATACTAGCCGCCCAGGTCATACTCCATCTCCGCTTCCTCGTTGACATAGAGGTCGGAGTTCTTGTAGCGGGAGATATCCACGCCGCGGCGGGCCAGGAATTCCAGCGCCAGCTCCTTGTACGCCAGGGCGCCGCGGGAGCTGGGGTCATAGACGAAGATAGGCTGGCCGTAGCTCGGGGCCTCGGCCAGGCGGACGTTCCTGGGGATAACGGTCTTGTACAGTTTCTCCCCGTAGTATCTGGCTATCTCCTCTTTCACCTGGTTGGCGAGGTTTATCCTCGAATCGAACATGGTTATGACGCCGCCGTCTATCTTCAGGCCGGGATTAAGGGCCACTTTTATTTTTTCGACGGTGTTCATGAAGTAGGCCAGGCCCTCCATGGCGTAATATTCGCACTGCACGGGCGTGATCACGGAATCGGAGGCATTGAGCGCATTAACGGTCAGCAGCCCGAGCGACGGAGGGCAGTCTATAACGATGAACTTGTACATCCCCCTCACCTTATCCAGGGCTCTCTTCAGGACGGCCTCCCGGGAAAGCACCCCGACCAGCTCTATCTCGGCGCCGGCGAGGTTGTGGCTGGTGGGAACGATGTCCAGCCACTCCACGGAGGTCTGGTGTATAGCCGCCTCCACCGGGGCCCTCCCGCTCAGCACGTCGTAGATATTCTTGTTGTTCTTGGTGATGTCCACGCCCAGGCCCGACGTGGAATTACTCTGCGGGTCGAAGTCTATCAGCAGCGTTTCATAGTCGAAAGCGGCCAGGGCCACCGCCAGGTTGATTGCCGTGGTGGTCTTCCCTACGCCGCCCTTCTGGTTGGCTACTGCCACTATTTCTGACATATCAGCTCCGTTCCTTCCGCGCGCCCTGTTTTCACGTGAAACGTTCCTGCGCCGCGGTATCCACAATTCTATAGATTTGGGCCATCCGTGTCAACTGTACGCCGGTTTGGCCGCTGTTTTCACGTGAAACACCCCCTCCCGCCCGCTTCATGGTATTTTGGGCGGGGGTCTGTTTTCACGTGAAAACCGCCCCTACCCCATTCTCTTGGCCGCTTCCGCGGCATCGATATCCCCGCGCTCCAGATCTTCCAATATCTTTGAAAGTTTTTCGCGCCTGTGCCGCCCCTGGGAGAACTTGTGCCCCCACCACTGCCGCCCGAAAAGAGCGTCCCATATAGACATAAGACCGACGGCCACTATTATGACGGGCCAGTCGCGCCCAAAATGGAACGACAGGCTGATATACCCCAGGTTGTGCGCCCATATCAGGGCGCCGGCGCCGGCGATAATAATTCCCCAGAAGAACTTCCTCATGCTGAATGCGAGCATTGTCTCCCCCTTTATTCTATGAATATCTCCACTTTGTCCCCGCCATCCTGAACATCCACTATCTTCATGGGCGTCTGCTGCTCTATAGCCTCCTGTATGCGCCCCAGGTCGACGTTGTAGCCCTTCCCCTCCAGCTTGGACCTTATCTTCCCCTCTATGAAAGGAAGCATGAACTTCGCCCAGCCCAGCGGCACGTTCACGTTCACTTTGGGCTCCGACGTCCCCCCCTCGTACACGCGTATCCGGAGCGCCCGCCCCTTACCGGCCTCCGGCGCCGGCGACGAAGCCTCCAGCGCCTCCAGCAGCGACATGGCTTCCGCGGTGCCGATCTTCTTCTCCTCCAGCAGCTTCAATATGCGCATCTTCTCTTCGTTCATAACCCCTCCTTATGACTCAAGACCCTTCAACAGCCCGACGGCTTCCTGCGCGGAGATCTCCCCCCGCTCAAGCCTTGAAACTATCTCCAGCCTGCGCTTCTTGGCCTCGGCCCGCAGGCTTCCCAGTCCGAGCCGGTTCAGCAGGGCATCCAGCCTTCCCTTGACCGTAGGATAGGAGATATTAAGCTGCCTCTCCACCTCCTTGATATTTCCCCGGGCGGACAAAAAGACCCGCAGGAAATTTTCATCCTCTTTGGAAAGCAGGGCAAAAACCGGCAGCTCGAAGTTGCCCTTGATGGTGGTATGGCAGTCACCGCAACCAAGCTCAGTTACGACCACCTTTCCGCCGCAAGAAGGACATTTATTAGGAATATTCATATATTCAATTTACACATTAATATTTTCAATATTTTATTTCACTATTCAAATTATAACAGAACATATTTAAAATGTCAAGGCCAAAATAAAAAACCGCCCTCCTTATATTAAACATAAGGAAGGCGGCAGAAAACCAGGTCTTTAGCCTACTTTCGAAGCCAGCAACGACACCTGCTCAAGAATTTTTTTCACATCCTCCGTTCTCACGCACCCTTCCCGGGTGAAAGAGAACTTGAACTCTCCGCCCTCCAGGGACATCCCGGTAAAACCGGCGGCATCGGAAAAGATTCCCGGCTCGCGCCTGGCGGGGGGGAGGATGCGCATGGCCTCGCCGGGCCTGTCGCAGCGCACGTCGTAAAAATCCCAGTGCGGCACGTCGGGAACGCGGGGGAGAGAGCCGAACGAGACCCCCAGCGCGTTCTCGGGCTTCACCGAGAGCCTGAGGCCCGACGAATTCGGACAGCGGCAGAGCACCTGCAGCATGAAGCTGGGCGGCGCGCCCCTGCTCGAGGCGCGCTGGTCCACGTCGAAGAACACCTCCAGGCCGTTCATGAAGCCCTTGGAATCATAGATCCCGTCGCCGGAGCCGGCGTCGACGAAGCCGAGCTTGGCGCCGATAGCGCGCCCCTCGCCGCTGCGCTGGCGCGACATGCCGAAATACGCCCCGGCCATCCCGACGATCAGCCCCAGGAGCCCCAAAACGCCGTAAGGACGGCTATTCTCCGGCGAGAAAGCCCCTGCCGCAATGAACACGCCCAGGAATATGCCGCCGATCACCAGAAGAAAGGAGAACAGCGCCAGAGCCCCGTAAAGGACGTTGGAACGGACCGCGGGAGTGCCGTACAGCAGTTTGCCGCCTATAACGACGAGCACGCCCAGCGGGATAAGGGAAAAGGTCGATACGGAATAGGTGTTCACGCCGTTGGGCCCCGCGAAGAAGGCCGCGGCTCCGCCCAGGACCATCAGCGCGCCCGTCAGGTACACCCAGGAAGGCGCCTCGGCGGGCACTTCGACGCCCATCAGCTCGGGAAGGAGGGTCTCGTCCTCCCCGGAGGGAGGGGGCGGCGGCGCGCCCGACGGAAGAGACCGCTCCTCATCCCGGCCGATGAAGGGGGAAACCACGAACAGCACCCCTCCGAGGACCATCAGGGCGAAGGACAGGTAGAACAAAGAGTTCCCGGGGTAATAACGCTCAAGCCTGAAGCCTATCACGGAGGCCACGAGGAGGGGAAAACCGGCCTTACGAAGCACCTTCATGAGCAGATTATATCAGCCGGCGGGGAAAAAAGAAAGGCCCGGTCTCCCGGGCCTTGGCGCCAAGCGCGCGCGGGCTTAGAACCCGCCGGAGCCGCCGGAACCGTCCGGATCGGAGCCGCCGCCGGAATCGTCGCTCCCGCCGCCGCAGCCGCCGTCGTCGGTGGAGTCGTCCGGCCCGCCGTTCCCTCCGTCATCATCGTAGCCGTCGGGATCCCCGGAGCCGGTGCCGTCGGGCGTGGAGCCGGCCGCGAAAGCCGCCGGGCAGAGCGGGCCCGTCAGGACAGCGAAGCCGCCCAGAACGACCGCCAGAGTCATCAGAACCGCCGCAAAAAGTTTCCTCATATACCCTCCAGTCAGGAAATGTTAGCAAACCGCCGGCCCGCGCCGCATTGACCTAGGACAGGTCTCAGCGGGCCCTGTCAATGGAGACACGCTCCGGAAACGGCCGCTAATCCCAGCCCATGGAATCCATCTCTTTGTCCGACGTAAAAGCGGCCTGGGAGGCCTCTGGTTCTGTTTTTCCCGGCGCGGAGGGGGGGAGCGGCCCGGGCGCGGAGGCGGCGGACGCCGTCCCCGCCAGCGCGGAGGCCGGCACCGCCCAGTTCCTCCCTACGCGTATGGCCGGCATGCTGCCCGCCTTGACGCGCTTAAAAACGGCGATGCGGCTGACGCCCAGCAAAGCGGCAGCCTCGGGAATAGAGTAGTACTCCCTTGCCATCCTTCAGATATTAACTTATGTTAACCTTAATTTCAATAAAAAAAATCAACATCAACCCTTGCCAGCAATCTAGTTAACTTTAGTTAACCAGAAAATAAGGGCCCGCCATACCGTCACCAGCCCGCACCGCGCGCAGGAGAAAATGCCCCAGGCCGAAAAATTTATATACTATGAGCGATGCGTATCCTTATATTAGGAGGCACCCGCTTCTTCGGAAGGGAAACGGCGATACGCCTGCAGAAAGCCGGCCACGAGGTAACGGTGTTCTCCCGCCGCGTCCCGGTGGACGGCCTGCCGCTGGACATACGCCAGGCCAGGGGGGACCGCGCGGTGGAGATAGACCTCAACCGCATGGCCGTGGAGCCCTGGGACGCCATAATAGACAACATCTGCTACAGCGGCGAGGACGCGCAAAAGGCCGTAAAGGTATTCAGCGGGAGGACCGGCATATACCTGTTCACCTCCTCAGCCTCGGTATACCCGATCTTCGAGGGAGCGGTTTCGCCGTACCGCGAGAACCTGACGGACCTGCTGCGCCTGAAGGAACCGCTCAAGGAGAAATACGCCTACGGCCTCGGCAAGCTCGCCGCCGAAAGGGAGTTCCTGAAGGCTTTCGCCGAGAAGAAGTTCCCGGCCGTCGTGGTCCGGCCGCCAATAGTCATCGGCCCGGGAGACCCGACGCTCCGGGCCTATTCCTACTGGCTGCGGCTGGCCGACGGCGGGCCGCTGCTGCTGCCCGGCTCCTATTTCCGCAGCCGCTACGTGTTCTCCCGGGACCTGGCCGGGGCCATAGAGACGCTGATCGGTTCCGCCGGGCATTGCGGCAGGGTCTTCAACATCGCCGGAGCGGAACAGCTGACGCTGGAGGATTTCGCCAGGATCTCCGCCCGGATAATGCATAAGGACGCGGAGCTGCTCTGCCCGGACCACGCCTGGCTGAAGGAGCGGGGCTTCGACTTCTCGGCCTCGCCGTTCTCTTCGGGCGGGGACTTCGTGCAGGACATCTCGCTGGCCGAAAAGGAGCTGGGCTGGAGCCCGACTCCGGCGGCGGAGTGGATAGAGGAAACGATACACTGGCAGCTGTTCAGCTACACCGGCCCGGCGCCGAAGAACTACGCCGGCCGCAAGCGGGAGCTGGAACTGGCCGCTGAATGGAAGGCAAGGACATGACCACCACCGAAAGAGCGGGAAAGATAAAGATATTCCTGATGGACGTGGACGGGGTGCTGACGGACGGGAAGATGTACTACGTCCCCGGCCCGCGGGGGATGATAGAGTTCAAGGGTTTCCACTCGCTGGACGGCATAGGACTGCGCCTGCTGAACCAGTTCGGGGTGCTGACCGGCGTGATCACCGGACGCGAGTCGCCCTCCACCGAGGAGCGCGCGGCGGGCCTCGGCATGTCCTACGCCTACCAGGGCTTCCTGTCCAAGGTGGAGCCGCTGCGGAAAATACTCGAGGATACCGGCCTCAAGCCCGAGAACGTGGCCTACATGGGGGACGATCTCACAGACCTGCCGGTGCTGCGGCTGGCGGGGCTGCCCTGCGCGCCCGCGAACGCGATACAGGAGGTGAAGAGGGCCTCCCGCCTCGTCACGAAGCGCGAAGGCGGAGCCGGCGCCGTGCGCGAAGTCTGCGATCTCATACTCAGGAGCCAGGGGCGCTGGGCGGAGGTGATGCGCTGCGTGGAGACGGCCCACTGGCCGCCGGTTCGCGGCGCCGGCCTGAAGATAGTGCGCCAGTCCGGGAAAAGGGGGAAGAAATGAAGCTGCTCTGCGGCGCCGCGCTGGCGCTGGCACTGGCCGGGCCGGCCGCTGCCTCGTTCGACGAATGGGAACCCGAGGCCTCCCAGCAGGCCGACGAGGCCCAGGCCGGGGAGGAGGACGGCGCCCAGCCGCTTCTCCAGGAGAGCGGAGAGGACCTGGCTGATTTCGTCACCGACTACATACGCAAGGACATACAGCTCAAAGGGGCCTTCTTCATCGAGGACAAGGCCGCGAAGAAGGTCCTGAAGCTTTCGCTGCTGGCCGTAGGAACGGAGACCTCCGACGGAGAGAACGGCTCCAGGGCCGTTACCGCGCGCTTCAAGGACGCCGGCGGCGCGGAGTTCTCGGTGCTGTTCTGGCTGCGGGACGCGCCGTGGGGCGGCCTGGACATCTTCAGGCTCGAGCTTAAAGCCTCCAAGCCGGCGCCCGCCGCCGGGAAGGGGAAAAGATGAAGGGGCAGTTCCTGACGGCTTTCGGGGCCGGGCTGGCCTCCTTCTTCTCCCCGTGCATACTGCCGCTGCTGCCGGCCTACCTCTCGATGCTCTCGGGCTTCTCCGCCGGCGAGATAACGCGCGGCGACGCGAAGGTGTCCGTGAAGAAAGTAATGGGCAACGCCGCGCTCTTCGTGACCGGCTTCACGCTGGCCTTCGCCGGCCTGGGCGCGGCGGCCTCGGGCATAGGCGCGCTGCTGTACGACTACAAGTACGTCCTGATGAAGGTCTTCGGCGTGGTCATGGTGCTGCTCGGCGCGCACATGACCGGCCTGCTGAACCTGAACTTCCTCAACTATGAGAAGCGCCTTTCCACCCGGGGACTGGCGCAGGGCCCCGTGGGCTCCTTCCTGGCCGGCTTCGCCTTCGCGCTGGGCTGGTCGCCGTGCATAGGGCCCATGCTCGCCTTCATCCTCGGCATGGCCGCTGCCTCCGGCACCGCCGCCAAGGGAGTGGCGCTGCTGCTGGTCTATTCCGCCGGCCTGGCCGTCCCGCTGCTGGCGGCGGCGGCCCTGACCGCCGAGTTCTTCTCCTTCATAGCGCGCTGGCGCGGGGCGATGCGCTGGGTGGAAGTGGGCGCGGGGGTGGTGCTCGCCGCTGCCGGCGTGCTGCTGTTCCTGGACAAGCTGATGGTTATGGGTTAAGTTCCGCGGCGGACCTTCAGGAGAATTTCCTGGAGCCGGGTTTCACCACCGGGGTTCCGGAAGCGCAGAGCGGGCATTTGTCAGGCTGATAGGCAGTCAGGCCCAGCCTTAGCAGGCTCAGCGCCGGGAACGGCAAAGTCCTTTCGCCCATCCGGTTTATCACCGACATGGCTCCGATAGTTTCGGCGCCGGCGGCGGCGGCGACCGCGGCCGTCTCCAGCGTGGACTTCCCGGTGGTGAAGACGTCCTCCACGATGACGATCCGCGCGCCCTTCTTCAGCGAGAACCCGCGGCGCAGCGTCATCAGGTTGTTCTCCCTCTCCGTGAAGATGAAATCCACGCCGAACGCGCGGGCCACCTCGTGCCCGATGATCAGGCCGCCCATAGCCGGGGAAAGGACCAGGTCCGGCCTGGCCCCGCTCCAGCCTGCTGCCAGCGCGGCCCCCATGCGCCCGGCCCAGGCCGGGTTCTTGAGCGCCAACGCGCACTGGACGTAATTGGGGCTGTGCAGCCCGGAGGAGAGCAGGAAGTGCCCCTCGAGGAAGGCGCCCGAAGAGGCCAGATAGCTCCTGAGTTCTTCCTCGTCTATCATTTCAGGTCCTCCAGTATGCCCGCCGCGGCCGCGGCCGGATCCCCGGCCGCTATTATCGGGCGCCCCACTACTATGAAATCCGAGCCGGCCTCCCTGGCCGCCGCCGGCGTGACCGCGCGCTTCTGGTCGTCGCCCAGCGCGGCGGGCCTGATGCCGGGGGTGATCAGCTTGATGCCCGCCCCGTGGAGCTTCCTGAGCTGGCCGGCCTCCAGCGGCGAGCAGACAACGCCGTCGGCGCCGCTATCCAGGCCGAGGGCCGCCAGGTTCCTGACGGTCTTGGCTATGCCGCAGCGGTAGCCGGCGCGGAACAGGCCGTACTCGTCGAAGCTGGTCAGCACCGTGATGCCCCAGAGCTTCGGGCGCTTCTCGAGCTCCGCGCAGGCCTTCACCATCTCCGCGCCGCCGGAAAGATGCAGCGAGACGGAGTAGACGCCCATCGCGGCGGCGTTGCGCACGGCGCCTTTTACGGTGTTGGGGATGTCGTGGAACTTGAGGTCCAGGAAGACGCGCCCGCCGTGCTTGTGGACGAGGTCCACCGCCGCGGGCCCCTCCGCGGTGAACAGCACCGAACCTATCTTGAAGAACTTCACGCGCCCCTCGAGCTTCCGCAGAAGCGTCTCGGCGGACTTCAGCGTGTCCGTGTCCAGCGCGGCTATCAGTTCGGTCTTGTGCATAGGGGGAGCGGATTAATTATATAAAATCGCCCGCCTCCCCGCCGGCTAATCCCGGGAACCGGGGCGCCAGCCGCTGCGGCGGAGATGGTCGAGTATCTCCTTGACTATGAACGGCCCCTCGTAGACGAGGCCGGAGTAGACCTGCACCAGGTCCGCGCCCAGGCGCAGCTTCTCCCTAGCGCTCGGGCCGTCGAAAATGCCGCCGGATCCTATGATGGGGACGCGGCCCTTCACCAGCGCGGCGGTCTTGGCCAGCACCGCGCTGGAAAGCTCCCTGAGGGGGCGGCCGCTGAGGCCTCCCTCGTACGCCTTCCAGCGCTGCGGCACGGCCGCCCGGTCCACCGTGGTGTTGGTGGCTATCAGCCCGAACCCTTTCTCCACGGCCAGCGCCGCGGCGCCCTCGAGATCGGCGTCCTCCAGGTCGGGGGCTATCTTGACGAAGAAAGGCTTGGTCTTTTTGCAGCCGGCCGCGAAGTCGAGCATCGGCTCCACGAGCCGGCGCAGCTTCTCCCCGCGGTGCAGCGAACGCAGCTGCAGCGTGTTGGGCGAGCTGATGTTGACGGCGAAATAGTCGCCGAACTCGTACATCACCTTCAGCGTCTCCAGGTAGTTCCTGGGGGCGTCCTCGAGGGAGCAGTCGGCGTTCTTGCCCACGCTGATGCCCACCGGCACAGGAAGCGGCAGCAGCTTCTCCAGCGACTTGGCCGCGGCCCAGGCGCCGGAGTTATTGAAGCCCATGCGGTTGATTATGGCCCCGTCGTCGCGCAGCCTGAACAGGCGCGGCTTGGGATTGCCGGGCTGCGGCCGCAGCGTGACCGTGCCGAGCTCGAGGAAACCGAAACCGAGGCCGGCGAGGAAGCGGGCGGCCTCGCAGTTCTTGTCGAAGCCGGCCGCCAGGCCCACCGGGTTGCGGAACTTCAGCCCGGCCGCGCGCACCGGCATGTCGGCCGAGCGCGTCAGGAAGCGGAGCACGGAGTTGAACAGCTCGACGTGCTGCGTCGAGCGCGCGGTCCTGATAAGCGAGTCGTGGACCAGCTCCGGGTTGAGAGCGAAGAGTATGCGCCTTACAAGCTTCCGGTAGAGGAATCCCATAGCAGTCCTACAATTCTAGCAAATGACGGGAACCGTTCAGCGGGAAGAGAAGACGACATTCCCGGCGAGGACGGTCAGCGCCGGCCAGCCGCTCAGCCGCCGGCCCACGTAGGGGGAATTGGACGAGCGCGAGACGAACGAGGAAGGCACGCGCCTGACGGAGGAAGGGTCCAGCACCGTCACGTCCGCGTCGAAGCCGGCGGCCAGCCTGCCCTTGCGCGCGAGACCGAGCAGCCCGGCCGGGTTGAGCGACGTGAGCGCGGCCAGGCGCTTCTTCGGCAGCCCGTTGGCCCGCACGAGGACGGTCACGCACAGGGGCGCCAGCGTCTCGAGGCCGATTATGCCGAACGGCGCGCGGGCGAGCCCGCGGGCCTTCAGCGCGGCCTCGTGCGGGGCGTGGTCGGTGGCGATAACGTCAATGGTGCCGTCGAGAACGGCGCCCAGCACCGCGTCCCTGTCGGCGGGGGAGCGCAGCGGCGGCTTCATCTTGAAGGAGGCGTCGTCCTTCCTTATGTCCGAGTCGCTCAGCGTGAAATAATGAGGGCAGGTCTCGCCGGTCACCTTCCAGCCGCAGGCTTTGGCCGCCCGCAGCGCGGCAACGGAGGAGGCCAGGCTCAGGTGCTGCAGGTGTATGGGCCCTGCGGCGGAAGCGGCGAGGAGGTCGGCCAGCACCGCGTTCAGCTCGGCCGCCGGCGGTATGCCGGGCACGCCGAGCCGCCGCGAGGCGGGCCCCTCGTTTATCGCTCCGGCGCCGGTCCTGGAAAAGTCCTCCGAGTGGTTCAGCAGCGGCGTCCCGAGCGCGGCGGCGGAACGTATGAGCCCCGGCAGCAGCCGCGGCGGTATGGCGGAGCCGTCGTCGGTGAACGCCGCGGCGCCGGCCTTCTTCAGCGCCGCCAGGCGCGAAGGCGAACGCCCGGCACGGCCCGAGGTGGCCGCGGCGGAAAAATAGAGGTTGGCCGGCAGGCCGGCGGCCCTGGCCCTGTACCTGCGCAGCAGAGCCGGCGAGTCCATCGGCGGTGAGGTGTTAGGCATCAGCAAAGCCGAAGTAACGCCGCCGGCCGCTGCGGCCGCCGCGGCGCTGGCCAGCGTCTCGGCTGCCTCGGCCCCGGGCTCCCTGGCATGCACGTGCAGGTCCACGAAGCCCGGGAAGACCCAGAGGCCGGACGCGTCGAACTCCCGGCAGCCGGCGGGGGGGCGTATCCTGCCGCCGGCGCGGACTATGCCGGATCCGGAAAGCAGCAGGTCGCCCCGCCTCTCTCCGGAGACCGGGTCCACCAGCAGGCCGTTCTTTATCAGGAGACCGCTCATTTAACCGGGCTGGTCCGGGCGGGCAGGCCCGCGGCCGGAGAGCTCTCTATGGTGACCTGCCGGGGGCCGAAAGAGCTGTCGCTCTCCCGGTACGCGACCAGTTGCAGCCCCGCCAGCAGCAGCAGCGTAGCCCAGACGACGTGCAGCGCCCGCTTAGGGCTGAAGCCGTGGGCGGTCTTGGCCAGCACCGCCAGCAGCAGCGCTCCGCCGATGGCCGAATGCCTCGCCAGCACCTCGCGCCAGGCGGCCTCGTTCACGCGGCTGGCCATCATGAAGTACAGGCACGCGGCGAAAGCCAGCAGGCCGAGGAAGGTCGTCTGCCAGCCGCCGCCCTCACGGCCGACGGCCACCCTTGTCAGCAGGCTCAAGCCCGCGCCGGTGAAGAGGCAGGCGAAAGCGATGAACAGATAGAAGCCGCGCCGCAGGTTCAGCGCGGCGGAAAGCTGCTCCAGGCTGCCGCCGCCCGGGTAGGCCACCATCACGGCCAGCATGGCCACCCCGGATATGGCCAGCGCGAAGCCGGCGGCCAGCGCGGCCCCGCGGCCCTTGTTGTCCAGGGCGTAGGCCTCGGCGGCGCCGAGCAGTATCAGGGCCGCGCCCTGCAGCGAGTGTATCAGGTTGGAAGCGCGGGTGAAATCAGCGTAATCTATGGTCATTTCTTCTTGCCACGCCGGGTCGGCCCGGAAAGATAGAAATACAGACCGGAGACGCCGGTGCCGATGAACAGCAGCCAGAGCGGGCTGGAAAGGCCCGGCGCTCCGGAGACCGGAACCTCGGGAGCTGGGGCTGAAGCCGGCTCAGGAGCGGGTGTCTTCGCGGCCTCTTTCTCCGGCTTGGGCTCCGCCTGCCTCATGGCCGCGCGCGTTTTGCCGGCCGCGGACGTCGCTGGAGGCAATGGCTCCCGCAGCGAGGCGGCGACGAACGGGGAGGTCCGCTTGGAGCCCGCGGAACAGGCGTCGGCGCTCTTCGCGCAGCCGGGATCCGCGGCGCGCAGCGCGGGAGCGGCCAGCAGCAGGGCGAGGATAAGCGTAGTTTTCATGGCTTGTTGTAGGAGGAGAACTGGTCTTTGGTCTTGCGCGGACGCGGGGCGGGGTTTTCGGCCGGGTAGCCTACCGAGATGAGCACCTGTATGCGGCGCCCGGGACCTACGCCCAGGGCTTTGCCGGCCGCCTTAGCGTTGAACCAGCCCAGCCAGCAGGTCCCCAGCCCCTGCTCCGCGGCGGCCAGCACGAAATGCTCGGCGGAGATTCCGACGTCTACCAGACGGAAATTGGTGTCCTGCACCTGGTTGCCGAGCCAGGCTGTCAGCTTCCCGGTGTCCGAGACCACGGCGACCATTACGGGCGCCTTGGCGGCGAACTTGCAGGCGGCGTAGACCCCGCTGAAAGCGGCCGCGCAGAACTTCTCCTTCAGGACGGGCTCGTCTATCACGACGAAGCGGCAGGGCTGGGCGTTGCAGGCCGACGGGGCCAGCCTGGCGGCCTCCAGGCAGATGTCCAGCTTCGCCCTCTCCACGGGGGCGGGACTATAGCTGCGGATGCTGCGGCGCGCGGCCGCGAGCGCCAGGAAGGGGGAACGCTGCATTCCCATATTTTATAATATAGCGTGGCCTTATTGGCCGGGAGGCTAGCGCTATGAACGACTGGAAGGACAACGTGGATTTCGCGATGACCGTGTGCGACGCCGAGGGGAAGATAACGCTGATGAACGCCAAGGCCGCCGCCACCTTCGCCAAGAGCGGCGGCGCGGAGCTGGTGGGCAAAAGCCTGCTCGACTGCCACCCGGAACCTTCGAAGACGAAGCTTAAAGACCTGCTCTCCTCTCCGCGGCTCAACGCCTACACGATAGAGAAGAACGGCGTGAAGAAGCTTATCTACCAGGCGCCGGTGATGGAGGGAGGAAAGCTCGCCGGCATAGTGGAACTCTCGCTGCCGCTGCCCGCCGAAATGCCGCACTTCGTCCGAAAACCCTGATGCCGGCAACGCCGACCGGCGCAGTTTCCAGGATCAGAGCGCGCCGGAGCGCTGGAAGCGGCGGGCCAGGTCGGCGCCGGAGAGGAAGAACAGCGTAGGGCGCCCGTGCGGGCAGTGGAAACTGTCTTTCGTCCCGCGCAGGTCCTCCATCAGGCGCAGCGCCTCCTGCGGCTTCACGAAGTCGTGCGCCTTTATCGACTTCTTGCAGGCCATCGTGGCTATGATGTTTCGCTTCATGTCCTCGGCGGCCTTCTCGGGCTCGCCCAGCACCTCGGACAGGTAGCCCAAAAACTCCGCGAAGGCGGGCTGCGTGAAATAGAACAGCGCAGGGGCCGCGCGCAGCAGCGCCACCGCCGGGCCGCGCTGCTCCACCTCGAAGCCGGCACTCTTCAGCCAGTCCTTCCACTTGAGCACCGTCTCCATCTGGGAGCGGGAAAGCTCGGTCTCCAGCGGCACCAGCAGCGGCTGCACCTTGACCGAGCCCTTGTCGAACTCCCCCAGGTACTTCTCGAACAGCACGCGCTCCTGCGCGGCGTGCTGGTCCACCACCAGCAGGCCGGCGTCGGTCTCGAAGAGCAGGTAGCTCTTGGCCAGCTGGCCCAGGTAGGAGAGGTCGTGGGCGCGCCAGTCTGCCGCTGCGGGAGCGGCACCCGCCGCGGGTCCCGCGGGAACGGAAGAGGCCGCGTCGAACAGACCGCCGGTCTCCGCGGCCGCGGACGGGGCGGCGCCGGCCTCGCGGTAGGCCGGCACGTCGGGAGCGGAAAAAGGTTTCGCGCCGGCTTCGGGGGCCAGGGCCACGGCGGCGGTCTGCTTCGAAAGGAGCTCCTCGTAGACGCAGCCGGAGACGGTCTTGAAGATCTCGTTCTCCGACGAGAACTTCACGTCCCGCTTCTGCGGGTGGATGTTGGCGTCGAAAGCGCCCGGGTCCAGCTCCACGAACAGCGCGCAGGCTGGATGGCGGCCGGTCAGCATGTGGCCGTAGCCGCGGTAGAGGGCCTGCCGCAGCAGCGCCGAGGAGACGGGGCGGCGGTTGACGAAAAAGTGCTGGTTGACGCGCGTGGAGGCCAGCGCGTCCGGCCTGGACACCAGGCCGTAGACGGCCATGCCCGGGGTCTTGCTCTCCACGCGGGCCAGGCCGCCGTAGACGCCTTTGCCGAAGATGACCGCCGCGCGGTTCTTGAGGTTCTCCCACATGCCCCCGGGCAGGGAAGGCAGATCGAGGATCCCGGCGCCGTCTATAACCAGGCGGAAAGAGACGCCGGGGCTGGCCAGCGCGGCCTCTTCCACCGCGCGTATCAGGTGCGAGCGCTCCGCCGCGTCGCTCTTCATGAACTTGGCCCGGGCCGGCGTGTTGAAGAACAGGTCCGCGGCCTCTATCGTGGTGCCTTTCACCGGGGGGGCCGGCAGCTCGGCGATCACCTTCCCTCCCTCGCCCTCTATCGAATAGCCGGAATCCGCGCCGGCCTTGAAGGAGGTCAGCTTCAGCCTGGACACCGCGAAGACGGAATAAAGGGCCTCGCCGCGGAAGCCGAAAGTGGCCAGCGAGTAGAGGTCGTCGAAGGCGCCGAGCTTGCTGGTGGCGTGACGGCCCAGCGCCAGCCGCAGGTCCTCGCGGTCCATGCCGCGCCCGTCGTCGTGCACGCGGATCAGGCCGCGGCCGGCCTTTTTTATCTCGATATCCACGCGCGAGGCGCCTGCGTCCAGGGAGTTCTCTATCAGCTCCTTGAGCACCGAGGCGGGACGCTCGATGACCTCGCCGGCGGCGATCTTGGACACCACATCTTCGGGCAGCACTTTTATCTCTGGCATAGGAAGATTTTATCAATTCCGGCTCAGCCCAGCATCCGGTTGCCCATCATCACCAGGTTCACCATGGCGTGCATCATCACGTTGACCGGCAGCCGCCGCTCCTTCTCGTAGACCCAGCAGAAATACAGGCCTACCGGCAGCATCAGCGGGGCGGCCGCGCCGTGGAAGAGCGCGAAAAAGGCCGCCGAGCAGCCGGCGCTGTACCAGAAGCCGCGGGAGGCGCGCAGCGAGGCGAAGAGGACGCGCCTGAAGAAGAGCTCCTCGGCCAGCGGGCCGAGCGCGCAGGCCGTCAGCAGCGACGGCAGCAGCCGCCACGGCGAGACCGCCGCCACCTTGCGCAGGATCACGCCCTCGCGCGCGGCCGGCGCGGAGACAGGCTGCAGCAGCGTTTTCATGCCGTGATCGCCCAGCAGCAGCCAGAGGCCGGACAGGACCACGGCGATGGCGGCGGCGAGCAGCACGTAGCCGCCGAAATATTTCAGGGCCTTGAGCAGGTCGTCCGGGAATTTCCGCTTCCAGTCCGCCAGCGCCGTCCGCCAGTCGGCGCCGAGGCGCGCCAGCAGCGCGGCGGAGGCGGCGGCGGTGCCCAGCATCGCCGGGGCTATGGACTCCAGGGGGGTGAAGCGCAGGCGCAGCAGCTCCTCCGCCAGGGCGGGCAGGGCGGAGAGCACGGCGTGCAGGAAGACTATGAAGGCGGAGAATGCCAGCAGGCGCACGCCGTCGCGGCACGTGGCCGCGCCGCCGAAAGGGTCGTTAGCCTCCATGCCCGGGGGTCCCGGCTCAGGGCCGCGGGGCGGGGGCCTGGCCGGCCTTGGCTATGTAATCCAGCGCGTAGGTATAGCCGCCGAGCTCGCCGGTGACGGCTGAGCCGACCACCGGCAGGCCGGCCGCCTCGAAGGCCGCGGCCTTGTCCTGCATGGCTTTCCTGGCGTCCTTGTCAAAGGTGAAGGTCTCCTGGGCCTGGTAGGTCTCCACGGCGGCGGACTGCACCACCCCGGAGTGCTGGTAGAAGTTCTGCACCAGGAAATCCACGCCGTAGGAATAATCGCCGCCGACCGGCCTGGACACGGAGGAGAGCGGCGGCACGCCGGCTTTCCGGAACAGCGGCTCGGCGGCCTTGCCGGCGGCCAGCGCGTTCTTCTCGAACGGGAAGGTCTCCCTGGCGTCGTAGCGGAGCACGGAGTACTGCGGCCTGGGGGCGGCTTTGCCGGTCTTGACCGCGTATTCCACCTGCACGGCATAATCCCCGTCGGGGCGGCTCACGGCCTTGCCGCGTATCGCGGGCACGCCGGCCTGCCTGAAAAGGGACAGGTAGTAGGCGATGTTCTTCTTGGCCTCGCTCTCGAAGGTGAACTTGCCGCCGGTGTACTCCCTGAACTTGACGTCGTATTCCGGAGCCCGCTGCAGCACGTCGGTCACCAGGTAGTCCACGGCGAAGGCGCCGTCGCCGCCGGAATCGTAGGTATAGGAGCCGACCACGGACAGCCTGGCCGCGCGGAAGGCGGCGGCGCAGTCGTTCATCGCGGCCGCGGCGCTCTGCGAGGGCCAGTATGAGGAACCGTTATCGTAGGTCGCCACCAGCACGGCCGGCGGCAGCGCGGCCCCGGCCTTGACCGTCGGGATGTAATCTATCGCGAAGCTGTAATCGCTGCCGGCGGGAACGACCCGGCCGCCCAGGGTGGCGATGCCGGCGGCGTTGAGGTCCCGTATGCGGGCTTCCATCGCGGGTTTCGCCTGGCTCTCGAAACTGAAGGTCTCGTCGGTAGTATAGGCCGCTATCTGGACGCCGGGAGGGATCACCGGCGGCTGGCCGTGCGGAACCGGCACCGCCGGCTGGGCGCCGTGCACGCTGCCGGCGGTATATGAGTTCAGGACGAAATCCTGCGAGAAGGACGGCGTCGCCAGGACAAAAAAGGATATTGCGGCGGCTACTGTGTTCAGCATTGTGCCTCCCTGTACCCTTAAATTATAATAATTACGCGCCGGCAGGTCATGGGCCAATAGGCCATGCCGCCGGTAGGCCGTATGGACAAGAACAGGAACTGGCTCGATTACTTCTACTACGCGGCGCCAGCCTGGTTGCTGCTGGAGACCTTTTTCTGGCCCAACTTCAGGGCCGGCGCCGTGACCGGCGGCTCCTTCTGGGGGAACCTGGCCTTCTACTCGGCCGAGGGCGGGCTGGGGGCCGCGCTCTATTTCCACCTGCCCTACGCCAGGCCGGCCGCGCTCCTGGAGAACGCGGCGCTGGTAGTGGTCTATATGAAGTTCATCCTGTTCGCGCCGTGGGACATAGCGGCGAACATCGCCGACCCGGGAGCGGGAGAGGCCGCCTCGGCCTACGCCGCCGCGCTGCCCGGCGCGCTGTACTCCTGCTGCCACGTGATGCTACGGCTGCGCTCGGAACTGGACCGCCGCGGCGGAAAGTTCAATCCTTGAGCCGCTTCTTCCAGTCGCTTATCACGGAGAGAGCCTGCAGCGGCGTCATGTTGTCGGCGTCGCACATCTTCAGCTCGTCGAGCACCGGATGGCCGGAGAAGATTGGCAGCAGCGGCGTCTGGTTCTCGTCCCTGGACTCCACCTGGATGTTCCCCTTCGTCTCCAGCGCGCGCAGGATCTCCCTGGCGCGCGCTATCGCGCTCTCCGGCAGGCCGGCCAGCTGGGCCACGTGGATGCCGTAGGACTTGTCGGCGGGTCCGTTCGAGATCTTATGCAGGAAGACGACCTCGGTCTTGCCGAGGGCGTTGGTCCATTCCTTCACGGCGATGTTGCAGTTCTTGATGCCGGCGAACTTCTCGGCCAGCTCGGTCAGCTCGAAATAATGGGTGGCGAACAGCACCTTGGGGCCGCCCTCCGGCTTGTAGAGGTGCTCCACCACCGCCCAGGCTATCGAGATGCCGTCGAACGTGGAGGTGCCGCGGCCGACCTCGTCGAGAAGTATCAGGCTCTTCGGGGTGGCCAGGCGCATGATGGCCGAGGTCTCGCGCATCTCCACCATGAACGTGGATTCGCCGCGCGCCATGCGGTCCTGCGCGCCTATCCGGGTCATGATGCGGTCCACCACGCCTATCTCGGCGGCGCGGGCCGGCACGAAAGAGCCGATCTGCGCCATGATCACCGCCACGGCGGCCTGGCGCAGGTAGACGCTCTTGCCGCTCATGTTGGGCCCGGTCAGTATGATCACGCGGGCGTCGGAATTCCCTATCTCCAGGTCGTTCGGGACGAAGGTCCCCGCGGGCAGGAAGCGCTCTACCGCCGGGTGGCGCCCCTCCTCTATCCTGAGGACGTCGCCGGAATTCACCCTGGGGCGGGAGAACTCGTAGCGCACCGCGCTCTCGGCCAGCGCGTAGAAGACGTCCAGCTCTGCCGCGCCGTTGGCGAAGGTCTTCAGCTCGCCGAGAGAGGCCTTCACCTTTTCCCGCAGGGCGCAGAAGAGATGCGTCTCCAGCTTGGACATCTTCTCCTCGGCGCCGAGGATCTTGTTCTCGAGGGTCTTCAGGTCCTCGGTTATGTAGCGCTCGGCGTTGACCAGCGTCTGCTTGCGCACGAAATAATGGGGTACCTTCTGCGACTGCGCCTTGGAGACCTCGATGTAGTAGCCGAAGACGCTGTTGTAGCCCACTTTCAGGGTGGGGATGCCTGTCTTCTCCTTCTCCCTCAGCTCGATGTCGGTCAGCAGTTTCTGGCTGTCGCGGCGGACCAGGCGCAGCTCGTCGAGATCGTCGCTGTAGGCCTCGCGTATGACTCCGCCGTCGGACAGCCGCGCGGGCGGGTTCTCCGCCAGCGCGCGCTCGAGCTCCGCCCGCAGGCCGTTAAGCGCGTGAGAGGCGGCGTCCAGGCGCGCGGCCAGTTCCGGAGCGCGCTCGAAGAAGCCGGCGGAGCTGAGCAGCAGCTTCAGGCGCGGCAGCTGCGTAAGGGCCTTGCGCACGGCGCCGAGGTCGCGCGGGGAGGCGGAAAGGTTTATCACCCGGCCAAGCAGGCGCTCGACGTCGGGCACCTGGGAGAGGATGTCGCCCAGCTGCTCGCGCGCCTCGCGGTTCTCGGCCAGGAAGGCGGTGAAGTCCTGGCGGGAATGTATCTCGCGCAGGTCCGTCAGCGGCTCCAGCAGCCAGCGGCGCAGCATCCGCGAGCCCATCGAAGTGCGGCACAGGTCCAGCACGCCCCAGAGCGTCTTGGAGTCGTCGCCGTCGGGAGAGGAGACAAGCTCCAGCGTCTTGATCGCGGACTCGTCGAGCTGCAGGCGGTTGGACGGCTCGTGGTAGGAAGGCGCGAACACCTCCTTCAGGCCCGGCTGGGTCTGGCGCACGTAGGAGACGGCCCGCAGGGCGGTCTGCATGGCCAGCTTGTGGTTCTGCCACACCGGCTGCGAGGCCCAGTCAGGAGTATGGGCGTCCTCGCCGTGGTACTCGGTCAGCGGCACGGAACCGAAGTCCAGCCCCCGCCTCCTTATCTCCTTGATAGTCTTCGGGCCGGCTATTATCTCGGCCGGAGCTGTCTTGGAGACGTACGAGAGCAGCTGGTACAGGTCCGGGTCGTTGAGGTTCTGCGTGGCCAGGAAATCCCCGGTGGAGGCGTCGAAGGACGCGAGGCCCCAGCCGACGATGTCCAGCTCCAGCGCCACCAGGTAGCGGCTGGTCCTCGGCTGCAGCAATTCGTCCTCCACCACGGTCCCCGGGGTTATCAGGCGCACGACCTCGCGCTTGAACAGCTTGGTCTTCTTCGCGTCGCCGGAGGGGGCGACCTGCTCGCAGATGGCCACCTTGTGGCCGGCCGCCAGCAGGCGGGCGATATAGTTGGTGGCCGAATGGTGCGGCACGCCGCACATCGGCACGCTCTGCCGGGCGGTGAGCGTCAGGCCCAGCTCGGAGCTGGCGGCCTTGGCATCGTCGAAGAAGAGCTCGTAGAAATCTCCCAGCCTGAAGAACAGCAGCGCGTGGGGATAGGACTTCTTCAGCGCCTGGTACTGCTGCATCAGCGGGGTTTCGGGTGTTTCAACCTGTGTCATATGGTCAGATAAGGAGGCCCGGCCGCCGCGCGGCCGCCTGAAGATAAGCGCCGGGAACGGCGCGCTACTGCCGGGTATATTGTATCAAAAGCTCTTCGGCTTCTTTAAGTGTTTTGAGCTTCATGAACGCGCCGCGGGCGCCGGCGGCGCCGGGCAGTCCCTTGAGCCAGTAGCCGACCAGTTTGCGGGCGCGCGCCAGGCCGTGTTCCTCGCCGTAGATGCCGGCGTTCAGCTCCAGGAAGCGCAGGAAGAGCTTGATGCGGTCGGCGTCCGACGGCGGAGGGGCGTCCCTGCCGGAAAGTCCGGCCGCTATCTCGGCGAAGACGGCGGGGTTGAAGACCGCGGCCCGGCCCACCGCCACTCCGGCGCAGCCGGCCTCGAGCATCGCGCGGGCCTGCGCGGCCCCCTCCACGCCGCCGTTGCCGAAAACAGGGACCTTCACCGCGGCCGCGGTAGCGGCCATGTGATCCAGATTGACCGGACCCGAGTGGAACTGCGAGGCCGGCCGGCCGTGCAGCGTTATCGCCGAGGCCCCGGCCTCCTCGCAGGCGCGGGCGAGCAGCGGCCCCAGGTTGGCGCCTTCCTCCAGTCCGGTCCTGAACTTCACCGTGACCGGCACCTTCACGCTTTTCACCATGCGCGAGACGATGTCCGCCAACAGCATGGGCGCGCGCATCAGCTCGGCCCCCGCGCCGGAGCGGCGCACCTTCTTGACCGGGCAGCCGGCGTTCACGTCCACCATGTCGGCCCCGGCGCGTTCGGCGGCCTGGGCGGCCAGCGCCATCGAGGCCGGGTCGGCCCCGAAGATCTGTATCGCGGCAGGATGCTCCCCGGGGAGCAGCTCCAGCATTTTGAACGACTTCTTGTTGCCGTACTTGAGGCTTTCGGCCGAGACCATCTCGGTCACGACCAGGCCGGCCCCGCCGCCGGCGGCGAGGATGCGGAAGGCCGCGTTGGTTATGCCGGCCATAGGGGCCAGCGCCAGATTGTTGGATAATCGGACCGCGCCTATGCGCAGCGGACGCAGGAGTCGCTCTGTCACGGGTTTACGGAATAACTGCCGTCATGGGCCAGGAAAAAATCCCTCGGGGCGCGGCGGAAGACCGGGTCGGTCTCGCTGCGCGGGGCGCCGGCCTTCCTCAGTACGTCGAGCTGGAACGAGAAGGCCTTGTCCTCCACGGCCAGCACGGAGTCCAGTGCCTTGTAGTCGAACACCATCGGATTGGCCTCCACCTGCAGGTCGCTCTTCTGGCCCGGCGGCGGCACCTTGCCGCCCGTCTTCCTCCGGCGGCTCATCGCATAGGCGGCGTGCCAGGCCTGGTGGGCTATGATGCCCGCGCACCAGGTGACCGACCTGTAGGCCTGCGCGTCCGACATGGCCGCCACCGGCACGCCGTTCTCCATGTAGAAGCCGGTCTTGTTCTCGCTGCGGATCACGTAGAGGTTCCGCCTGATGAAAAGGAAGGTGTCGCGGTCCGAGCTCCAGATGAGCTTCAGGGCGTTGGTGACCTGGCGCTTGAACTCCGCGGAGCCCTGTATGTCCAGTCCCGCGCGGGGGTCATAGGCGTCCGGTATGCGCGCGGCGGCCACGCCCTCCCCTTCAGCCTCCGCAGGGGCCGGGGAGGCCGGCGCCTCCGGGGTCGCGCCGGCGGCGGACGGAGCAGCCTGGCCGAAGATCTTGGCGCCGGCCGGCACCGACGCCGCCTCCTGGGCGGGCCGGCGCACCTGCACGAAATACCAGACCGCCCCGCCCAGCAGCAGCAACGGCAGCAGGGCCAGCACCTTGCGCGTCAGGAATAAGCTTTTGTGTTCGCCGTCGCTCATACCGTGGCACCTAAAAGCGAGAAGCGAAAAGAGGCAGGCCCCTTTCCGCCCCGCGATCCGTCCGCAGCGCCTACTTCAGCGCTTTCAGATAGGATTTGTAGAAGGCCTGCAGTTCGCTGTCCGGGTCCTGGAACTCCAGGATGTGCTTCCTGCAGCCGCGGCGGGAGCAGATCTGCACCTGACCGCCGGCCTTCAGATCGAAGGCGACCATCTGGGAACCGCACGCGTCGCATTTGCGGGTGCTCTTCAGGTCGGCATCGCAGTGGGGGCAGCGGAAGCCGGCCACCTTGCCGACCGGCATGTTAAGGGAGGTCTCGACCTGGTAGCTGCCATAGAGGGAGCTGAGGTAGAGGGGGGCATGCTTGCCGGCATAGGTAAGATTGACCTCGATGGCCTTGGCGTCGTCCAGCTTCTTGGACGCGCTCATGAGGGATTTGCCGCAATGCGGGCACTTTACGGATACGCTCAACATAGGGACCTCCGGTACGGACCGTTCTTACGGTCCTTTGACAGCCTCCTATGATATCAAATTCGCCGATTATTCGTAACGGAGGGCTTCGATGGGCGAAAGCTCGGAGGCCTTCCTGGCCGGCCAGAAGCCGAAGACCACGCCCACCCCGGCCGAGAAGCCGAAAGCGAGCCCGACGGAGGCGGGGGAGATGTAGATGGCCCAGCCGGCCAGCTTGGAAAGTATCACGGACGCGCCGGCGCCCAACAGTATGCCTATGATGCCGCCGGTCACCGAGACTATGATGGCCTCTATCAGGAACTGCAGCAGGATTGCCTTTTTCGTCGCACCGATGGCCTTGCGCAGGCCGATCTCGCGGGTGCGTTCGCTGACGCTGACCAGCATGATGTTCATGATGCCGATGCCGCCGACCACGAGCGAGATGCCGGCGATGAACCCGAGCAGCAGGCTGAAGGTCTTGACGGTGCCGCTGAGCATGGACTGCAGGTCGGCCATGTTCATGACCGAGACCGGGTCCTCCTTCCAGGCGGGGGTCCCCGTGCGCTTGCGCATCAGCTTCATGATGGCGTCCTGCACCTGCGGCATCAGTTTGTAGTCGGTTACCTCCACCCAGATGTTGTCCACGTACTGCTTGCCCAGCAGGATGCTCATCGCCGTGTTAAGCGGCACGAGGATAACGTCGTCCTGGTCGCGAAAACCGCCGGCGCCCTTCATCGGCAGCACGCCTATCACGCTGAAGTTCTTGCGGTTGATCTTGATGGTCTTGCCCACCGGGTCCTCTGTCCCGAACAGGGTATTGGCCACCGTCTGGCCCACCAGGCAGACCCGCTTCAGCTCCCTATTCTCCTGCTCGGTGAAGAAACGTCCGTAATAGGCCTGCGAATTGCGCATCGAGGCGTAGATCGGCAGCGCGCCGGTGACCGTGGTCCTGGTATTCACCGCGTTGTAGACGGCCTGCACGCTGCCCTGCACGTTGCCGTCCACCTTGGTGACGTCCGGGACCTCTCGCTTTATGGCCTCGGCGTCGGCCATCGTCAGGCGGCTGACGGCTCCCCGGCCGAAAGAGGCCCCGCCGTGCTGCAGATTGCCGGGCATGATGCCCAGCAGGTTCGTGCCCAGCGAGGACATGCGCTCCTGGATGGACTTCTGCGCGCCGTACCCCACCGCGAGCATGGTTATCAGGGCCGAGACGCCGATGATGATGCCCAGCATCGTCAGCAAAGAGCGGGTCTTGTTGGTGATGATGGAACTGAGGGCCGACTTCAGGTTCTCCCTCGCCTCGCGCCAGCTGAAGAAGAACGAGGAAGAGGCCCGCAGGCGGCTCTGCTCGGCGCTCCTGACCGCCTGGGACCGCTTCTTGACGCGGTCCTCCACTACGAGCCCGTCCCTGATCTTTATGATCCGGTCGGCCCATTCCGCGATGTCTGGCTCGTGAGTGACCAGTATTACGGTGATGCCCTGCCCGTTGAGCTTGCGGAAGATTCCCATGATCTCTTCGGCCTGCGCGCTGGCGAGGTTGCCGGTGGGCTCGTCGGCGAAGATGATCTTGGGGTCGTTGACCATGGAGCGGGCTATGGCCACGCGCTGCTGCTGGCCGCCGGACAGCTCGTTGGGGCGGTGCATCATGCGGTCGGAAAGCCCCACGCCGGCAAGGTGCTTAGGGGCGTTGGAGAGGTCGGGGTCGATCCCCAGGTAGATCTGCGGCAGGGCCACGTTCTCCAACGCGGTTATGCGCGACAGCAGATTGAACTGCTGGAAGACGAAGCCTATGATCCGGGCCCGCAGGTACGAGGTCTCGGCGTCGTCGAGCTCGGAGACCTCGCGGCCGAAGAGCCTGTAGGAGCCGGAGGCGGGCTTATCCAGCAGACCGAGGATGTGCATCAGCGTCGACTTGCCGGAGCCCGACGGTCCCATGATGGCGACGAATTCGCCTTCCTTTATGGACAGGTCCACGCCGCGCAGCACCTCCAGCGGCTCGCCGCCCATCTCGTAGACCTTTCTAATGCCCTTCAACTCGATCATAATGTCGGCCCGCGGGCTATCAATGTCCGCGCACGGCCTGCCGCTGCTGGCGTGTCATATTGGGCCGGCCAGGCATCAGCGGGTTCCCGCCCTCGGCCTGCTGCGGCTTGTAGCCCCGCTGCTGGAAATAGACCTCGTCGCCGGCCTCCAGGCCGGAGGCGATCTCTATGCGGCCGCCGGACTCGGTGCCGGTCTCGACCCGCTGGTAGACCGGCTTGCCGTCCTTCAGAGCGGTGATGACCGCGGTGTTGCCGGAGGGGTCCACGGTAAGCGCCCGGGAGGGGATCATCACGGCGTGCTCGCGGCGCGAGACGACGATGCCTATGTTGGCCGTCATCTGCGACTTGAAGAAGGCCGGCACGCTGTCCGGGCGTATCTTCACGCCGTAGGTGATAACGTTGGAAACGTTCTTTCCCTCGTCCAGGATCTGGAAGACGCGGCCCGTGACGGGCCTGTCTGGGTAGGCGTCCAGGGTTATATTTGCGCGCTGCCCGACCTTCACCTTGCCGATGTCGGACTCGTCCACGCTGGCGGTGACTATCAGCTGGTCGGACATCGCGTAGAGCACCGTGGACGCGCCCACGGTCTGGCCCTCCACGACGTTCTTCAGGATTATGTTGCCTGCCAGCGGCGACATCACCTTTATCGGCTTGTAGGAATCCTGCCAATACCTGTACTGCTGGTCGCCCATCGAGCGGGCCGCGTCCAGGATGGCCACCCTGTCGGTGGAGCTCATCAGCGCCAGCACGTCGCCGGCTTTGACCGGATCCCCTTCGTCAACCAGCAGCTTCTCTATGCGGCCGGAGGAGGGGGGAGTTATCTCCACCCTGTTGAGCGGCTCGACCTGGCCGGTGGTCTCCACGGTCTCGCGGAGGGCCTGCTCGCTGGCCTGCATCGAGACGTACTTCACCTCGCCGGCGGACTTGCCGCGGGCAAATAACCACCAGCCCGCCGCGCCCGCCAGAGCCACGGCGATGGCGGCGTATATCTTAGCGTAGGATCTCTTTGCGGTCATTTTCTTTCTCCGTTAAGCGGCGTCACTCTCCCAGCCCTACCCCGAGCAGGTTCTCCACCCCTATCCAGGCGACGTTGGCGTTCTTCAGGTAATTAAGCCGGTTGAGCTGCGAGTCCACCAGGCTCTGCTCTATGTTCTCCAGGTCTATGAAGCTGATCTGGCCGGCCTGGTAGTGTATCCTGGACTCTTCGTAGCGCTCATCGTTGGCCTTCAGCACGGCGTCTATGCTGCGGGCGCTGTCCGCGGCGTTCTGGTAGGAGTAATAGGAGCTGACTATGCTGTTCTCCAGGCGCTGCCTGGTGCTTCGCAGCGAATCCTCGCCGCTCTTCAGGGCCGACCTGGCCGCCTTGTTGTTGTCGGCGTAGTAGGTGGGCCCGTTCGAGAACAGCGGCAGGCTCAGGCTGAAGCCGAACGACCAGGAGCGGGTGCCGGGAAACTCCGAGTCGCCGGACCAGCTCACTCCCTGGCTGGCGCTCAGAGTGGGGAGAGCGTCGAACTTCGCGGAAAGGGAGCGCTCCTTAAGTATCTCGAGGCTCTTCTTCTGCGACGCTATCTGCGGTATCTGCTCTATCCTGGCCCTGATGCCGGACAGCTCCAGCTTCTCGTCCGGCAGCGCCAGGTCGTCCTTGGCCGTCAGCGGCACGTAGTCGGCGCTGCCCATGGCGTTGAGCAGGTCGCGGCGGGCGGAGTCCACCGAGCGCTCCGCCCTGGCTATGTCGGATTTGGCCTGGGCGGCCAGCGCCGCGGAGTACAGCATGTTTCCGCGCGACTCCATGCCGCTGGCGTACTTCAGGCTTATCAGGCCGGCGTTCTGCTCGCGTATCTCCTGTATGCGCCTCTGGGCCTTCAGATTGGCCTGGGCGTATATCAGGTTGAGGAAGGCCGTGGAAAGCGACTGCCTGATAGAGGCGGACCTGTCGCGATAGTCCTCCTCGGCCTTCTCGAAGCTGAGGCGGGAGGAGCGGATGGAGGAGTAGGACCTGAGGTCGAAGAGCTTCTCGCTGGCCGAGATGCCCGCCCCCCAGCGGCTGGAAGGGGAGGCGGCCTGGCCGCCGCTGCGACTGAACGAATGGGACAGGCCTATCTGGGGATATAAGGAATTGAGGCCGGCCATGTACGAGTACTTGGCCTGCTCCACGGAATTCCTTTGGGCGGAAAGGTCCGGGTTGTTCTTCAGCGCTATCTCTACGCATTCCCGCCAGGTTATCCCGGTCTGGATCTCGGCCGCGAAGGCGGCCGGCGGCAGGGCCGCCAGGAACAGTATAAGCAGTTGCCTCATATACGCTTAACGCGGCGGGCCTTCTTTTTATTGCTCCCGCCTCCTCCGTTTTTATACCTGGCGGCAAGGCTTCGCACCGGAATCAACTCCGACGGACGGTCATATTGTTCCGTTGCGAGGCCCAAGTATACAGGATGCTGACCACGCGGTCGACATGAGGCTATTTCAGCTTTTCCTGCCCGGAGAAGCTGCGGCCGAGGCCGAAGCCGGCCAGGATGGCCTTGTCGTCCTCTCCGGCGGCGCCGGCCATATGCGCGGCCAGCGCCTCGCCCAGGCCGGGCCCCAGCATGAAGCCCTGGCCGCACATGCCCACGGCCAGCACGTATCCCTTGAGCGTCTCCGGGAAGTCCACGACAGGGAAGCCGTCGGGGGTCATCGGGTAGAGGCCGCGCCAGGTGCGCCGCACCTTCAGGTTGGCCAGGGCGGGGAAGAGTGATACCATACGGCGGGAGACCTCCGGCAGGAAGTCGGAGGTGGAGCGCCGGTCGTGCCCCCAGACCGGCGGCTGCGGGGTCAGGCAGAAGATCACCGGCCCCTCGTGGTTCTGATAGAAATAGTAATTCTTCGACTTCTCTCCGGGGCGGATGTCCACCACCATCGGATCGAAGAAGCGCTCCGCCGGCTCCGTGACCCCGGCTTCGTGGCAGTCCGGGTTCACCGGCACTTCCACCCCGGCCAGGCTGGAGACCGCGGCAGCGTCCGCTCCCGCCGCGTTGACCACGAACCTGGCCCAGTATTCTCCGCCGGTGGTCCTGACTCCGGCCGCGGCGCCGCCCTGGACTATTATGCCCGTAACGGTCTCGCGGAAGCGGAATTCCGCCCCGAGCTTTACGGCCCGCCGGTAGAAGGCGTTCACGGACAGCAGCGGCGAGGCGGAACCGTCTCCGGGGGAATACGTGCCGCCGCGCAGGTCCTTTTCCGCTATGCCGGGCACCAGCTCCTTCACGCGTTCCGGGGATATCCAGTCTATGTCCAGGCCGAAGCCTTTCTGGACCCTCAGCAGCTCCTTCAGCACGCGCTCGTCGTTCTCGGTATATACGGGGAACAGGTAGCCGCCCCGTATCCAGCCTATGTCGTCGCCGTGTTTCCTCTTCCAGGTGGAGAAGATCTCTATGCTGCGCAGGCCCGCCTTTATCTTGGAGCCGTCGGAGTGGGTGGCCCTGATGCCGCCGATAGCGCACTTGTTCTGCCCCTGCCCGGGAGAGGCCTCCTTGTCCAGCACCAGCGCCTTCAGGCCGCGCTCGGCCAATGACATGGCCAGCGGCACGCCCACGCTGCCGGCCCCGATGATGATAGCGTCGTATTTCGTCTTTGACATACGCGACCCCTAAAAACCGCTCCAGCGGACTTCCTCTTCCTTCTCCCCGGCGCCCCTGGCCCCGGAGAAGACCCCCAGCGGGGCTTCCACGAAGAGCGGGCGCCGCGTCAGCTCCGTTACCTCGGCGGGGTCTATCCCCTCGCTGCGGAAGACGCCGAGCAGCAGGGCCGAGCAGGTCTTGGAGCCGCAGGCGCCCATGCCGGCGCGCGTCACGGCCTTCAGCTGATTGAGGTCCCTGACCCCGGCGCGGATCTGGCGCCGTATCTCGCCCAGGGAGACTCTCTCGCAGCGGCAGATGATGGTTTCATCGTCGGCCTTCGCCAGGTCGGCCGCGGCTTTTTTGCCGGCCTCCTCCTCGTAGAGGCGGATGGAGACGGCCTTGTCGGCTACGGCCGGGGCGGCCTTCACCACGACTATCATCGTGTTCTCGGCCTTGAAATCCTTTACGTCCAGCACCTCGGCCTCCCCGAGGTCCGCGCCCTCGCGCCCGGCGAGACGCACGCGGTCGCCCTTCTTCACCAGGCCGCGGCCTATCTCGAAAGGCAGCGCCACAGTAGGATTGGCGGGGTCCTTCCGGTAGTCGACTATCGTGACGGCCAGACCGGGGCAGACGATCAGGCACTTGTAGCAGCCTATGCAGTCCCCGGAGAAGCGCGGCGTGGTCATGATGCTGTCGCCGGAAAGTTTTATGGACTTCTTCGGGCAGACCGTGACGCAGGGGTTACACGGGATCTCCTGCCGGCAGTGCAGCACCGGATAGACCTTGTTCGGGAGCTCCAGCTCCGGCTCGGGCTCGGTGGCGCCGGGCCTGGACTTCAGCACCTCCAGCCTGTCGAACCAGAACTGCGGCACGGGAGCGGCCATCACTCCGAGCGCCTTCAGGACCTTGTGCGCCGTTATCTTGCCGCTGAACATCGCGGCCGAGGCCTCGGCTATCTCCTCCGCGTCGCCGCAGATAAAGGCCTCGAGGCCGGCTTCCAGCGCCTGCGCGTGGAACTCGTTGACCGGGTTCAAGCCCACGGCGACCAGCAGGGTGTCGGCCTTGAAAGTCTTCTCGGTGCCGGGCTGAACGCGGAAGCGCTCGTCGACGCCGGCTATGGTCACCGACTCCACCCCTTCCCGGCCGTCGGCGCGCACTATCGTGTGGCGGGTGTAGATAGGCACTCCAAGCCGGCGTATCTTGTCCTTATGCACCTTGTAGCCGCCGCATTCGGCCTGCGCCTCTATCAGCCCGGCCACCTGTATCCCGGCCTGCAGGGCGTGATAGGCCGCTATCAGGCCCACGTTGCCGCCGCCTACGATGAAAAGTTTTTTGGCCGGCCTGACCATGTCCCTGTTCACGAGGGTCTGGAAGGCGCCGGCGCCGTAGACGCCCGGCAGGGTATTGCCCGGGAACGAGAGGCTCTTCTCGCGGGCGCCCGTGGCGCTGATGAAGGCCTTGGGGCGCACCAGCACGTACCTGGAACCGCGCAGCACTCCGACCTTCCTGTCGGAGAAGACGGCCAGGCAGGTGGCGCCGGTCCAGACCTCCACCGACGGATATTCCTTGAGCTGTTCCTCGAGCTTCGCGGCTATGTCGATGCCGCGGGTGCCGGCGTAGCAGTCCTCCACCGAGCCGAAGAACTTGTGCGTCTGCAGCAGCAGCTTGCCGCCCAGCGCGTGCTTGTCGTCGATGACGAGGGTCTTCACGTTGAGCTTGCCCAGCTCGGCGGCCGCGGCCAGACCGGACGGGCCGCCGCCCACCACCAGCGCGTCCACCTCAAGTTCCTCCGCGCCGCCGAAGCCGCGCACCGGGGCGGCCGAAGGCAGGCGGGGGGCGCCGCTCATGGTCTCGACCCGCATCCCGCCGCGCACCGGCGTCACGCAGGACTTGACCGGCAGCCCGTCGGCTATGACCGAGCACTGCGCGCACTGGCCGTTCGCGCAGAAGACGCCCTGCGGGGCGCCGTCCTTCTTGTGGCGGCTGAAGACCTTGATGCCGTTGGCGTAAAGCGCGCTGGAGATCATCTCTCCCTCGAACGCTTCGCAGGAACGGCCGTCGAAAGTGAAATTTACCGTCCGCCTCTCTTCCGGCTGGAGAACGGGGTGCTCGGTGATCCTGTCCATCGCTGTCCTCTCCTGGGCGGGCGCGGCGGCCCGGCAGTTCCATTATAATAAATAACCCCGGGGGCGGACCGCCGGACTCCGGCGTTTTGGTATAATAGACCTGACAATGGAGGGTAAAATGAAAAAGATATTTTTAGCGGCCGCGTTCTGCCTCGCGGCGGGCGGCCTGCGCGCCGCCGACTTCACGCTGGACTCGGCGAAGCTCGCCGACATCCCCGCCGTCTCCGCCCCGGAGTCGGCCCCGCGGCTCCCCGCGCCCAAGCCGGTCCGGAACGGGCATTACGTGCAGGTCTCCGGCTACGTGAACCTCAACGGCAACGGCTGGATGCCGGCCGGCGACAACGGCGGTTTCACTTCCGTCACGCTGAACGGCTGGGCGACCTTCCGCGACTCCGCCGGCAAGGTGACCAGCAACAACACCTATATCAGCACCCCGGTCTCGCTCTGGGTGAGGCCGAACCAGTACGTCTTCCAGACCGTCTGGCCCAGCGTCTACGCCACGTTCTACCGCGACGGCAAGATAGTAGGCTCGGCGAACATGACCGGCAGCGTCTCCGTGAACGGCTGGCCCAGCTCCAGCTTCTTCAGCCTCAGCGGCTCGGGCTATCTCAACGGCTCCGTGTACGTAGAGGACGAGCGGAAATAGCGCCGCTGCCTGGAAGCGGGAAAGGGCGGCTTTAACCGGCCGCCCTTTTTTATTATCATCTCCCTATGAGGATACTAGAAGGCAAGACCCTTTCAACTGAGATCCTGGGCGCCCTTCCCGCCAGAATAGAGGGCGTCCGCGCCAGGCTGGGCAGGCCCCCGTCGCTGGCCATCATCAACTATTTCGCGGACTCGCCCTCGGCGGTCTACGTCAAGCGCAAGATCGCCGCCTGCGAGAAGCTCGGCATAGCGGTCAAGCTCTTCTCCCCGAAGGCCGAGGAAGGGTACCCCGCTTTCAAGGCCCTGCTGGCCAGGCTGGGCGCGGACCCTGCATACGACGCCATCATGATAGAGCGCCCGCTGCCCGACGGCTTCGAGACGCTGGAGACCTGGGACGCCGTGCCGGCCGCCAAGGACGTGGACGGCCTCTCCACGATGAACATGGGGCGCCTGTTCATCTCCAAGAAATTCTCGGAGATAGAGACCGGCGGCTACTTCGTGCCCTGCACGGCGCTCGCCGTGGTGAGGCTGATGCGTTTCCACGGCATAGACCCGGCCGGCATGAACATAGCCGTGGCCGGCCGCTCCGCGGTGGTGGGCAGGCCGCTGGCGCAGATGCTCACCGCGCTGAACGCCACCGTAACGGTCTGCCACACGCGCACCAAGGACATCGCCTCGGTATTCAGGGCCGCCGACCTGGTCATCACCGCCGCCGGCAAGGCTAAATGGCTCAAGAAGGAGCTGCTGCCGCCGGGCGCGATGATCATAGACGTCGGAACGAACTTCGACGAGAACGGCAGGATGTGCGGCGACGCGGACCTCGAGGACATCAAGGGCTCCGCGGAGGCGGCTTCGCCGGTGCCCGGCGGGGTGGGTCCGGTCACGCTGGCCTGCCTGATCGAAGCCTCGGTGCGGGCCGCCGAGCTGGCGCCCAGGACCGAGAAAGGCGGGATAATCCTGACATGAGAACGATACTGAAACTGGCCCTGGCGCTGCTGCTGCCGGCCGCCCTGGCGCTGCCTGGAGCGGCGCAGGACGAGGACGCGGGAGACGCGCCCGCGGAACAGGCCGCCGCTGCGGGCGGCGATGCCGCCCAGAAGCCGGAGGCCCCGAAAAAAGCCGAGGCCCCGAAAGAACCGGCAGCTAAAAAAACCGCGGTTAAAAAGAAGTCCTCTAAAAAGAAGAAGGCCAAGAAGAAGGAAGAGCCTGTATCGGAGTACAAGTTCTCCTCCGGGGAAGAGCAGGGCACCTACAAGCTGGACAAGGACGCGAACCCGATCCGGGAGGAAAGCGCCGCCAAGAAGAAAGCGGCGGCGAAGAAAAAATCCTCCAAGAAAAAATCCAAAAAGAAGGCCGCCAAGCCGGAGGACGCCAGTTCCGACTACAAGTTCTCCTCGGAAGAGAGCGGGTCGACCTACAAGCTGGACAGGAAGGCCAACCCGATAGTCGACAAGTCGAAGAAAAAGAAGAGCTCCGGAAAAAGCGCCGGGAAAGGCGCACAGACCCCGATACCCAAGCTTCAGCCGGCCAAGTCAATCGGCGAAGAGGACAAGCCGGAGGGCGGCATGCCCGGGGGACTGCCTCCGGGCCTTCAGGGCTTGATGGGCGGCGGCGGGGGAGGCGGAAAATAATGTCAGACCTTCTGGTAAAGCTTTACGAACTGCCGTCATCGAGAGACGTCCTTGAGCGGCTGGGAAAGGACGGCATAACGGTGCGCCGCGCTATAGGACCGGAAAAACACGCTGTGGTCGAGTGGGTAGAGAAGGAATTCTCACGCGCCTGGGCCTCCGAGTGCGACGTAGCGATGTCCTCCCACCCGGTCTCCTGCTTCATCGCCGAAAAGGACGGGAAGATCCTGGGCTTCGCCTGCTACGACGCCACCCTGAAGGGCTTCTTCGGCCCGATAGGAGTGGACCGCTCGCTGAAGATAAAAGGGCTGGGCTCGGCCCTGCTGCTGCGCGCGCTGGAAGCCATGCGCGACGCAGGCTACGGCTACGCCGCCGTAGGCTGGGCTGGACCGGTGGACTTCTTCAGGAAGACCGTAGGCGCCATCGTCATAGAGGGCTCGGAGCCAGGAGTCTACAAGGGGCTGGTGAAAGCCGCCCCACGCAAAGAATGAAAGCCGGCCGCGACTGGCACAGGGGTTTCTTCAGGAACTCCTTCTACAATCCCGCCTCGGAAGCGGCCGTCGAGAAAGCCCCGGCGGAAGCCGCTTTCGTCCTTAGAAAGCTCGGGCTAAAAAAAGGGTCCGCCCTGCTGGACCTCTGCTGCGGTCCCGGCCGGCACGCCGTGGAATTCGCGAAGAAGGGCCTGGCCGTCACGGGCTACGACTATTCCGCCGAGTACCTGAAAGAGGCCGGGGAGCGCGCGGCGCGGAAAAAGGTAAGGCTGCGCCTGGTCCGCGGCGACATGCGGGACCTGAAGTTCCTCTCCGAGTTCGACGCGGCCGTTAACCTGTTCACCAGCTTCGGTTATTTCCTTAAATTCTCCGACGACATCAGGACGCTGAAAGGCGTGGCCCGCGCCCTCAGGCCGGGCGGCCTGTTCCTGATAGACATCGTCAACGGGGCCTTCGTCCGGAAGCATTTCCGGCCCGAGAGCTGGTGCGATATGGGAAGCTATTACCACCTGGAACGGACCGAGCTCACCGCAGACGGGACGCACAATACCTGGACCCGCGTCCCCAAGCGCGGCGGCAAAGCGGGAAGCAGGACCTTCTTCACCAGGATGTACGATAAAAAACGCCTGAGCGCCGCGCTGCGCCGGACGGGCCTGAAGCCTCTCTCCTTCTGGGGGAATTTCCGCGGCGCGCCGCTTTCCGACGACCGCAACCGCCTGATCTGTCTCGCTAAAAAGTCCTGAACACTGCCGCTAGCCCTGTCCCGCGGCCAGCTGGCCGCAGGCGGCGGCTATATCCCCGCCCTTCTCCGGCCTAAGATAAGTGCGCAGGCCAGCCGCTATCAGCTCCCGCTGGAAGGCCTTAACGCGCGGCGTTTCGCCGCCGGGCGAGCCGGGGGGATTGTACGGTATCAGGTTGACGCGGCACGGGATGCCGCCGATGAGCCCGGCCAGCAGCGCGGAATCGGAAGGCCGGTCGTTCAGGCCCGGGAAAAGGATATACTCGAACATCACGTGCGCGTCGCGGGCCGCGCAGTAATTCCTCACGGCGTCGATCACCTTCCGCAGCGGATATGTTCTCTCCATCGGGACCAGCCGCGCGCGCTGCTCCTCTTCGGCCGCCACTACGGAAACCGCCAGCCGCACCTTCAGGTCCGAGGCGGCCAGCTTCTCTATGACGGGGATCACCCCGACGGTGGAGAGCGTCATCTTGGCCTGCGGGAAATGACGGCCGCGGCTGTCGGACAGTATGCGTATGGCCCTCTCTACGTTCTCCCAGTTAAGGAAAGGCTCCCCCATGCCCATGAAGACCAGGCTGCTGAGCCCGCCGTCGGCCTCCTTCAGGCAGGCCTCGAACTGGGCTATTATCTCCGGCGCCGTAAGGGAGCGCTTGAGCCCGAGCGCGCCCGTGGCGCAGAACGTGCAGCCGCAGGCGCAGCCGGACTGGGAGGAGAGGCAGGCCACCAGCCTGTCCTTGGCCGGCAGCACCACGCATTCTGCCGGGGCGCCTTCGGAGAAGCGAAGCAGCATCTTCCGCGTTCCGTCGCGCGACACCTGCAGCTTCTCCGGGGAAGGCACCGCGGAGAGGGAGAATGCCGGCGAAAGGGCGGCGCAGACCCGGGCGGGCACTCCGGGCAGGGAGGACAGGTCCCCGTCGCGGCGGCGGTGGACGGCCAGATAGACGGCGGCGGCGTGGGACGGCTTCTCGCCCAGCCGCGCCAGCTCGCTCTCCAGCTCCGGCCGGGTCAGGCTCCTAAGATCGGACTTCATCAAATTCAAGTTTCTATTCAAAATTCCCTACAGGAGGGTGAGTCAAGTACATGGGCCCGTCGGGAACGCTATCGGCCACTGACCAATGGTCGTGCCGCATCAGGAGCTATGCTCTTCAAGCGGCCACCGTGGCCGCGCTCCCGCACTGCGGTGTCGCTTCGCTCCACCCGGCCTCGGCGCTGGCCTATGGCCGTGCCGTATCAGGCGCTATGCGCATCAGACGGCCTGCGCAAGCCTCGCCCTGCGCGAGGGCCCGCCGAACCCATGTCCTTGCCCCGCCCACAGAACTAGCCCGCGAGTTCGAACATCCTGTCTATGGCCACCTTGGCCTTGGCGGCTATGTCCGCCGGCACGGTCACCTCGGGATAGGCGGGGTCGCGCAACGCGGCGAGCACGCTCTCGAGCGTTATGGACTTCATGTACGGGCAGAGCCGGCACATCGCTATGAAATTCTTTTGCGGGAAGCGGAGCTTCGCCAGCTCGCCGAAGCCGCACTCGGTCACCAGCAGGTAGCCGGAGGCGTTCGTGCTCTCGACGTAGCGCATCATGTCCCCGGTGCCGCCCATGAAGTCCACGGCCGCGATCAGGTCGGAGGGGCACTCGGCGTGGGCCAGCACGGCCAGGCCGGGGTGGTTCTTCCTGTAGACCTTGATCAGCTCCGGGTTGAACTGCTCGTGCACGATGCAGGTGCCCTTCCAGAGTATGATGTCCCTGCCCGGGGTCTTGCCGAGGGCCTTGGCCAGGTTGGCCCCCATAAAACGGTCGGGGACGAAGATGACCTTGTCGTGCTTCTCGTAGACCCGGCGCAGTATCTTCTCGGCGTTCGCGCTGGTGACGATGCAGTCGGACTCGGCCTTCACCTCGGCGGAGGTGTTGATGTACGTGACCACCGGGGCGCCGGGGTGCTCGGCCTTGAGCTTCCGGACGTCCGCGCCGGTTATGGACTCGGAAAGAGAGCAGCCGGCGTTGGAGGAGGGGACCAGGACCTTCTTGCCGGGGTTCAGTATCTTGGCGGTCTCGGCCATGAAGTGGACGCCGCAGAAAACGATGACGTCGGCGTCCGTCCTGCGGCAGTCGTCGGCCAGCTTGTAGGAGTCTCCGACCAGATCGCCTATGCCGAGGATGATGTCCGGGGTCTGGTAGACGTGGGCGCAGACCACAGCGTTCCTCTCTTTCTTAAGCCGGTTTATCTCCTGCGTCAGGGCCGCGACCTTCTCGAGCCCGCCCTCGACGCAGCGCTGGTGCAGGCCCAGCGCGGTCAGCCGCTTCACCTCTTCCTTCAGTTCCTGGTCCATGTTATTTATCCAGTATGTCCGGGTAGTTGCTGAAGATGCAGTCCACCCCGATCGCGCGCAGACGGATGGCGTCCTTCTTCTCGTTGACGGTGTAGATGCAGACCTCGAATCCGGCCTTCTTTATCAGGCCCACGTTGGCCTTGAAGGCCAGCCTCAGCGCCATGTGGAAATTCACCGCCCCGACGGCCCTGGCCTTCCTGATGGCCGGGGCCAGCAGCACCGTGCTGAGCCCGTGCCCAAGGTAGGCCAGCCGGATTTCGGACGAAAGGGCGCGGAAGCGCTTAAGCGTGCCGTGGTCGAAGCTCGACACCAGGGAGCGCTCGAGCATCCCGGGCCGGCCGGCGATAGCGGCCAGCACCTGCTCCTCTATGCCGGGGTAGACGTTGTCGTCGTTCTTCACCTCGAAGTTGAGCAAGCGCGCACCGGGTCCTATCACGTCCAGGACCTCTTCCAGGCGCGGCACCGGCTGGAAGGCCGGGTCGGCCGCGAAGTGCGCGGCCGCGTTGAGCTTCACGAGCTCGGGGTAGTCCAGCTCCGCTATCCTGGCCGGGGAACCGGCAGTGCGCTTCAGGTCGAAATCGTGGTGCACCACCAGCACGCCGTCGCGTGTCCGGTGCACGTCGAACTCGTGGTCGACGGCGCCCATCTCCACCGCCAGGCGGAAGGACTTGAGCGTGTTCTCCGGGGCGTAGCCGGAGGCCCCTCGGTGGGCTATGACCCTCATGCGAAGTACCTCCGTACGCCGGAGAAAAGCTCTTCGGAATATTCGAATCCGGCCATCTTGTCGCGCTCGGTGCCGGGCCCGTGGTAGTCGGTGCCCGCGGTGACGAAGAGGCCGTAACGCGCCGCCAGGGCGGTGAATTCCCTGATGGCCGAGGCGCTGTGGGCCGGATAGAAAGCCTCTATACCGGCGAGGCCGGCGTCCTTCCACGCCCCGAGGTCGAGTATCTTGGCCACGACCCCCGGATGGGCCAGCACGGCCGCGCCGCCGGCGTCACGGACAGCCTTTATCGCCTCCTGCACCGTGGGGCCGTTGGGGCTCACATAGGCGGAAGCGCCGGGAGCAAGGTAGCGCTTGAAAGCCTGGCTGCGCGTAGGGACGAGCTTCCGCCTGATCATCGCGTCGGCTATATGCGGCCGGCCGACCGTGCCGGAGCCGCTCTCGCGCAGCTCCTCGAAAGGGATATCTATGCCGAGCCCGGAGAGCAGCCCCAGGATCTTCTTTATCCTGACCAGGCGGCGCCCGCGGAATTCCTCCAGCCTGGCGGCCAGCGCCGCGTCGACGGGGTCAATGCCGTAGCCGAGTATGTGCAGGTTCTCGTTCAGGCAGGTGCTGATCTCCACGCCGTAGCAGTAGGCTATGCCGGCGGCCTTGAGGGCGGGCTCCATCTCCGCCCAGCCGCCGGTCATGTCGTGGTCGGTCAGCGAGAAGTATTTGACGCCGGCCCTGGCGGCCTCGGCGGCCAGCCTCCCCGGCGGCAGCGTGCCGTCGGACCAGGTGGAATGGGAGTGAAGGTTGATAAGGTCCATAAAAGAGCGCACAGGCCTGGAGTTCCCCCGAAAGGGCGCCCGGCCTGTGCGATCGGAGCGGACGGCTCAGCCGACGGTTATCTCTTTTACCCCGGGGACTTCTTCCTTTATCAGGCGCTCCACTACGTTCTTGAGCGTCATCGTGGAGTGGGGGCAGCAGCCGCAGGCGCCGGTCAGGCGCACGGTCACTACGCCTTTCTTCTCGTCCACGCCCACGAGCTCCACGGACCCGCCGTCGGCGGCGAGCATGGGCTTTATCTTCTCTATAACTTTTTGCACTTGTTCTTTCATGGCGGTGTACCTCGTACCATAAATTATACCATTGGGGAGCGGCGGGGAGGAAACGCCGGCGGGCGCCCATTAATATATAATTAGACTATGTTGAAAGAGATCCGCAACGTGATGCAGGTGAAGGGCGAGCCGCGCAGGCGCTGGTTCGACGACGACTATTTCGACCTGATAGTCTGGTTCGAGCCGGACGGCTCTTTCTTCGGTTTCCAGCTCTGTTACGACAGGGAGCGCAAGCCCCGCGCACTCACCTGGACGAAAAAGTACGGCTATAAACATACCGGCATAGATACCGGAGAGCATGTCTGGGGCACGTCCAAAGAGGCCCCGGTGCTGGTGGCCGACGGCCTGTTCGACGCCCCGTCCATCGGCAGGCGCTTTTCCGAGGCCGCCGCCGATATCCCTGCCGACATCTCCTCCTTCATCTCGGCCAAACTCAAGGAGTTCAAGCTCTGATGCCGAGATATTTCAAACCCTCCGGAGGTTCCGGGGACAAAGGCTTCACCGACCTGCTCGGCGGCCGGCGCGTGCCGAAGACGGACCGCCGTATAAAACTGAACGCGCTGCTGGACGAGCTTTCAGCCATGATAGGGATGCTGAAGGTCTCACTGCGGGACAGGGCGCTGAAGAAGGAGCTGACCTCCGCGCAGGCCGGGCTGGTACGAACATCCGCCGTCATAGCCGGCATGAAGGCCGACCTGAGCGGCGAGATCTCCGCGCTGGAGGCCCTTATAGAAGCCCGCTCCGAAAGGACCCGGCCGCCGAAGGAATTCGTGATGCCCGGGGCCAACGAGGCCGAAGCGCTCGCGCATCTGGCCAGGACCAGGGCCCGATGCTGCGAGATCCTGGCCTGGGAACTGAAAGCCAAGGACCCGGCCGTATACCTTAACCGCCTCTCCGACTACCTCTTCCTCGCCGCCCTCTCCGCGGGCAGGTAATAGGACATAAAAAAACCGCCCCGAAAGGCGGTTTTTCTTTGCCACGCGCCTGGCTTTCCCTACATCCGCTCCGGCGCGGAGACGCCCAGCATGCCGAGGCCGCGGGCTATCACGCCTTTCACGGCCTTCAGCAGGAACAGCCTGTAGGCGGTAACTTCCTTGTTCTCCGGGTCAAGCACCTTGTGCTGGTCGTAGAAGGAGTGGAACAACGCGGCGAGTTCCATCAGGTAGGTGGTCAGGTGGTGGGGGGAATTGTCGCGGGCGCAGTCGGCGAGGGTCTTCTCCAGCCACAAGAGCTTCAACATCAGCGCCCGCTCCTCGGGATTGATGGCGGCCTTAGCCTCGTCGAAGGAGGCGGCCGCGTCCACGCCCTTGGCAGGCGCGTTGTCGAAGATGGAAGCTATGCGCGCGTGCACGTACTGCACGTAGTACACCGGGTTCTCGTTGGAGCGCTTCTTCGCCAGCTCCACGTCGAAGTTCAGGTGCGTGTTCGGGCCGCGCGAGGCGAAGAAGAAGCGGCACGCGTCGGTGCCGACGTCGTCCATCAGTTCCTTCAGCGAGATGAAGTCGCCGGCGCGCTTGGACATCTTCACCACTTCCTTGCCGCGCAAGAGCGACACCTGCTGGTGGATGATGACCTTGAACGTGCCCTTATCGTAGCCGAGCGCCTTTACGGCGGCCTCCATGCGCGGCACGTAGCCGTGATGGTCGGCTCCCAGGATGTCTATCAGGCGCCTGAAGCCGCGCGAGAACTTGTTGAGGTGGTAGGCGATGTCGTTCAAGAAATAGGTGTTGCGGCCGTCGGCCTTCACCAGCACACGGTCCTTGTCGTCGCTCTCCATCTCCGAGGCGGCGCCGAACCAGACGGCGCTCTCCTTCTCATAGGTCATGCCGCGGGTCTTCAGCGTCTCCAGCGCGGCCTTCGGCGCGCCGGCGGCGTGCAGCTCGCTCTCCAGGAACCAGCGGTCGAAATGCACGCCGAAGGCCTGCATATCCGTCTTATGCAGCTTGAGCATCTCCGCGACGGCGTACTCGGAGAACTGCGCGGCGGTCCAGCCGGCGGCTTCTTTAGGCAGCGCGGCGGCCATGTCCCTTAGGTAGTCGCCGTAGTAGCCGTCCTCCGGGGGCTCTTTGCCCTCGAAGCGGGCCTTGAGGGACAGCCCCAGTTTCTCCACCTGGCGCCCCACGTTGTTGACGTAGAACTCGGTGCAGACCGAGGCACCGAGCTCTTTCCAGATGCGCGCCAGGCTGTCACCCAGCGTGGCGCCGCGGCCGCTGGCCAGGTGCATGGGTCCGGTCGGGTTGGCGGAGACGAACTCTAGATTGATCTCCTCTCCGGCGAACTCGGGCCGGTGGAAGGCGTCCGGCCGCTCCAGGTCCTTCAGCGCGGCGAATAGGAAAGCTGGGGCGAACTTCACGTTCACGAAGCCCGGGGGGACAACTTCGGCGTCGGCCGCCACCGCAATGGCAGCCTTCAGCTCTTCCGCTATCTTCAACGGGGTTTTTTTCAGCAGCTTGGCCGCCGAAATGGGCCAGGCTATAGAGGCGTCGGCCTTGATATGCGGCGGCGGCGCGGCCAGGGAAAAAGCGGCCAGCGCGGAGTCGTCCAGGGAAAAGGCCGCCTTAGCGCGGCTTTTGAGGTCGGCTTCCAGGGCGGAGATCTTCATTATTTCTTCTTGGAGGTCTTCTTGGCCGCCGTTTTTTTAGCGACGGGTTTCTTCGCCGCGGTCTTTTTGGCGGAGGCCTTCTTCGCGGCCGGCTTCCTGGCCGCTGGCTTCTTCACCGGAGCAGCGACCGGCTTCTCCTCCCACGGCACCTGCCGGCAGCCGGAGTAGATCCTGTCTATCGCGTAGAACTCCGAGGCCTTCCGGTCGTAGATATGGACGAGCGTGCCGCCGTAGTCCAGCACCTTCCAGTTGCGCGAGCGCATCCCGTCCCTGTGCAGGCAAAAGACTCCCTCTCCCTTGAGCTTGTGCTGGATCTCCTCCTCCACCGCGTCCAGCTGCGGGGAGGATTCCACCACGATCAGGACGGCATAGTCGGCCAGCGGCGAGGTCCCGGCCAGGTCATAGACCGTGACCGGGCTGGCCTTCTTGGCGTCGCCAACGCGGGCGGCGGCCACGGCTATATTCCTGAAACCATTCTTGGGGTTCGTCATATCGTGTTCTTGCTCTTCCTCAGCTTCTCGAGCATCGCCGCTTCGGCCTGGTGCTCGATGTTTATCATCGCCGAGCCGGCGATGGAGGATATTGTATTAAATATGGTGGCGAGGTTGTTCTTCTCCACCGGCGAGACCTTGTCGGAGTGCTCGAACACCGCGCAGGCGAGGCGCCGGCCCTCGGCCGAGCAGAGCATCACGTAGGAGTTCTCGTCGCGCCAGCCGCCCTCCGGGTGCGCCGGCAGCGGCGCCGGCTCTCCCTGCCTGGGGAAAGCGTCGCGGGAATAGACCCGCTCGTACTCGTCATTGAAGACATTGAAGACGTACGCCGTCACGTTCCAGGAGCCCTCGAGGTAGATGCGGGCCTCGTCGATCACCCTGGCGAAGAACTCGCCGGGGGACTTGTGCTGCTGGGTCAGCAGCCGGCTGAGGTCGAAGAGCATCGTAAGCTCGCTGGAGGTGTGCTGCAGGCGGCGCATCACCGTGCGCATGATGCCGCTGAAGATGCTGATCCCGGTCTCCGGATGTTCCTTGATGAAAGAGAAGAACTGCTGGCGGCCGACCTCGTAGAGCGAGGTGTCCGCCGAGGCCCTGGCCTGCGCGAAGCGGGGCTGGCCCTCTATGACCGCCATCTCCCCGAAGAAATCCCCGCCGGAAAGTATGGCAAGCGTCTTGAAGCTGGAACCCTCGGCGTCCATGGCCTTCTCTATCACCACCTCCCCGGTCACGATGATATAGAGCGAGTCCCCGGTGGTCTTCTCCTTGAAGATCACGTCGCCGCCGGAATAGGCGGTCTGCTTGAAATACCCGGAGAACTCCCCTAGCATGTCGTCGGAGAGGCCGCGGAACAGCGGAATGGCCTTGAGTTTTTCTATATCGGACATGTCTCCCCCTTCTGCGTCAGACCCCGGACGGGCTGCAGAGCTTCTTGAAGCCCTCCAGGTCGTGCGCCTTGGCGGCGGCCGTCTCGAAGGCCACCAGGTTCTGCTTGACCAGCATGGCCATGGCCCGGTCCATCGGGATCATCCCGAACTTGGCTCCGGTCTCTATCGCGCTGTAGATCATGTGCGTCTTGCCCTCGCGTATCAGGTTCTGGATGGCGGGCGTCATCACCATGACCTCGCGCGCGGCCACGCGGCCCTTGCCGTCCTTGCGCGGCAGCAGGATCTGCGAGACCACGCCCTGCAGCGAAGCGGCCAGCTGCACGCGCACCTGCGTCTGCTGATGCGGCGGGAACACGTCGATGATGCGGTCGACCGTTGAGGCCGCGTCCTGCGTGTGCAGCGTGGCGAACGTGAGGTGGCCGGTCTCGGCCGCGGTGATCGTCAACTGTATGGTCTCCAGGTCGCGCATCTCGCCCACGAGGATCACGTTGGGGTCCTCGCGCAGCGCGCCGCGCAGCGCGTTGTTGAAGCTGCGCGTGTGCTGGCCCACCTCGCGCTGCCTGACCACGCAGGCCTGGGCCTCGTACGTGAACTCTATCGGGTCCTCCACGGTCAGGATGTGCTTCTTCTTGCTGGTGTTGATCTTGTTGATCAGCGCGGCGAGCGTGGTGGACTTGCCGGAACCGGTCGGGCCGGTCACCAGCACCATGCCCTTGGGCAGATCGGCGAACTGCACGATGGCCGGCTGCAGGCTGAGCTGTTCCGGCGTGGGAATGATGGACGGGATCACGCGCATGACGGCCTCTACGCCGTTGCGGGCGGCCAGCACGTTCAGGCGGAAGCGGGAAACCCCGGTCACGGCGAACGAGCAGTCCAGCTCCCAGTCCTTCTCGAACTTGGCGCGCTGCTCGTCGTACAGCGCCGAGTAGATGATCGTCTTGGTCTGCTCGGCGGTCAGCGGCGGCATGTTGTCGGCCACCGGCACGACCGCTCCGCTGCGGCGCATCAGCGGCGGCTTGCCCACGCTGATGTGTATGTCGCTGGCCCCCTGCTGGACGGCCGTCTTAAGGATGGTCACCATGTCCATATCATTTCCCCTTATCTTCCGGTTTTTCCCCTTCGAAATCCTCTCCCAGCACCACCGCCGCGTCCGACACGCTCCGGCGCGTGGGTTTGACGCGGACCTCCAGTTCCCCGAGGTTAAGCGCCTCGCGCAGCGCGAGCGCGGACCCGGCGTCGCGCGAATAGCTGAGGATCCTCGTCTCCTTTTCCGCCGCCCTGTTGCCGACCGTTATCACGTCGAAGCCCGCGGCCCTGAGGCGCTTGGCCGTGGCGTCGGCGAGGCCGTTGCGCCCGGAGGCGTTGAACACCTCCACCAGCGGGGTCCTGCGGGCGGCCCTGTCCTCCTGGGCCGCGGGACCGCGCGGCACGTCGCTGAGGATGAAATCCGAGGCGGTCAGGCCTGAAAAGTCGGAGAACAGGCGGAACGCGTCGAACCACGAAAGGTCCGTCTCCCCGGCCGAGATGCGGCGGCAGAGCCAGACGGCGGCGGAGGCCAGCAGGCGCGGATCGGCCCGCCAGCCGTTGAGCGGCTCCCAGAGGGCCTCCAGCGACGGGGAAGTGGAAACGGTTATATAGAACGCCGCAGCGCCTTCGCCGGCGACGGCCGCCGCCAGGTCCGCGGCCCGCTTCTCCGGCGAGGCGCCGCGCTCGGGCCTGCGCTGGGAAGTGAAGGCGCCGACGGTGCCGGAGAACGGGTGGTAGACGAGCAGGGCCGAGGACGCGTCCCCCAGCAGGGCGATCCGGACGTCGCGTCCCTCCATGATGCAGCGGGAAGCCGGGGACAGGTACTGCCAGGCGGCCGCGGCCAGCGCCAGCAGCACCCCGGCGGCCAGCATCAGCCGCTCTTTTTTTCCTGAAGACTGTTCCATAAGCCCACGCTCAGGGGATGCACCCAGCCGCCCCCGGAGAACGTATAGACAAGTTTAACATAATTGGCCGACCGGAAAGCCTCGTCCAGGTCAATGAAAGCCAGCCGGCGCACGAGGCGCGCCTCCCTGAAATCGCGGCCGCGGTTGGCGAAATCGCTCACGTACAGCAGCCTGGCCAGCGGCCCCATGCCGGGCGCGCCGGTGGCATGGACGCGGATGGCGTCCAGCACCTCCGGGTCCTCGATCCCGAACTTTCTCCTGGCCAGCTCGGCTCCGGCCCAGGCATGGGCCAGGACCGGAGCCTCCCGCAGCATCTCCGCGCGCAGCGGCGTGTCAGCCGGACAGAGAGCGGCCCGTTTCCCGGCCGGCAGGTCGCGGGCGCAGTCGTGAAGCAGCGCGGCGAGCGCCGCCTTCTGCTGCGGCACTCCGGCGAGCGGCGCCAACTCGAGCGCGAGCTCCGCGGACAGGATCGTGTGCTCGTAGCGGCGCGAGGTCAGCAGCCGCCGCAGCATGGAGCGCTCCCGGAACAGGTACAGGGCCCTCTTCTCGGCCAGCTCCGTCACCCCGCGGCTGAGCTGCCGGTGTCCCCTGCCGAGGAAGAGGCTGTTCCTGATGGCGGTGGAATCGGCCTCCGGGAACCGTCCGGAAAGCAGTTTGTGCGGCGGGGCCCCGCGGGGTATCGGAGAACCCGGGCGGCGACCCACCAGCAGGACGGCGTCGCGAAGTATCTCCTTCCCTCGGCGCCAGCCGCCGAAGCCGGCCAGGCAGTCGGACCCCATCAGAAAATAGACGCGTACCCCTGGGTGCAGCTTGCGGAAATGGGAGACGGTCTCGAAAGAGTAGACCACCCTGCGCTGCCGGGCCTCGAAGGGACTTATCCTGACGGCGCCGGCCATGCCGCTGTCCATCACGGCGGCCGCCAGCATCGCGGCCCGTGCTGAGTACGGCACAGGCCTGAAATCCTTGAACGGGGTGCGGAAACCCGGGACGAAATAGAACGCGGACGGACGCAGCTGGCGCAGCGCGGCCGCGGCCAGGGCCATGTGCCCGCGATGGGGGGGATCGAAGCTCCCGCCGTAGATTATTACCGGTCCTTTGGCTCCAGGCATCGTTTCGGCCGCGCGCCGGCGGACTACGGCCGGGGCACATTTAGTATAATATACTTCTATCTCTTAACTCAAAAAGCACGGCAACCATGGCAAAGAACCGCGACAACAGCATTATCCTTCTCGTAGACCCGCCGGAGGCGGACAAGGTGATACCCGAGCTGAAGACCGCCTTCGGCCCCGAGCGCGCCGTGCACGTTAACAGCGACCTCCTTACCTCGGTCTACAAGCTGGCCAAGAACTTCAACGACGCTATTCTGATCCTCTCCTACGCCAAGTCCGCCCGCCACCCCGACCTGACCTGGCTGGACCCGGAGGACCCGGGCTTCCTGGAGGTCAAGCACACGGATTTCGAGGAACGCCTGCAGGAAGCCGTGAGGCTGGCCTTCTTCACCGGCGCCAAGAAAGCGGTGCTGATAAGCCACCTCTCCCCGGAGCTGAAGTCCGACTGGATCCAGGAGGCCATTAACGCCGTGAACGACAGGACCGTGGCGATAGGGGCCAACACCGACGGCACCTATTACCTCGTAGGCCTGACGCAGCCCAACCTGAAGATCTTCGAGCCCACCGGCTTCTCCAGGGGCAAGAGCGGCGAGACGCTCGCCGAGCGGGCGCGCCGGAACAAACTGGCCGTCTTCAGCACGCCGGAAACGTATACTGTGACCGGCGAGGAGACGCTGCTGCGCTGGATGGAGAACAAAGAAACCCTGCCGCCAATTTTCACGGCCCAGCACGCCGGCCCGCCCGCCGCGGAGCCGAAGAAACACCACCGGCGCCCGAAACACGAAAGCCAGGAGCCCCCGGCGGAGAAACCGCAGATCTAGCGGCGGTCGATCCATCCTACGCTCAGGCCGCCGCGCGAGCGGCCGCTCCTATTTATGAAGAACATAGAAACCACGCTGAAAAAGATATTCAAGCTGGCGAAAGGGGTGCAGTGCGAGGTGCTGGCGGAGAGGCGCGACAGCGCGCTGACCCGCTTCGCCGACAACGTCATCTCGCAGAACGTCGCCTCCTCTTCGCTCTCCTTCTCGGTGCGCCTGCAGGACGGCGGCCGCTCCGCGAAGCTCAGCCTCAACCAGGCCGACGACGGATCCCTTAAGCGCGCCGTCGCTTCCGGCCTGGAGATACTCAAAAAGCAGAAGAAGGACCCGGACCTGCTGCCGCTGGCCGGGCCGAAGCCCCTGCCTGCCGGCAGGGACCTCTACGACCGCGGGACGGCGGAGCTTTCGCCCGTCTTCCGCGCCGAGAGGGCCGCCGAACTGGCCCGCGCGTGCAGGAAGGCGGGCCAGGTGGCCTGCGGCACGGTGGACAACGGGACCAGCGAGCTCGTCATAGCCAACAACCTGGGCCTCTTCGCCCGCTGGCGCGACAGCTTCATAACCCACAGCGTGACGGTCACCGACCGCGACGGCTCCGGCTGGGCCGAGCAGCCCTCCCACTCGGTCAGCAACATCGACTTCAAGCGCCTAAACGAGACGGCGCGCGCGAAAGCCGCCGCGAGCCGCAGGCCGCGCGACCCGAAACCGGGTCGCTACACCGTGGTGCTGGAGCCGCAGGCCGCGGCCGATCTCATCACATATATGAGCGCCTACAGCTTCGGCGGCCAGTTCTACAACGAGGGCCGCTCTTTCGTCTGCGGCAAGCTCGGCAAGCGCGTGCTCAGCCCGCTGCTGACGATCGAGGACGACTTCCTGGGTGCGGCCCCGGGCCTGCCCTTCGACTTCGAAGGCCAGCCGCGTTCGCGGCTCACGCTGGTAGAGAACGGCGTGCTCAAGACCATCGTGCACGACCGCAAGACCGCGAAGAAGGCCAAGGCCGCCCCTACCGGCCACGCCCTGCCGCAGCCCAGCTACTTCGGCCCGCTGGCCATAAACCTGTCGGTAAAGCCCGGCAGCGACAGCCTGAGCGACCTTATAAAAGGCACCGAGCGCGGCATCCTCGTGACGCAGTTCCACTACACCAACATGCTCAAGGCCCAGACCGTGGAGATGACGGGCATGACCCGCAACGGCACGTTCATGATAGAGAACGGCAAGGTGGCCTACCCGATAAAGAACATGCGCTTCACGCAGAGCATGGTGGAGGCCTTCGCCAACATAGAAGCCGTCGGCGACCGCGCCGAGATGGTGGCCGGCTGGGGGGGCATCGCCTGCCCGGCGATGCGGCTGTCCGGCTTCAACTTCTCTTCGGCCACGAAATTCTGAGAGGATATATCATGTTCAAGCTAGCCGCCAAAGCCATAGAAGTAGCGAACAAGCACAAAGTTGATTTCGGGGACATCCGCGTCGTAGAGGAGCGCAACCAGGTCCTCGCCGTCAAGAACGGGGAGATCGGGGCCCTGACGGACGAGACGACGCTGGGCTACGGCATCAGGGTGCTCTACAAGGGCGCCTGGGGCTTCGCCTCCGGCCGCGAGATGACGGAGCGCGCCGTCGCGGATACCGCCCTGAAGGCCATAGCCATAGCCAAAGCCAGTCGCCTGCTGATGAGCGGCAGGGTGCGTCTGGCGCACGAACCGGCCTACCATGATTTCTGGCAGACGCCGTTCCTGAAAGACCCGTTCGCGGTCCCGGTGCAGGCCAAGCTGGACATCCTGTTCTCCCTCGACAAGACCCTCCGGGGGAACAGGAAAATTAAGGTCGCCGAGGCCGAGATGACCTTCATGCGCGAGCACCAGTGGCACATGACCACCGAGGGCTCACGCATAGAACAGGTGCTGCTCAACTCCGGCGCCGCGATAACCGCCACCGCCGTGGAGAACGGCGACTCCCAGCTGCGCGGCTACCCGTGCTCTCACGGCGGCCAGACGCTAGGCGGCGGCTGGGAGATAATAGAGTCGATGGACCTCGCCGCCCACGCCGAAAGGGTGCGCGACGAGGCCGTAGCGCTGCTGAAGGCCCCGGTCTGTCCCGCCGGGGTGAAGGACCTCATCATCTCGGGCAACCAGATGGCCCTGCAGATACACGAATCAGTAGGACACGCCAGCGAGCTGGACCGCGTGCTGGGCTACGAGGAATCCTACGCCGGCTCCAGCTTCGCCACCACAGAGAAGCTCGGGCATTTCCGCTACGGATCGCCGATAGTGAACCTCGTAGCCGACGCCACGCTGCCGGGCGGCCTCGCCACGGCTGGTTACGACGACGACGGCGTGAAGGCCCAGCGCTGGCACATCGTCAAGGGCGGCATCCTGTCCGGCTACATGACCAACCGCGAGTTCTGCGGCCGCATCGGCAGGGACCGTTCCTGGGGCTGCTGCCGCGCCGACGGCTACTCGAACATACCGATAACCCGCATCTGCAACCTGAGCCTGATGCCTGGCAATTCCTCGACCGAGGAACTGATAGCCGGCATCAAGGACGGCGTGATGATGGAGAACAACGTCTCCTGGAGCATAGACCAGAAGCGCCTGAACTTCCAATTCGGCTGCGAGGCCGGCTGGGAGATAAAGAACGGCAGGAAAGGCCGCCTGCTCAAGAACCCCAGGTACCAGGGCATCACCCCGGAGTTCTGGGGCTCCTGTGACGGCATCGCAGGGCCCCAGGAATGGCGCCTGTGGGGCGTTGCCAACTGTGGCAAGGGGCAGCCAGGCCAGCGGGCAATGATGTGCCATGGCTCAAGCCCGGCCCGTTTCCGGGGGGTAAAGGTGGGAATGCACGGTTAAGCCGCTGACTGCCGCGATAAAAAGGCGCCGAAAGGCGCTTTTTTATTATATCAGGCAGATTGACTTATGACGTCAAAATATATAATATTATAAATACCCCTAAAAAAGCGCTTTTTAGGACCTTTCTTGTTCACTATTTTGCAACACTTTTTAGTGCATAAAGAGCTGTTCGCGGGCCGGATATAAAAGTTATCAACATAAAAAGTGTTTAGAAAACAAAGCGTTTTTTAGTTTTAAAAAAACTATCAACAGTTGTGGATAACTTGTGGATAACTTAACCGATATCAAGGACTACTGGCAGGAAGTCCTGAAAAAACTGGGGGAAGAGATAGGCACCGAGGCCGTGGAGCTCTGGGTACGTCCGATAAAACCGCTTTTCATCGAAGGCGACACGCTGAAACTGGAAGTCCCGGACCAGATCATATACAACACGGTCAAGCAGCGCTATGAGGAGAAGATAACCTCCCTCCTGACCTCCATAACCGGCCGAGCCCTGAGCATAAACTACTCCATGTCCATAGCGCCGGCCGAGCCTCCTCCTCCGCCGAAGCCGCAGACGGCGCAGCAGCTGCCGCCCAGCTACTACTCCTTCAACCCCAACTACACTTTCGAGTCCTTCATCATGGGCACGTCGAACCGCTTCGCCTTCGCTTCCGCTGAAAGCGTATCCAAGGCGCCCGGGCACGCCAACCCCTTCTTCATCTACAGCCCGCCCGGACTGGGCAAGACGCACCTGCTGCACGCCATAGCGCACAGCATCCTGAAGCAGAACCACTCGGCGCGCATCCTTTACACCGCCAGCGAGAATTTCGTCAACGAGTACATCGACGCCGTGCGCGGCGGGGCCACCGAGCAGTTCCGCAGCAAATACAGGAAACTCGACTGTCTGCTGCTGGACGACATCCAGTTCCTCGTGGACAAGGAACGCAGCGAAGAGGAGTTCTTCTACACCTTCAACTCCCTGTTCGAGTCCAAGAAGCAGATAGTGGTGACCTCGGACAGGCCGCCGCGGGAGCTGGCGCTCGGCCAGCGCCTTATCTCCCGCTTCCTGTCCGGCGTCGTCGCCGATATTAAGATACCGGATTTCGAGACGCGCGTGGCGATACTGCGTCAGAAGCGCGACCAGCACAAGTACGATATTCCCGACGACGTCATCACCTATATAGCCGAGAACGTAAAAAAGAACATCAGGGAGCTGGAAGGCTGCCTGATAACGGTGGGAAACTATTGCTCCAGCATGAGCATCCAGCCCTCCATAGACTCCCTGAAAGAGATAATCAAGGAACACAGCGGCGACCACGACCTCGAGGAGAAGAAGATCTCCATAGAGACCATCAAGCGGGTAGTGGCGGAAAAATATAATGTCGAGCTGAAAGACTTCAGCTCCAAGAAACGCAATGAGAACATCGCGTTTCCCCGCCAGGTCGCCATGTACCTGGCCTGCGAGATGACGGATATGGTCCTGAAGGACATCGGCGAAGCCTTCGCCAGGGAGCACGCAACCGTACTGCACGCCAAGGGAAAGATAAGTCACATGGTGCAGACGGACCCGTACTTCAACGAGGCCCTGAACCAGATCATCACCAAGATAAAGTCTGTTAATAACCCCGGTTGATAGGCCGGAGGGCTGTAAAAAGCGCTGTTCTTTGTAGGGAATGTCGGTAAAATCGGACAGGCTGTCAATAAACTTCCCCAATGCTGTTAACACTTTAGACAATATAGACAGCCTATCTTAATAGAGGACGAATAAGATGAAAATAAACAGTAACAGGGACACGTTAATAAAGGGGATACAGACCATACAGGCCGGCGTTTCCTCCAAGACCGGGACCATCCCGATACTCCAGAACTTCCTTATGGAAACGGAGGACAAGGGCGTCAAGGTAGTCTTCACCGACCTGGAAATGGCCATAAAACACCATATCCCCGTAGAGATCAAAGGGGAAGGCAGCATAACCGTACCTATAAAGAAGTTCATGGAGATAGTGCAGAACCTGGGAGAGGATTCCGCGGTCAACATAGCCGTGGACGAGAACAACAGGATCTCCATACTCAGCGGCAAGTCCCGCTTCAAGCTGGGAGGCGCGCCCAAGAACGATTATCCGGTCATACCGGACCTGGACGAGAGCAATTCCTTCAAGGTGCCGGCCAAGCTGCTGGCCGACATGATCAACAGCACCATCTTCTCCGCTTCCACGGAGGACGACAGGCACTTCCTGAACGGACTGCTGTGGAAGTACGAGAAGGACACTTTCTTCCTGGTCGCAACTGACGGCCGCAGGCTGGCCGTCGCGTCCAGCAAGAAGGTGAAGGCCAAGAAGGAATTTAAAATAATAGTCCCTTCCAAGATACTCGGCGAGCTGGCCCGCTTCATCAAGGGCGCGGGAGTGAAGGACGCGGACGAGGTCACGGTGGGGCTGTCGTCCAACCAGATCGGGTTCAGGATAGGGAAGACGGTCTTCATCTCCAGGCTGGTGGAGGGGAACTTCCCCGCTTACGAGCAGATCATCCCCAAGAGCCACGAGATGGAGGTGGTAGTGAACGCGGAGAGGCTGATGGCCGTCACCAAGCGCGCCGCCATCTGCTCCAACGAGCGCTCCGGGGCCGTGAAGTACACCTTCAAGCCGGGCGCGCTGGTGGTCACCTCCGCCTCGCAGAGCATGGATTTCGAGGACGAGATAGAAGTGGCCTACAAGGGCAAGGAATTCCAGATCAGCTTCAACCCGAAGTTCGTGATGGACATCCTGAAGGCCGCTGGGGAAGGCGAGATAACAGCGGAGTTCACTTCGCCCTCCACTCCCGCCCTGCTGCGGCTAGGCGACCGCGAGGGACTGCTTTACATAGTGATGCCGCTCCGGACCCAGTGATGTTCCTGTCCAGGAAAAAGGTCAACTGGAGCCGGGCGGACTCGGTCTGCGCTTCTTGGCGCACGCTGGGTTTCTCCGGGCTCGACAGGCTGGCCATCCTGGACGCGGTCTGGGAGAAGGAGACCGGGAGGCTCGGAGAGCATTGCGTGATGCTCGGAGTGGACAAGGGCGTCATACTGGTGAAGCCGGCTTCCTCCGCGGCCGCCAGCGAGCTGGCCCTGCGCAGCACGGTGATAGTGAAGGGCCTCAATAAGTACTTCAAGAGGCCCTGGATAAAGGCTATCAGGCCGGTCACAAGGATCTGAGGTTCATCAACAGGAGACAAGAAACAGGAGTATGACGGACATGACCAAGACAGCGAACCCGAAAGAAGGCGGTTACGATTCCTCTAAAATACAGGTGATGGAGGGCCTCGAGGCCGTGCGCAAGCGCCCCGCTATGTACATCGGCTCCACCGGAGTGCAGGGGCTGCATCATCTTGTATACGAGGTGGTGGACAACTCCATCGATGAGATCCTCGCCGGAGGGTGCAATAAGATAGACGTAACCATCAAGGAAGACAATATCTGCTCCGTCACCGACAACGGCCGCGGCATTCCCGTGGACCCGATGAAGGAAGTGAAGGACCCCAAGCTTAAGGGGAAATCCGCCCTCGAGGTCGTGCTGACAGTGCTGCACGCAGGCGGCAAGTTCGACGCGGGCGCTTACAAGGTGTCCGGCGGCCTCCACGGCGTCGGCGTCAGCTGCGTCAACGCGCTGTCCGAGTGGCTCGAGGTCACCGTTCACCGCGAAGGCAGGATCTGGAAGCAGGAGTACAAGCGCGGCAAGCCGCAGCACGACGTAAAACAGGCCGGCACCACCGACGGCCACGGCACCACCGTCACCTGGAAGGCGGACACCGAGATCTTCGGCGAGGGCGTGCTGTCCTTCGACGTCATCTCCAACCGCCTGCGCGAGCTGGCGTTCCTCAACCCCGGCTGCCGCATAACCATTATAGACGAGAGAGAGGAGAGCAAGAAGCATACCTTCTTCTTCGAGGGCGGCATCAAGCAGTTCGTGAAGTTCCTGAACACCAACAAGCAGGTCATCAACGACGAGCCCATCTTCGTCTCCAAATCAGAGGGGGACATCGTGCTGGACCTCGCGATCCAGTACAACACGGACTACTCCGAGACGATGTTCTCTTTCGTCAACAACATCAAGACCACCGAGGGCGGCACGCACGTGTCCGGCTTCCGCTCGTCGCTGACCCGCGTGATCAACGACTATATCAAGAAGTATGACCTGCTGAAGGATAAGAACTTCAACGTTACGGGCGACGACTGCCGCGAAGGCCTGACCGTGGTGGTGTCGGTCAAGGTGCCGCACCCGCAGTTCGAGGGCCAGACCAAGACCAAGCTGGGCAACGGCGAGGTGGAGGGCATAGTGAAGACCCTCACCGGCGAGGCGCTCGGCGTGTTCTTCGAGGAGCACCCGTCCATAGCCAAGGCCATCTGCCAGAAGGGCCTGGGCGCCGCGGAGGCCCGCGAGGCCGCGCGCCGCGCCAAGGACCTGGCGCGCCGCAAGGGCTCGCTGACGGATTCCGGCCTGCCGGGGAAGCTCGCGGACTGCCAGGAGCGCGACCCGAAGAAGTCGGAGCTTTTCATCGTGGAAGGCGATTCGGCCGGCGGCTCGGCCAAGCAGGGCCGCGACCGCGTGTTCCAGGCCATCCTGCCGATCCGCGGCAAGATCCTGAACGTGGAGAAGGCCCAGCTCGTCAAGATCATCTCCTCCGACGCCGTCCGCACGCTGATCAGCGCGATCGGCACAGGCATCGGCGAGGGCGAGGCCGGCTTCAACCTCGAGAAGCTGCGCTACCACAAGATCGTCATCATGGCCGACGCCGACGTGGACGGCCAGCACATCCGCACGCTGCTGCTGACGTTCTTCTACCGCCAGATGCGCCAGCTCGTGGAGCAGGGTCACGTCTACATAGCCCAGCCGCCGCTCTATAAGGTCAAGAAGGGGAAGTTCGAGGCCTACTTCGAGAACGAGGAGAAACTGCAGAAGTGGCAGATGAAGGAGGCAGTCGGAGGCATCACCGTGAAGGCCAAGGGCAGGAAGCTGGAAGGCAAGGACCTCGCCGAGCTGCTCGACCTGATCATCGCGATAGACAACACCGCCCGCAAGCTCGAGACCAAGAACCTGACTCTGAAAGATTACCTGAAGTTCCAGGCCGACGGCGCCGTGCCGCTCTACCGCATCGAGACCGGCCCCGAGACCTACAAGTACTTCTTCACCGAGAAGGAGTGGCAGGATTACGAGAACGAGTACATCCAGAAGCACAAGGACGCCCTCGCAAGGGAGGGCGTGCCGGAGGCCGAGATAGACGACGAGGAGCTCGGTCCCGAGTTCCAGCCGCTCGGCGAGTTCACCCGCTTCAACAATATCTCGGCCAAGCTCAAGCCGCTCGGCTGGTCGATAGCGGACTTCCACAACGAGGACCCCAAGAAGGCCGACGTCTTCGAGATCTCCAACGAGAAGACGCTGACCGCCGCCAAGGACCTCAAGGGCCTGCTCGACACCGCGATGAAGATAGGCGCGGCCGGAGCTCACATCCAGCGCTACAAGGGTCTGGGTGAAATGAACCCGGAGCAGCTCTGGGAGACCACGATGGACCCGATGAGGAGGAAGCTCCTGAAGGTCCAGCTCGAGGACCCGGCCGAGGCCGAGAAGATGTTCACGACCCTGATGGGGGACAAGGTGGAGCCGCGCCGCGTGTTCATAGAGCAGAACGCGCTGGCCGCCAAGAACCTGGACATATAGGCAGCGCCGTTCCGGCGGAAGCAGGGATCCATTTTAAGGAGCGATCTCAATGGCAGAACACAAGGATCAGACACCGAAGCAGCCGGAGAACATGTTCGTCAACATCGTAGACCGGGACATCAGCGAGGAGATGAAGTCCTCGTACATAGACTACTCGATGAGCGTCATCGTGGGCCGCGCGCTGCCCGACGTGCGCGACGGCCTCAAGCCCGTGCACCGCCGCGTGCTGTACACGATGGACGACATGGGCCTGCAGCACAACAAGCCCTTCAAGAAATCCGCCCGCATAGTCGGCGACGTGATGGGCAAGTACCACCCGCACGGCGACGCCGCGATCTACGACACGCTGGTGCGCATGGCGCAGGAGTTCTCGCTGCGCTACACGCTGGTGGACGGGCAGGGCAACTTCGGCTCCGTGGACGGCGACCCCGCCGCCGCGATGCGCTACACCGAGGCGCGCCTCTCCGGCATAGCCGGCGAGCTGCTGGCCGACATAGAGAAGGAGACGGTGAAGTGGACGCCCAACTACGACGGCTCGCTGACCGAGCCCTCGGTGCTGCCGGCCAAGCTGCCCAACCTGCTCGTCAACGGCAGCTCCGGCATCGCCGTCGGCATGGCCACCAACATCCCGACGCACAACCTCTCCGAGGTTTGCGACGCGACTATAGCCGTGATCGACAACCCGGACATCACCACCAAGGAACTGGTCAAGATCATAAAGGGCCCAGACTTCCCGACCGGAGGCATCATCCGCGGCCGCAAGGGCATCATGGACTACTTCGAGACCGGCCGCGGCTCGATCAAGATCCAGGCCCGCACTG
>DAIENX010000024.1:0-48796 GCA_027340875.1 Elusimicrobiota bacterium
GTCTTCAACGGCCTCTACATCAATTTCCTGGCCCCGGTGATCATTGCCAAGCGCACCGCCAGGGTGATGGGGGCCACGCTGCTCGGGGCGGCCGTCAACGTGGCAGCCAACCTCGTCCTGATCCCGCGCTTCGGCATGCTCGGCGCCGCCTGGGCCACTTTCGCGGCCTATTTCTGCATGGCCATCTTCATGTACCTGGCCGGCCGCGGTTTTTACCATGTGCCGTACGAATGGGGCCGCTCGCTGGCGGCTATCGGGGCCGGCGCGCTGCTCACCTGCGGCATGCTCTTCTCGTCGTATATCCCGGCCGCGGCCTGGCTCGGGCTGCGCCTGGTCCTGTTCCTCGCCGTCTTCCCCCTCTTCTGCTGGAGCCTGCTGGCCCCCGGCGAAAAGGAAGCCTTCCTGTCCGTCATCGGCAGGCGAGGCCCTTCGGTCCCGGAGGGAGCCGGGACCTAAGGCACTTCCGCCTGAACCCCGAGCCGCCTATAATCTAACTGCATGCTCCTGTCCCTGTACCTGCTAAGCCGCCTGCTGCAGCCGCTTCCCGCGAGCGCGCAGCCAGCCCTCCCGCAGCTGCCGCCCGCGGCCGGGGACCCCCCCCGCGTCGCCGAGCCGTCGCCAGCCGGGGCGGCCGGCTGGACGGTGCTTTATTTCATGAACGGCAAGAACGACCTCGAGAGCTCCGCGCTGATGGACATGAACCAGCTGGAACTGTCGGGAAGTACGCCGGAGCTGAACATCGTGGCGGAAATGGGCCGCATGAACGGGCAGGAGTACGACGACAACTCCGATGGCGACTGGACCGGGGTGCGCCGCTACCTCGTGACGAAGGACACCGACACCGCGCGCATCGCCTCCCCGGTCCTGGAGCACCGCGCCGCGGCGGACATGGGCTCCTGGAAGGAGCTGGCCGATTTCCTGCGCTGGGCCAAGGCGGCCTATCCCGCCCGCCGCTACGCCCTGGTGCTCTGGGACCACGGCAACGGCTGGGAACCGGTGGACCAGGCCAACGCGGGCGGCTTTTACGACCTCAAGGGCTTCTCGCTGGACGAGGAGACCGGCCACGAATTCTCGCTGCCGCAGATGGCGGAGGCCCTGCGCCGCGCCGGAGGCGTGGATTTCCTGATGCTGGACGGCTGCAACATGGGGATGGCCGAGGTGGCCTACGAGCTGAAGGATTCGGCCCGCGCCATGACGGCCTCCGAGGAGACCGAGCCCGGGGTGGTGGTGCGCTACGCACAGTTCCTGGGCATGCTGAACGCCAGGCCGCAGATGGACGCCGAGGAGCTGGCTTCGAATACGGTGAAGACCTACCGGGACTTCTTTCTCGGCATGGCCGGGGACAACGAGGGCGCGCCGGCCACGCAGTCGGCGGTGCGGCTTTACGAGATGAGGGCTTTCCGGGAGAAGCTGGACGCCTGGGCCGGGGCGGCCATGAAGGCCGATCCCGCGGCGCTCAGGCTCGCGGCCGCCAGGGCCAAGTTCTTCGGCGAGTACGCCCCGTACAAGGACCTCTGCGACTTCGTATCGCTGGCCGGAGAGGCCTCCGGAGACCCGCGCCTGAAAGCGCTGGGCCGCGAGCTGGTCTCCTTCGTGAAGGACCGGCTGGTCATAGAGAACTGGGCGCAGGACGCCGTGAGCCACGGCGTGGCGATAGACGTGCCGTCCAGTTACGATGACCTTTACGACGGGCTGTCCCTGTCCCGCGACTCCGTCTGGGACGACTTTGCCCGCCTGATGGCTTCCCTTAAATAGAAAAGCCGGCTTCCGCCGGCTTTTTCCGCTATCCCAGACGTCCGATCATTTTTCCTGCTGCAGGCGGCCGAAGGCGGCCACCCCTAACGCCGCTGCGGCCAGGCAGAACAACGCTATCGCGCCCAGGTCCACCCACGCCGGGAAGTGCCCCTGGCCGAGCATGATTATCCTCATCAGGTCCACCGCGTAGGTGACCGGGTCGAACAGGCTCACCGTCCTGATGTAGGGAGCCGCCGTGCCCAGGTCGAACAGCGCCCCGCTGAAGAAGAACATCGGCCAGGTCAGGAAGCTCATCACCAGGCCGAAACCCTCCATCGACTTCATCTTGGCGCCTATCGTCAGGCCCACGCCCGTTATCATGAACGAGACCGGCACGGCCGCGGCCAGCGCCAGCAGGGCCTGCAGCGGGCCAGTCGGGAGGATGAAGAAGGCCCCGATCAGCAGCAGCAGCGCGGTCTCCACCAGCGCGCCCAGCATGCCGCCCAGCGTCTTGCCGATGAACAGCGTGGAGCGCGGTATCGGGGCGGCGAGGACCTCCTTAAGGAAGTCCAGGCGCTTGTCCCAGATGATGTAGAGTCCGTAGGTTATGGAAGTGAACAGCAGCACCATAGCTATGATGCCGGGGAAGATGAACTGCTGGTAGGAATAGCCGGGCACCGGGCTGTGGCCGCCGCCGAGGCCCTTGCCCATCACTAACAGGAACAGCAGCGGCGAGACCAGTATCGCGGCTATGCGCTCCCTCTCGCGGAAGAAGATCTTGGCTTCCCGGAGCAGCAGCGCGTAGGCGGCGTTGAAGTTGCTCATTTCCGCACCGCCTTCTGGGTGGCGATCCGCTGGAAGATGCCTTCCGCGTGCTCCTCGGCGTCGTCGCTGATCTCGCGGCCGGCGAACTTGAGGAAGACGTCGTCGAGCGTCACCCTGCGGACCTCCACTTCCTCTATCCGGCCAGCCGCGTTCAGCAGGGCCTGGAGGTTGGCGCCGGAATCGATTATGCTTATCTCGTAATGCGCGTTGGCGCGCTCCACCGCCTTCACGAAGGGCAGGGCGCGCACCGCGGCCTCGTCGATGGAGCCGCGCAGGAAGACCAGGTCCTGCCCCACCTTCTTCTTCAGCGCGTCAGGAGTATCCAGCTCGATTATCTTCCCGCGGTTGATGATGCCTATGCGGTCCGCGAGGCTGTCCGCCTCCTCCATGTAATGCGTCGTCAGGATGATGGTGGTATTGTGCGCTTCCTTCAGCGCGCGGATATGCTCCCAGACCGCCTTGCGGCTGGCCGGGTCCAGGCCCAGCGTGGGCTCGTCGAGAAAAAGTATCTTGGGGCTGTGTATCAGGCCGCGGGCTATCTCCAGCCTGCGCCGCATGCCGCCCGAGTAGGTCTTCACCAGGCTGTCCCCGCGGTCCGACAGGTTCACCAGCGCCAGCATCCGGTCTATCTTCCCCGGTATCTCGCGACGGGGCATGCCGTAGAGCATCGAGTGCAGGTAGAGGTTCTCGCGCGCGGTCAGCAGGTCGTCCACGCTCGGCTCCTGGAAGACTATGCCGATGCTGCGGCGCACTTCGAGCGGCTCGCGGTTGATGTCATGCCCGGCCACCAGCGCGGTGCCGGAGGTCGGCCGCACCAGCGTGGACAGCATGCTGATCGTGGTGGTCTTGCCGGCGCCGTTGGGGCCGAGCAGGCCGAAAACCTCCCCCTCCTTTATCTCGAGGGAGACCCCGTCCACGGCCGTGACTTCCTCGTAGCGCTTGACCAGGTCATGGGTTATTATGGCGGACATCTTTTATATTCTATCAAATCGGTCCTGCGCGGATAATGCGGTACGATTGACCGCATGCCGCTAATGGCATATACTAGGCGGAGATAGCCCGAATACCCCCTTATGAACATGAAGGAACGCCTCGCGTCCGGCCTGCTGGTCCTGCTGGCCGTGCTGACGGCGGCCGGCTGTTCCACCATGGCCGACGGCCGCCGCAGGGCCGACGGCGCCACGCTCAGGCCGGGCTGGGCGCGTACGGGCCGGGCAGCTAAGGCCGCCCTGCTGCGTCCGGAGGTCTGGGTACCGGCCGCCGGGGCTCTTGTCATCGGCGCGGCCGGCGCCGATAAGAGGATCTCCTCCTGGGCTTCCTCGAAAACGCCGGTATACGGCTCGACCGACAAGGCCAGGAAGGCCAGCAATACCCTTATCTCGGTCTCCAACGCCGCCTACTGGGCCAGCGTCGCGGCCGCGCCGTCGGGCCCATACGGGAACGCCTGGCTCTATGACAAGGCCAAGACCGCCGCCGCGGGCGTGGCGGCCAATACCGCCGCTTTCCAGGCCACGCTCTCGCTGCAGAGGATGGTGGGCAGGCAGCGGCCCAACGGCGCCGGCAGGAGCAGTTTCCCCTCGCTGCACACGGCCTACGCCGCTTCCCAGACCATGTCGGCCTGGACCAATTTCGAATCTCTTCGGCTGGGCGGAACTGAGCGCGCGCTTATCCGGGGCGGGCTGGACGCCGTCCCGCTGGCCACTGCCTGGGCCAGGGTGGAGGCCAAGGCCCATTACCCGTCGGACACGCTGGCGGCCATGGCGCTGTCCTCCTTCCTCAGCTCCTTCGTCGCGGAGACGTTTCTCGGCGGCGCCCCGCTGCGGACGGAAGTTCTCGGGCGGACGCCGGTCCTCGTATACCGAGCCCGTTTCTGACCTCCCCAAAAAAAGTCCCCGCCTTGCGGCGGGGACTTGCGGCCGAGCTTTCGGTTTTCCTAGACCAGCAGGCCGAAGCTCGCGGCGAGCCCCGCGCGGGCCGGGAACTTCTTGCCGTCTATCTCGGTCTTTTCGCTCCCGATTACTCCGGACACGTCGAAGTGCATGAACAGCAGGTTCAGGCCGGTGCCCAGCGTATAGGCAAGCTTGGAGTCTTTCTCAGCCATATTCTTCAGCAGCCCGGCGCGCAGCGGGATGTTGAACGCCTTCCTGTTGACGATGTTGATCTCGGTGCCTAGGGCCAGTTCGCGCGAATCGAAGCCCTTCACCGCGGTGTGGTTCTTGGTCACGTCCATGTCCGCCGCGAGCGTCCAGAACCTGGCGGGGTTCAGCGCTACGCCTAGGCGCGCCTGCCTGTCCAGCTTGTAGCTGCCTCCCACCGCGTCGGGCTGGTCGAACTTGGGGCTGTTGATGTTGCGCACCACCAGTCCTACCTTGGGGCTGAGCGGCGCGCGCGGGTACTTGGCCCGTACATTCCACAGCGCGCCGATGTCGGCCGCAGGCGCCCAGCTGGACTTCACGTCCTTGAGCTTGAAGGCGTCGGAGGTCTTGGACTCGGACAGGAAGTGGAACGTGGTGGAGGCCGTGCGGCCGTTCACCATCTTGAGGTTGCCGCCTATGGAGAGGCCGCTGAGCCAGTTGTCGGCGTTCCAGGCGTAGCCGGCGGCTATCTCCACGAACGAGGCCCCCGCCACCGTCAGGTTGGAGGTGTTCTGGGAGTACGGCTTGCCGCCCGCGGCGTTCTTGATTATCGGCGCTACCTGGGAAGCGTACTCGGACATCATGTTGGCCGAGTCGGCTATCTGCTGGTCCGTAACGCTGTTGGCAACCGAATAATTGACGAAAGCGTTCGCCAGCTTCGTGGGGGTGTTTATCGCGCCCAGACATCCGCCGCTTCCGCAGAGGAGGGTTTCCAGGTCGGTGAAGCCGATCGTGGTTATCGCGGCGGCCATCGTGGCGGCGGCGGCCTGTTCCTGCGAAGTCGCCGGGGACGCCGTATTGGCCCCGGCGAAGCTTACGCCGCTCACGCCGGTCGCGGAGTTCAGCCCCACGTTGACCGTATCCACGAACGGGTTCAGACCCAGCGAGGTGTAGTTGTTGACCGAAAGGGCCACCTTGGAGAACTTGAAGTTCGCTCCGCCGGCAACTTCCAGGAGAGCACCTTTCCCGGGCTTGTTCATGTCGTCCATCAGGGATAGCGTCTTGGCGAAGGCCGCGATCTGCTGGGCGTCCACTGTGCCGCCGGAGTTCTGCGCCGACTGGATGGCGGAATAGCGGGACGCCAGGTCGCCTATCTGGCTGGCGTTCTTCACGATGCCGCCGGTGAATTCCGCGTTCACGCCCACAGGTATCTCCATGCCCGAGACGTTCTCGCTGCTCTTCACCAGGCCGGCCGGGTTCCAGTACTGCGCTATCGGGCCCTGCGCCACCGCGACGAAGGCGCCTCCCATGCCCATCGGGCGGGTGCCTAGTATCTGCCACTGTTCGGCCGAGAGCGCCGCCGGCATGGCAGCGCAGCACAGTAGAATAAGTAGTTTCCTCATAAGCCTCCTTAATTGTTTTCCCGAACCGCGCAAAGTATAGTCTAACCCAGGCCGCGTAAGGACGCAATAGCACGTTCGTCACATGTGACGCGGGTTACAGGTTCTTCAGGAAGAAGCCGCGAACGTGCTTTTCGTAATCGGATAGCGCCTTGTAGCGGGTCTCTCCGTGGCCCGCGCCCTTCACTATCCAGAGCTCTATTGCCGGGTTCGCCGCCTTTATGCGCTCCGAGCTGGAGTGGTCCACGGTCTCGTCCGCGTCGCCGTGTATCAGCAGCACCGGCGTGGTGATCCCGGCCGCGCTCTTCTCGGGGCTGACGTCGTCAATGTCGGACCCGGTCAGCAGCAGGCCCCAGAGCCGCATCGCGCCCACCAGCGGCTTCCGGAAGGCCCCGAAGGGGCTGAAAACGTCGTCGAGCGCCTCGCGCAGATTCGCGAAAGGCGAGTCCGCCACCCGGGCCTTTATGGCCGGGTTGGTCGAAAGCAGCGTGGTCGCGGCCCCCATAGAAAAGCCGTAAACGCCGATGGACTCCATCCCCTTGTCCCGCAGCCAGGAGACGGCGGCGTCCACGTCGCGCGTTTCCCTGGCCCCTCCGGTGGAGAACATGCCGCCGCTGCGGCCCATGGCCCGGAAGTCTATATAGAGCAGGTTGAAGTCCTTGGCCAGATAAGACGTCAGACCGAGCACGTCGCTTTTGTCCATCGGGTAGCCGTGGCAGATCACCACCGCCTTGCGGGACCCTTCCCTGGGCACGAACCACGCGTCCAGCTTCACGCCGTCGGAGGTGGTCAGGGTCAGCGGCTCCGGCTTCAGGCCGAAGTTCTCCGGTTTGTTGTCTCCGACGTTGCGCCGCGGATGCACGTAGACCCAGAGGGAGACGAACGAGATCGCGGCGAAAGCCAGGGCCGGGTAGACCACCAGCCGCCAGGCTATCTTGAAGAGCAGTGGGTTCATCCTTCCTCCGGAGAGCGCCCCGCTACCAGACCCCTTTCGAGACCATGAAGCAGGCCTGCGTCACCTGGATGCCGTATTCCTTCGCCTTTGCCACGGCGGCTTCGGACTCCGAGCCGGGTTGCATCCAGACGTTCTTTATGCCGAGCTTATTGCATTCCTCCACTACTTTCTCGGTGACCTGCGGCGGGACCACGATTATCACCAGGTCCGGCAGCGACTCCAGTTCGGCCAGCGACTTGTAGACATGCCGGCCAAGCACGAAGCCGCCCTTCGGGTTGATCCCCTTAACGGGGAAACCGGCGTTGGCGAGGTCGCGGAAGATCCTGTGGCCGTACTTGGACGCGTCGTCGGAAACGCCCATTACCGCTATCAACTTGTATTGCCCCTTGTCCATATCATCCCACCCTTCCGGCCGCCGTGCCGAGCTTCTCTTCCCATTCGGGCAGCTTAGGGAAATTGAATGCCCCCAGCGCCAGCGAAAAAGCCATGAAGAAGAAGGCTTCGCCGTATTTCCCCGCCAGCAGGAACAGCAGCAGGCCGGAGACCGCCGGCACTTCGCAGAGCGCGGCTTTGACGATGGCCGCCGCGGCCAGGCCCTTCGCGGTCCCTTCGGGGGTCTCCCTCGCGGCCTCCAGCCTGGCGGCCAGCGGCTTTATCAGCAGCAGCGGGCCTGCGGCCAGCGCGTAAAGGACGTAGCATACCGTCGCCGCGGCCTGTCCGGCCAGCGCGGGCCGGTAACCTGAGCGCGCCAGAAAGAACGCGGCCGCGCCGTAGGCGAGCACGGACAGCGTCATCCCGCCGGCCGCGGCCGCTGCGGGAAGATAGACGCTCTTTATCCGCTCCTTATCCATGTTTCCCCCTCCCCCGTCAATACTCGTAGAACTTAAGGCCTTCAGGGCCCGTGTGCGAGCAGTTAAGCAGCAGCAGGCCGTAGTTCTGCGAGCCTTTGTCCGAGAAATAGAGCCAGCCGCCTTCGTCACTTACGGCCTTGGGATAATCCTTATCGTATTTCTTCGAGTCCACCCGCTTCACCCCGGCGGTGGCCGCGTGGTCCGGCAGCGTCGCTTCCGGTATGGCCGCGAGGTAATCCGGCACCAGCTCCGCCAGGTCCTGCGGGTATTTTCCGTCGTGCACCCCGTAATAGACCTGCAGCGCGGCCCGCGCGGACTGCAGCAGCCGCACGGCATTCTCAGTCAGCAGGCGGTCCTCTTTCTCCTTCTCCCTCGCAGCGGCCTCCGCGAGTATCTTGTCGCCTATCGCGGCCCGCAGTCCGGCGTTGAAAACCTTCAGCTGCGGCATAAGGACGTCGATGCGGTCCTGCGGGATCTCCGCGCCGCGCTCCTGCAGCAGGTCCAGGCCGCGCCTGGCCTCGGCTATCTCCGCAGAGACCGCGGCCGTGGAGGCGGCTGGCGGCTGCTGCGCCGCGGCGGGCACGCCGGTCAGCGCTGCCAGGGTCAGGGCGGCGGTCAGGCGGGCCATCAAAGTCCCAGCCCCCATTCTTCCAGTTCCGGCATGAAGGAATAGTTGGTCAGGTCGAAATGTATCGGCGTCACGGAGACGTACCCGGAGCGCAGCGCGTTGAGGTCGGTCGCCGCGTTAGTGTCCACCGGCTTGAAGTCCCCGGTCATCCAGTAATACGTGCTGCCGTGCGGGTCCGTGCGCTTGTCGAACCAATCGTTGAAGCAGGTGCGGCTCTGGCTGGTGACGCGCACCCCCTTCAGCCTGCGCGCCGGCAGGTTCGGCAGGTTGACGTTCAGCAGGGTTCCAGGCGGCAGGCCCCGGCGTCCCAGCTGGCGCGCCATCTTCAGCGCGAAAGCGGCTGACGGCCGGTAATCCGGCCTGACGAAGGTGTCGAGCGAGACCGCCATGGACGGTATGCCCAGCAGCGCGCCTTCGGTGGCGCCAGAGACGGTGCCGGAATAGAGTATGTTATAGGCCTGGTTCCCGCCCAGGTTTATGCCGGAGACCACCAGGTCCGGGCGGCGCTTCATTATGGCCTTGATGCCGAGCTTCACGCAGTCGGCCGGCGTGCCGCTGGCGGCGTAGCCGAAGAACTTCCCGTTGCGCCTGGCCTCGGTGACGCGCAAAGGGTCAGAGAGGGTTATCGCGTGGCCCACCGCGCTGCGCTGCGTGTCCGGCGCGACCACGGTCACGTTGCCGGCCTTCTTCAGGGCGCAGGCCAGCGCGTAGATGCCCTCGGCGTAGATGCCGTCGTCGTTGGTGATAAGTATTTCCATCGTTGTTATTTTAACTTTAATCCTGCGCCCGGAACAGGGGCGTCAGTAGTTGACGATCACCGCCAGCGAGGTGGTGGCGTCGGTCTTGCCGAAGCCGGTCGCCGGAGAGTTCACGTACTTCCACGAGTAGGACGCCTTCAGCGAGAAATGGCTGTTTATCGTGCTCACCAGCGCGGTCTCCGCGTTCATCCGGTAGCCTTTCTGATCCTTCAGGTTGCCGAGGTACTCCAGGTCCTGGCTGGCGTTGGCGGTGGGCGAGAGCGTGCGGATGTACTTGGCGTAGCCCCTGTAGGTGCTGAAGGACTGGTTGTCGGAGCGCAGGCGGTCCTCGAAGATGTAGCCGCCGCCGGCCTCGGCGAAGAGCTTGTCTGAAGGCGTCTTCAGGAGCTCGCGGCCCAAGCCGAGCGCCCACTCGTAGCGGTGCTTGATGCCCGAGAAGCGGTCCTTGTTCCAGCCGAATTTTTCGAAGGCGTAGTTGCTGTCGGAGAGCTTCAGGCTCACCTTCTCGGAAGCGTTGAACTGCTCGGCGGTCACGACCTTCCTGCTCTGGGTGCCCAGCCCCCCGGCGGCCACCTCCAGCGCGCTCCGGTTCCAGTCGTAATTGAAGAGGTTCTTCATGGAGAGGGTCGAGGTCTGGGTGTTGCCCGAGGTCTTGACGTAGGAGAGCTCGGCCGCGTCCTTCCACGGCTTCGGCTCCGGGGCAGGCCCCTGGGCCGAAGCCGCGGCGCAGGCGGCGAGCATGGAAAGCAGCAGGAATACGGTCTTCATCGTCGTGGACTCCGGTGCTACGTGGATATGCGCGGAGAAGCGCTAGTGCATCGCCGGGCGGGTGTTCAGCAGCTTGTGCAGCAGCGCGCAGAGAGCGGCGGGCTTCACCGGCTTCTCGAGGTATTCGCGCACGTTCGCCTCGTGAAGTATCATCTCCGAGGTGGAGCGGTCCATGGCCCGGCCGGTCATTATCACCACCGGGATGCCGCCGGTATTCTCGTCCTGCAGCTCGCGCACCACCTCGAAGCCGCCGGATTTTGGCAGCATCAGGTCCAGCAGTATCAGGTCGGGCGGCGGCTCCTGCCGGGCCTTCTGCAGCGCCTCTTCGCCGTCTATGGCCTCGGTCACCTTGAAACCTTCGCGGGCGAGGACTATCTTCAGCAGTTCCATTACCCCGCGGTCGTCCTCCACTATCAGGACCGTTTTTGAGGAGGGATACAGTGGCGTTTCCGGCATACTGTTATTTAACAAATTTTACGGAGGCTCTTAAAACTGTTGCGTCACAGCGCATCTCGGTATCACTTCCCTTCCCGCGGGCCCAGGATGCCAGCCACCGTGCTGAGCAGCGATTTTTCGCTGAAAGGCTTGACCAGAAAATAGGCCGCCCCGAACATGGCCGCCCGCCTCTTTTCCGTCTCGAAAGACTTCGCCGACATCACCATGACAGGGATGTCCTTAAGGTGAGGATCGGCCTTGAGGGCCTTGCAGATGTCGAGTCCGGTGACCCCTGGCATCATGATATCGGTGATCACCAGCTTCGGCATGCCGGCCCTGACGGCGGCCACGGCTTCGCGGGATTCCGGCACCAGCTGCACGGCATAGCCGGCGCCTGCCAGGATATCCCGTGATATCTCGCCCACCAGCGGGTCGTCCTCTACTATGATTATATCGGGTTTTGACATAATACTCGGCTTCGCGGGATGCCAGCGCCGGGGCTTGCTAGCTGCCGGCGCGCGGATATTTAGAATTGTATAGATTACGCTCTATCCGGTCAAATGCCGGACGGGAAAAGCGCGCCCGTTGTTCCATAATATAGCGCAAAATTAGGAACGACCTTACCTGGGTATCGGAATATAGGAAAAACCGCCTGGGACCAAATGACCTATATCTGTGATGGCATTTTTTCACTAAATCCCGGGACTTTCTGCTCTAGGTGCCCGCGCGGTATTCCGCTAGGATATAGTATAGATTCTCCGGGATCCCGGAACACAGGGGTGCGTTAAATGAAAAAGTCATTCCGCGCGGCGTCGTTGCTTCCTTCTCTTCTGATAGCCTCGAGCATGGTGTTCGCTTCCGACGGCTCCGTCATGCGGCTGTCGGATGCCGACGACGCCGTCAATAAGCTCATGCAGGAGCAGAAAGAATTCAACGGTCAGCAGCCCGGTGGTAACCACGGCGGTCCCAGCGGTGGTAATACCGGGTCTCAGCCGCAGCCTCAGCCTCAATCCCAACCCCAGCCGCAGCCGCAACCGGTGGATACCACCCAGGCGTATAATGCCGGCCTGAGGGACGGCGCCGACAGAGGCATTTGGGAAGGAAGGCGCGAGGGCCACAGGGACGGTATCCGCGCCGGCGAGATGGACGGCCGCAGGAACGGTATTTATGACGGCGACAGGAACGGCCGCGCCGCCGGCAGGCGGGACGGCTGGGGCGTCGACCAGGCCGCCGGAACCCTGAACGGGAGCCGGGACGGCCAGAACGCCGGAACCAGCAACGGCACCGCCGCCGGCCAGAAGCGCTGCTATGACGAAGGTTATGCCGGCGGCTACAACGCCGTCTACGCGGCGGCGAAGGAAGAGGGCGAGAAGGACCCCGCTTCTTACAAGGCGGGCTACGCCAAGGGCCAGGCCGACGCGGCGGTCATAGAGGTGGAGAACGGTCAGAAGGCCGGCTACCAGGCCGGGTTCAGCCAGCGCGAGACCGAGATACAGAACTCCTTAACGACCAAAGAAGCCGTCAGGGGTCTCCTCGAGAAGAGCATCCTGGAGCTGGACGGCAGGAAGACGCTGCCTATAGAGCTGGTCCGCGCCGGGTATACTACCCCGGAAGAGACGCAGGCCTACAATAACGGCTATAGAGAGGGCTATCAGAACGCCTACAGGCGCGCGTACGAGGAAGGCAAGCGGGAAGGCTACCGCGAGAGCTACGATATGGCCTACAGGCGCGCCTACGACGAGCAGTACGCCATAAGCTACCGCGAGGGCTATATCGAGGGAAAACAGGCCGGCTACCAGGCGGCTTATTCCGCGGCGTATGATTCGGCGTACGCGGCTTATTATCAGGAATACAGCAACAGGGAATACGCCGCCCAGAGGGCCCAGGGGAACAAAGACGGGCGTGTCGCGGGCCAGAGGGAAGGCTTCGCGGACGGCTGCGCCGAGGCTACCAAGCGCGGCTATAAAGAAGGCTACGAGAAGATGGCCGCCCAGGTCTACCCCGGCGCTTTCGAGGCCGGCAAGAAGGCCGGCATAGCCGCGGCCGACAAGTATTACCGGGAGAACGCGGTCCTGAAGATCGCCTCCGTTTCGCTCTACGACGAGAACGGCAACGGCCAGTTCGAGGCGGGCGAAAACGTGCTGATGCGGGCCGAGATAAAGAACTTCGGCTTCCAGCCTTCGGGCAACATCGCCATAACGGCCAGGAGCGAGCGCGGCGATATAACCATCGCGCCCAATCTGAGCGCCGCCGGAGTGGCCGGCCGGACTACGACCGTGGCGAATGTCCGGATCGGCAAGCTCTTCGACGTCGCCGCCCCCGGCGCCGACGCCATCTACGCGACGTTCACGGAAAAAGGCAAGTCTATCGGGGATTCACGCCAGCCGTATACCATCGTGAACAACAACAAGGTCGGCATCGTCCTGAGGGACAACGCCCCGGTGGCGGGGGTAACGGTCAGCGGCCTGAAAGCCGGCGACAGGGTGCTGATACTCGCCGACGACGGGGACTTTTACGAGGTCCGCAAGGCCGAGAACAGCACCGTGAAATGGACCGAGAGCGTGATGTACAAGAAATACATCAGGCTGCAATAAAGGAACTGTTCGCCGCCGGCCGCGCTGCGGGATCGTCCCGCGGAGCGGCCGGCGGGATAGCTGGAGGGAATTATGCGGCGGCCTTACGGCGTTACGCTAACCGCGGCAGCCCTGGCGGTCCTGCTGGCAGCCGGCTCCGCCGCGGCCGGGGATAAGAGCATATATGGAGCGGACGACCGCCGGGACTATTATGAGCTGACCCCCGCACAGCGGGCGCTGGCCGATTCCACCGTGTCTTTGTGGGACGCTGAGGACGTGGAGCAGGTCCCAGGCGGCGCGCTGCTGAACGCCGGCAGTTTCGGCGAAACTTACGGGCTCTGTCCCGGAGTAAGGTTCGCGGAACAGCCTTCGGGGGCATATTGCTCCGGCGCGCTGGTGGGCGAGGACCTGGTGCTCACCGCCGGCCACTGCGTAACCAGCGTTGCGCGCTGCGCCGAGACCAGGGTGGTGTTCGGTTTCGCCGTAAAGCGTGAAGGCGGTTCCCCGGCGACGGTTCTGCCCGCTGGCGAGGTTTATTCCTGCGCCGGCATAGTGGCGCGCCTGGCGCCTCAGCCGCCCGGCCCCGGCATAAAGCCGTCAGGGGCGGATTACGCCGTCATCCGTCTGGACCGCAGGGCGGCCGGCCATGCGCCGCTTCCCGTAAACCGCGGCGCCGGTCCGCGGCCGGGGGACGGTCTTTTCATCATAGGCCACCCGGCCGGGCTGCCGCTGAAACTGGCCGACGGCGCGGCGGTGCGCGACGCCTCCGGCGGGGAGATCTTCACCGCCGACCTGGACGCCTTCGGCGGCAATTCCGGCTCACCGGCGTTCAACGCCCGGACCCGCCTGATAGAGGGCGTACTTACGCGCGGCGGGAACGATTTCCTGGACACCCCGCAGAACTGCCTTGTTCCGGCCGTCTACCCGCAGAACGGCGGCCGCGGCGAGGACGTCACCCGGGTCCAGGCTGCTGCGGCGTTTATTCCGCTTCTTCCGGCCGAAGCCGGACAGGCGCGATAGCGCTGGCATGAGTAACTATTTTGCTGTTTTGTTACTAATTTCAACGTAAGTCGCAAGACCCTTGTTCGGTCAAGTCATTGCGGTTAAACTATGCAGCAAGAAGATCCGGGAAAACGGCTGATAGCGGAGGTAACCTTATGAAAACGAGAATGGCGGTAGTCGCGGTGCTGACGGTTGCGGCGGGCGTGTTCGTCTACACGCGGCCGCACAACCACATCCCCACCGACCTGCGCGACGCGCCGGCGGACACCTGGAGCGACGGCACGGCCATGGGCCAGCTCGACGCCAAACACGCAGCCTCCGATATCAACGTCCCGGAACCCAAGGCGGCCGAGGCCGCCGGTTCGGGAGAAAAGGGGTTCTTTCAGTCATGGCCCAAGGACAAGGTCTTCACGTACGTAAGCCGGCGGTATGAAAACACGGGCGAAGCGGAAAAGTCGCGGGAAGGCTTCCTTTCCCGTCTGAAGGAAGTCAAAGCGGAGATCGTGAATGCTCCGGCCGTCGTTAAGGACAAGTCCGGGCATTATTACAAAGTTTCATTCCTCTCAAAAGAGATGCGGTGCGTGTGCTACAACAGCAAGGAGACGTTCACGTCAGAGTATAACGCTCTTTCAGCCATGATGGAGAAGGGCAATAGCCTGACGGATGACAAAGCCATAATCGCGGCCACGGATGTAATCCCGACAGGAGAAAAGTCGTTCTCTTACAGGATTGTGTACTTTGAGAAGGCGTTTTTCAAACCTTGGTTCTAAGGGGACACAATACTCAATTCCGAAATTAGCGCTGTGTCCCCGGTTCCGGGAGCGCGGAGGCGGTTGATTTCAGGAGGAAACATTATGAAAACGAAAATAGCGCTAGTTGCGGTATTGACGGTTACCGCGGGCGCGTTCTTCTACGCGCGGCCACACAATCACATCCCCTCCGACCTGCGCGACGCCCCGGCTGACAACGCCGTCGCCTTCGGGGAGCTCAAAAGCGGCTCCAGCGGCGTTGAAGCCCCCGTACCGGCGGAACCGGCGGCCGTGGAGGCGCCGGCGCCGGAAAGCGCCGATATCCGCGCCCGGGCGCTCCCGGTATCGGAGATCTTCAATACGGCGTCGGAAAAGAGCGCCGATCGCTCGGCGCGGGCAGCGTTGACGAAGAGCGCCGCTCCCGCTAGCCGTGAATACGCCCCGGAGGAACTGGGCCCATTGCGGCTGGCTCCCGGAGAGGCCCCTTTCGAAAAGCTCCGGGAAATGTTCAGCAAAGGCGTTCCCGCCACGCAGAAAGACATGGACGGCATCCGGGTAGGGCGGTTCGTCACGGCGAACGGCGACGTCTACGGCAAGCTTCTGGGGTGCTACGCCGGCCGGATAACCGGGCGCGTCAGGGTGAGGGATATGGCGGCGAAGCGTCATGTCGGGGCGGATTATTTTGAGCACGTTCGGACGATCTGGGCCGTGCTGGAACACTACGAAGTCGCCGACAGATGGGATATAAAGTTTCCCGAGGCCATAGCCGCGTACGAAGAGGATAAAGAACTGATACAGGAATTCCGCGTCTCCGACGGCTGGATCGTGGCCGAGATGAGGAGGCATGGGGAACCAGGCGCGGTGGCGTACAGCTACTACTTCATACTCAGGAAAATACCAGCCAGGAACGCCCCCACGATATTTTAAGCGGGCGCGGCGCGCTGAAAAGCGAGGCAACCTTATGAAAACGAGAATGGCGGTAGTCGCGGTACTGACGGTTGCGGCGGGCGTGTTCTTCTACACGCGGCCCCACAGCCACATCCCCTCCGACCTGCGCGACGCCCCGGCGGACAACGCCATAGGACAACTCGACTCCGGGCGCTCCGCGGACAAACTGGCCCTGCCGGTCCCGGTGACCGCCAGGGCGGGCGCCAACGTCCTGGCCCCGGCCAAGGCCATACAGTTGCGCGCCGCAGCCGGACAGTTCGACCCGTCGGCCTACTCCGTCTCGATGGCCGTCACCTGTTCGTATCTGGGCGGCATCTGGGCCCACCAGCACGACTGCGGCAGCCGCGCGCCCAAGGCCGAGCTCACCGCCGACGGCCGCCTGCTGCTGCCGGCCATAGAGGCTTTCGACGGCCGCGGCGGCTCCGACCCCGCCAACTTCGACCTGACGGTCACTCTCAGGAAGAAGAGCGACGGATCCACGCTGTTCACCCTGGGGGCCCGCGGCCGGGACGGCCTGGCGGCCTACGCCCTCAAGGCCGGAGCCATCAGCCTGGTACAGTTCGACCCGGCCAGAGTGGAAGTTTTCGTGGAGGGGAAACCTCTGGCTGGCTCCGAACTCTCCCGCGACAAAATCGCTGTGCTGATGGCTTTCCTGGACCGCGAGCATACCTCGGCGGGCGACATAGACCAGGTAATCCTCGATACCCCGCTGACAGGGATACGCAGCTTCGACAACGCGCAACACAGCTATCCGAAGACCCCGCTCTCGCAGTTCCAGGCGCTCGAGTTCGAGCGTGGCGTCATAGCCGAATGGGCCGACAGTCCCCGCCCATGGGCTCTTTCCGCGGACCTCAGGCTGAGCCTGACCTATACCGTGATCGATAGCTACCGCGGCCGCGCCGAGATAACCAAGACGGTCGACGGCCTTGCCAGGATAGGCCGCATAGACCTGAAGAAAAAGAACTGACGCGGACCGGGCACATTATTTAATCCGGCAGGAGTGTTGTGTTCACCGTTCCCGGAAGCAGTCGATCGCGCGGCGGCGGCATTATGAAAAGCAAGATCGCAGTGGTTGCGGTATTGACGTTTACGGCGGGCGCGTTCTTTTACGCGCGGCCGCGCAACCACATCCCCTCCGACCTGCGCGACGCGGTGGCGGACAGCGGCGCCATGTCGGAACTTAAAACCGCAGGCCAGGACATGTACGGGCAGGAACAGGTCCCCGCGCCGGCGGAGGCCGCTCCGGCCGCCGCTGAGGAGACCGCGCAAAAAGGCCTGCCATCCGCGCCTGCCGCCGTCAGAGAATGGACCGTTATGGTCTTCATGAGCGCCCGCAACAACCTGGGCGACAGCCGTATGCTCGGGTTAGCCGGGAAATTCGACAAAAAAGACCTGGCCGAAATGGCCCGCGTGGGCAGCACGGACAAAGTGAACGTGGTGGTAGAGCACGCCTCCAACGGCAAGCCGGCGCGGCGCCTGCTTATTACGAAAGGCGGCTCCGTCCCCTACGGGGAGTTCCCCGGCGCCGACATGGGCGACTACAACCGCTTGGCGGATTTCGCCGTCTGGACCAAGCGTGCTTTCCCGGCGAAGCGCTATATGCTGGTGGTCTGGGGCCACGGCCTCGGCTGGCTGGACCCCGCCAGGCGGCGACCGGAGGGCGGAGGGAACAAAGGGGTAGCTTTTGACGACGAGACCGGCAATTACATCCGCACGCGCCAGCTGGGCGAGGCGTTGCGCAGGATAGGGCATGTGGACGTGCTCATGCAGCACGCCTGCCTGATGCAGACGGCGGAAGTGCTCTACGAGCTGAAGGACGACGTGGGGCTGTTCGTGGGTTCGGAGGAGGAAATGCTGGCCCTGGGCTACGAGTATGACAAGCTGCTGGCCTTCCTGAACGCCGATCCCGGGGCGACCTACGGCCGGCTCTCCGCGTTCCTCATGGCCAAACAGCGCGAGTACTTCGTCGCAGGCCTGCCGGTGGGCCCGGTCCGCGTCTCGCTCGAAGCCAAAGGGGCCACGCTCTCGGCGGTGCGCGGCGAGGCGCTTAAAGAGCTGCCTGCATATCTGGACGCTTTCGCGGACGCGGCCATGCGCAACAGGGAGGAAGCCGCGGTGAAGAAGGCAGTATCCGCTGTGATACGGTTTGCCAGCCTCTACGCCGACGACGAGGATAAGCTGATGTCGCCCGGCATGGACCTCTATGATTTTGCCCGCATAGTCGGCGCCAACGCCGAGAACCCGGAAACAAAGCGGGCCGCCGCCGGGCTGGCCGCTTTCATAAAGAACAGGCTGGTTGTGGATAGTGTCGGCATTAACCGCGACCGACGTAATGACTACACCTATGCGAAAGTGGGCGGCATCGCCATCAACATGACGCTGAAGGCGAAAAGTTTCCCGGCCAGTTTCGCGGGCGCTTTCGATGGCGAATACCGGGACCTGGCGCTCTCGAAGGATTCCCGCTGGGACGAGTTCGTGGAGTGGACGGACCGCGTCTGGCGCAGGTAAACGGATTGCATAAAGTGGATGGTTTCAGTGAGGTGACCTTATGAAAACGAAAATAACCTTAGTTGCGGTATTGGCGGTAACCGCGGGCGCGTTCTTCTACGCGCGGCCGCACAATCATATACCCTCCGACCTGCGCGACGCCCCGGCGGACACCTGGAGCGACGGCACGGCCATGGGCCAGCTGGACGCCAGACACGGCGCTTCGGAGATAAAGGCGCCCGATCCCAAGGCGGCCGCGGCCGGGGAAGAGTTCGCCGGGCGTAGGCCGCTCGCGCCCGGTTCCGTCCTCTACGGAAAGCGCATAGACCGCCAGACCTTTTCCGCAGGCCTTTCTCTTGACCCCGCAACTTTTCGTGACCGCAGCGAGAGCCTGACTAAAGAGGTGGTTTACCAGGCTTTCAAGGGGAAAGGGATGACGATCCTCTCTTATCGCGACCACTACTCCGTCCGCCATGCGGAATTCGTGGCTACCGGCAAGCCGGACAGCCGTAAGATCATCAAGGCGCTGGAAGCCCTCCCCGAGGTGGCCGAGGTGCGGGAGAAAGAGGCTTTCAGCGGGCCGGTGCGTTTAGCAATTGCATTTAAGGACGGAATTTATCCGCCAAGGCTGAAGGAGATCTTTGATATGTTCGCGGACCTCGAAGTGGCGCACGCCATCACGTACGGGAAGGGGGAATACGGGGACGTGCGGAACGCTATAGATGTGGAGATAGAGGTGACGGGCAACCCGGAAAGAGCGGCGATGTGGCTGCTTAAGAACATGTACGGCATAAAAAAAGAGAAGAACGGCATGAAGCTGGCCGGGATAAACATGATGACCTTCTCTCCCGGAAGCGTGGATACAGAAGCGCTGGGAGTGGCCACCTGCATGGGCGACACCTGCACAGTGTCGAAAATAGGCGACCGCGCCGGAGAAAAGTAGCCGCAATTTTTTCAGGAATTATCCGGACCGGATACTCAGCTTGGTTGAATTGAGCATTCGGTCCTCGGCTCCCTTCAAATTTCCCGCGGCAAAGGCCGGCATATGGCGAAGAACAAAGGCGTTAACGCGGCGGCAATGGCCGCCCTTCTCCAGCTCGCGGCCGGCTCCGGCGGCGCGGCTCCGGCCTTTGTATATCTGCGCGGCTATCCGGGCGACATCCTCTATGCCGACGGCTCGCGGACCCTGGACATCACCCCGCCAGGTTTCGCGCGCAAGGCCGGCAACCCCTCCGTGTCGCCGGACGGGAAAAGGGTGGTCTTTCCCGCCAACCTCGACGACAACTGGGACCTGTACCTGGGGGAGTTCGACGGCTCGCGGCTGGCCGGCGTCCGGCCGCTGACGCGGACGCCGCGGGACCGAGAGGAGGACCCCAGGTTCTCCCCGGACGGGAAACGGATCGCCTACCGGGGCGGCTCCAACGCCTCGTCCCGGATCTTCATCCATGAATTGTCCACGGGACGTTCCCGGCAGGTGACCACGGACGCCGCCGGCGAGGAATGGGCGCCGGCTTTCAGCCCGGACGGCAAATGGCTGGCCTTCACGCGCGGCACATCGAGGACCGAGCCGCGCGCGGACGTTTACCTGGTCCCGGTTTCTGGCGGCCCCGCGCGCCGGCTGACATATAACGGCGGGGTGGACTGGTACCCTTCCTTCTGCGCCGACGGCACGCTGGTGTACGTCTCGCAGCGCGGGGACGGCAATGACGACGACCTTTACGCCATTCCGCCCGGACGCCTTGGCGAGCCAAGGCCGGACGACTTTGCCCGGCGCCTGCCGGTAAATTCCCACGCCAGCGAGGCCGACCCGGTCTGTTTCGCGGAGGGCGGCGCCGGTCTGGCTTATGTCTCGAACGCTTCCGGGCGGTACGCGGTTTATATCTGGGCCCCGCCGGCGGCGGCGTCCGCGGCGGCGTCCGACCCCGGCGGCGACCTGCTTGGCCCGGTTATCATCGCCGGCGGAAAGCCGAAGGCGGCCGCGGAACAGGACACGGCGAGGAATTAGCGCGGCTCCGGGAGTTAATTCGCCGCGTTTAGTTCGCATTTCAACGTAGGTCAATGGACCCTTGGCGGCGCCGCTCCCCGCGCGTAAACTATGGAAAGCGGGAATGCTGGCAGACGGCGGAATTGAGGCGTTATGGGTGATAAGAGGAAATGGGTATTTGCGGCGGCGGTGCTGGCGTCCTTTATTTACTCCTGCGCCATGCGCCGCGCCGCGACGGCGCACATCCCCTCCGACCTGCGCGACGCGGTGGCGGACGCGCCGTTCTCAGCCGCGGAGCGCGCGCTGATAAAGGAGTGCGGCGACAACGTGCGCCACGACGGCCCTCGCTCGCCGGAAACCGCTGTCCGCTGCGCGGAGGCTTTCAGCGAGGGCGCGCCGGAGCCGCTGGTGAATAGATTCTCCGAAGACGATCCGGCCATGGCCGGTCTTATCCTGGGCCGCAACAACGCGCTCATTGACCTGAAAAAGATAGTGTCCACCCAGAAAGGCCGCGGCGCCGTTATTGCGCTGGAGCGCATGTGGAACGTGCCCTCCGGGCCGGCGAAACCCGCCGACTGGAGGCCCGCGGACTGCGCGCTTTGCGACATGGGCCTTGGACCGAAGCCGGAGCACATCTCGGACTGGCTGGGCAGATACAGCCCGGAGGACCGCGCCGCCATCGAATACGCTTTCCGCCTGTGGGATTCGCTCGGTCCCGTGCGCCAGAAGTCGCTCTCCGGCGGCAAGTACCAGCGGACGCGCGAGAACTGGGACGCCGAGGGAGCCCGCCGCCGCTTCGCCTACCTCGGCATGTGGGCCGGCCTGGAATGCGAGAAGGCCGCCGCCGCGGCTGAAACGCTGGCTATTTCCCCGCCGGACCGGACAAAACTGGAAACGTTGGCGTCCATCTTCAGCGACGATCTTGAAGTGGCCGGGATCTCGGATCTCTCCTGCGTCGAGCGTATCAGGTCCGCGCTGAACTCGGCCCCGGTCGGAGACGGCCGGGGTTCTGTTCCGCCGCAGGAGAAAAAGACCGCCGGCCTTGCCGCAGCTAAAGGGCGGACCGCCGGCCTCTCCGGCAAGAGCGTAGAGGACCAGAGGAGCGGTCTCGGGGGACTGTTCGACAACAGCGCCGGCGGCGCGGAACCGACTGCCGCCGGTAGCGGCGCGGCTGCGCTCGCCTCCCGCGGAACGCCGGCGCCGCAGCAGTTGACGCTGAAGCAGGTGGACGAACTTGGTTCGCGGATGCTGCGCATGGAGGACGGCAAGATAAAAGGCGATCTGGCCGAGGTAATGCGGCAGACCGCCGCCGGCCGGCGCGCCCTGGCTTTCTACGAGGACCCGGCTTACGCCAAAGCCGGCACCAACAGGCTCGACTTCGGCTTCGACCTGGACAGGGGATACCTCGGCGTATGGCGGCCCGACACCAGGCAACTGCGGCTGAACCTGACGGCCGCCGAGGAGTTCGCCGAAGCGCGCGGCACGACGCTGCCGCGGCTCATAAAAGACCCCGCTGGCATGAAGGCCCTGGCGGCGTACCTCTCGCCGATCATGGTGCACGAGGCGGAGCACCAGAACCAGACCGCCCGCGCCGCGGCCGCGGGGGTGGACTGGGTGAAGTACGGCTCCGGCCCCGGAAAAAGCTCCCCGTACACCCGCGCCATGGAAAACCTTTCCAACAAAGAAGGCACGGAGCACGCCATCGAATACTGCCGCAAACACGGCGGCGCGGCCTGTCTGGCGGGGATGAATACGGTCGTGCGCGAGGACATAAGGAAATTCATGGAGGACGGCCTGTCCGGCCTGGACGCGAGCAAGGCGCCTGTCTACTCGCACATAGACGGTTACGAAGGCGGCGTGTCGCGCGAGTTCCGCGAGGCGCAGCTGCGCGCCTTCCAGCTCAACACCCTGGAAACCCTCAAGCGCGGCCACCCGGAACTGATGACGCCCAAGCGCGAGAGCGAGCTGAAAGAGCTGCGCGAACTGATGAACACCCGCTTTAAGTGGTACCTGCAGACCCGGCGCGAACTCCAGGAGGCCGAGCGCGAGGCGCTGGAGTTCCGGCGCAAGTACGCCGACAGCCTCTCAATGGCGCCTTCGCCGCTGTAACACCCCTGAAAAGACCGCGTAAAAACTATTTCACGCGCCAACCCGGCGCGGGCCGGCCTCGGCCGCGCCCGCCGAACGGATACTTGCAGCCGGCAGGGACTTCTCCTGCGTTATGGGTCTGAGAACTGCTGGTCAGTGATGCCGCAGTGAAGCCCGTCCGCGGCCGCCATACGCTTGCCGGCGATTCAAAATAACATCTTTAGTTCTCCCTCGCGCGTAAGTCTCCGGGGCAGGAGCGGGGGGGCGAATAACATGCGCTATGGTGCCCCGCGCCCCAGGCGGTCCGGTGCGGTGCGGGCTAAAATATTCTCATGGACGCAACTTCCGGCAAAGGACGGGTTCAGCCGATAATTATGAGAAAAGCGATGCTTCTCCTCACGATTCCCCCGGGGCAAAGGAGCACGGAGTTGCTGAAAATTATGCCTGCGCCGGGCAGGCGCGCGCTTGCGGCGGCTCTCCTGGCAGTTCTTTCAGCCACTGTGCAGGCGGCGGCCGCCGTGCTCTGCTTCAACGACCGGCCGTTCTACCAGATAGATCGTTTCGCCCCGGACCTCCCTTCTTACGTGGACAGGGATTTCCGCCACCTGGCGCCGTTGAGCGGCTATATCAGGGAAATGGACAACTACTCCATCAGGCTCTGTCCTGGCGCCATCGCCCTGGACAGCCTGCAGCCGCGCGACCGCGAGGACCTGGCGCGCAATAACGACAGGTTGTGGGAGGACGAGTACAAGTACAACATCCACAACAACGTCCTGTCGCAGGACATGGGGCTTTACCACCAGCTCTATTTTCCGTACGAGCTGTTCACTCCAGCCGCCGCATTCCCGTCAGCAGCGGAGACCGCCGGCCCGGCGGAGGCGGACATGCTCAATTCCACGGCCGCCGCGCTCTGGGGCATACTCGACAATGTCTGCAACGACGGCGACGGACAGAAGGCCAGGGTCAAGTACCTTTTCGGGCGGCGGATGTGCGGGGACCAGAGCGGCGAACTGCGTTCCCGGATGCGCGATCTCCGGAAAGCGGCGCGCGCGCTGGCGCGGCGGAACGGCGAACTGCGCCTGGCCGGCAAAGCCCACCCGCTGTTCGTGCAATTGCTGCTGGAGGAGCTGGCCGGGGCTTACGTCTGGGGCGGGCCGATGACGGCTGTCAACGCGAATTTCCCGGAAGCGCGTAAGGAGACGATACTGAGGGTCTCGAGATTCCTCGCGGATACGCCTCTCACTTGCGCCCAGTTAGGCTTGTGGCCGCTGCACGCGCGGGCGCTGCTGGCCGCCACGCAGCACAGGGCCACTATCATTCCGGGAGTGAACGGCGTAAGCGACTACAATTCACCTGCCGGCAGGCTGGCCTATAAAGCCGCCGCCATCTGCGGCGAGTACGGGAGCGGGGCCTCTTCGTTCTACGATCTCGAAACCACGGCCCCCAGGGACCTGTACCTGCTGGACGCAGGCTACGAGGAAAAACCATGACAGGAACAGCGCGCTTTATTCTGCCTCTGCTGACGCTCTGCGCGGGCGCGGCGCACGCCCTTACCGCGGCAGACGCGGTCGAGGATTACTATAAATACGACCTGAAGCGCGGCTACGTCACGCTGGCCGTCCACACCGAGCTCAAGCCGGGAGAGGTCTGCTCGCACGAGTCGGGGCCGCTGATGGACACTATGATGGCGGGCCGCCTGGCGCTCGACGCGGCCTGCACGGAGAACCAGTGGGGGCGCAGCTCCCTCTACGACGTGAAGAAGATCGACAAGAACGCCCTCTGCGGCGCCATAGTGGTGGTGGAATGCCTGGACAACCGCGGCGGCTACGGGCGCATCCCGCCGCCGCTGGCGCTGGACAAGGCGATGCGGGAGGATTACCAGGCGAACGGCCTGCAGCCGGGAGAGTTTTATACGGCCGCCATGGTCAAGGAGATGTTCCGTATAGGGAACCAGAACTGCTCTCAGATGACGCATACCACGGCCGGTTCCGTCATGCCGGGAATGGGCAGGGACTGCTCCTCCGAGGAGGCGCAGAGGTGGGCGAAGATCTTCATACGCGGTATCCTGCGCGGCCTGACCATAGGAATGGGGCAGGCCAACGCGCGCATGGGGCAGGTGATGGTCCAGGGCAGCCTCGCCCAGGGCAACGCGCTCCTTTCCATGGGCCAGGCGCAGATGCAGGGCATGCAACTGCTCGCCAGCGGACAGGTGCAGGGCATGACTCTGCTGGCCCAGGGGAACAGGGAGATAGGTTTCAACATGGTGCGCATGGGTCAGGTAATGGCCCAGGGCCAGGCCGCCATCGCGGCCGGGCAGGTGCAGGGCATGCAGACGTTAAGTTCCGGCATGATGACCATGGGCCACGCGCTTACGAGCATGGGCGCTACGATGGGTTCGGCCATGAATTCGCTGGCCGCCGCGCAGACCGCCGGCATGAGCATGCTGTCCGGCGGCATGCTAAATACCGGCCAGGCGGCGGTCCAGATGGGCGTGACCATGGGAAACGCCATTCTCAGCCAGGGGCAGGCCATGGCGAAAGGCCAAGCCATGCTCGCCCAAGGACAGGTAGGCGGAATGAAACTTCTCTCGGCCGGGATGGTGCAGCAGGGGACCAGCTTGATGCTCATGGGGCGCCAGATGGCGGATTCGCAGGCGATGATAGCCCTGGCGCAGACAGGCGGTATGGCTACGCTGGCGGAAGGTCTGGCCAGCACCGGCCGGAGCCTGCTGCAGACCGGCGAGATGATGGCCAAGGGCCAGGCCGGCCTGGCCGAAGGAGAGGTGCTTGGCAGCAGGCTGTCGGCCCAAAGCATGAAAGAACTCGGCGGCCGGCTCGTGGATATCGGGCGCCGCATGTCGGAAAGCCAGGCGCTGCTGGCTTCCGGCCGCACGGACGGGATGAAGGAACTGATGGCCGGAGTGGCCGCCGCGGGCAGTTTCCTGGTGGAGGGCGGCGTCGCCATAACCCCGCCCGTAGACGGCGGCCTCCTGGCGCGCCGGGGCGAAGCCCTGGCGCGCGGACTCTCCCTTACTGCCGCGGGCGCGGCGGATGGCCAGGCGGTGTTGGGTGAGGGTCTGTCCGGCGTAGGCGAGGCGCTCCTCTCCTCCGGCATGTCGCTTTCGCAGGGCTACAGGCGCATAGCGCTGGGCGACGCTGCTTCGGCCCGGGAACTCCAGGCCGGCATTTTGCGCCTGGGCAGGACGCTGTCGGAGATACAGCGCGCGCCGGCCGGCGTGAACATAGAGGCCGTCAGGAACAACGGCCGACTCCTGACGGAGATAGGCGAAGCCATGTCCCAGGCGCTGTCCGATCTTGCCGTAGGCCGCACCGAAGGCATGAAAGCGGCCATAGAGGGCCTCGACCGGATAGGCGTGGAAATGCTGGCTTCCGGAGCGGCTGCCGCTTTCGGCGGAGTGTAACGCGCCATTATTGCGCGCGTTAAGCGCTGACTGCGGCGCCAGGGTGAATTAAAGATACTTTCCAGCGCTGTGCATGGAGTATCGTGATTTGGTGCGGAAAAACCAGACCTGTCCGGTTAAAATTTAAGGGGAACCCTTCGTAATGGTAAAATTCTTTTGTCCAGAAAGCGTTTTACCGACGGAGGATTCCCTGTGTCCCATTATAACACAATAATGCACCAACTGCTTACGCTCGTGCCCCGACATCACTTCAACAAACTGGCTGCTGGGCTTGACTCTGACCGTTACGTCAAGACCTTTACCTCCTGGAACCAATTCTCAACACTTCTTTATGCCCAGGCCGGCGGCTCGCTTTACATCTCCGACAATCTCTCTTTCCGGCTGTACACCCCGGAAGAGAACAACTGGTTCATCCCGGTATTCTCTTTCAGCGAGACCGGCGTGTGGAAATACGCCCCTGCGGCCCTCCGGGAAACGGAGACCGCCGAGGGCCGGCGGATTTATGGCGAAGAACAAAGGCGTTAACGCGGCGGCAATGGCCGCCCTTCTCCAGCTCGCGGCGGGTTCCGCCGGCGCGGCTCCGGCCTTTGTATATCTGCGCGGCTATCCGGGCGACATCCTCTATACCGACGGCTCGCGGACCCTGGACATCACCCCGCCAGGTTTCGCGCGCAAGGCCGGCAACCCCTCCGTGTCGCCGGACGGGAAAAGGCTGGTCTTTCCCGCCAACCTCGACGACAACTGGGACCTGTACCTGGGGGAGTTCGACGGCTCGCGGCTGGCCGCGGGCGGACGTGCATTAAAACCGCGTTTTTACTCCGCCACGAAGCGTAAGTCCCGGGGGCAGAGGGGGTGGACCGCATATTTCCACGCAATGGGGCCAACGCTCCATGCTGCCGGCCGCGGCGGCGGCTAAAATATCCATGTGGCGGAACAGTGATAGCGGATCTTTCAGCTGCGGTAACGGTTCTGGCGCAGCCATCCGGCGGATATGGGAGGAATTTTTATGAAAAGGCCCCTGGTCATGATCGTGTTCACCCTGTTCCCGTTTTTATCGCCTGTTGTCCACGCCGGACATGCGGAGAAAGCGGTAGACTCCCTAGTGGAGCTCGCCGGAGCCTCCGCCGGCGCTTCCGTGGCGCAGGAGATCATCCCCGAGCCTCGACCCGCGCAGTATCCCGGCGCAGGAGACCGCACTGCCGCGGCTGCCGCCGCCGACCTGGCCGGTCTTGTGGAGAGTTTCCTGCGGGCGGATGAGCCCTTGAGGATAACCCTGATCGGACGCATCGGCGGGTTAAGGACCGCCGGATCGAACGCTTTTCTGAAGGCGGTATCCGGGCTGGAAGTGGAAAGGCCGGCGGTCCGTGCTGCCGCCTGCGAAATGCTGGGCGAAGCCGCGGCTCCGGGAGCAGGCGTTAAAAGCGGCTTAACCGCAGCCGCGCCGCTTGCCGGCAGTTCAGAAATGACAGCCGGGGACTCTCAGCTCACCCGGCCTGAAAAACTGGAACTTCTCAAGCAATTCCTGCGCACGGTTACCGGCATTATCAACCGCTATAATTCGCCCGAACTGCGAGAACAATACGGCGCCGCTCTCGGCATCAGAGGCTGAACGGCAGCCTTAACTGTCTGTGACCGGGATCCCCGGCTCCGCGTTCACGGGAACCCGATACGCGATCCCATCGGGTTTGGGACCGCGTCCCGCCCTCCTTCGCAATTCTCCCGCCGAGCGCCCGCCGCGGACCAAAAGCGTGATTTTAACGCGTTCCGCGGCGTAAGCCGGCAGGGCAAAAAACGTAGTGCCAAATACGCCATAACCGGCGGCCGGCCGGCTCAGGCGCGCCGGTGCGTCTACGACTATAATATTCGCGACACAACACAACATCGCCTGGCTTATGCGGCGCAGGTCGCCATGAGCATCAAGGCAGGGAGCTATGATGAAAGGTACACTTAAAATTATTTCCACGGCGGCATTCCTGGCGGCGGCCTTTCTTTCCCCGGGCCTTTCCCCGGCCGGGGAGAACTGGGCCGCCCCGCTGCTGGAGAATCCCGTTCCGCGCTGCCTTCCGGACGCCGCGGGAACGCCGGCGCCTTCCAGGCCGCCGCGTGCGCCCGCCACGCTGATGTTCTATCTGGACGATCAGAACGGGGGGGACTATGTTGACAGCTATATAGCCCGCCAACTGAAGACCATAGAGGACCTCAGCCGCAGGAACAGGGCCGTCCGCTGGCTGACGATCTCCGCGCAGAACGGCGCGCTCCCGGAAGGGAAGCGCTATGAGCTGGAGGAACAGAACCTGGCCGTAACCGAATGGGACGGCGGCACGCCCGTTCCCAGGGGGGACTTCAGGACCGAACGCAAAGAGCAGAAGCCCTCTTTTTCCAACCCGGCGGTACTGGCTTATTTCGTGGAAAAAGGGCTGGCGCTGGGGTCCGCGCGCAATATCCTGGTCATGGCGGACCACGGCGAGGGCAGCCACGGACTTATGACGACCACCCTGAAAGAGAACGGGAAGGACCTTAAAGAAATAATGCGCAACAGGGACGCCGCGGCCGCCCTCGCCGGCGCCATGAAGAAGACCGATTCCAGGATAGACCTCATCGTCCTGGACGCCTGTCTTATGAGCAGCATCGAGGCCATGACCGATTTCCGGGAAGAGGGGCTTGAGATGCCCGTAGTCGCGTCGGAGAACACGACCACCCCGACAAGCGGCTCCCTTAATTACCGCAAGGTCTTCGGGGGCGCGGCCGACGCGCTGGAGGAAGGCGGACCTTTCGACGCGCTCCTTTCCGGGGCCGCGATCGTGGAACAGAGCAAGGGCAACAGCGCCATAGATCTCTCGCTGGTGAATCTGCGGCTCCTTACCAAAGACCTGCTAGAAAGCCTGAACGGCCTTTTCTCCGGGCTGGCCTCCGAACTGCGCGAACCGAAGAAGAACAAAGCCTACAGGAAAGCCTTCCTGGCGAAAATAACGGCCGAAAAGACAATAAACGTAGGCGAGACCGAAATAGATCTCCGCGCCTGGCTGCAAATGCTTCAGAAGCTCAAGAGCCTCTCGGAAGGCGTCAGAAATTCCGCCGCGGAGATAGAAAGAACGGCTTTCCCGGAAACGTCCTCGGCGGACGTCTCAAAACTGGTCGCCGCCTCTGAAAACGACAAGGCGGCCTATACCAGCGAAAAAGGCCTCTCCATTTCGCATCCGCTGGTTATCGGAGAGGAGCCGCTGGGGGTTTTCGAAGCCGACTGCAGGCACGCCGAAAGCCTGCGCTTCTCGGCTTTGACGGGTTGGGCGGAAGTTCTGAAAGCGTATGCGGGCGTCGATGCCTGCGAAGGGCCCCGGTAAGGCGCGGCTGCCTGGAAAAGCGCCCGCAGCGCTGTCATCAGACGAAACTTCCCGGCCGAGAACGCGAGAAGGTTCTCCCTGATAACCGGGGCGCCGGAAGCTTGGAAAATTGCCGTATTTTGCGGCTTACGGAGCAAGACATGAATAAGCGGTTTACGGAACACAGATAGCGTTAGTGTTGAAGCAGCACGAAGCCGGGGTCCCGGCGGCCGCGGGGCTGCCGTCGCGGCTTTCAGGGAAGGAGGCAAACTGATACAGGAGTTCCGCGTGCTGCCCAACGGCATGGTGGGGTCCGCGATCAGAATGGAAGGAGAGAAGGAGGCGGTGGGTTACAGCTATTATCCCTGGAGAGCCAAGGTGGACCCGAGGATGATTCCCTTCATTTACTAAGTCCGGCACTGGGGAGGTATCCCAGCCGGAGAAAAAGCGGCCCGAAGGCCGCTTTTTCTTTTTCCTCAAGAATTTGCGCGGGCATGCTCGCGCATCAAAAACGCTTTTTTGATGCGCGCGTCCGCGTAAGTCCTGCGGGCAGAACAGGGAGGCCGTATTACGGACCTACCGGGGGCATTGGCCTCATGCGGCGCGGCCCGGCGGAAGCTAAACTATCCTTATGAAGCCCGGCGGCAAAAAACCGGTAATAGAGAGGAAGAATATGAACAAGAACATAAAGACCCTGATGGCGGCCATAATGTGCGTCTGCGCGGCGCAGGCCGGCGCGGCGGACTTCGGCCCGGAGGCCCTCTCGGGCCTGTCCTTTTCGGACGGGGTGAGGGCGCTCAAGGAACAGTCCGCGGCTCTCGGAACGCCCGCCGTTTCCACGGCCGCGCCGGTCTCTACGGAACTGCAGCATTTCATGGAGGAACTGGGGCGGGACGTGGCCGACAGCGTCTGCCGCAACGCCCAGCTCAAGCTGAACCGTGAAAGCACGCTGGCCGACGTAGCCGGCCTTTCCGGCGGCTTCCGCCGGCGCTTCCGCAGGTACGCCGACGGCAAACTGGCCCTGCTGGACGAGGCGAACGTCACCCTAATCAGCAATCTGGGCAACGAAACGCTGCACCTGCCGAACCTGGGCGCGCTGGGCGTAAATATTTCCGCTGTTCTGGACGGCCGGTCCCAGGTGGTGCGCCCGCTGGAGAGCGACCGCTACTGCAAGGAGATGAAAACGCTCTTCAAGCTGCGCGAGGTGAAGACAATTATTCCCGCCACGGCCGGGCGTATAGCCGCCATGAAGAACGGCGAGCTCTGGAAGCTGCCTATTACGCTGCACTTCGGCTTCAGCGTGGGCGCCGGCGCCAACGTGGGCGGCAACCTGGCGGTCTCCGTCTCTGCCGGCACGGCCAAGGAGCGCAAGCCGTCCGTGACGCTTTACCGCATGGACGAGGGCAAACTGCGCCTGCGCCTGCGGCTGGACCGCGTCAGCGTGCGCAGCTCCGGTATCTCGCTTTCGGCCATAGAGGTGCCCTTCTCCGACATAGGCCAGGCCGGCGCCGAGAACCTCTTCGCCCGCGAACTGGGCAAGGAATGGGCCAGGGAGGCCAACAAGAACCTGGCCTTCAGGCTGTCCTTCGGCCGGTCCACCAGCCTCGGCAAGCGGCTGCTGCTGGAGTTCATCCTCGACCCGCGCGACCAGGCGCAGATGGCCGGTCTGGAGAAGTTCCTGCGGGGCGACCTGGGCGTGATCAAACGCTTCATAGAGATGGGGCTGCGCTTCGACAACCTCTCCGAGGACGAGAATGTCGCCGAAGGCGCCGGCGAGATAGAAGGCATTTCAGGGGAAGCCGGGCAGACCATAGGCGCGCAGGCCGCTTTCGCCGGCAGCAACCTCTACCACGGCCACGGCCACAGCGTGCAGGTGCAGCTCCCGATACTGCACAACCAGACCGTGGGCTGGGGCTCGGCCTATAACCGTTACCAGTCGCTCGCCAGGGACGGCGAGACGCTGCACGCCCAGTCCTACAGCCGCACCTCCAACGCGGCCTCCATTAACATCCCCTTCATAGGCAGCAACTCCAAATACGACTCCTCGCGCGGCGTCACCGTGGTGAACCGCGAGCGCAAGGACGGCTCGGTTACCCGCGCCAGCCTGATGTACAACCAGTACGAGGGCTTCGTCAGCGACGGCGACAACGCCGCCCGCTACATGATGAACAACGCCAACGGCGTGCTCAAGTACGTGGGCCGCCGCGGCGACGGCGTGGATAATTCCAACACCGTGCCGGCCATGGGGCTCTTCCCGCCGGACTTCGGCCAGCCGGTGCCGCCGCAGGTGGTGAAGACCAAGCTCTACGACAAGGTGATAATGAGCTTCAGCCTGATGATCAACGCCAACGGCGTGGAGGAGGTTGTGCTGGCCCCGGCCAACGCCATCCTGCGGGCCTACCTGAACATGATGCGCGAGGCCGAAGGCGCCATCCTGGACAAGGTGGCCGACCTCTTCAGCGTCGGCGCAAAAGGCGAGGTCTCCTACGACAGGGCCGAAGCCGCCCGCCGCCTGGGAGCCTCGGCGCTGGATTCCGCCAGTTCCGACAGCCCCCTCAATATAGTCCACAGGCTGGCCTATACCGCCGCCTGCGTCATAAGCGACATAGCCTCCGCCCGCGACGCCGCCGGCTGGAAGGAGCGCTCGGAGAAGCTGGCCATGTCCGTGGGCGGCCGGTCCCGCAGCGGCCTGAAGTACGAGGATTTCCTCAAGGTGGCCGTGCAGCTGGTCAGCCCGGAGAACGTCTCCGCCTCGGTGTACGTCCTCACCGACAAGGGCGTGCCCGGCGAAGCCGACGTAGCGCAGACCTACAGGTTCTTCAACACTTCCGACAACAGCGTGGGGGAGGACATGACCGAGGTGACGCAGATGGCCAACCGCTTCGCCGCCGGCTCGGAGCTGACGGACTGACGGGCCGAAGAGGTGATCAAGGTGGAACGGATGGATCTGAGCGCCCTTAAGCCGCTGGTGGAGATAATGACCTGCCGCCGGTTAGAACATCCCTCCACGCCTCGTTACCAGCGGCCGGATGCTCAGCATTGGAATCACGCGCAACTGCCGCTCCGGGGCGGATCCGCGCGTTCCGGGACAAGGCCTTTGCTGCTTGTGCTGGGCGGCGGGGTCGGCAATGGCCTCAGGTTATCCTGACAACCACATGGACCAGCGCGAGGTGCTTGGCCGGGAGTCCGTGGCTGGAAATGCTGATGGGAACAGGGAAGCCTGTTCCGAGGATGGGCGATGTCTATGTTATTCTCTGATGCTCTGCGCAAGTTGAGGAAAGACGCCGGGTTTCCTACTGCCTACCGCTTTTTTCATGATAACGGCGGACAGGCGGCGCTCGGGTTTTCCTACCGGCAATACATGGGCATGGAAAGCGGAATGCTGCCGGACGCGGACAAATTGAGCCGGCTTATTCAGGCTCTCCGGCTCTTTTACCTGTCTCCGTGCTCCAACAGGCTCATAACCGCGTGGCTGCGCACGCGCGCCGGCGACGAGGCTTATGACCGGCTTATCAAGCCTTTCCTGCCTGCGCCGACCGAAGAAGAGGTTAAGACCCCCCTGTACGGTCTGGTGCGCGCGATGATGAGGGAACGGTCCTATTACCTTTCCCACGAGCAGTTCGCGGCGTCCATGGCGGATTATCCCACGTACCTCTGTTACATGGCGCTGATCTCGGATACGGGGTTATGGTCTTCCGACGGCCTGGCCGGGGCGCTGCACATTCAAAAAGAGGATGCGGACCGCGCGCTGAAGCGGCTGGCTGCGGCTAAAATAGCCAAAAGGGTGAGGCCGGGCCTCTACAGATGCGCCTTTCCACACAGGATGGTGCAGACTCCGCGGCTGAGCGCGATCTCCGCGGAACTATATAAAAAAGCTGATGAGAACGTCACGCGCCTGGCCGCGACCGCGGAAACGCGGCTGCACGAGGGGGTCTTCGTGCGGGCGGACAAGGACCAGTTCCTGGGGCGTTTCTCGCCTTCGCTGCGTTTCGCGGTCGAGGCGTCGCACGGCTACAGCGTGCAGGAAAAAAGCCCTACGACGGCGATCTTTTACGTGGAAGGGCGGGTGGTCCAGGTGTGTGACTTCCGGCGCGGACGCGTGGAGGAAGAGCCGCGCGGGAGAACGCGGTTCTCGGATACGCTCAGGAAGTTCAGGCTGGAAGCCGGCTATCCGACGGCTTACAAGTTTTACCACGGCTGCGGAGGGCGGGCCGCCCTTGGAATATCCTACCGCCGCTATCTGCTGCTGGAACAGGGTGAGCCTCCGGAGGGAGGAGTGCTCCTGAAACTGCGGCTTCTCCTGTCTCCCGCGCCGCCTGACGCGCGCGCCGGCGCCTTTGTCGCGGCCTGGATAAGGACTGTGGCCGGAGAGGAGACCTACAACGGGCTGATCTTGCCTCTGCTTTCCGCCGCGGCAGGCGGGACGCACCCTCCGGCCGCGCAGGCAGGGCCGGCATGCGGCAGGCCGGAGTTGCGGCTGCTCTCGCTGCCGCAGGCGGAAGCGGTATTGTACGACTATGACGCTTTTGTCTGTTTTACCGCTCTCAGCGCGGATGGCGGAGTCTGGACCCCGCCCGGGCTTTCCGGTGCGCTGCGGCTTGATGCCGCCGCGGCCAGGAAAGCGCTGCAACGGCTGGCTAAGGCGGGGGTGTTGCTGAAAGAAGGCGCAAACGGCTGCAAATCCGCTTTTGCCCCCGCGGCCGCGGACCTGCCAAGAACGGACATGGACTCCGGACTGCTCCGCAAATTGGGAACTTATACCGACAGGTTCGCGGGGAGCGGCTGTCTGCGTCACAGGGCCAGGAACTTCTTCCGGGCGGAGGCGGGGGAGGTTATGGGAAGCTACCTGCCGTTGCTGCGGCAGAGCCTTGAGACTGCGCGCAACAGCGGCGTCCGCGGGGGAACGGAGGATTCCACCCTTTTTTACGTCGAATGCAGCCTGGCGAAAGTCCGGGATTTCTGACGTTTACCGTAGTCAACTGCGGCAGTTCTTGTTTATCGAGGAGAATGACGGAGATACTACGGAAGCTATGATAATGGGCATGATGTCAGTTATGGCGAAGGTGCGCCGGAGGGTGCTATGGCGAAACGGTTGCTGATAATTGACGACAACGAGGGCTACGCGAGTATCGTGGCCAGGTACTTCGTGGCCGTAGGCGGCTACGAGGTGGAAACCGCGTGCTGCGGCGCCGAGGGGTTGGAGAAAGCCTCTCGGATGAAGTTCGACGTGGTGCTGGCTGACATGATGCTGCCGGACATGGACGGCTGCGACGTGGCCAGGGAGCTGGAGAGGAAAGGCGTGGAGTCCCCGGTGGCTATACTGTCGGGATATGAAGCCCAAAAAGTGATCAAGTGGGGCATGGCGAAAAGCGGGCTGCCAGGGAACCTGCGGCGGGTCCTTTCCAAGAGCGAGAAGCTTGGCGAGATCCTTGTCAAAGTGAACGGACTGTCTGGTGACGCCCTGGCGGTATAGGTTTTCGCCCTGCCCTGGTTCGTCCGGACAACGCGGGCATCGGCCGGCCTGAACAGCGGCATATCTTCGGCCAAGCATTGTCGAAGTCCGCGCAGAACTTGTTCCAGCTGCGCCAGGAAAGCGGGATACGTAGCAATAATAGGTCCAATGGTCCTTGCCTATCCGGATATTTCCCTCAATAATATATTCAATAACCGGAAAGCCCGTGGTTGCATTATGAAAACGCCGCTCAGGATGATAGCTGCCGCGACGATAACCGCCGCCGCCGCGTTCTATCTTTACGGCCAGCGGCCGCAGAGTCATATTCCGGCGGATCTCAGGGATGCCGTGGCCGGCAGCGCCGCGGAACAGCTCGGCTATGACAAGGGCGCGGATGTCCCCGTCCCGGTGCCGGGCCCGGCGCAGGCCGCAGCCGGCAAGAAGATATATGTTTCCGGCTGGCCGGCGGACGGTGTTCCCGGACGGCCGGTGGAATGGGTCAGGTTCGGAGGTGGCAGGTTCTTGATGGGCGCAGAGGACCTTAGATTCTGTCCTGAAGCCCGGCCCGCTCACGAGGCCGCGGTAAAGCCTTTCGAGCTCTCCCGGACCCTCGTGACGGTGGAGCAATACGCCGAATGCGTGGTCAGGGGCAAGTGCCCGCTTCCAGGCACCGATAAGAACAGCAACGCCGGCGCCAACTGCAACTGGGGCAAGGAAGGCAGGCAGTTCCACCCCATAAACTGCATCACCTGGGAGCAGGCCAGGCAGTACGCCAGGTTCAAGGGCGCGAGACTCCCTACCGAAACCGAATGGGAATTCGCCGCCACCGGCGGCGGCAGGGCGCAAAAATATCCATGGGGCGACGAACCGCCGACCTGCGCCCGGGCCGTGATGGACGAAGGGGGCCCCGGCTGCGGCGGCAAGGCGACAATGCCCGTCTGCTCCAGGCCGAAAGGCAACACGGCGCAGGGACTTTGCGACATGGCCGGCAACGTAAGCCAGTGGCTGGAGAATAAGGCCACCAGTTCTTACGGCGGCGAGGCGGACTGGATGCCCAAGCGGGCCACCAGGGGCGGGAATTTTTACCGGGACGGCGGCGAGAGCGGCTATCTGAGGGCCCAGTTCCGCGATTTCGGCATGGAAGACGAAGTGAAGGACTACAACGGCTTCCGCATCGCGCGCTATCCCCGCTGAGCCGGGTAAGTCGCTGACGTCCAGCGTATTGCCCTGGGTCCCAGGGACAAGATCCACACGGAAAGTCCGGCGGCCTGGCCGTCCGGACAGGGGAAAAGAAAGCGGCCTTAGGCCGCTTTTTTATCTTCCCTTCCAGAAAACCCCGGCCTTTCAAGGCCGGGTATGAATGGCAGCCCGGGCTAGAACTGCCCGTGCTCCGCCGCGGCCTGCCGGAGACGCGTAACAAAAGGGTGTTTTTAAAGCGTTCGGGCGCGTAAGCCGTGCGGGCAATCCGCCTGGGAAATATAACTGCAGCGGCGGGGGGCCGGCGCCTCATGCGTGCGGGCCTCCTGACCGGTAAACTGTATATACGCAGCCGCGTTAACGCGGCCGCGCCGGAAAATCTACGGCAGACGGCAGTAAGGCGCTCCGGAACAACATATAAGGAGAAAGTAAAATGACGAAGATGATAGCGATGCTGATACTGGTTTCCGTCGCGGGCGCCGCCCGGGCGGGGGAATTCGAGAAAGCTGCCTCGGCCGCTTCGCTTGAGAAGGTTAATATAACTCAAGCCATGGAGGCAAAGGTCGCAGTCCCGAGGCCGGAAATAGTTCCTCTTTCAGCCGCGGAGGTCCTGGAGATGCACCGCGCCAAGCTCATGGCCATACCGGGCGTGACCGGCCTTAAGGTGCTTGGTCACGGCGGCGAGCAGGCCATAGTGGTGACTTTCAGCAGCGAGAAGACCTACAAGGACGCCGTCAGGAAGAAGCTGCTGCCCGCGGCCCTCTACGGCTACCCCGTGGGGCATACGATAGAGAGCGACAAGATAGCCCCGCTCTCGGACATGGCTTATGAAGCCAATCCGTTCTGTTATATCCTCAGCAACGACCAGGGCCGCTGCAGCGCCACCCCCGGCTGTTCCTGGACCCCCGCCTCGGACGAGTCTTACTGCGCCGGCCGGCCGGGAATGAACCCTACTCAGACCCAGTTCTGTTATATCAATAACAACAATCCGGCCGGTTGCAACAACACCCCGTTCTGCCGGTACGTGCGGAACGTGATGCCTTCGTCGTGCAATTCCAGGCCGCCGGCGCCCCAGCCGTACTACCCACCGCAGCCGGGGCCCCAGCCTCAGCCGCATAACCCGTTCTGTAATATCCTCAGCAACGACCAGGGCCGCTGCAGCGCCACCCCCGGCTGTTTCTGGACCCCCGCCTCGGACGAGTCTTACTGCGCCGGCCGGCCGGGAATGAACCCTACTCAGACCCAGTTCTGCTATATCAATAACAACAATCCGGCCAAGTGCAACAACACCCCGTTCTGCCGGTACGCGCAGAACGTAATGCCTTCGTCGTGCAACTCCCGCTAACCGGGCCGGAACCAGATAATTTGGGCGATTATATTTTAGGGGAAGAAGGCATGAAGAAATGTGCGATGGTGGCGTCCGTGCTGTGCATGGCAGGCGGGGGAAATGCGGCGGATTTTGGCGCTTTCTGTGGCGTCACGGCCGCCGGACTTAAGGAGGGTTTTGCCGGAAGGTGGGCTGAAGGTCCACCCGCGCGTGCCCAAGTCCGCCGGCGCCGGAATACTCTGACCGGCGGCAGCGGCAGGAGAGAACGCTGCGCGGCGGAATACGCTTAACGGTCTATTCTAAGGAAGTTTAAAACTATATTACCTGAAGGAGATAACACGGATTATGAAGAAAGCGATGATAGCGGTTGCGTTGGCGGTGATGGCGGCGGGCGGGGCGATGGCCTCCGGCTATCCTAACAATTACATGAACCAGAGCGCGGTGGCCGCGGTTAACGGCCCGGCGGTGCTGGCCGAGGTGAGCACCGTGCAGGCCGGCCAGAAGTACGTGATAGCCTATAAAGGCTCCGGCATGCTGGCGGGCAAGGCCGGAGAGGTCAACGCCTACCTGAAGGTGCATTACAAACTCATCCCCTTCAACAGCAGCCTGGGCGGCGTTATTCCCGGCACGGCCGAGAAGCAGATAAAGCTCATGCCGGAATGGCACGGCGCCGGTTACATCAGCGGCGAGCTGTCCCAGAACAGCAGCTGGGGCAACGACGGGCTGGTGCAGCTGCCCGCGCAGGCCGTCACTTATAACAGGCTGCAGATCGAGAGCGTGGAACTGGCGTTCAACGCGGCTGGCCAGTGGGATTCCGTCTATGGGAAGAATTACGTGATCGTCATGGACAACCTGTACCGTTCCGGAGAGCGCTTCCAGTCGGCCGAGGCTTCGCAGAACATAGCGAACGACGTCTGGAACTTCATAGTGGGGCTGATGCGCAGGTAAGAGGCCGTAAGGCAGGAACGAATGCTGCCGGAGAACAGCGCTTACGCCGCGTACCAAAACTGGGTTTTTGGGCCATAGCGCGGCGTAAGCCGGCCGGGCAACTGGATTAGGCGTAAATATCGTTCCTGCGTAGGTCTCCTTCCTCATGCGCGGAGCCTGCATGAAGACTACACTATATACATGAAGCCGCGGTCGTGAACCGGCGGCTGGATGGAGGGGAAGAACATGAAAAAGAGCCTGATATTCTCGGTACTGATAGGACTGGCCGGCACGGCCGCAGCCGGAGGGTTCGCCGACCTGGCTGGGACCGCCGGCGGGGACGCCGCGCGGCTGAACGCGCCGGCCGTTCCGGAGCCCGCCAAGGCGAGGCCCGTTTACGGGGCGCCGCGCAACAACCAGCAGAACATGGCGCTGCGCAAGCTGAAGATGAACCCGGACTGGGACGCCGCCGATAATATCCTGATAGCCAGGGTCGCCGAGCAGGCCGACATGGCCGTAGTCCTGCGCGAGCTGGCCGCCGGAGGCTTCAAGGTCTCCGTTATGAGCGAGCGCACGATCGCCGCGGACGTGTCCGGCAAGAACCCTGGCAGCGAGGCTGTGGGCCTGGCCAAGTACTACTACATAACCGAGGTGATGGTAAGCTGCAACGTCTACAGCGGCCTTTTTCCGCGCTCTGACAAGAGCGTTACCCGCGAGGAACGCCAGACCTTGACCATGAGGGCCGACGGCGGCGCACTGGCGCAGGTCAGCTACGGCCTGGGCTCCCTCGCCGCCAACGACGGCAATGAGAGCTACGTTTACGCCGACGAGATCATGCTTTCCGTTACGCTGCCCGGCGCGGCGGGCCCCAGGCAGGTGCGCGTGACGCTGCAGGAACCCCGCGTGACGGTGGACCTGAAATACGCCGGCGGAGGGAAGTTCATGGCCCCGCTCGGGCGCTCGCTCACGCTGCTCTCCAGGAAGAACGGCGGGGTCGTTCTCACCAATACCAGGGAGCTTACTATAACTGTGGACGGCATGGCGCTCACGAACGCCGCTACGCATTCCGACCTGTTCAGGTTCGCTATGCCGTACGGGGACTGAAGGCCGCCAGGCGCCTGGGGAAGAGAACGGGATGGATAGTTTGGAGGAATGTTATGAAAATGTTGATCACCGCGCTATTATTGCTGTCAGGAACGCTGCCCTCATGGAGTCAGTCCGAAAAGGGCGCGCTTGCGGCGCGAGGCGGAGAGGAACTCTCGATCCCCGCCGCCAGAACAGCCCCGGCTTCCCGCCTGCGCTACAGCTACGACGAGCTGATGCGGATGGAAAAGTCCGCGCTGGCCGGCATGGTGCTGGCGCTGCAGAACGGTGGGAACTGCGACGGACACGATAACGACGGCAATGACGACGACGATCAGGACGGCTACGATCGTTGCCAGACATACGCCGCGGACGCCGCCGCGACCGGAATGGTCTTTTCGCGGGTAACTCATTCCGGTTATGACAACGACGGCACGCTCAAATGGCAGAACGGGAACGTCTTCCTGCTGCGCCACGACGGCTATGATAATGACAGGACCATTTACTGGCCGAACGGGCAGAAACTGGTGCTGCGCCGCGGCGGTTATGACAATGACGGGACCATTTACCATTCTGACGGATCCACCTGGCTGCTGCGCCACAACGGTTATGACAATGACGGGCAGCTAAGCGGCCCCATGACGGAGAGTCTGCGTCTCGATAACGGCGCCACGCTGGAAGTTGTAAAGTTCGGAGACTCTTTCGAGTTCACTATCAAAGGACGCGCTTTCAGGACCAGCTTCTCCATCAGCGAGAAGGGCGATCTGGGAGAGATAAAGGAATGTATCAGGTAATAATGGGTAGCTAGGGAGGATATCGAGATGAAACGTAAAGCACTGGCGGGAGCTGGGATAGCGGCGTTGGCGGCGCTGGCGGGCTGCGGCATAAAATTCAGCGGCATGCTGGACGTGCACGAGCCCATAACCATAACGCAGAAGGGCGCGGCCAATTGCAACCAGCAGTGGAACTGGTGGGACTGCAAGCCGGACAAGACCGTGACTCTGACCCCCGGACAGTTCCCGGCGCGGGTGACGCTGGGCATGGCCAATCTGGAGAAGTCCATAAAGCTCGAGGTGGATAACGCCAAGCCCGCCACCAGCGTGGAGATAGCGTTCAGCAAGGACATCAACATCGGCGGCCATTTCCTGCTGACAGCGGCCCAGACGGGGCAGAACTTCGACCTGGGCGGCGACATAGTCACGAACGTGACCGACTCTCCCGAGGAGGAAGGCACGGAAAGCTGCTCCTTCGACGAGGAGGAGCTGGTCTGCGACGATAAGCCCCAGGCCAGGACCGGCGGGCCCTCGGTCGAGGCCGCAAGGACCGAAGTGCGGAAACTCCTGGCGGACGGGCGGCTGCCGGATACCGACGGTATACAGGCGCCGCGCCCGGTCCTCGCGGGGGGCGCCGTTGAAGGCAGCCGCCGCTACTACCATGACGTTCCTCCCGGCTGCCATACCGTGCTGGTCAGCCATCCCGGCGAGATGTTCGTGCGCTACTACTACGAGACCACCGACCGCGACATCAAGGCGAGCTTCCTGCAGGGGGGGAAGAGCCTGGCCGATTATACCGGCCACGCGTCCGATACCAGGAAGATCTATACCTACAAAGGCGAGTGCCGGCCCGAGCATTATCATCCCTGGCATTAAGCGGCGCTGCAAGCCCGTCATGGCGGCCTGATCGGGGCCGGCCGTGACGGGCTTGTAAACGCGGAACTGGAAAAATGTAAAATCTTGAGGACGGGAATTTGAGGCCCATACGCCAGGAGAGACAATGTCCACGGTATTTTCAGATACTTTGCAGGAACTCCGGAAAGCCTCAGGTTTTTCCACGGCCTACAGATTCTTCCATGATAACGGAGGCCAGGCCGCGCTGGGGTTCACATACCGGCAATACATGCTGATGGAAAGCGGCGTATTGCCGGAAGCCGGAAAGCTGGGCAGGCTGATCCCTGCTCTGCGGCTTATCCCCCTGACCCCGCCGGCCAACAGGCTGGTAACGGCGTGGCTGAGGACCCGCGCCGGCGAAGCGGTTTACGACCAGCTCGTCGCGCCCATACTTCCGGCGAAGACAAAGGATGCCCAGCAGGCCCCGATGCACGGCCTGGTGCGCGCGATGATGCGGGAGCGGGTCTACTATCTGACGCACGAGCAGTTCGAGGCGTCGCTGGCCGACTACCCGACCTACATCTGTTATACGGCCATTACCGCTGATACCGGATTATGGACGGCCGCGTCCCTGGCCGAGGCGCTGGACCTCAAGAAGGGCGAGGTCGAGGCCGCCCTGAAGAGGCTTGCGTCGGTCGGGATAGCGAAAAAGGTGAAGCAGGGCGTCTACAGGTGCCCATTTTCCGACAGGATGATACAATGTCCGCAGTTGAACACTGTGTCGCCTGAGCTGCTGAAAAAAGTGAACGAGTACATTACTCGTTTGGCGGCGTCGGCCGAAACGCGGCTGCGGGAAGGTTTCTTCGTGCGCGCGGACAGGCATCAGTTCATGGGACATTTTCCGCCTCTGCTGCGGTTCGCGATTGAGGCGTCGTACGGATATACCGTGCGGGAAAAGAGCCCCTCCACGGCCATTTTCTATGCGGAAGGACGCATCGTACAGGTAAGGGATTTTTAGGCCACCAGCATGAAAACTCAATTCTCGGATACTCTGAAGAAGCTCCGTGAGGAAGCCGGCTACCAGACGGCTTACAAGTTCTACCACGGCTGCGGCGGCCAGGCCGCGCTGGGAATAACCTACCGGCGCTACCTGCTTCTGGAGCAGGGCGACTGCCCGGAAGGCGGATTGCTGTTGAAACTGCTGCCGTTCCTCGGTCCGGTCCCTTTAAGCCGGCAGTCCAACGGGCTTATTACGGCGTGGATGAGGACGGTCGTAGGAGAAGAAACTTACGCGGCGGTAATAGCGCCGTTGGTCTCCGTCGCGGCGGGCGGTACGCATCCTGCGACCGCGGCGGACGGGCAAGGGATAATGAAGCAGGAGCGCAGGCGGCTTTCGCTACAGCAGATAGAAGCGGTGCTGGCGGACTACGATACTTTCGTCTGTTTTACAGCCCTTGGCGCGGATACCGGGGTCTGGACCCCGGATGAACTATCCGGTCCGCTGCAACTTTCCCCGGCCTGCGCTAAAAAAGCGCTGCAACGACTGGCCAAAGCTGGGGTGCTCGCGAAAGAAGGCTCCGACGGCTACAAGTCAGGTTCTCCTCAGTGGCAGACCGGCCTGCGCCGGGAGGCGCTGGACGAGAAACTGCTCCGCAAATTGGAAGCCTATACCTCCAAATTGGCCGACTCCGGCCGCCTGCGTCACAGGACGAGGAATTTCTTCCGCGCGGAGGCCGGAGAGGCGATGAACGGTTATATGCCGCTACTCCTGCAGAGCCTGGCCATGGCTCAGGGCAGCGGCGTCACGGCCAGGACCGGCAACACGGCCCTGTTCTATGTGGAAGGCCGGCTGGCCAAAGTACGCGATCTGTAACGGTCTGTTGAAAAGCCCCTTTCAGCGTCTTTTGGCCGGCGCCTTTGCGCCGCTCTACTCACAGTCTCTCGTCGAGAATGCTCGTTTCGCATCGCTGCGGCTCGGCTTCAAAATCGGCTCAAAATACATCAGAGTAGGCTTTTTTCAACAAGACTGCTGATCCGGCTTTAAAGCTGGCAAGCGGGGCGGTCCTTGTCTTACCCCGCCTTTCTGGAGCTCTCTTTTCTCAATAGTTCCAGTTTTGCCTTCATTCCTCCGGGAGCGGAGAAGCCCCCGGGAGTGCCGTCGGACTTGATGACCCTGTGGCAGGGGACCGCAGGCGCGAAGGGGTTCTTTCCCAGGGCGTTGCCGACGGCCCTCACGGCCCCGGGTTTCCCTATCCGTTCCGCTATCCACTTATAGCTGCGCGTCTGGCCGGAAGGTATCTCCATGCAGGCCTTCCAGACCGCCTGCTGGAACGGCGTATACGCCTTCATCTTCATCAGAATTTCATTTTTAGTCATTTTGTTTTTCCTCCAGCTGAGGGATAATGTATCAGGGAGTATGCTGATGGCCGAAAACTTAGGCAGGCTGATGCTATAAATTGCGGGAGATCATGGGGATGGGTTAGCAAAACCGTCGCGGGATGGAGCGAAGCGACAGTTCTGTGACCCGAGCTTGCGTAAGCGCGAGGGTCGGGTGGAGCGAAGCGACACCGCAGTGTGCCGAGGCGCGCGCACGGTGGCCGCTTGTTGAGCATAGCTCTTTATGCGGCACGGCCACAGGCCAGTGCGCGACGCCGTGTTTTGCGTTCCATCCCCATGAGCTCACGCTCCTAAGTCACTCAGAGAGCTCCGACCTGCCGCGGAGCTTGCGGTGATACGTTATCCCGAAGCGGTGCGCCTCGTCCCGCAGAGCCTGCAGCAGCCGCAGGCCCGGGTGCGCGCGGTCGAGCAGTATGGGCCTGGCGTGCAGGGGGGAATAGATCTCCTCCAGCCGCTTGGCCAGGCTTATCACGGGGATCTTCATCTTCGCCGCGCCCAGCGCTTTCATCGCCGCCGCCAGCTGGCCCGGACCGCCGTCGATAAGCAGCAGGTCCGGGATCTCGGCGCCGGGCTTCTTCAGCTGGGCCAGCCGCCGCCCCACTATCTCCTCTATCATCGCGAAATCGTTGGAGCCGGACTCCGTATTCCTGAAATTTATCCGGTAATGCCGGTAATGCGCGGCGTGTTTCTCGCCGTTGACGAAGCAGACCGAAGAGCCCACGGCCTGCCTGCCGAACAGGCTGGAGGTGTCGAAGGCCTCGATATGGGCAGGAGGGCGCTTAAGCCCCAGCGCGTCCTTCAGCGCGGTGACCGCGCCTGTGCGGCCCACCGACCTCTCGAGGAAATCCAGCTCCAGTTTGCCTACCAGGACCCGCTCGCGCATATGGTCGAAGGCCGTCAGGAAGTCCCGGTAGAGCCCCGCCTCCTCGTATTTAAGGCCCTTGGAGGCCTTGTTCATCTTCTCCGTGAAGCCCGAGCGCAGCTTCTCGAAGTCGCCCCGGAGGAAGTCGGCCACACGGCCGGCCAGCGCCTGGTAGTCCCCGCGCGAGATGCGCCCCGCGCAGGGAGCCGTGCACTGCCCGGTGTGGAAGTACAGGCAGGCCTTGATCTTTTTCTCCTCCAGCGGCTTCGCGAGGGAGAAGTCCCAGCGGCAGCGCCGCAGGTCTATGAACTTTATCCGCCAGAGGAAGGACAGGAGCTTTCGCAGCGGCTCCACCTTCGGGTACGGGCCGAAATAGAGGCCGTGGCCGCGCAGCTTGCGGCGGGTGAACTGCAGGCGGGGGAAGTCCTCCTTCGTCAGCTCTATGTAAGGGTAGGTCTTGGAGTCCTTCCACATCGCGTTGAAGAAGGGCTGCAGCTTGTGGATGAGCTGGCGCTCGGTGAGCAGGGCCTCGCGCTCGCTCGCGGAGGCGATGTAGTCGATGCGGCGTATCAGGGCGGTGAGGCTCGGCACCTTGCCGCGCTTGTCCGCCGGATGCTCGCCGAAATACTGCGCCACGCGTTTGCGCAGGCTCTTGGCCTTGCCCACGTAGAGCACGGCGCCGGAGGCGTCGCGCATCAGGTAGACTCCGGGAGAATCGGGCAGGTGTGAAAGGTCCATCAGAATTTCCCCGCCGTCAGCAGCCGGCGTTCTTCTACCTTGAGAAGGCGGAGCCCGAGAAAATATACCGCCACCGCGGCCGGCACGGCGGTCCCGGTCACGGCCAGCGGGCCGGCGCCGGCCAACAGGATTTTAAGCAGCAGCGCCGTCCCGGCGGCAACGGCGGCGGACAGGGCCGGGCGCCACAGGGGAAGGTGGTAGAAAGGGCTGAACCCCGACGTCCTTTTCAGGTCCAGCAGGAAGGCTGCCGCAGCGGCCCAGGAGCTTATCGAGGTGGCCAGCATGAGGCCGGAAGCCCCCATCCTGCCCATGAAGGCCATGCAGAGCGCCGCGTTCAGCAGCAGCTGAGCAGTTATTATGACGAGCGGCCCTTTGGGCCTGCCAAGGGCGTACAGGGAGGAGGCGGCGACCTTGTTGAAGCCGTAGGCCGGCAGGCCGAGGGCAAGCCAGAAAAGGGCGCCGGCCGTCATCGCGCTCTGTTCGGGGGAGAAGCGGCCGTGCTCGAACAGGGCGCGGCAGATGGGGAGCGCGGTAACGGCTATGCCGGCCGCGGCAGGCAGCATGATGAGCCAGGAGGCGGACATGGCTTCGGCCAGTCGCTCCCTGAAACCGCGCATGTCGCCGGCCGCCCTGCTGCCCGCCAGGTCCGGCAGGGACACGGTGGCCGCGGCCGCCGCGAACAGCGAGACCGGGAACTGCACCAGCCTCGCGGCGTTATAAATGGCGGTGATGGAGCCCGCCGGCAGGAAGCTGGCGTAGAGGGTGTTGACCAGCATGGAGACCTGGTCCTGCGCCAGCGTCACGGCCGCCGGAGCCGCGGCCAGCAGGGCAGGGGCCGCGCGCAGGCTGCTGAGAGGATTGGAGAACTTAAGCCCGTACCCCTGCCTGAACAGCAGGGGCAGCAGCAGGCCCGCCTGCAGCAGGCCGGAGGCGGAGGCGGCGGCCGCCACCAGGATGATGCGTCCCCTGGCGTCCAACTGGCCGAAGAAGCCGGCGCGGAAGGAGAGCAGCACGCCTATGATCAGCAGCGAGAACGCGGCCGGGGCCAGGGCGGGCAGGAAGAACTTCCTGGCTGAGTTCAGCGCCGCGGTGAACAGGGCCGAGACGTTGACGAAGAGTATGTGCGGCATCAGCACCGCCGCCAGCAGGGCCGTAAGCTCGAACTTGTCGGGAGAGCCGCGGAAGCCCCAGGCGCTGAGGGCGGCGAATTCGCGCCTGAAAAGGATGCCGGCCGCCGCCAGCGCGGCCGACAGGAAGAATACTATGGTCCAGGAGGAGGCGAAGAAATGCCCGGCCGCCTCCGGCCCTTTGAGCTTCTCCTCCTCCAGTCGCGGTATGAAGACGGCGTTTATCGCCCCTTCCCCGCCCGTCCTCCGGAACATGTTGACCAGCCTGAAGGCGGCGTAATAGGCGTCCGCCAGGGCCCCGCCGCCGAAAACGGCCACCAGCAGGGCGTCCCTGGCGTAGCCCAGGACCTTGGTGACCAGGTTGGCGACGGTGATGCCGGCCATGCCCCTGGAGAAGCCGCCCGCCGTGGCGGCCGGTACCCGGGCATTTGCTTTTTCCGTCATAGAATGATAAACTATGTCCACTATGGCAAAACTCAAGACCGGCAGGCATACCAGCGCTATAAAGGCCTGGCGCAAATCAGAAAAACTGGCGTCCCGCAACAGGGGCGTGAAGGCCCGTATCCACGATACCACCAAGGATTTCGGCGCGCTCGTGTCCAAGAAGGACATGGAGAACGCGCAGAAGATGCTCCCGAAGGCCTACTCGCTGCTCGACAAGGCCGCCAAGACCGGCACCCTGCATTGGAAGGCCGCCGCCCGCAAGAAGGCGCGCCTCGCCGCCAAGATCAGGACGATCGCGCAGAACCCTTCCGTAAAGTAACTTCCGCATTGGAAAGAACGAGCCCCGGCGCAGTCAGCCGGGGCTTTTGTCATCTGGTCCCGGTGATCTCGTAGGCGAGCTGCCTTATCACCAGGGCCGGGTCGCGCCTTGAGGTGGACTTCAGCAGCTCCTCGGCCTCCAGGCAGCGGCGCAGCGAGCGCAGCAGCTTGTCCTCCGCGAACCTGTCGGCGTCCTTCATGGCCGCGTGATACTGGCCCGGCGACATCCCCGCCTGATAGGCCGTGGCCGGGCCGCCGCCGGCCGCTGAAAGCCTCTTCACCTTGAGAAGCCTTTCCAGCGCCCGCGAGATCTGCGAGAGCAGGGCCAGCGGTTCCGAGCCGGCGTCCAGCATCTTCGTCACGGCCTGCGCCGCCCCGGCCGCGTCGCGCCTGCAGACGGAGTTGGAAAGCTCGAAAGGGTTCTGTACCCGCGCGAAGCCGGTCAGGGCCAGCGCGTCGTCGGGTCCGAATATCCTGTCCTGGCCGTGCATGTAGAGGGCGGCCTTCTCGGCCTCGCCGTCAAGGGTGACGGAGTCGGTTCCCACCAGTTCCACCATCAGGTCCAGCGCGTCGCGGTCGGTCTTGATGCTTCTGGCCAGCAGGGCCGAGTTGAGCCTTTCGGCCGCCTGGGCCGGGGTGAGGGGCGAGAAGTCCACCAGGGCGCAGTCTTTGCCCAGCGCCGCCGGGATAGGGTCCTGCTTCTCGCGGGGCCAGTCCGCCAGCAGCAGCAGGGTCGCGCTCGGGCAGGGGTCCTCCAGGTAGGACAGCACCTGGCCAAGAGGGTCTTTTCTGAGCTTTTCCGCGCGCTTTATGGCCACGAAGCGTGTCTCTGCCAACATCGGGGCGGTGCGCGCCTCGTCGAGGGCCTGGGCCACGTCGGACGTCTCCGCGTCCCGTACCGAGAAATTGAAGGATTCCGGCTTGAACGCTTCCTGCAGCCGGCGGAGGGCGGCCTCCTTCATCGCCGCCTCCTCGCCGCAGAGGTAGTAGACCGGCCGGGTCTTGCCGGCGGCCCATTCCTCGGCCAGGGCCCTGGGGGTGAGCGTCTGCATCAGGGTATGGCCGGCTGCTGCGCCGCCTCTCCGGCGTTGGGGACCCTCTTCTGCGAGGTGCTGGAGACGGAGCCGAAGCCCTGCACGGTGCGCAGCACGATGTCCTTGGCGAGTATCTCCCAGAGCGCCTCGCGGGCCTGCTCCTCGGTCAGGCCGCCGGGCAGGTTGGCGGCGGAGTACATCTTGGTCACCTGCAGCGCCGGTTCCTCCCACAGGTAGCGGTTGTACTCCTTGTCCAGCAGCCGCACCGAGGCTATCACGTTGAGCTTGTAGACGGTAGGCACGAGGTTCACGTCGTACTGTATCGGGGTGAGGATGTAGTGGGTTATCTCGCCCACTATCACGCCCTGCGCCGAGCTCTCGGGGGCGATGGAGTATTCCCCGTTCTTCAGGAACTCGTCTATGACCTTGAGCGTGATCTTCTCCTCGAGGCCGAACTGCTGCGTCTTGTTGGCGAAGGGACGCACGGCTATCTGCTTGATATGCTCCGGCAGCTTCTGCTCGGCCGGCCGGTAGATGATGTCAGGCGACGAGGCGCAGGCGGCGAGCCCCGCCAGAGAAGCAAGTAACAGCAGTTTCTTCATACTTTAACCCCCGGTTCCCCTACTTTATGACTATGCTGACCAGCCGGCCGGGCACCACTATCGTCTTCACGATGGTCTTGCCGGCCGTGTGGGGCGCCGCGGCCTCGAGGGCCAGGCGCTTTATCTCGTCCTGAGTCGTCGTTTCCTTGACGTGCAGCTTTTCCTTGATCTTGCCGTTGACCTGCACGGGTATCTCCAGTTCGCGCGACGCGATGACGGCCTTGTCGGCCGCGGGCCACGCTTGCTTCATAAGCGTGCCCTGTCCGCCGGAAACCTCCCAGAGCTCGTCGGTGATGTGCGGCGCGAAAGGGTGCAGCAGGGCGAGGAAAGTCTCGAAGTCCGCGCGCGCGGTCTCCTTCTGCTCTGTCAGCCGGTTCAGGTAGATCATCAGCGCGGAGATGGCGGTGTTGAACTTGAGCGCCTCTATGTCCGCGCCGACTTTTTCTATCGTCTGGTGGCGCAGTATCAGGTCCTGGCCGGAGACTTCGTGGTCGGTCAGCGCGGAGTGGCGCTCCAGACCCCAGGCGTAGGCGCGCTTCAGGAAGCGGTTGACGCCCTCTATGCCGCGTATGTTCCACGGCTTGGTGTCCTCCAGCGGGCCCATGAACATCTCGTAGAGGCGGAACGGGTCGGCGCCGTAGCGCTCGAGCACCTCGTCCGGGTTTATCACGTTCTTCTTG
>DAIENX010000088.1:0-6080 GCA_027340875.1 Elusimicrobiota bacterium
GGACGAAAAGCGCAAGTTCCTGGAGACGGTGAAGCTGGAGAAGCAGAAGATCCAGGGCGCGATGCTCGACAGCATCTACGAGAACGCCTTCGACTACTACCGGCACGGCAACTACGAGGAGGCCAAGGACCTGGCCGCCAAGATCCTCTCGATAGACCCGAACTACCAGGACGCGCAGATGCTGCTGGAGGCCTCCAACCAGCTGCGCGGCAGCGCCAGGCCCGGCATGAGCGAGAAGATCATGATAGAGGACCGCTTCAAGACCGCGCTGTCCTACTATACGGAGGGCCGCATCGTAGAGGCCCACGCCAAGATGCAGGAGGTCGTCAAGCTTTCGCCCAACAATATCAAGGCGAAGTACTGGCTCTCCAGGATGAAGGACGATCTTAAGGAATACTATTTCCAGGAGGGCACCGACGCCTATAAGGTGCGCGACCTGAAGGGCGCGCTGGACAACTTCTACAGCGCGCTGCTGATAAAGCCCAAGGACTCGCTGACGATAGAGTGGGTCACGCGGGTAGAGGACGAGCTGCGCCAGCAGAAGGCGAACGACCGTCTGAAAGAGGCGCTCGAGTTCTACGCCCAGGGCAAGCTGCTTTCCGCCTACGACGGCCTGAAGAAGGCGCTGGAGGTCCAGCCGGGCGACACCAAGTCCGCCAAGCTGCTGGGCGAGGTGAAGCAGGAGATAGAGAACGGTTATATCGCCTCCGGCAAGAAGTTCTACGGGGCCCGGAAGTACACCGACGCTATAGGCGAATGGGACAAGGCCAAGCCCTACACCGCCAACATGTCCTACCTGAACAAGCTGATCGCCAGGGCGAACCAGCAGATGAAGCTGGAGGCGGACGAGAAGAAGCGCCGCGCCGAGGAAAACGCCCGCCGCGCCCGCGAGGAAGAGGAGCGCAAGGCCAAGGAGGAGGAGGAACGCCTGAAGGCGGAGGCCGAGGCCAAGCGTAAGGGCATGACGACGGTCGAGGAGACCGTCAAGAAGCCCGCCGGGGTCAGCGAGGAGAACCGCCTGGCGGCCCAGCAGCATTACCTGGAGGGGCTGAAGTACTTCCAGAACTCGAATTACGAGAAGGCCCGCGACGAGTGGACGATAGCCAAGCAGCTGGACCCGGGCAACGCGGACACGGCGGCGGGACTCAAGCGCATAGAGCAGATACTGGCAGGCGGACAGTAGCTACGGACGACTGGGGCCAGGGGTCCTCAGGCACGCGGTCGCGCACACCGTGCGCGCCGCTCGTCACTCAGTCGTCGCGCTATGCAAGCTCCTCCCTCCGTGACGGCCTTCTGACCCCTGGCCCCAGCCGTCTTACGCGGGGTATTAAAATGGAGTACTGCATCTTAAACGGGGGCGCGCTTTGCGGGCGCGCCTTTTTTTGGCAGAATTAATATTTAAGCAACAATCCTTTAACACCCTTTTGGTAGACTAATGATGCGGGGCTGATACGCCCGCCAGATTTCGGCAAGGACTGACATATGCGGCTGACGATGAAGTGGCTGATGTGGTTCGTCGGGATAGGCATCTACGTGATGTTCCTCGGCGGCGTGTTCTATTACAACCTGTTCAAGTGGACCTTCGACGAAAAGCTCAAGCAGGACGTGATAGACAAGATCAAGACGTACGCGCCTACGATGCGCACCGGCCTGCTGAACAGCCCCAACGCGATCTCGTTCGAAGAGTACGACATCATGACGGAGCTGTCCAAGGACGAACGCATCACCTCGATGCTCTACCTGAGCCGCCAGGGCAAGGTGCGCTGGCACAAAGAGGCCCGTTTCATCGGCATCGCGTGGGACGAGCTGCAGAAGCAGGTGCCGCCCGCCACCGACGCTATCTCGCAGGCCTACCTTTCCAAGAACCCGAAGGTGCGCCAGGTCAAGGACGAGCCGTTCTACGAGATAGCGATACCGTTCTCGGTGCGTGGCGACATCATCGGCATCATGGACCTGATGGTCTCACGGGCCGGCGCCGAGGTGCTGATAGGCTCCGCGATGCGCAAGTACGTGTTCGGCGCGGTCGGAGTGCTGTTCCTGCTGGGGCTGCCTCTGTATTTCTTCTTCCATCACTACGTGATCTCGCCCATGTACGCGCTGCGCGAGAGCATAGAGAGCGTCTCGCTGAAGAATTTCGACCTGCGCTTCCCGCCGCGCCCGGACGAGGTCGGTGATCTGGCCGGGGCCATCACCAGACTGATGGGGAAGATGAAGGTGGAGATAGAGGGCATCTCCAACCGGGACAAGACCTACAAGGAAGCGGAGCAGCGCTGGTGGCGCTCCCTGCTGAACATCATAGTCCCTGGCACCAACTACGTCATAGTGGTGGACGAGAACAACAGCATCCTGTACGCGAATTTCGAGCTGGCCCAGGGGATGGACGCCAAGAACATCCACCTGCTGGACGTGGTGGACAGCCAGCAACAGACGCTGCTGCGGCTGGTGGGGCAGGCTTTCGAGATGCCGGACCAGACCGTGGAGGGGGAGGCCGTCTTCAAGGGGCAGAACCTGAACGTGAAGGTGCTGCACGTGGGCGCTACCGCCGAGACCAACCGCACGCTGATACTCTTCTACCCGAAAGCCAATATAAGCCTGTAAGTTGCGCGGGCCCCGGCGAGGGGATGCCTTCTCCGGGTACGCGGGGCCACACCGTGGCCCCGCTCTGTCACTCGGCCCTCGCGCTGCGCAAGCTCGGGCCTCGCGAGGCCCCTGCGAAGGCATCCCCTCGCCACCCGCTATAGTGTCGTTTAAATAGGAGCGGGGATCTTATTGCGGCAGGTCCTGCCGGGCTTGTTGCGTCCAACTAATAATTATGTATTATATAGGCGAGCGCGCCGCGGCGCGCCGTCGCCGTTCATTTCTGGAGGAGAACATGAAACTTGAAGTGCGCAATATAAGCGTGGGTTCCCTGGTGGGCTCGTCCGTGCCGCTCGTGGTATTCGTGCTTGCCCTGCTGGGCGGCGTGATAACCTTCTTCGTCGTGCCCAACCCCCAGCTCGGCCTGATGAGCTTCGGGCAGAGGATACTCAGCGTCGGTCTCTACGCGCTGCTGTACGTGGTGATCGCCACCGCGGTGCTGGTGTTCGCGGCCTTCGTCTATAACGTGACGACCGGCGTGCTGGGATTGAGGGGCATCTCCTTCGACATAGAAGAGATACACCAGGACTGAAGTCCCGCCGCAGCTCCGGAGAACACCTGTGAAAATAAATATTATATTCGTCTCAAAGGACCTGTCCCGGGCGTCGCTGATGCTCGAGATGCTGTCCCGCCAGGGCTATTCGGTGGCCACCGCCCACCGCGCCCGGGAGGTGATGGGCATGCTGGCCGAGAAGTCCTTCGACATGGTCATGGTGGGGCAGAACCTCGCCGACGAGGAGGGGCTGACCTTCCTGAAGAACCTGAGGGCCAAGAACAAGAACATCCCGGTCATAGCCGTGCTGGAGTCCCCGGACACGCTGCTGGACCATATGCCTTCCGGCATGAGCGCCGAGGCGCTGCTGCCGCACGGCCCGTCCGGCCGCGAGGCCCCGAAGATCTCCTACAAGCTGGCGTTCTTCCAGCTCGGGGCCGACGAGGTGCTGGGCTTCAGCCAGGACCTGCACGAGAGCGTGGCCCGCATCCGCGCCGTGGTGCGCCGCACGGTCAGCGTGCAGGCCGACGAAGTGCTGAAGATGAACGAGATCGAGCTGAACATGTCCAGCTACACCGTGCGCATCGCCAGCAAGGAGATCACGGTGACGGCCAAAGAGTTCGACCTGCTCTACGTCTTCCTTAGCTCCCCTAACCGCGTGCTCTCCAGGCCGTACCTGATAGAGCGCGTCTGGGGTTACAATTATTTCGGCTCGCCGCGCACGGTGGACGTCCACGTGAGGCGGCTGCGCTCCAAGATGGGCAAGGCGTCCCGCTACGTGCACACCGTGCCCTGCGTCGGCTACAAGCTGGTGCCAGGCGCCAAGCAGGGGAAATAACGGAGGGTTCACCATGTCACAGAAGATCCTTATCATCGACGACGACGCGCACCTGCGCGAGAGCCTGGCCGAGGTGCTCGACCTAGAGGGCTTCTCGACCCTGGAGGCCGGCAACGCCAAGAGCGGCATAGCCTCCGCCAAGAAGAACAAGCCGGAAGTGGTCATCATGGACATCCAGCTGCCGGACTCCTCCGGCTTCCAGATCTGCCAGGAGCTGCGCAAGTTCTCCAAGGACTTCATCCTGATCATGATGACCGGCCGCTTCCTCTCCGCCGAGGAGAAGACGCAGGGCCTGAGCCTGGGCGCCGACGAATACATCACGAAGCCGTTCGACATCCAGGAACTCTCGATACGCATCCGCCAGCTGCTCACCAGGAGGGCGCGGTAAATGAAAAGATACGCGCTGCTCCTCGCTTCGCTGCTTTTGACCGTCCCGGCGCTGGCCCAGCAGAAGGCCGCCGTTTCCGGCGGCCGCATGACGCTCTACCTGGAGGCCATGGACGGCCAGGGCTGGCAGTGGTTCTTCCTGGCCGACACCGTCAGGCGGAACCTGCCGGCCTCGGACCTGAAGGTCTATCCCCTGGTGCAGAAGGGGAATGACGGATCTTTCTCGTCGCGCCGCGGCGACGCCGAGCTGGCCGAGGCCACCCGCCTGGCCGTGCTGGCGGCCGCCTACCAGTCCCGGATGCTCGCCTACCTGAACGCGCGTTCGCTGTCCCCGTCCGCCGACGGCTGGATGGACGCCGCCCTGTTCGCCGGCATCAATCCCGACGAGCTCGACAAGAAGGCCGCTTCCGAGGGCAAGGCCGACCTGGAGAAGGCCTACGCCATGTCGTCGAAGGCCGGCGCCGAGTCCACCGCGCTCTTCCTCGACGGCAAACGCTACGAGGGCTACCAGCGCCTGATGCCGCTCTACGAGGCCGTCAACGCGGCCCTGCCGGCCGCCAAGCGCGTCAGGCCGCCCTCCGGCTACGTTCCCAAGCCCAAACCGGTGACGCCGGGCTTCTGGGTGGTGCTTTCCAGCGGTATGGAGACCAATAATCAGCTGGTCGCCGTGTTCGACAGGTATTTCGAGGGCATCAGGGCGCAGGAGCTGGACTACGGCTCCAAGGAGCGCGAGACCCGCTTCCCCGACCTCGGCTTCGTGCCGGCCTACGTGGTCGCGGCCACTCCGGAGGCGAAGAAGCGCCTGGCCAACGAGGTCGCCGCCGGCCTGTTCAAGGCGCAGGGCGGCTACCTGGTCTACGAGGACCGGCAGCGCAGCGGCCTTTACGCCGGCCGCGCCGAGAAGAAGAACACGCTCGAGGTCTTCGTGATGAGCCAGTGCCCGTTCGGCGTGCTGGCCGAGAACTCGCTGCTCGACGCGGAGAAGAACAAGCTCCTGCCGGAGGGCCTGAACTGGGAGGTCCATTTCATCGGCGACGCCAAGAAGGACGACAAGGGCGTCTGGCAGTTCTCCAGCCTGCACGGCCAGGCCGAGTGGGAGGAGGACGCCAGGCAGGCCTATATAGCCGCCAAGTTCCCCGACAAGTTCAAGGCGTACCTCGCCGAGAGGAACAAGGACGTCCATGCCGCCGACTGGCAGAAGGCCGCCAAGGCCGCCGGCCTCGACGCGGACAAGATAGAGAAGGGCTTCGACGAGGCCAAGGAGCTGCTGGCGGCGGATTTCGCCGCCACGTCAGAGCTCGGCATAACCACCTCGCCGTCCTTCATAGCGGGCGGCAGGCAGTTCATGGTCGGCCTCGGAGAGCTGATCAAGGTCCCCGGCTACGAGAAGGTGCCGCCGCCCGGCCAGCCGGCCGCCGGCTGCGCGAAGTAGCGGGGTTGCCGGGGCTCCCGAAAGGGGGCCCCGGCCCTTTTTACGCGGATTTGTCCCTGCTGAAACAATTCCGTAACAGGCCTTTGGGATAATATAGTATCTTCGCGCTGAAGGCTATGTCCGATTTATGACCGAAGCACCCAAGAAACGAGGCCGGCTGTTCTACAAACTGCTGCTGATATTCCTCATCGTTTCGCTGGTCCCGCTGGGCATAGTCGGCTACTACCTCGTCAACCTGAGCCAGATCACCCTGAACCGCGCGATCTCGCGCGACCAGGAGGCGCTGGCCGTCG